>CAZSIX010000099.1:0-2514 GCA_964607145.1 uncultured Planctomycetota bacterium | reverse complement strand
CCGCCGCCGCCCCCCCCGACGTAGCCCGCGGCGCCGCCGCCCCCGCCCCCCGCGCCGCGCCCGCCGCCGCAACCGCAGCCGCCGTCGCCGCCGCCGCGCCCGCCGTTCCCGCCCCGCCCTCCCCCTCGCCCCCCTCCCCCCCCCCCCCTTGCCGCAGCGCCGCCGCGTACTCCTCCGGCGTGTTGCAGTTGCGGAAGGATGCGAGGTCGGGATCCGCGGCGCGGAGCGCCGCCTCGGCGACGTCCACCACGGGGCGCCCCTCGACGAGGAACACGACCCGCCGTCGGCCGCTCGCGACGAGGCCGGCGGCCAGCGGGGCCAGCGTCGTCCGGTAGACCGCCGGGAGCGGCTGGGCCCAGCCGTCGACAAGGGGGCGGGCGGCATCGGCCGCGCCCAGTCGCCGGAAGAGGAGTGCGACGAGCCCCGGCTCCAGGAACGGGACGTCGCAGGGCGTGCAGTACGCCGCGGGAGCGCGGCACGCCGCGAGCCCCTGCGCCAGCCCCTCCAGCGGGCCCTGCGCCGGCCGCTCGTCCCGCACCACGCGCACGTCCGCGGGCAGCGGGGGGAGGTCCTGCCCCGCCGCCGCCACGACGACCCGCTCGCCGCACGCGACGCCGCAGAGCCGGATCACGCGCTGCAGCAGGGTCTCCGCGCCGAAGGGCAGCAGCGCCTTCGGCCGCCCCATGCGCGTGGAGAGGCCGCCGCAGAGGATGACGGCGGCGCGGTCGTCGCGTGGACGGGAGGAGTCGCCGCGCCCGCTCATTCCAGCTCCAGGACCCAGATCTCCTTCTTCCCCTCCTGGAAGTCCATCCAGACGGCCTCGCCCCGCGAGGAGATGTCGAACAGCGCGTTGAACGGGTCCATCCTCCCGACGGGCGCGATGCGCTCCGGTTCCGCGTTCTCCGCGGAGTCGGCGGGGACGCGGAAGAGCGCCTGGCCGGGGCGCGCCTTCCCCTCCGCGTCGGCCGCGTCGTTGGCGACGAAGTAGAGCCACTTCCCGTCGGGGGACCACGCGGCGGAGTACCCCGGCGCGATGAACCTCGCCGGGCCGCCGTCCAGGCGCACGATGGCGATCTTCCCCTCCAGGTTGGGTCCCGCGAGACGCGTCCCGTCGGGCGACCAGCGGGCGTAGAAGACGACCTCGTCGGTGCGCTTCGCGGTTCCGCCCTCGAGATCCTCGACCAGCGTCGCCGGCAGCGCGCGGAGTCCGTTGTTCTGGAGGTACGCGACGCGCTTCCCGTCCGGGGAGACGCGCGCGTACACCTGGAAGTGGATGGTCCACCCCTTCCGCAGCACGGTCCCCGGGCCGCCGGCGACGGGCATCCGCTCCCAGGCGAAACTGCCGTCCATGGACTTCCGGTAGAAGTAGAAGCCGTCGCCGGCGGCGGTCCACTGCGGGAACAGGTGGATCTCCCCGTCCCCGCGGCTCACGGCGCGGAGCCCCTTCCCGTCCCGTCCGACGACGAGGAGGTGGATCCCCGGCTCCTCCCCGCCGGCGACGGCGATGGAGCCGCCGTCGGGAGAGAACTCCGGCGCGCCCATGGGCGTGCGCGACTGGAGGAGCGCGCGCTCGACGCGCGTCTCCAGGTCCAGCGCCTTGAGCGTGTAGGAGTGGCGGGCGTTCACGAACAGGATCCGCGAGCCGTCGGCGGAGACGCAGGGGTCGGTGTCCTCTCCGGTCCCCGAGGTGATGGCCGTCGCCGGGCCGCCCGCCACGGGCACGCGCCAAAGCGTGGTCGCGCCGCCCCAGCCGGCGGACACCACCAGCGCGTCCCCCTCCGCGGACCAGTCGAAGCCGCCGCCGAGATCGGTGCGACGCGTGAGCGCGCGGAGACCGGTCCCGTCGGCTCCCACCATCCAGTAGTCCCCCGCGGGCCCGAGGTCGTTGTGGAAGAACGCGATGCGCGTGCCGTCGGGCGAGAAGCGCGGCCGCCGCACGGGGAGCGGGAACTTCCCTTCCGGAACGCCCTCCACCGCCCGCCGGTCGCTCCCATCCACGTTGATGGTGAAGATGCCGGAGAAGTCGTCCGCCAGGAGGCGCGCCCCGTCGGGGCTCCACGACGGGTTGTAGCCATTGGCGAGCACCTTGCGCGGAGTGCCCGTGGGGGGCGCGACGACCCACACGCTCTTCAGCCGGAGCAGCGGCGTCCCGAGGAACCCCTCGTCCTGGCAGAAGGAGATGAGCCCGCCGCGCGGCGCCCAGCGGGGGAAGGAGCAGTCCCGCGGCTGCCGCGTCAACGGGAGCGGATCGCCCTCGTCGAGGCTCCGCATCCAGAGCTGCTTCACTCCCGCGTCGTCGGCCATGACGAAGGCCACCTGCGTCCCGTCGGGGGACAGCGTCGGCTCCGACGCGTCCGACCCGCCCACGGGGAGGAGGCGCTGCCGGACCACCCGCCGGGGCCCGGAGGGGGTCGGCGGCGGCGAGGGGTCCGGCGTCCCGCCGGGCGCGGCGGGCGGGGAGGGAGGGGGTCCCGGAGGGGGAACCGCCGCGCCGCCGCCGGCCCCGGCGCCCGT
>CAZSIX010000098.1:0-2928 GCA_964607145.1 uncultured Planctomycetota bacterium | reverse complement strand
CGCGGCCCCGGCGGCCCCGGTGCGCCCGGCGGCCCCGGTGCGCCCGGCGGCCCGGGCGGCCCCGGTGGACCCGGTCCCCGGGAGTTCCGCGGCGGGCCCGGAGATGGCGGGCGGCGTGGCGAGGAGGGGGAGCGGCGCGGGGATCCGCTGCGTGCGGCGCTGGGGACCCTCGATCTGGATGGCGCGGTCCGCGACTCCGTGGCGAAGGTCCTCGAGGAGCACCACACGGCCATGCGGAAGCGCATGGAGGAGCGGCGGGCCGCGGGCGAGCGGCCGGACCCGGACTCCATGCGGGCGGAGCACGAGAAGGCGCGGGAGTCCCTCATGGAGGCGCTGAAGGGCGCGCTGGGCGAGGAGCGGTTCGGGCGGCTCCAGCGGGCCCTGGAGGAGGGGCGCCCGAAGCCTCCGCGCTGACGGCCGCGCGGAACCCCCGCCGGCGCGCGTCGCGGTCCGGCGGCCGCGCCTCGGCGGTCCCGGGCGGCGCCTACCCGGGACCCGCCGGCCCGCCGCGGAGTTCGACCTGGAGTCCCCGCGGTTCCCGCCGCCGGATCTCCAGCGTGAAGCCGTGCCGCCGCGCCACCTCCAGCGCGATGTGGAGGCCGAACCCCTGGCCGTCGGGCTCCCGCGTGCGGGCGGCGCCGCCGCGGAAGGAGCGCTCCGTGATGCGGGCGATCTCCTCCGGCGGGATGCCGGGCCCGTCGTCCACGACGCGCAGCGAGAACCCGCCCGCCGGCGCAACGTCGAGGCGCACGAGCACGTGGCCGCCCTCGACGCCGTAGCGGACCGCGTTGTGGACGAGGTTGCCGACGGCCTGCTCCAGCAGCGTGACGTCCCCGGCGGTCACCACCGGCGCCTCCGGCACCGCGCGGTCGAGGTCCACGCCGCGGGGCCGCGCCAGGGGGCGGTGGCGGGCGACGACCCGCTCCACCAGCGAGCCGAGGTCCACGGGGTCCCGGCGGAGTTCCCCGCCGCCCGCCTCCAGCCGCGCCGCGGCGGCGAGGTTGTGGAGGAGGGCGCCGATGTAGTGGGCCTCCTCCATGGCCTCGCGGAGGGAGGCCGGGTCCGGCGGAGCGCCGGCGGCGGCGCGCTCCCGCGTCTCCGCCAGGTGGCCCTGGAGCACGGTGAGGGGGACCATCACGTCGTGGTTCGTGTGGGTGACGAACTCGCGCAGCGTCCGCTCCCGCTCCTCCAGCAGCCGGATGCGCTCCCGGATCTCGCCGCCCGCGGCGTTGAACGCGCGGGCGAGGTCGGCGACCTCGTCGCCGCCGGCCCCGTCCACGGGAGTCGCGTAGCCGTCGGCGGCGGCGCGGCGCACCTCCCCCTCCAGCCGCCGGATGCGGCGGACCACGGGCCCCGCCGCCGCGAGGACGGCGAGCACGAGCCCGCCGGCCAGCGCCGCGAGACTCCAGAGCAGCGCGTCGCCGAGGGCACCGGGCGGCGCGCGATCGGCGCGGCGCACGAGCAGGAACGCGCAGGGCGAGTCCCCCTCGTCCCCGTCGTAGCGCACGCCCACCTGGACGCCCTGCCCCGCGGGTACGGTCCACGGGAGATCGGCGAGGGCGTCGCCCGACTCCAGGTCGGCGCGGAGCGCCGCGGGGAACTCCGGCGCGCGCGGGTTCGCCGAGCGGAAGTCGGCCCCGTACGCCCAGATCTCCAGCGCCGGCCCGGGACGGCCGGGGCCGTCGCGCCGCGGCACTCCCGCGGGGCCCGGGCGCGGACCGGGAAGGGGCCCCCCGGGACCCGCGTCCGGCGGGAAGCCCGGTCCCCCCCGCGGTCCCGGCCCCGGTCCCGGCGGACCGCCCGGCCCGCCGCGGGGGGGCCGCGGCGGGGGCCCCGCGGGCGGGTCCTGGAACTCCTCCGGCGCGCGGAGGCAGGCCTCCCGCCCCCAGCCGTCCATGCGCCCCACCGCCTGGTCGCGCACCGACTGCCGGAGCGCCCGCCGGCCGAGATCCCGGCGCAGGAACTCGGCGCCCGCCACCAGCGGCACCGCCGCCGCGAGCACCGTGAGGACGAGTCGCGCGCGGAGCCTCACGACCCGGCCGGGTCCGTCAGCCGGTAGCCCACGCCCCATACGGTGGCGACGCACGGCGCCGCGGCGCCGAGTTTCTTCCGGAGGCGGGACACGTGGACGTCCAGCGTGCGCTCCGTGCCGTCCCGCTCCGGGTCGAGCACTTCCGCGGCGAGGCGCTCCCGCGGGACCGCGGCGCCGGGGCGGCGGCAGAGGGCGGCGAGGAGGTCGAACTCCACGCGCGTGAGGTCCACGTCGCGGCCCTCCACCGCCACGCGCCGCGCCGAGAGGTCCACGGTGAGCGGTCCCATGCTCACCCCGTCGGCGCGCTGCAGGATGGGCCGGCGCAGCCGCGCCTGCACGCGGGCCGCCAGTTCCTCCGGCCAGAACGGCTTCGTCATGTAGTCGTCGGCGCCCAGTTGCAGCGCGCGCACCTTGTCGGCGGTGTCGTCCCGCGCGCTCAGCACGAGGACGGGGACTTCGGACGTCCGCCGGAACGCCTTCAGCACGTCGAGCCCGTAGGCGCCCGGCAGCATCAGGTCGAGGACGACGAGGGCGTAGGCCCGCGGGTCCTCCCGCAGCGCGGCGTCCCCGTCGCGGAGCCACGTGGGCTGGAATCCGGCGCGGAGCAGTTGCGCCGCCACCTGGCGGCCCAGCCGCTCGTCGTCCTCGACCAGCAGTACGCGGGTGTTCACGGGGATGGCCTACCGCCGGGATCTTACGCATTCCCTGCGGCGACCTCGCGGGCCCGCGGGGCGCGGGTAGGATCGTCGCGGCGCGGAGCCGGGCGCGGAGGTGGCCATGGGGTCGAGGGGCGGCGGGGGCCGGATCGTCGCGGCGGCGCTCGCGTCGGCGCTGCTCCTCGCCGACTTCGCCGCCATTCCGCCCGCCCGCGGCGGCGAGGGCGCGCCCGCGCCCGC
>CAZSIX010000097.1:0-3404 GCA_964607145.1 uncultured Planctomycetota bacterium | reverse complement strand
CACGGGGCGGGGACCCTGGCCCTCCGCGCGGGGGGACCCCCGGCGGCGCTCTACCTCCTGGCGGCGGCGGGCGCGGTGGCGGCTGCGCTCGCGGAGGCGCGGCGGCAGGGAACGGGGGGCCCGGGGACGACCCCCGCGGCACCGTGGCGCGTGGGGGCCGCCGTCGTCGGGGCGCTGCTCCTCGCTCTGGCCGCGGGTCCCGCGGACCTGCTGGCCGGCTCCGTCGGCGGCGCGCCCCTCCTGCCCGACCTCGCCCACGCCGTCGCGGTCCCGTTGCGGGCCGGGGAGGGAGTCGCCGCGGCGCTGGCGGCGCTCGTCGCGACGGCGCTGGCGCTGTGGACGGCGGAGCGGGCGTGGGGCCGGGGCGGCCCCTGGGCGCGCTTCCCGCTCCTCCTCCTCCTCCTCGGTCCCTGCATGCCCGCCCGGGCCGCCCTCCTCGCCTGGGTCGGCGCGAGGCTCGCCGCGGGGGACGTCCCGCCGTGGGCCCGCGCGGGCGCGGTCACGGCCGCCGCCGTGGTCCCCCTGGCGGCGGGACTGTTCGCGCTCTGACGGGCGTCGCCCGCACGGCCCGGGCGCCGTTGGGCGCGGGGGTGACCGGTGGTACCCTGCGCGCCATGAAGACAGCCACCATCGAGACGAGCAAGGGGACCATCCGCTTGGAACTCTTCCCCGAGGACGCGCCGGGGACCGTCGCCAACTTCGAGAAGCTGGCGAACTCCGGGTTCTACAACGGCCTGAAGTTCCACCGCGTCGTCCCCGACTTCGTCATCCAGGGCGGTTGCCCCAAGGGCGACGGGACCGGCGGACCGGGCTGGAAGATCAAGTGCGAGACCGCGGGCAACCCGCGGAAGCACGGCCGCGGCGCGCTCTCCATGGCCCACGCCGGCAAGGACACCGGCGGCAGCCAGTTCTTCATCACCCACGTGGCCACTCCCCACCTCGACGGCCGCCACACGGTCTTCGGCCAGGTCACCGCCGGCCAGGACGTCGTGGACGCCATCGCCGTGGGGGATCGCATGGTCAGCGTGACCATCTCCGGGTAGTTCCCGGTCCACATGGGGGGAGCGGGGGGGCCGGAACAGGGCGCCGCGGGCTCCGTGGTCTCCCTCGTTCCGCTGGCCGAGGGGAACACGCCGCTCCAGGAGGGCTCCGCGTTCTTCGTGGCCGACGGCCGCGTGATCACGCGCCGACGCCTCCTCCGTGGCGCCCGGCTGGCCCGCATCGTGATGGCCTCCGGGGATCACCGCGACGTGCTGGGCCTCCTCGGCGAGGACGTCGCCTCCGACTTCGCGCTCCTCGCCGTGGACGTGCCCAGCGGGAGCGTGCCCCTCCTCCCCCTGGGGGGCGGCGCCGTGGACGAACCCCTCCGCGGCACGCTCCTCGGCGGCCGTTTCTCCTCCGCCGCGACGGGGGTCGCCGTCACCGTCTCGCCGCCCGAGGAGATCCCGCCCCTCGGCCCCGCCGCCCCCCTCGCGCTGGAGGGCCCCGTGGGCATCTCCGGCGCCCCCGTGGTGGACCCGCGGGGTCGCGTCATCGCCGTGGCGGGGTCTCTGGAGGACGGCGAGGACGCCCTCCCGTACCTCTCCCCTCCCGACGGGGCGCGGGGGCTGGGCGCCGCCCAGTTCCAGCGCCTCGCGGATCGTCCCGCGGAGCCGGGGCCCGGGGACGGGAGGTTCGTGCCCGCGGCGCGGGCGTGGCTGGGCGGCGACGTCGCAGCGGCGGCGACGCTCCTGCGGCGCATGGTGGACGCCGATTTCCGCGACGGGCGCGCCTGGCTGGCGCTGGCCGTGGCGCTCCTCCGCTCCGGCCGCGCGGAGGAGTCCCTGGAGGCGGTGAAGGTCGCCGAGGAGATCCTCGCCGACGAACCGGCGCCCCGGGAGGTCCGCGCGCAGACCCTCACGCGCCTCGGCCGCCTCAGGGAGGCCATGGACGCGCTGCGGTCCGTCGTCGTGCTCTGCCCCCACGACTCCCGCGCGCGCAACCGCCTCGGCGTCGCGCTCTTCAATCTCGGCATGTACCCCGACGCGGCGGGCGCGTTCCGCGAGGCCATCCGGCTCAATCCCGACGACGCGCAGGAGTACAAGAACCTGGGAGTGGCGGAGTTCGCCATGGGCCGGTTCCGCGACGCCGTGGAGGCCTACCTGGAGGCCGTCCGCATCGACCCCGGTTTCGCGCGCGCCTGGAAGAACCTCGGCATGGCGTACCACGCGCTGGGGGACTTCGAGAAGGCGGCCGACGCGTCCCGCCGCGCCATCCGCATCCGGCCGGATTTCGCCCGCGCCCACAACAACCTCGGCGTCGCCTACCAGTCCCTCGGCCGCATGGACGAGGCCGCCGAGGCGTACCGCCAGGCGCTCCGCCTGCGACCCGGCTTCGCGCAGGCGGCGCTCAACCTGGTGGGGGTCCTCGAGAAGCGGGATCGCCGGGACGAGGCGCTGGAGTGCCTCCGCGTGACGCTCCGCGCCGCCCCCGAGGATGTCGAACTCCGCACGCGGTTCGGCATCCTCCTCCACCGCGCCGGCCGCGGCGCGGAGGCGCTGGAGGAACTGCGGCGCGCCGTGGGGCTCGCCCCGCGCAGCGCCGACGCGCAGTACGCGCTGGGCGCCCTGCTGTGCGCCACCGGCGACAAGGGGGGCGCGCTGGACGCCTACAAGGCGCTCAAGGATCTCGACCCGGTCCGCGCCGACCGCCTCTTCGACCTCGTCTACAAGTAGGAGGCGCCGTGGGGGGAGTCGAGACCGCCCTCCTGGTGGCCGCCGGGGGGGCGCTGGGAGCGCTGTCCCGCTGGGGCTGCGGCGCGCTCCTCGAGCGGGTCACCGGCGCCCCCATGCCGTGGGGGACGCTGGCGGTGAACGTCCTCGGCTGCCTCGCGCTGGGCGTCGTCGTGGCGGGCGCGCGGGATCGCTGGCCCGCCCTCGACCCGTGGCGGCCGCTGCTCGCCACCGGGTTCCTGGGCGCGTTCACGACCTTCTCCACGTTCTGCGGCGAGGGGGACGAGTTCCTGGCGGGCCGCCGGTGGGGGGCCGCGTCCCTCTACCTGCTCGGCAGCGTCGCCCTCGGCCTCGTGGCGTTCCGGGCCGGGGCGACGCTGGCGGCCCGCGTCCCGGCGTGAACCGGATCCCGGGCCCGCGGGCTTTCCTGACCATGGAACGCGCGGCGGGGCCGGGGAGACGGGACGAGCCGGAACTGCTGGCCCACCACGCGTGGGCCCGCGCCCTCGCCCGGCGCCTCGTGGCCGATCCCAACGCCGCCGACGACCTCGAGCAGGAGGTGTGGCGCGTCTCCCTGGAGAGCCCGCCCGCGCCGGGGACCGGCCGGGGCTGGATGGCCACGGTGCTGCGCAACCTCGCCCGCCGCCGGGGCCGCGACGGCGCCCGCCGCCGCGACCGGGAGCGGGCGGCGGC
>CAZSIX010000096.1:0-3554 GCA_964607145.1 uncultured Planctomycetota bacterium | reverse complement strand
GATCGGCGCGAGGACGCCGCGGGACCGCGGTCCCTCATGAATAGGTCGGGCTAGCCCGCGAGAATCCTCGCCGCGCGCTTTACCGTCTCCTTACACTCCCGCCCGCCGGTGACGGTGCCGGGGCCGTCCGGCCCGGACGCCGCGCGGCGGGGGGGCGATTTGGGCCACAGCGGTGCGGGCGGCCGCGGACGGCGCGCGTGCGGGCGCGCGCGCCGCCGCCGCCGGGGTGCGCGTTGCTGACGTTCGTGCTCGTGGTCGTGGGCCTCGCGCTCGTGTTCGACTTCGTCAACGGGATGAACGACGCGGCGAACTCCATCGCCACCATCGTCTCCACGCGGGTGCTGAGCCCCCTCCACGCGGTGCTCTGGGCCGCCCTGTTCAACTTCGTGGCGGCCTTCTTCCTCGAGACGCGCGTCGCCGACTCCATCTCGAAGCTGGTCACGCCGGGGGTCGTCTCCGTGCCCATGGTGCTGGCCGCCCTTCTGGGGGCGGTCACGTGGGCGCACCTCTGCACGCGCGCCGGCCTCCCCATCAGCATCTCCCACTCCCTCATCGGCGGCGTCATCGGCGCGGCTCTGGCGAAGACCGGTGGCGACGTGGCGTCCCTCAACCAGGGCAAGTTGATGGACGTGGCGCTCTTCATCGTGATCTCCCCCATCGCCGGGATGCTCGGGGGGTTCCTCCTGATGGTCGCGGTGTTCTGGCTGTTCCACAAGGCGGAGAAGCGGCGGGTCCGCGCCGGGTTCCGGTTCGGCCAGTTGATCTCCAGTGCCGCGTTCTCGTTCGGCCACGGTGCCAGCGACGCCCAGAAGACCATGGGGATCATCCTCCTCGTCATCGTCTCCGCGGGCATGCACGACCCCACGGCCATGACCCCGCGCTGGGTGGTCTACTCCGCCCATGCCGCCATCGCGGCGGGCACGATGTACGGGGGGTGGCGCGTCATCCAGACGGTGGGCACGCGGCTGACCCGGCTCACCCCCTCGGGGGGGTTCTGCGCGGAGACCGCCGGGGCCGCCGTCTGCCTCGGGACCGCCGCCGCCGGGATCCCCGTCAGCACGACGCACACGATCGTGGGCGCCATCATGGGCGTCGGGAGCACGACGCGCGTGGGCGCGGTCCGCTGGGAGGTGGCCAGTCGCATCGTGTGGGCCTGGGTGCTCACGCTCCCGTGTTCCGGGCTCATGGGTGCCGCCGCATGGTGGGCCGTGAACGCGCTCGACCTCGATGCCCTCCTGAAGTCCCCCTGATCGAAAGGACGCCATGGCCATCTCCTTCCTCCCGCGCCAGGACGTGTTCTTCACGCTGTTCGATCGGCAGGGGGACCTGCTCGTCCAGGGGGCGGAGCGGTTCCTCCGGATGCTGGAGGACTACGAGCACATCGATCGGTACGTGCTCGAGATCAAGGAGATCGAGCACCAGGCCGACATCGCCACCCACGACATCTTCGACACGCTGAACCGGTCGTTCCTCACTCCCATCGACCCGGAGGACATCCATGGCCTCGCCAGCGCCATGGACGACGTCCTCGACGAGATCGAGGGCGTCGCGGCGCGGTTCCAGATGTTCCACGTGCCGACGCCGACGCCGGAGGCGATCCAGATGGCGCGCATCCTCGTCGCCGCCTCCAAGTCCCTCCGGGACGCCGTCGGGTGTCTCCGGGAGGTGCGGAAGCGCGGCCGCGACGGCGTCCTGCCGCATCTCATCGAGATCAACAACCGGGAGAACGAGGCCGACGACCTCACCCGCCGCGTGGTCTCCGAACTGTTCGAGGGGGAGGTCGACGTCCTCTCCCTCATCAAGTGGAAGGAGATCTACGCCCGCCTGGAGCACGCCGTGGATCGGACGGAAGACGTGGGCAACATCCTGGAGAACATCGTCGTCAAGAACTCCTGACCGCGGTCGTCGGTCAGGGCGGCGGAGGCGCGCCCGTCGTGCCGGGGCAGGGACGCCGCCGGCGGCGGGGGAACGGTCCCGCGCGGGAGTCGCCGACGGCCGTGCCGGGACGGGTACGGCGACGCCCCGCATGGACACCTCGATGTCCGGCCCGTCGATTGCGGTGGATGGACGATGGGCGCGGACGCGGCGGCGGTCGCACGAAGGAGGCGCGGCATGCGGATGATGGGCGCCGTGGCGGGGGTGGCGCTCCTGCTGGCGGGCGGCGGCGTCGCCGCCGCCGTCGAGCCGGCGGAGGGGGCGGCGCCATCGGACGTGGAGCGGCGGCTCGACGAGGTCCTCGCCCTCCTGGAGGCGCAGCGCCGGGAGATCGACGACCTGAGGGCCCGCCTGGCCGCCGATCGCCCCGACGAGGGCGGCCTCGCCGCCGCCGTGCGCGCCTACCTGGAGTCCGAGGAGGGGCGCAAGGTCCTGGGCCGTGGCAAGGACGACTTCCGCGCCTTCTGGAAGGACGGGCTGAACTTCCAGACCGCCGACGGCCGCCACTCTCTGCGGGTCGGGGGGCGCGTCCAGTACGACGTGATCTTCCCCCGCGCCGATTCCGACGTGACGGCGGCGGTGGGCGCGCCCTGGGTGCGGACGAACCAGTTCCGTCGGGCGCGGCTCCAGATGTCGGGGACCCTCTACGGGAACGTCTACTTCGGGTTCCAGGTCGAGTTCGCGACGACCCCCCACCAGTTCCGCGAGATGTTCCTCGGCGTGAAGGACGTGCCGCTCCTCGGTCGCGTGCAGGTGGGCCGGATGAAGGAGCCCTTCAGCCTCGAGGAGTTGACGAGCGCCAACACGATGGCCTTCATGGAGCGTTCGACGATGAACCCGCTGGCGCGCTCGTTCCGCACCGGCGTCCTGGCGCAGGACTCCCTCCTCGACGGCCGCGCCGGGTGGCAGGCGGGGCTGTTCGGTGACGACGACACGCGGGGCACGGGGGTGGTGGGCAACAACCTCGTCGCCCGGGTCTACGGCGCGCCGGTGTACGCGGACGAGGGGCGGACGCTGCTCCACCTGGGCGCGGCCTACGACCGCCGCGACCCCGAGGGTTCCGTGGATCGCCTCTCCGCCCGCCCCGGCATCTCCATCGGCGGCCGGCCGGTGGACACCGGCCTCTTCTCCGTGGAGACCTCCGAGACCGCGGGGCTGGAGGCGGCCGCCGTGCTGGGGTCGGTCTCGCTCCAGGGGGAGTGGGCGTTCGACCGCGTGGACGGCCACACCGCCGGCGCCCCCAACCCCGTGTTCCACGGCTGGTACGTGCAGGGATCCTGGTTCCTCACCGGGGAGCACCGTCCCTGGAAGGACGGCGTCTTCGGGCGGGTGAAGCCGAAGTCCGACTTCGGCGGCGGCGGGACGGGTGCCTGGGAACTGGCGATGCGCGTCGCGGAGATCGATCTCCAGGACGGCGGTATCTCCGGCGGCGGGCAGCGCGTCGTCGACCTGGGCGTCAACTGGTATCTCAACCCCAACACCCGCGTGATGGTCGGCTACACCATGGCGCACGTCGAGGGCCTGGGCCGCGTGAACACCCTCGCCATGCGGGTCCAGATCGACTTCTAGCCCGACCTATTCATGAGGGACCGCGGTCCCGCGGCGTCCTCACGTCGATC
>CAZSIX010000095.1:0-3722 GCA_964607145.1 uncultured Planctomycetota bacterium | reverse complement strand
AGCGCGGCCAGCCGCGGATCCGGCGCCTCCCACGCGCCCAGCGCCGCCGCCGCGGCACCGACTCCCGCGAGGACGAGCGCGGCGCCGGCGGCGTGCGCCGACCAGCGCGCCGCGAGGCCCGGCGCGGCGCCTTCGCGGGAGCCGCCGGACCTCGCGCAGAGGAGCCCCACGAGGAGCGCGGCCGCGGGGAGGAAGGCCATGGCGTAGTCCGCCCGCTTCTGCGCGGGGAGCAGGAACACCACCAGCGCCGCCGCCAGCCATGCCGCCGGCAGGGCGGGACCGCGCAGGGAGGCGCCGTGCGTGCGGGCGGACCGCAGCGCCGGCGCCAGCGCGAGCAGGGTCGCGGGCAGCAGCAGCGTCCACGGGAGGAACCTCCCGGCGCTCTCCGCGAGGAACGAGCCGGCCCCGTGGGCGCGGGCGCCGCGCGCCGCGGGGTCCAGCGCCCGCTGGATCACTTCGTCCACCAGCAGGACGCCGACGAGTTCCCGCCCCCCCCGCAGGAGGGCGGGGATCGCCCACGCGGCGATGGCGACGACGAACAGCGTGGCTCCGACGCCGGGCCGCAGCGAGCGCCAGGCCCGCCACCGGCGGGACCACCAGAGGTGGAGCCCCACGGTCAGGAGGACGAGCGCCGGCGCCACCGGCCCCTTCGCGAGCGTCCCCGCCGCCAGCGCCGTCCAGAACACGGTGCGATGGACCCAGCGCGGACCCACGGCGAGCCGGAGGCAGGTCCAGGACCACAGGGCCGACGTGATGGCGAGGCAGAGCACCATGTCGGGCCGCGCGAAGGCGGAGAGTTTCAGGTACAGCGGGTTGGCGCAGACCGCGAGGCCCGCCACGGCGGCCGCCGTCCGCCCTCCGAGGAGCAGTCCCATGTGGGCGGTCAGGAGCGCCAGCGCCACCCCGGACACGGCGGAGGGGAGCCGCAGCGCCAGCGTGTCGGGCCCCCCGGTGACGGCGGCGGCCATGCCCGCCAGCCACGTGTAGAGGGGGGGTTTCGTGGGGAGGATGGTGCCCTGCTCGCGGGGCAGGATCCACTCCCCCGATTGCCACGCGTGGAGCAGGTACTGGGCGTTCTTCTCCTGGTCGCCGGCGTCCAGGTCGGGCACGTCGGACAGCCGCAGCGCGGCCAGCCCCGCGGCGAACAGGCACACCATGAGGAGGAGCGGGACGGCGCCGGCGGCGCGTCGACGGGACGGGTCCTCCGGCGGGGACGGGGAGGCGTCCGGCGACGGCGCCCCGGGTCCGCCGCCGCCGGAGCCGGGCGCGGGGAGGGAGTTCGCGGGCACCGGGGAATCCTACGGCGCCGTTCCGGCCACGGCGGCGCGCTTACGCGGCAGTTACGGATTCGTCACGCCTGGGCGAACGGGCGGCCCGGCGGCGTGCGCCTACTCCCCCTCCTCCTCGGCGGGCGTCGCGGAGCGGTACATCACCGCCACGGACCCGACCGTGCGCAGCCGCTCGCGACCGGCGTCGTCCAGGGTGACGGCGCGCTCGACGGCCTGGAAGAGCGCGAGGTTCTGGCGGGCCCACGCGCAGACGTGGTCGTTGGGGATGAGGTTCAGCTTCGTGAGCCCGTCCATGGGCAGCGACCGGACGGACTCGGGGATGGAGGCGATCCATCCGTCCACCGCCGCACGCACGTGGGGCGTCTGGGCCTCGGCGAGGCGGAGGCGTCCCCGCACGTGGGCCACGGCCTTGGTCGCGAGGTCGGCGTCGTCGGCGTACGTCGTCGCGCCCGCGCGCCCGGCCCAGACCAGCGCGCCGGAGAAGATGTCCCCGTGGATGCGGTGCCGCACCTCGCTGGGCGTGAGCGCCTCCGCCTGGTCCGGGCGCAGCAGCGCGAACGCGGCATCGAAGAAGCGGTCCTTGAGTTCCACCTCCTCGAGGATCTTGAGAAGCTCCGGCGTGGCGGCGTCGTAGGCGTTCCGCCGCTGCTCGTCCTGGGCGGCGAAGTCCTTCGCCGCGCGCTCCAGCGCCGCCGCCTGCTGCTCGCTCAGCGGGAGGCCCGACGCCTCCAGCGCCGAGGCGATGGCGTTGGACATGAACCCGGGGTCGCTGAACTTCCCGTTGGGACCGGTGCCCGGGATGGCGGCGCCGAGCTTCAGCGCCGCGGTGACCAGGGGTCCGTTGTGCTGCTGGATCTTGCCGATGGTCTCCGGCGGGAGCTGCTCGCCGGCGAGCAACTTCGCGCCGAGGTCCCGGAGGAGGGGGACCATGGCGTGCATGTTGTCCCCCACGGACTTCCAGTCGACGGACCGCAGGGCCTGCTCGTACTCCCCGCCGCCCCAGTAGATGCGGCGCTCCTTCCCCGCCGGGGCGGGCTTCCCCGCGTTTCCCGCCGTGGCGGTCGCCGCCGCCGCTGCGGCCGAGTCCCGCGCCGCCTGGGCCTCCGCCTCGAGGGTCGCGATCCGCGCGCGCAGCGACTCCACCTCTCCCAGGGCCGCGTCCTTGGCGGCGGCCTCGGCGCGGGCCGCCTCGCGGGCGGCGGCCAGCCGGTCCGCGTCGACGCGGGTCGTGTCCGCGGCGATCACGGGCGGCGGGGCCGCGGGCGCGGCGGGCGAGGCGGTGGTGCGCCCCACGAAGTAGGCGCCGATGGCGGCGGCGGCGGCGATGGCGACGGCGAGCGCAGGCTTCACGGGAGACTCCAGTGCCCCGCGGGGGGCGGTCAGAGGTAGTCCTTCGGGAGGACGGGAAGGGGCGGAACGCCCGACGCGCGAGGCCGCGCGCCCCCGTCGGAGGACGGGAAGCGCCGGCCCACCTCGTCGGCGAGGTCGGCCCAGCGGCGGGCGAGTTCGAGCACGTCGGGCAGGAGCGGGATGCCGCGCCGCAGGAAGGGGTCCGCCGGGTCGGACCAGGGGGCGGGGAGCGCGAGGACCCAGGCGCGGGAGGTCTCGTCCAGCGCCGCCTCGTTCCCCGGCGGGACCGCGAGGCGGGTGCGCAACCGGTCCGCCACCTCCCGCGCGAGGTCGGCGCGCGACGGGGGCCGGACGACCTCGCCCACGAGGAGTTCCGCCCAGAGGAGGCCCGCGGAGAGCAGGTCGACGCCCACGCGACCGCGCACGGTGGCGGGCTGGACGACGTCCCGCTGGTCCGCGCGCAGCACCGCGACGATGGCGTCCAGGTGGGCCTGGCGCGCCTCCGTGCGGGCCACGAGCGTCCGGAGCGTCCGGGACTCGGGCCGGCTCGCGGCGGGGGCCTCCGGGAGCGGGGCATCCGCGTACCCGGCGCGAAGCCGGCCGAGCGCGTCCACCTGGACGTCGTCCAGCGGCAGCCCGGCCCGCTCCAGCGCCGCCTCCAGCGCCGGCAGCAGGAAGTCGGGGTGGGTGAAGCACTCGTTGGCGGACGCGCCGGGGATCCGGCCCACCAGGGAGAGCGCCGCCCCCACGAGCGGGCCGTTCCATCGCTGGCTGTCCCCGATGATCTCGGGGCTCGGGTCGGTGCCCGCGGCCAGCGCCTCCAGCAGGCGGGCGAGCACCGGCGGCAGGCGGCGGAACGCTTCGCCGATCTCGTCCCAGGCGAGGTCCGAGACGTCGGGACCGCCGGGGCGGGCGGGGAACCGCGTGGTGCGCGCCGCGGCGGGCGCCGTGGCGGCTCCCGGGGCGGGGCCGGCGGCGGCGCGGAGGGACTCCAGCCGCGCGGCCAGGACGCTCGCCTCGGCCTCGGCCCCCTCCCGGAGGGTCCGGTCCGCGGCGGCGGAGGCGAGGAACCGCTCCTCCGCG
>CAZSIX010000094.1:0-3891 GCA_964607145.1 uncultured Planctomycetota bacterium | reverse complement strand
CGGTGCGGCCGCGGCCGCCGCGGCCGGCGGCGGGGCTGCGGCGGGGCTGGGGGCGGCATGGAGGGGGACGGCGTGGGCGCCGTGCGCCCCGCCCCGGCGGAAGTGCACGCGCCGCCCCGCATCCTCCAGTTCCAGTTCCGCGAGGTCGTGCCGCTCCATGAGCAGGAGGAGGCGCTTGACGTCGCGGAGGTCCAGGCGGCCCGGGGCCGGCGCCCCGGCGTCGTCCCCTTCGTCCCCTCGAGGTGCGGCGCCGTCGACGGCGTCAGCCATGGGTCCTCCCTCCGTGCCCGGGCCCCCCGGGCGAGCCCGACAGCCTACAGCAACCCCCGCCGAAGCAGTTCCTCGGCGATCTGGACGGCGTTCAGCGCGGCCCCCTTGCGCAACTGGTCCATGGCGGCGAAGAGGGCGAGGCCATTGGGGTAGGCGAGGTCCTCCCGGACCCGGCCCACGAGCACGTCGTCCCCCCCGGAGGCCTCCCGCGGCGTGGGGAACGTGGGCACCGCGGGGTCGTCCACCAGCCGCACCCCGGGGGCCGCCGCCAGCAGGTCCCGGGCCCGATCCACGGGCATCCGGCGGGAGAGTTCCAGGTGCACGGCGGCGCAGTGCGCCCGGGGCACGGGCACCCGCACGCAGGTGGCGGAGACCTTCACCCGCGGGTCCCCGAGGATCTTCGTGCTCTCGTTGTGGAGCTTGATCTCCTCCGGGCTGTACCCCCCTTCGAGGAGTCGCTGGACGAAGGGGAGGACGTTGCGATGGATGGGGTAGGGGTAGACGGAAGGCTCCGGCTCCCTCCCCGCGGCGGCGGCCTCCTCCTGGAGGCGCAACTCCTCCAGGCCCGCCCGACCGCTCCCGGACACGGCCTGGTACGTCGCCACGACGGCCCGCTCCACGGGCACCTCCCGATGGATGGGGAAGGTCGCCATGAGGACGAGGATGGTGGAGCAGTTGGGGTTGGCGATGATGCCCCGGTGGCCCACCAGGGCGTCGGGGTTGATCTCCGGCACCACCAGCGGCACGTCGGGCTGCATCCGGAAGGCCGACGAGTTGTCCACGACGACGGCCCCGGCCTTCACCGCCGCCGGCGCCACGGCGCGCGAGATCTCCCCGCCCGCGGAGAACAGCGCGAGGTCCACGCCCTCGAACGAGTCGGGAGCGAGGGCCTCCACGACGAGATCCCGGCCGCGGAACCGCAGGACGGAGCCGGCGCTCCTGGGGGAGGCGAGGAGGCGGAGGTCGTCCACGGGGTACCGGCGCTGCTCCAGGACGGCGAGCATCTCCAGCCCCACGGCGCCCGTCGCGCCCACCACGGCCACGCGCTGACCCATCAGGACCCGCCGCCGGCGGCTGCCGCGTCGGACCCGCAATCCCCGACCCCGCCCCGCGCCACGGCGGAGGCGTGGGGCAGGACGCCGGCCACGTGGCCGAAGCACTCCACGGCGCCGGCGGGACTCCCGGGAAGGTTGACGACGAGCGTCCCCCCGGGGAGGACCCCCGCCACGGCCCGGCTGAGCAGCGCCCGGGGGGTCGCGGCCAGCGACCGGCGCCGCATCTCCTCGGCGATCCCGGGGATCTCCCGCTCCAGGAGGTCCCCCGTCGCCTCCGGCGTCACGTCCCGCGGGGAGAGCCCGGTGCCGCCGGTGGTGAGGACCAGGTCGGAGAGGGAGCCGAGGTGGCGGATGGCGGCGGCGATGTCGGCCCGCTCGTCGGGGACCACCGCCGTGGCGACCACCGCGTGGCCCGCGCCGAGGACCGCCCTGCGGAGGGCGGGACCGGCCGCGTCGGGCCGTTCCCCGCGGGAGGACCGATCGGAAACCGTGAGGATGGAGACCCTCACCCGCGCCTCCAGCGACCGCTCCGGCCCCCGGACTTCTCCAGCAGGCGCACGGTGGTGACCTCCGCCGCCCGATCGTGGCCCTTCACCATGTCGTAGACCGTCAGCGCCGCCACGGCGGCGGCCACCATGGCCTCCATCTCGACGCCCGTCCGATCCACCGCGCGCACGGTGGCCGTCAGCCGCACCTCGCCGCGCCCGGCCCGCGCGTCCACCTCCACGTCCGTGAGCGCCAGCGGGTGGCAGAGGGGGATGAGGTCGGAGGCCCGCTTGGCGGCCATGACCCCGGCGAGGCGGGCCACGGCGAGGACGTCCCCCTTGCGCGCGCCGCCGCCGCGGACCAGACGCAGCGTGGCCGCGGAGACGCGGACCCGCGCCTCCGCCCGGGCCTGCCGCACGGTGATCGGCTTCTCCGCCACGTCCACCATGCGCGCCCGGCCGCTCCCGTCCACGTGCGTGAGGCGCGACGGCGGCGGCGCGGCGCGCCCGCTACCCGATGCGCGCCCCACGGCTCCCCCTCCCCCGTCCGGCGGACCGCGAGATCACCGCCCCCGCCGCGGCCAGCCCCGGCGCGCCGACGACGATCCAGCCGAGGGCGATGAGCACGAGCCACTCGGCGCCTCCGGGGGCGTGGGCGAACATGGGACCTCCTCCCGGCGGACCGGGCGGCTCGGGCGCGGCGACGGCGCCCGCGCTCCCCGCGCCGGAGACCCCGGCGCCGTGGGTGCGTCCCCGGCATGATGCGAGGGCCCCCGCGTCGGCGAAAGATCCAATCGTTCGCCGGCACCCGCGGCGCGGCGCCGCCCGCGGTCCGGGGAACGGCATCCGCGCGCCCCCCGCCCGCGGTATGCTCCCGCCATGGGAACGGAGGAGATCCGCTGCCCGTCCTGCGGGGCGGGCATGCCCGCCTCGGGCTCGTGCCGGTACTGCAAGGCGGCGGTCGCCGTGGACGGCGTGACCGCCCGCCTGGTCCCCGGCACGCTCCGCTGCCCCCGGTGCAAGGGTGCGCCCTCGCTGCAGGGATTCGTCCAGGAGCGCCTGGCGGGGGAACTCTGCACCTCCTGCCACGGCGTCTGGTTCCCCCTGGGGGTGCTGGAGCAGGCCATCCGGGAGGCCGTGGACCGGCCCCGGGGCCCCGCCGAGGGGCGGCGCGGCCCGGCCCACGGGGGCGTCGAGCCGGTGCGCTACGCCCGCTGCCCGCAGTGCGACGGGGGCATGGCCCGCGTGCCCTTCAGCCGGAAGCCCCTGGTCATCATCGATCGCTGCGCGGCCCACGGCGACTGGTGCGACGGGGGGGAACTGGGCCAGTTGAAGGCCGTGGCGCGGGCGCAGGGCGTGGAGGCGGCGGTGTGGCGCGCGCCGGCCCGGCAGGTGGAGAAGCCGTCGACGGCCTTCGCTTCCTCCCTCCCCATCGGCGGCGGCGGGGCGGACGGGCTGTTCACGCGCGAAGTGCTCGCCGCCGGCGGGCGCGGGTCCCGCGGGCCCGACCTCTTCGACATCCTGTGGGCCCTGTTCAGCGCCGCATGAAGGTCACCGCCGGCTCCGCCAACCGCGTCGTCGTCGCCCTCGTGGATCGCCGGCGCATCAAGGGGTGGGTCTACTCTTTCAACCCCAACTCCTCCATCCTCCAGGTGTTCCCCACCTCCGAGGCGGAGAAGGGGTACGCCCAGCACCTGGAACTGGAGCACGTCAAGGCCGTGTTCTTCGTCCGTTCCCACGAGGGGAACCGGGAGTACCGCGAGAACAAGACCGTCCTCACCGGAGTGCGGCGGCGCGGCCTCCCCATCGAGATCGAGTTCAAGGACGGCGAGAGGCTGGTGGGCTTCACCGAGGCCTACAACCCCAACCGGCTCGGGTTCTTCATGTTTCCGCCGGACCCGCGGAGCAACAACATCCGCATCTTCGTCGTGAACTCCGCGGTGCAGGAGGTGCGCACCGGGAAGGAGGTCGGGAAGGGACGGGACGAGGACGTGGACGAGCGCATCGTCCGCGTGCGCGCGGCGGGCGGGGCCGCCCCGGCCGCGGAGCCCGCCGCGACCGCCCCCCCGCCCGCCGCCGCG
>CAZSIX010000093.1:0-4120 GCA_964607145.1 uncultured Planctomycetota bacterium | reverse complement strand
GCGCGGGGCGCTCCGGCGGGGGCGCGACGGGGAGGACCGGCGGGCGCGGCGGCGGAGCGGGACGCGCACCCGGAGCCGGGGCCCCCGCCCCCCCGCCGGCGTCGGCGAAGGGCTCCAGGGCGCGCGCCACGTCGAGCATGCTGGAGGGCCGCGCGCCGGGCTGCTTCTCCAGCATGGCGCGGATGAGGTCGTCGAGTTCCTGCGGGATCCGGAGTTCCGGCCGCTGCTTGCGCAGGGAGGGAGCCGGCTTCTGGATGTGCGCGAAGATGTAGTCCCGGGGTGCGGTGCCGGTGAAGGGGAGCTCCGCTCCGAGGATCTCGTAGAGCACGATCCCGAGCGAGTAGATGTCGCTGGAGGGCAGCAGGTCCGCGGACGCCATCGCCTGCTCCGGAGACATGTACTGGGGCGTCGCCCAGATCTCGCCCTTGCGGGTGAGCGTGAGCATGTCCTCGCGGGTGTCCGGCGTGCGGATCTTCGCGATGCCGAAGTCCAGCACCGTCACCTTGTCGCCCCGTGCGATGACGATATTCTCGGGCTTGATGTCCCGGTGGATGATCTGCCGCTCGTGCGCCGCGCCCACGCCGAGCGCCGCCTGGCGGATGATGGCGGCGGCCCGGGGAACCGGCAGTTCCCCCTTCCCCACGGCGTCCCGGAGGCTCTCCCCCTCGACGAACTCCATGATGTAGAAGTGGATGCCCGCGGGATCCAGGTCCTGGTCCACGCCGAAGTCGTCGATGCGGATGACGTTGGGATGGCGGATCTGCTGGGCGAGGCGGACCTCGCGCTCGAACCGCTTGACGAGGATGTCCTCCGCGCCGGGTCGCAGGATCTTCACGCACTTCACGATCCCCATCCGCGCGTGGACGACCTGGAAGACCTGCCCCATCCCTCCCCGTCCGATGCGGCGGACGAGTCGCCACTTCCCCTCCAGGAGGGTGCCCATGATGCTGTCGTCGTCGAGGTCCAGTGGCATGGGGAAGCCCGCCTCCGGCGGCGAGCGCGGAGCCACGGCGCGCTCCGCCGCTCGCGGACTGCAGAGGGTAGCAGGGGACGGGCCCGGGGGCCCGCGCTTCCGGGGTGTCCGCCGGAAAGCGGCGCGACAGGCTGCTATCGGGGCGCCGTCGCCGCGGGGCCGTACACGACGCGCAGCCCGATCCACGGGAGGCGGTCCCCGGCCCGGACGCGGCGCCGCTCGAGGATGCTCATGGCGCGCCACGGCGCCGACAACTGGGCCCCCGTCGCCACGACCCCGGCGGCCGCCGGGCTCCGGCCCGTGGGCGCTCCCGGCGGCGGATGCAGGAAGGACCCGCCCCGCACGACCATCGGCGTCCCGTCCCCGCCGGGCATGGCCGGCCGATCCTCCACCAGGAGGTCCACGACCGGGGAGGGAGGCCCGGCGGAGAACGCGTCGATGCACCACTCCGCCACGCCTCCCCAGATGCCGTGGGCGCCGCAGGGAGCCCGGTCCAGGTCGAGCGGCAGCGTCCGGTCGGTCCGCCAGTAGGCGTCGAAGGGCGCTCCGAACAGCCTCCGCAGCGCCGGCATCGACTCGTCCACCGGCGTCACGCCTCCGCCGCCGCGGGCCATGCGGTCCCACTCGATCTCCGACGGGAGCCGGCCCCCGAGATGCCGGGCGCAGGCGTACGCGTCCCACCAGTCCACGCCGCGCACGGGGTCGTCCGGGTGCTGCTGCTGCGCCGCCCAGTCCAGCGGCTCCCGCCCTCCGGGCTGGGTCTTTCGCGGCGGCTCCTGCGGGTGGGCCACAGCGGCGACCGCGGCGGGATCCTGCATGCGCGCCAGGTACCGGCCGTACTGGGCGACCGTGACCTCACGCACCGCGGCCCAGAACCGCGGCACGAGGACCTCGCGCGCGGAGAGCGCGTCCACGACGACCTCCTCGCCGTTCTTCCCGCTCCCTTCCTTCTCCGCGCGGGCGGCCACCGCGGACCCCGGCCGGTAGAGCCCCTCGGGGAACTCCAGGAGTTCGACCCCGTTGGTGGCCAGCGCCTTGGCGCCCGCGTCCATGCCCCGCCGGAGGACCGCGACGAGCAGGGACTTGGCCCGCGCGTCCAGCGACTCGAACTCGCCCCCCTGCTGCTCCAGGGCCCGGTAGCGCATGAGCGGGTCCAGCACGGAGTCGTCCTTGTCGGCGCGGAGGGCCGTCTCGGCGGCCTCCACCAGCGCGACCCGGAGCACGCGTCCCCGCCGCCGCTCCGCCGCGGCGTCCGCCTCCGCCGGGAGGTCGAAGAGGCTGGCGTACACGTTCCACGCCGCCGTGAAGTAGAGCTTGGAGTCCTCCAGCGCGCGGGCGTTGGAGGGGTCCGCCGCCACCGCGTCGCCCCAGGCCCGGAGCGCCTGGGCGAGCATGAGCCGATCCTCCACGGGGAGACCGGCGGGGATGGCCTGCGGGAGGTTGCCCGGGAGTCCCTGCACGCGGTCCTTGCCCAGCAGCGTGATCACGGCCTCCGTGGGTCTCTCCGCCTGGAACGCCGCGCGCGCGCGCAGGCGGCGGTAGTCCACCGTCGCCTCGATGCCCCCGTGGGCCTCCCGCGCCAGGTCGAGCCACGCCTCCGCCGCCACCGAGTCTCCGCGCGCCACCGCTCCCACGGCCCGCACGGTCACGAGCAGTTCCGCCATCTCCCGCGCCGCCGTCGTCCGCTCCGCCTCGGGGAGGCCGGGGAGAGCGCCGCGCACCACCGCCTCCGCGGAGGCGGTGCCGGTCCCGCCGCTCCTCACGAAGGCGATCCACGCCTGGACGCGGATGCGACACAGCGCTGCCCGGTCCTCCGCCGCCTGCCCAGCGTCGGGGAAGAGGTCGTAGCGGGCGCCGTGGGCGAGTTCCTCCACGGCGGCCACGTCCCCCCGGACGGCCGCCGTCCCGCCCAGCGCCACCAGGTGGGCGTGGTACTGGCGCCGCACGTCGGCGCACTTCTCCAGCACGCGCCGCTGCCGATCGTCGAGCCGCCCGCCCTCGGGCAGGGCCCGCAGGAGCGTGTCCAGGTCGGACTCCACGTCCAGCAGGTGGCCGCGCACCACGGACCACGCGCCCTGCGGATTCGCCGCGACCTGGGCCAGGGCGAGTTTCACCTCCGGCTCGGCGAGGACGTCGTCGTCCCGGAGATCCGCCGGCAGGGCGCGGTTCTGGAGGATCTTCGCGACGGCCTTGTCCACGCGGTCGTTGTCGTCCCGCTGGAGCATGAACTCCGCCGCCTGCCCGTCCCGGTCGAGGAGCAGCCGCCGGGTGGCGGTCCGGAATCCCGCCGACTCCACGGTGACGACGTACTCGGTGCCCAGGCGCAGCGGCGGGTCGGAGGGATCCTGCGCGAGCCCGAACACCACGTCGCCGGCCATGGCGTGCTTGACGTTGGCGGGAGTGCCCGCGGGCGCGTCCGCCGCGACCACGGCCACCTTCCCCACGGCGGGCACCACGGAGACGCGCAGGCGCGCCGGGTGGGGTTCGAAGGGAACCTCCACGCGCTGGCGCCCCGAGAGCGACACGTCCACGTCGAACGGGGCCGACTCCCCCCGACCGTGGGGGAGCGCCACCTTCACGACGTACCGCCCCGACGGGGCGTACGTCTCCGCGAGCAGGTCCCCGGGTCCGGCGGCGGCCTCCCCCGCGGCGACGGCCAGACCGCCCCGCGCGAACACCCGCTCGCCCGCCGGATCCCCCTCCCGCCCCAGCGTGAGCAGCGTCCAGACCGATCCGTGATCGGCGGCCGCGCCGGCGTAGGCGGCGGCCAGCCCCGGCGGCACGGCGACCTCGATGCGCAGCAACCGCAGGCCGGGCGCCGGGAGATCGTCCGGCGACGGGGCCACCGGCGGGGCGAGGCGTCCCGTCAGGAGGCGCACCCAACCGGGGAGGCTCCATCCGTCGATGCGCCCGGACCAGACCGCCGCGTAGAGCGCTCCGACCCCGAGGAACCCGAGGATCGCGAGCACGGCCACGGGCCCGCCCACGGAGAACCACCGCACGGCGCCCGGCGGACGCCCGGGCGGAGGCGGAGGCGGCGGCTCCGCGGGAGGCGGCGCCGCGGGCTCCTTCACCAGGCGGGGCCGCGGGGGTGCGGCGGGCTCCTCGGGGACGCGAAAGCGCTTGAGCCGTTCGACCATGGTCGCT
>CAZSIX010000092.1:0-4805 GCA_964607145.1 uncultured Planctomycetota bacterium | reverse complement strand
CCGCGATTCCCGCCCCCGCCGCCCTCGCCGCCGCCGCCCCCGCGCCCGCCGCGGCCGCGCCGCCGACCTCCCCTGCCGCCGCCCCCCGTCACGGCCCCCGCCGGCAGGGCGTCCCGGTCCACCGTCAGTTCGACGTCCCGCTCGATGGGAGGGAGTCGCCGGGGAAGCGGTCGCAGCAGCAGGTGGACGGGGATGGGACGGTGGGGGTCGTAGGTGTCGCTCGGGGGACCCTCGTCGCTCTCCGGAGGGAAGTCCTCCGCGGAGGGCGGAGGGTCGGCCGCCGGGTCCTCCGGCGGAGGTGCGGCGCGCGCCGGATCCTCCGATCCCCCCTCGTCCTCCCGCCGCCCGCCCCGCCCGCCGCGCCCGCGGCCCCGGCGCCGACGCCGGCCCGGGGGTCGGGCCCCTTCCGTGGATCCCGTCGGTTCGGTCATGGGTGTCCGACTCTAAACCCCCGCGGCGGACCGTCCCAAGGGGTTGCCGGGAGGGGGACGTCACCGCCGCGGCGCGCGACGAGGCGCCGCGGGCCGCGACCGGCGAGACGCCGTGCAGGAACCGCCGAGCCCACTCTCCACGGTCCGTCAGTCGTCGGCGTCGGGCGGCGCGTCCTCGGGCTCGTCGGCGACCCCCATCTCCTCCGCGAGGGTCTGGGGCCTGGCCCCGCCTCCGGACCGGAGGAACTCCAGGAGCCCCGCCATGTCCGCCGGGAGGGGGGACTCGAACTCCATCTCCTCCCCCGTCTCCGGGTGACGGAGCGCGAGCCGGTGGGCGTGGAGGGCCTGGCGGCCGATGACGCCCCGCAGATCCCTGTCCGCCCGCCCGTAGACGCGATCCGCCACGATGGAGTGGCCGAGGGCCGCCAGGTGCACGCGGATCTGGTGCGTGCGGCCGGTGCGCGGGTGGACCTCCAGGAACGCGTGCCGGTGGAACCGCTCGCGGACCTCGTAGTAGGTCTCCGACGCGCGCCCCACGTCGTGGCGGATGGCCATGCGCTCCGGCTGCCGGACGTCCCGCGCGATGGGGAGGGAGATGAGATCCGCATCGAAGTCGGGGAGCCCGCGCACGACCGCGAGGTAGGTCTTGGAGACGGTGCGCTCCTTGAACTGCGCGGCGAGGATCCGGTGGGCCTCGTCGTCCCGCGCCACCAGGATGACCCCCGACGTGTCGCGGTCGAGGCGATGCACGATCCCCGGGCGGAGCGGACCCTGGAGGGAGGACAGTTCGCCGTAGCGGTACGCCAGCGCGTTCGCCAGCGTGCCGCGTCGCTCGCCGGCGCCGGGGTGCACCGTGAACCCGGGAGGCTTGTCGATGACGGCGAGGCGCGCGTCCTCGTACAGGATCCGCAGCGGGATGTTCTCGGGGAGGGCGTAGGAGCGGGTCTCCGTCGCCAGTTCGACGACGACGTCGTCGCCCGCGGACAGGGGGCGCCCGGCGCGGGCGGGCCGCCCGTTCACCGTGGCGTGCCCCTCCTTGACCGCCCGCTGGAGCCGACTCCGGCTGTACCCGGGGAATCGCGCCGCCAGCGCGCGATCGAGGCGGACGCCGTGCTCGGCGCGCTCCGCCGTGAACCGATGTCGCACCCTCTGACCGGACTCCGCCTCCATGATCCGTCGAGGGTAGTCCCCGGCGGCCGCACGGCCGAGAGGTCACGGGCCACTTCCGGGCCGAATCGTTGCAGCGCGGGCGCGCGCCGCGACAATGGCCGCGGAGCGGAGGCGCCGCCGCATCGGGTCGGCGCGGTCCGCGGGAGGCCGGCGTGATCCGCGGTTCCGCACGCAGACAGGCGATCTGGATCCTCTCCGCCGCCGCCGTCGCGGCGGTCGGCTACGCGTTCCTCCGCGTGCCGCTCCGCGTCCAGTGGCTGGTGGCGCGCGGCGCCCCTCCCGCGGACGAGGCCCGATCCCGGGAGGCGGCGGACGCGCTCGCCGCCATGGGTCCCGCCGCAGGCGACGCGCTCCGCGCCGTGTTCCTGGCCCGCGGCACCACGTGGGACCGGCGCGCGTGGGTGGCGTCCCGCCTCCTCCGCGCTCCGTTCTACGCCCGCGAGGAGGTCGCGGCGGCCCTGACCGCGGGTCCGCCGCAGGCGGCCCGGGCCGCCGCGTACGCGCTGCTCGGCGGGGAGAGGTCCGCGGGCTTCGGCGAGACGCTGGGGGACGTGCACCGGAGCCGCTCC
The DNA here is from genome assembly GCA_964607145.1 of uncultured Planctomycetota bacterium. Classification (GTDB taxonomy): domain Bacteria; phylum Planctomycetota; class JAJSAM01; order JAJSAM01; family JAKLKS01; genus CAZSIX01. The sequence goes on along the minus strand of CAZSIX010000092.1, from coordinate 2,635 downwards.
GGACTGGCGCCGCCGGCCCGGGATTCGGCGGCCTGGGACCCCGCTCCCGCCGTGCCCGTCCTCCTGGAGTGGGTCGCGGATGGGGACGACCCGGGGGCCGGCATCGCCGCGCGGCTCCTCGGCCGGATCCCTCCCGGGAACCCCGCCATTCCCGAGGCGCTCCTGAAGGTCGTGGAGGAGGCGCCCGCCCTGCTCGCATCCTCGCCGGTGACCGTGGAGGTGGGCCTCCGGAAACTGGTCATCGTCGACTGCATCCAGGCGCTGCTCCGCTACGCCCCGGATCACCCCGACGTGGTCCGGCGGATCTGCAGGGTGGTCGCCGCCCTGGGGGACGAGGGGACCGAGGAGCGGGGCTGGGACATCCGGCGGTACTCTCTGGATCTCCTGGAACTCTCGCGGGGGCGCGGGATGGACTTCGACGCCGTGCTCCCGCTGGCGGAGGGGCCCAACCGGATCCTGCGCCAGAAGCTGGCGAGCATGCTGGGGGAGGTGCGGGGGCCCGTCGGTCCGACCCTGCTCCGCCTGGCGGCGGACGAATCGCCCATGGTGCGACGCAACGCCGTCGCGTCGCTGGCGCTCCGCAAGGACCGCGACCTTCTCCTGCAGGTGCCGTACCTCGTGGAGGACTCCTTCATCTTCCTCCGCGCCGACGCCATCCGCCACGCGGGGGACATCCACGGCGTCGACCCGGGATTGGCGCGCGCGCTCCTCCCGCTGCTCGTCTCCTGCCTCGAGGAGCCGTGGCCCGGGGACCCCATCCCCACGTACCCCGGCCAGCGCGATCCCGGCTCCGTGGAGGTGATGTCGTCGGCGATGCTCACGCTCAAGCGGCTCACCGGCCTCCACCACGGCTTCGCAGAGGAGAACGAGATCGCCGATCCCCGCCGCCGCGACGCGCTGGCGAAGCGGATGCTGGAGGAGCCGGCGCTGCGGGAGGAGATCCTGGCGAAGTGGCGGGAGGTCGCGCCACCCCGCCCGGCGACGGAGCGGCTTCCGTACCTCGTGGAGCACCTGTCCGATCGGGATCCGGAGAACGTCCTCCGCGCGATGCGCGAACTCCAGCGGCTGACGGGGCGCTCCGACGGGTTCCCTCCCGAGGCGCTGCGCATGACGGGCGACGACACCGACGCGCGCAACGCCATCCGGACGTGGATGGGGTCGGGGCGGTCGAAGGCGCTGGAGACCTGGAAGGGAATCGTCCCGCCGGCGCCGCGGTAGCCCGACGCTACTTCCGGAGGTCCTCCGCGATGCGGAGGAGCGGATCCTCCCGCAGGCCGAGTTTCCAGGTCAGCGCGCGGTGGGCCAGGAGATCGATGCGGACGCGGTCCCGCGCCTGCTCCAGCGTGGGAGCGGGTGTCCGGCGCTCCACCAGCACGATGTGCATCCCGTCCACCGCCTCCACGGGACCGACGACGGCGCCCGCGTCGGCGGCGAAGAGGACGTCCAGCACGGCCTGGGGGACCAGCGCCGAACTCATCGTCGGCGACACGTCGAAGCGGCGCCCCCGGGCCGGCTGCGGGTCGTCGGAGTGGCGGCGGGCGACGTCCTCGAACGCCTTGCCGGCGCGGATCTCGTCCATGGCGCGCGCGGCCATCCGCTTCGCCTCCGCCATGGGGCGCGCCGCGGCGCCGAACTGCGTGGGGTCGGTCTCGCCGCGGATGAGGATCCGGCGCACGCGGGCCCGCTCCCCGTAGAGGTGGGCCCGCTCGTCGAACCAGCGGCGCAGATCCTCCTCCGTCACGGTGGGGGCGAGAAGGCGGCGGGCGAGGACCTCGGTGCGGAACGAGCGGTCCGCGCGGAACTCGTCGAGGCTCATGCCGCGGGCCTGCTGGAGCCACGACGCGAAGTCCACGCCCGAACCCTCGACGTCCGGCTGGTCCTGGAACTGCCGCTCCAGCCGGACGATCTCGGCCTCGACCTCCTCGTCCCGGAGGGTCGTCCCCTCGCGCGCGGCGCGCGACTCCACGGCGGTCTGGAACGCGAGGTCGTACACGCCGCCGAGGACCTCGCCCGGCGGCATCTGGGTCGCCAGCCACGCGCCGAAGGCCCCGGTGGTCACCGGCGTGCCGCCCACCGACGCGACCTGGCCGCGCGGCAATCCCGGGCCCGTGGAGCAGTGGCTCCGCCGCTTCAGGTCCCGGAGCCAGAGGTCGATCTGCCCCGGCGACACGTCGGCGGAGGCGCCGAGGTCGGGGCGGGCCATCTTCTGGAGGCCGATCCACGCGCGCGTCCGGGCGCGGAGATCCGCCAGGGATGCGCCCCGCGTGCGCAGGACCTCCTCCAGCGCCGCCATGGAGTCGCCGCCCTCCGCCCTTCCCATCTCGCGCGCCGCGCGGCGGGCCGTGTCGGCGAGCGTCGCGTCCACCTCGGCGTCGGAGACCTCGATGCCGCGCCGGACCCGCTCCGTGTCCGCCACGACGTCGGAGAGGAACTGGTCGAGCAGGCGCGGTCCCGCGTCCGTGCGCAGGGCACGGTCCGCGAGGGTCTCGTGGAGCAGCGCGCGCGGGATGGGACGCCCGTCGTAGGTCGCCGCCGGGGGGAGGGGCGGCGGGTCGCCGGGGTGGGCGGTCGCCGCGGCGGCGGCGGCGAGGATTGCCGCGGGGAACGCGGCGAAGCGGGCCCCCGCCCGGCGCGT
>CAZSIX010000091.1:0-5221 GCA_964607145.1 uncultured Planctomycetota bacterium | reverse complement strand
GCCCCCACCTCCCGCCCCGCGGCGGCCACGTGGAGGGCCCCCCGGCGGGCCCCGGCGCCGAAGGCGCGCCGCACGCCGGCGGCGACGTCCGGCCGGAGGCGCGCCGCCCCGGTCCCCGGGAGTTCGAGGAGATCCACGGCGGTCCCGTCGACCCCCGCCTCCCCGTGGGCGCGCTCCACCGCCAGCGGGAGCGCCGCGGCGGCGTCCCCCGACGCCAGCCCCACGCCGCGCACGACGGCCAGCACCGGATCCCCGTCCCGCAGCGCGTCCTCCAGGCGGCGGAGCACCAGCGCGACCGCCCCCTCGCCCGCCACCTCGACGTCGCCCTCGGGGACTCCGGCGGCGGCGAGGAGCGCGCGGCGCCGGAGCACGGCGCGCGGGTCCCCGGCCAGGTCCACCGCCCCCACCAGCGCCTCGTCCACGTCGCCGCGGCGCAGCGCCCGCACCGCCCCGTCCAGCGCGCGCAGCGCCGACGCCTCCTCCCCGTGAAGGGAGTACGAGGGCCCGCCGAAGCGGAACTCCCGCGCCAGGCGGCTGGCCACGATGCCCCCCAGCGCCCCCATGGTCCGGTTGGCGGTGAGGGCCGGCCCCGCGGCGTCGACGAGCCCCGCGCGGCGCCGCCGCTCCCCGTCGTCCTCCGGCTCCCCCGCCTCCCCGTCCCGCGCCTGCAGCGCCCAGCGCAGGTGGAAGTTGGTGGTGTTGGGGTCCAGTTCCATGCCCACGAAGACCCCCGTGCGCGGGTGCTCGCGGGCGAGATCCCGGCCCGCCTCCTCCAGCGCCGCCGCCGCCACGTGCAGCATCAGCGCCTGCTGCGGGAGCATCTCCTCCATCTCCCGCGGCGGGATGCGGAACCGCCCCGCGGGGATGCGCACCGAATCCAGGAACCGGCCGCGGGTCGCCGCCACCTCGGGGAACTCCCGGCGGAACCAGGGGCTCTCCGCCGCTCCCCACCAGCGGGGCGGAGGGGTGGGCTCGCCGGGGTCCCCGCCCCCCAGCAGGATGGCCCCCAGCGGACCGGGGTGGGCGCCGGGCCCGAAGCGCGCCGCCATTGCCACGATGGCCACGGGCGCCGCCGGCGGCCGCGCGCCGCCCCCGGACACCGCCACCGCCACGGCGCCGGGGACGTGCTCCTCCAGCAGGAGGTGGGCGTTGATGCCGCCGAAGCCGAAGGCACTCACGGCGGCGCGCCGCGGGACGCCGGGCCCCCGCCGCGGCCAGGCCCGGGCCGTCCGCAGCACCTCCAGACCCGAGCCCTCCAGCCCGCCCCCGGGGGCCGGCCGCCGGAACCCCGCCGTCGGCGGCAGCACGCCGTCGCGGAGCGCGAAGAGCGTCTTCAGCAGCCCCGCGCCGCCGGCCCCGGTGAGGAGGTGGCCCACGTTGGACTTCACGCCGCCGATGACCGCCGCCCCCGCGCCCTCCCCCCGCAGCGCGCGCAGCGAGCGCACCTCCACCGCGTCCCCCACGGGCGTGCCCGTGGCGTGGCACTCGAAGTGATCCACCGTGCCCGGATCCCAGCCCGCCTCGGCGAAGGCCGCCGCCATGGCGCGCACCTGGCCCTCGCTGTCGGGCGCCAGCAGGCTCCCGTGGAGGTCGTTGGAGAGCCCCAGTCCGCGGAGGACCCCCAGCACGCGGTCCCCGTCCCGCAGCGCGTCCTCCAGCCGCTTGAGGAGCACGACTCCGGCGCCCTCCCCGACGACGAGGCCGTCCCCGTCGGCGTCGAAGGGCGCGCAGACGCCGCGGGGGGAGAGGGCGCGGAGACGGCTGAAGCCCATCTGCGTGTAGAGGGACGAGGGGCGGGACAGCCCCCCCGCGAGGGCACCGTCCAGCCGTCCCTCGCGGAGCGCGTCGGCGGCCAGTTTCACGGCGTAGAGCGAGGACGCGCAGGCGGCGTCCAGCGTCACCGTCCCGCCGCCGAGGCGCAGCGCCCGCGCCAGGAGCCCTCCGGGCAGGGCGGCCACGGAGTAGTTGAGCGGGTCCGTCGTCCCGCCGCCCGAGGCGCCGGCGCCCGGCGACCGCTCGTCGAGGAGCCCCCCCAGGATCTCCGCGGTGAGCGCCGAGGACGCGTCCGTGGGGAGCGCGATGTTGCCCAGGTAGACGCCCACCCGGGAGCGATCGAGCCGCGCGGTGACGCCGCCCCGGAACGCCGCCCGTCCGGCGTGCAGCGCGAAGTGCACCACCGGGTCGAGGCGGGCGAGGAGGTCCCGCGGGAGGTCCAGTCCCTCGGGGTCCAGCGCGAAGCCCTCCACGAGGCAGGCCCGCGTGGAGAGGACCCGGTCCACCGCCGCCGGGTCCGGCGATCGCAGGCCGGCCGGGTCCAGGACCCAGCGACCCCGCGGGACCTCGCCGGCGGCGGAGCGCCCCTCCCGCACCAGCGTCCAGAACCCCTCCGGGTCGGCGGCGCCGGGGAGGACGCCCCCCAGGCCGACGATGGCGACGGCGTCCTCCGGGTCCCGACGCGCCAAGCCCGTCAGACCTCCAGCGTGCGGCGGCGGAACGCCGCGCGGAGGGAGCCGTCGAGCACGCACTCGTAGCCCTCCATGCGGGCCACGACGCCCCCCTCGGGGTCGAGGAACTCGATGTCGGCGGTGGCAAGGTGCTCGCGGGACGTGGTGATGCGCGCCACGACCCGCACGCCGGACGCCGGGAACGCGCGGCGGAACTGCTCGTAGCGCGCGAACCCCGTGGGGAGGGACCCCGATCCGCGCACGCCGTCGCTCCAGAGGATCATCGCCTGGAAGGCGGCGTCGAGGATGAGCGGGTCCGCCAGCCAGGAGCCGCGGAGCGGGCTCCGGATCCACGTCGCCGGGGGGGGCGCCCGGCGGGCGCGCACGGCGACCCCCTCCTCGCCCAGCCCCTCCACCGCCTCGATGCCCTGGAGGTCGGGCCCGTGGAACAGGACCTCGCCGTAGGCGCGCGCGGCGTCGATGTCCGACGGCGGCAGCGGCGGCAGCGCGCGGCGGGCGGGCGGGGCCACCGGTCCCGTCCCGAGGACGACGACGGCCCGGGCGTGGAGGACGTCCCGCCCGCTCCGGAGCCGGCCGCGGATCTCCACGGGGACGGTCCGCCGCTCGCCGTCGCGGCGCACCCGCCCGGCGCGCACGCGCACCTCCGCGGGTCCCCCGTCCTCCAGCACGATGCCCTTCAGCACGCGCACGTCCTCGAGCCCCTGGAACTGGAGACCGGGGTTCCCGTGGAGCGCCCCGTGCGCGAGCCACTCCACCAGCAGCGCCAGCGGGAGGACCGGTCGCCCGTCCAGCACGTGGGAGCGCAGGCAGGGGTGGCTCTCCGCGTCGATGCTCCGGCGGAACGCGTCCTCCATGGGGGCGGCGGAGGGGGCCGGCGGCGGCGGCTCGTCGGCCGCGCCGCCCGCCAGCAGGACGATCTCGACGGGCTCCGACGCCTCCCGCGGCGCGGCGATCTCGGCCACCGTGAGCCGGGCCCCTTCGACGAGGGGAAGGCGGGCCACGCCTTCGGCCTCGAACACGCGGGCCAGCGCCGGCGTCACCATGCCGCCCTCCCAGGGGCCGTAGTTCATGGCGCGCACGCGGCAGCGGGGCCGCCGGACCGCCTCCGCCAGCGCGGCCTTGTTCAGCAGTTCGTTGGCGACCGCGTAATCGGACTGCCCGCGCCGGCCGAGGCGCGCCGTGGTGGAGGAGAACACCAGCAGCACGCGGAGGTCGTCGGACCCGCACGCCGCCAGGAGGTTCCGGAGCCCCTCCACCTTGGTCCCCACGACGCGATCCACCTGCTCCGGGGTCTTCCCCTCGAGCAGGCCGTCCGCCAGCACGCCGGCGCCGTGCACAAGGCCGGCCACGGGGCGCCCGTGCCGCGCGCGGGCCCCTTCCACCGCCGCCGCGACGGCGCCCCCGTCCCGGCAGTCCACGGACCGGTACGCGGCGGCGCCGCCGGCGCGGGCGACGCGCTCCAGCGTGGAGCGCACCTCGCGCGCCGCGGCGATGGCGCGCCACGACGACTCGATGTCGCGGGGCGACGGCTTGGGGCCGGCCCGCTCCAGCAGCGCGCGCTTCACCGCCGCCTCGTCCGCCAGCCCGCGGAGCCACTCCTCCTCGTCCCCCGGCTCCGGGCTCCGCCCGAGGAGGAGCAGCGTGCAGCGGAACCGCTCCGCCAGCGCCACCGCCACCTCGGCGGTGACGCCGCGGGCTCCGCCGGAGACGACCACCAGGTCCCCGCGGGAGAGCACCGGCTCCACGGGCTCCCCCTCGGGGAGCGGCACCGCGCGGAGGGCCACGGTCCACCGTCCCTCCCCGTCGATGCCCGCCTCCACGGGCCCCTCGCGGAAGCACTCGTCCACGACGGCGCGCGCCGCGTCCGCCGTGGCCAGCGGCGCCGCCGCGTCCAGGGCGCGGCAGCGCACCTCCGGCCACTCGTGCCGCGCCGACTTGACGATTCCCGCCAGGCCGCCCTCCGCGGCGCCGTCCCCGGGTCCCCGCGGGGAGAGCCCGAATCGCCCGTCCATGCGGGAGACCGACGCCAGCAGCGCCCCTCCCCTCGCCCCCGCGGCGCGGAGCGCCGGGGCCGCGGCCCGCACCAGCGCGAACAGGCCCGGCAGCGCCCCCTCCCCGCCCGCCGCGGGCGCCACGAGGACGAGCCCGCCCAGCCGCTCCGGCACCGTGCCCGCGGGGGGCGCCGCAGGCGGGACGACGCGGGCGTCGAGCCCCGCCCCGCGGAAGCGATCCGCCAGCGCCGCGGCGAGGCCCGCGCCGTCCTCGGTCACCCAGACCTCCGCCGCCTCCGGCAGGGTCCAGGTCGCGCCCCCCTCGGCGCGCCGCAGCGGGACCGGCTCCACCACGTGACGCCAGCGGGTCGCGTCGGGGGGAACGGCGGCGACGGGGGAGGGCTCCGGCGGCGGCGGGGGCGGAGCGGACGTCGGCGGCGCCGAGGCCGGTGCGGGCGGCGGCGCGACGTCCCCGCCCCCCGCGAGGACGTCCACGATGTCCGCCAGCGTGCGCAGGGTTCCCATGCGGTCGGGCCGCACCGGGGGCAGATGGGGCAGCCGCTCCTGCAGCGCCGAGAGGATCTCCACGCGCTTGATGGAGTCGATGCCCAGGTCGCCGTCGAGGCTCATCTCGAGCCCCAGCATCTCCGGCGGGTAGCCGGTGCGATCCGCCACCGCCGCCAGGAGGAGGGCGGCCACCTCCGCGCGGGGCACGCCCGCGGAGGGCGCGACGGCCGCGGCGGCGGGGGGAGGCGCGGACGGCGC
>CAZSIX010000090.1:0-5460 GCA_964607145.1 uncultured Planctomycetota bacterium | reverse complement strand
CGGCCCGCCCCGCCGTGGCGGCGGGGGCGGACGAGGCGGAGGCGGGATCGACGGTGCGGAGGCTCGTGGCGCGGGCCGCGGGCGCCGCTGCGCGGCGGAACCGGCGGGCGAGCGCCGCCATCAGCGGAGCGGGGTCGATGCGCACGCGGCGGGCGGCGATCTCCAGGGGGAAGAGCAGGATGGCCGCCAGCAGCACCCAGCGCCAGACGTCGGTGGCGGTCCGCACCTCGGGCAGCGGGCCGAGGAACGGGCGATCCGCGGGTCCCATCAGTCTCGCGCCCGCGGCCTCCAGCGAGGTGAACAGCGGGTCGTTGCTCCGCAGCGCCAGGTGCTCGGGGGAGTAGTCCACGGCCAGCGCCGCCCGCGCCTGCACGCGCGGCTCCCCCGCGGGGGCGCCGGGGACGTCGTGCTCCAGGGCGACCAGGTACACGCCGGGCTTCTTCGCGGCGAAGGTCGCCTCGTAGCGCCCCGGCGCCGTCTGGAGCACGCGCAGGGGCTCGCCGGAGCCGTCCGGGGCGATGAGGCTCCCGTCGAAGGAGAGGCCGTCCACGTAGTTGCCCGCCTCGTCCACGGCCTCGAGCACGGCGCGGGCCCGGCCCCCCGACGTCTCGACGCCCAGCACGAACGGGCTGTCCTGCACGGAGCGCAGGCAGGTGCGCACCAGTTGCGCCACGAACCGGTCGTAGCGGTCCCAGCCGAGCCACGACTTCCCCCAGCGGCCGGAAAGGTCGGAGGTGAAGGCCGCCGTCTTGCCGAGGCCCGTCCGCCAGAGGGCCAGCAGCGGGTCCGCCTGCGGCGCGAGGAGGGGAACCTCGGCCCGGTCCCGCGCGGTGGTCAGGACGTACCCGTGGAGCGGCGGCGCCGCCGCCAGGTCGATCCCGCGGAGCACCTCGTGGAAGGAGCCCGCTCCCGGCGGGAACGACTCCTCGGACACGGTGCTGCGACGGATGACCGCCGCCTCCTTCATGAAGATGCGCGGGAGCGCGGTGACCTGGCCCGCGCGCAGGTCGTAGTAGCGCCCCCCCGTGGCCACCGTCATGGGGCGCATGGCGTCCTGCGGGCCGTGCTGCTCGATACCCACGGCGGAGCAGGAGATGCCCAGCGTGATCATGCGCTTGACCAGCGGGTCCGACGGCATGGCCGGGTCCCCGTCGGAGATGATCACCATGTGCTTGAGGTGGGCGGGCACCGGCTCCAGCGCGTCCACCGCGGTCTGCACGCAGTCCTCGAGGCTCGGCATGTCCATGGCGTTGGCGCGGTCGATGTCCGCCAGCATCTCCGCCCGGTTCCCCTTGGAGAGGGGCACCGCCCACGTGACGCGGCCGTTCCACAGCACGCAGCCGAACCAGTCGTTCAGGCCGAGGGAGCGCACGACCTGCTTCGTGATCGTGCGTCCCCAGTCGTTCCCCTGCGGGAACTCGCAGGTGTGGAGCACCACCACGATGGCCCCGTTGGGGAGGACGCGCTTCTGGCTCACGTCCATGGTGACCGGGAGGACGTCCTCGAGGGGGGTGCCGCCCCAGGCGCCGGCGCTGAAGGAGTTGGGCCCGCCGATGCACACGAGCCCGAGGCCGGCCTCGGTCACGGAGGCCGCCAGCATGCGCATCTGGTCGGAGGAGAGTTCCGCCGCGGGGACGTCGGCGAGGACGACGCACGAGTACGGCATGAGCAGCCCGGGGTCGGCGGGGAACGCGGCCACGGGGATCCCGTCCGCGGGAATGCCGCTCCGCGCCAGAGCCGCGAGGAGGGGCTCCACCTCGGCGGGTGTGGTGGACGCGACTAGGACGCGCGGGTCGCCGGCCACGAAGATCGTGGCGGAGGCGACGTCGTTCGCCGGGTCGCCGTCGCCGGGGGAGCGCACGCGGGCGGAGACGCGGTGGAGCCCGCCCTCCTCGAAGGTGCGCCGGACCTGGAACGAGTTCTTCCCCTTCTTCAGCGTGACCGGCTGGGAGACCAGCACGTGGCCCCCGCCGTCGGCGAACTCCAGTTCCGCCGCGACGTCGTCCTCCGTGGAGTGGACGACGGCGTTGATGGCGACGGGGCGGCCGGCGGGCACGCGCGGCGGCGCGGAGACCTTCTCCACGAGCACCTCGTGGGCCCGGTGGAACCGCAGCGGGTACACCTGCACCTCGACGCCGTCGGACACCGCCGCCCGCACCGCCGCCAGCACGTCGCCGCGGGTCTCGTTCCCGTCCGTCAGCAGGAGGATCCGCCGCGCCGCGCCCGGCGGGAACGTGGCCGACGCCGCGCGCACCGCCGCCTCCACGTCCGACTCCTCGCGGTCGAGGATGGTGCCCACGCGCCCCGGGTCCAGCGGGCGGAGGTCCGACGCCTCGAGTCCGCCGAGTCCGCGGAACGGGACCTCGATGCCGGTGCCGTCGGCGAACACGAGCAGCGAGACGTCCTCCACCAGCGGGTCCCGGTCGAGCAGCGACGTCTTGATCCACTTCTCCGCGTCCGCCCGGGCGGCGGGGGGGATGGACTCGGAGACGTCCAGCACGACCGCCGTCGCCCGCCCCTCGGCGGTGGTGACCACGCGGGGCTCCGCCAGCGAGATCGCCACCGCCAGGTAGAGCACCGAGCGCAGGAGGAGCGAGAGACGGTCGGGCCACGCGAGGCGCCCGCCGCGGGAGCGGCGGAGCACCCACCACGAGAGGGGCGCCGCGAGCACCAGCAGGAGCGCCCACGGCCGGAGGAACTCGATGCCCATGGGTCCCCGGCGCTCCCCCCCGGCCCCGGGCCAGCGGACCCGCCCCGCCGTGCGCCGGCGACGCGACCGCGGGCCCGCCTACTTCGGCTGGATGCCCTCGAAGTACTTCTGCACGGCCTCGCGGCGGCGGCGGGGGATCTCCTCCTGGCCCATCGCCTCCTCCGCCTCCTGCGCCGCGGCCCGGGTCATGCGGACCAGTTCGATCTTCGCGTCCCCCTCCGTGGGGATGCCCCGGAACGACTCGATGCCGTTGAACTCGCCCCCCGCCTGGAGGCGGCTCTTCACGCGCTCCGCCGTGGAGCCCTTCTCGTCGTCCTTCGCCCACGCCCGCGGCCCCGCGCCGATGCCGCCCATGTTGGGACCGCCGGGTCCGAACCCTCCCGAGCCTCGACCGAGGCCCATGCCGGAACCCGCTCAGGTTCCGGCGCCCGCGGACTCTCAGGTGCCGCCGGGCTTGAGCCCGCAGTTCTGGCAGAACGCGAGCCGGCCCAGTTCGGCGAGGCGCTGCATCTCCTTCAGTTTTTCGATCATCGCCTGCAACTGCTCGCGCGTGGGCGGCGTGTACGGGTCCGGCGGCTGCGGCATGCCGGCGCGGAGGCCGTCGGGGAACTCCGACTTGCACGGCTCCCACCCCTGCTTGCGCAGCGTCTCCATGAGTTGCGCGAGGCGCTCGCCGATCTCCTTCATGAGGTCCGGGTCGCCGAACATGCCGAGCCCCTCGCGGAGCCCGTCCCGCCCCTCCATCGCGGAGGCGCCGTCGCGGAGCGCCTTCTCCAGGTCCTTCACCGCGTCCAGCAGCGCCTGGAGGCGGTCCCGGTTCCAGTCGCCCTCGCCGCCCTTCCCGATCAGGGCGTTCTCGAGGTCCGAGAGTTCGCCCGCCATCTCGGGAAGTCCCGCGGCGGACAGCGCGTCCAGGAGCCGCCCCAGTTCCCGGTCCGCGGCGGAGAGGCGGCCCGATTGCTTCATCTCCTCCAGCGCCTGCATCGTCGTCCCGGCGAGTTTCTCCTCCTCCGCGCGGACGGTCTCTCCCATGCGGGTGAAGGCGGCCATGGCGGTGGCCAGCGTCGTCTCCCGGCGGAGCATCCGCTCCGCCTCCCGGCGCATCGCCGCCGCGGCCTCGCGGAGCGCCTCCTCCTGCGCGGCGGCGGCGTCCTTCTCGATGCGCTCCGCCTGCTCCTTCACGCGGCGGGCGGCGCGCGCGGCCTGGTCCTTCTCGGCCTTCTCCCGCGGTGTCTCGGCGACGGTGGTGCGGGCGGAGGCGGCGGCCGGCTCGATGGAGGAGGCCACGGCGGCGACGGCGGCCAGCGCGAGCCCGAGGACGAGGGCCCCCGTCTGCGGGCGGGGCCGGAAGGCGCGGCGCACCGCGGCGGCGGGCACGGCGGCGAGGGCCGCCTCGGCGTCCGCCTCCAGCAGCGGCGTGAGGGGGGACGGGTCCACGCTCCCCGTCTGCACGCCCCAGGCCGTGGAGACGCGCTGCTGCAGGTCGAGGCGCTCGTCCAGGAGCGACGCCACGCGGGCCGGCGCGATGCGGCGGGTGAGCAGCGCCGCCACGGGGAGGACGAGCACGCCCACGGCGCCGAGGGAGACGACCTCCAGCGGCGAGAAGGGGACGAGGCCGGCTGCGTTCAGCGCGCCCGCGGCCAGGGCCAGCGAGGCGCCGTAGGGGAGGCCGCGCTGGAGGTCCTCCACGGAGGCCGCCAGGGCCATGCGGCCCCGGTGCCGGGTCAGGCTGGCTTCCAGTGGATCCATGGGACTCCTCCCCGCGTCCAGTGACGACAGTATAGACGCCCGGGGGGTCATTCCAACGGCCGGGATCCGCGCCCCTGGGCCATCACGCGGAGGGCGTCTCCCGCTCCAGGAACCGCTCCGCCCAGCGGGGGCGCCCGGCGAGGCCGTGGAGGCCGAGGGCGAAGTAGACGGCGAGGGCGGCGCAGCCCGCCAGGGGGGCCATCCAGTCCGTCTCCACGTGGGGCGGGAGCGCGAGTCGCGCCGCCAGGCGCGTCGGCGCCGCCATGGCGTTGAGCGGGTGGGCCGCCAGCAGGAGCCTGTGGAGGAGGGGGCCGAACCCGTCCGGGGGGGACCTCCACCACCACTGCCACCGGAGGGCGGTCAGCGCCACCCACGAGAAGTGGAGCGCGAGGACGGCGGTCACGACCCGCGCCCGGGCCCCGCGCACCGTGGGCGCGGCGAACCCGATCCGCGTCGCCGCCAGCGCCACCGCGGGCAGGATCCCCGCCGCCCCCAGGAGCAGGCCGAGGAGGTCCCCGGCGCGCCCGAACCCCAGCAGGATCGCCACGACGTTCACTCCCAGCAGGAAACCGATCCAGGGCGCGAACCGGACGAGGCGCGCCAGGGGCCGCGCCAGCAGGTAGTCCCGGACGGGGAGAGGCGTGGCGCGGAGGACATCCAGGCGGCCCGCCCCGCGCTCCTCCGCCAGCCACGTACCCGACGCCGCCACGGCGAAGACGAGGAGGACGATGGCCATGAGCGTGACGCCGTGGAGCGCTCCGCCGCGGCCCGTGGACATGAAGTCCGAGGCGGCCGCCGGCAGCACGGCGGCGAGGAGCACGCCCCAGAGCGCCACCCGTCGCGCCTTCCCGAACCGGGTGCGCTGGGGGAGGGCGTCCCGCCACGCCACGGGGGAGATGGCGAGCAGCCGCGGACGCCCGTGCGCCCCCGCCGCGGACCACGTGGGGGCTGCGCGCCGGGCCCCGGCGCCGGCCGCCCACGCGGCGGTGCGGGCGAGCACG
>CAZSIX010000089.1:0-5569 GCA_964607145.1 uncultured Planctomycetota bacterium | reverse complement strand
CATCCCCGGCGTCGTCGCCGCGGGGCCCCGCCCCGTACGCCCACCAGAGCCCCGCCACCAGCGCCGCTCCCGCCGCCGCCGCCGCGACGGGGAACAGCCGCGGGCCCGACGCGGGCGCGGGAGCGGCGTCCTCCGGGGCCGCCGCCAGGGGCGCCAGCGCCGCCGTCCAGCCCTCCCGCCGGCCGCCGTGATCCCGGTCCAGCCGGGCGCGCACCATCTCCAGCGCGCGGCGGACGCGGGACCGCACCGTCGCCGGCTCGCACCCCTGGAGCCGTGCGACCTCCTCCGCGGAACGTTCCTCGAACGTGCGGAGCAGCAGGGTCGTGCGGAACGGCTCGGGAAGCGCCTCCACCGCGTCCACGACCCGCCGGTGGATCTCCAGCCGAGCCGCCATCGCCGCCGGGTCGAGGTTGTCCTCCCGCTCCGGCCGCGCCGACCGCCGCTCCCGCTCCCTCCGCCGCGCGTCCCCGCGCCGCCGCTTCCACGCGAGGTTCCGCAGCACGCGCGCCAGCCACGGGCCGCGCGGCACGTCGCCCGCCGCCGGGCGCTCCATGGCCGCCAGCAGCGTGTCCTGCACGACGTCGTCCGCCGCGCCGTCGTCCCGGAGCAGCGCCCGCGCCATCCGCCGGAGCCACGCCGCGTGCTCCATCAGTTCCGCCGCGTCGACGACCTCCACCGGACCGCTCACGGGCACCTCCTCGTTCTACACCAGGGAGATCCCCGCGGAGGGAGGCTGCGTGCCCGGGAAGGCCGGGAGGTCAGCGTCCCGTCGGGCCCGCCGTCGCGCGCATCCGGACGACGACCTCCCGTTGCTCCCCGTCGTCCCCGACGACGACGCGGAGGTCGTGGAGGGGCCGGCCCGGCGCGGCGACCCAGAACCGGAGCGCGCCGGGGCCGACGTCGGGGATGCGCACGCGGCCGTCCTCCGCGTCGACGCCGTCCCAGCCACCCAGCGTGACCACGAACTCCTCCAGCGGTTCGCCCGCCTCGTCCACGGCGCGCACCGTGACGCCGCCCCGCCCGTGGCCGGTGGCCCGGGGCGCGGGCCCGGCCGTGACGCGCGGACGCGGGACGCCGGTCTCCGGGCGCCGGGGGGGCAGCACCAGCACCGGCCCCTCGCCGACGGGGGGGCCATCGAACACCGCCCGCGCGATCCTCCCGTCCTCCGCGATGAACTCGACGGCGAAGGGCCCGGCCGCGGGAACGAAGATCGCGCCGTCCGCCGCGCCCTTCCCGTCGCGATGGGGCGTCGCGTCGACGATGCCGTCGTCCGTCGCGACCCGAATCGTCCCGGCGGCCGGATCCAGGAGCCGCGGCCCGCCCATTCTGCCACTCCCCTCCGCGCCCGGCCCACGCCCCCTGCAACGCCACCCCCTCCCTGCGACAATCCCTTCGGAATGATCGCCCGCACCGCCCCGCCGGAGTCGAGCCCCGAGGAACTGCTCGCGCGGTTCCGGGAGGGGGGCGACGTCGAGGCGCTGGGCGCGCTGTTCGACGGCGTCTCGCCGACCCTCTTCCGGCTGGCGCTGGCGCTGGCGCCCGACGCGGCCGCCGCCGAGGACGCGGTGCAGGAGACGTTCCTCACCCTCATGGCCGGTTCCGCCGGCTACGACGCGTCCCGCCCCCTCGTGCCCTGGCTCGTGGGGGTCCTCCGGTTGAAGGTCCACGAGGCGCGTCGGCGCGTGCGGCGCACCGTCGATCCCGCCCGCCTTCCGCCGCCGCTGTTCCCCGAGGATCCGTCGGCGGCGGCGGAGTCCGGAGAGGAGGTGGCCCGCGTGCGCGAGGCCATCGAGGAACTCCCGGAGCCCTACCGCGCCGTGGCCGTGATGCGCTGGCGCTACGGCCTGGAGCCCTCGGCCATCGCCGACGTGCGCGGCGAGCCGCCGGGGACGGTCCGCTCCCTCCTCCATCGCGCCCGGGAGCGGCTGCGGGATCGCCTTCGCGTGCTGCCCGCGTTCGTCGCCGGCCCCCGTCCGCCCCGGGGGATGGAGGCGGTCCGCGCCGTCGTTCTCGAACGGGGCGGGGCCATCGCCGGTGCCGCCGCCGCCGCTGCGGCCGCGTCGTCCCCGGCGCTTCCGTCCCTCGGTCTCGCCGGAGGTGTTCTCATGTCCGCCAAGGTCGTCACCGCGTGCGTCGCTGCCGTCGTGCTCTCCGGGGTCGCGTGGCTGGCGCTCCGCCCCCCGGGACCTCCCGCCGCCCCACCGCCCGCGCCCCGCGCCCCGGATCCACGGGACGCGGCTCCCGCGGTTTCCCCTCCGACCCCCGCGCCCCCGCCGCCGCGTCCCGTCTCCGCGGACCTCCCGCCGCCGGTGGACCTCGATGCCTGCGATCGGGATCTCGATCTCTTCGGCACCACGGTGGACGACGCCGGCGCTCCCGTGGCCGGCGCGCGCGTGGAGACCGTCCGCTACCCCTGGCGGCGGAGCGGCCTCGGCGGCGTCGACCTCCACTACGCGGAGGAGGCCGGTCCCTCCACCAGGAGCGCGATGGACGGGACGTTCTCGATCCGCCTGGCGCGGGGCGAGACGGTGGACCTGCGGGCGACGGCCGAGGGGCTCGGGCAGGGCGACCTCACGCAGTGCCTGGCGGGAGAGCGCGTGACCCTGGTCCTCCGCCGCGGCGGCGCGACGGTGCGCGTGACCGTCCGGGACGAGGGGGGCCGCGCCGTGGAGGGGGCCCGCCTCCGCTTCCGCACCCGGTCGCCCGACTCCGTCTACGGCCGCCTGATCCTCGCGCGCACCGGGACCACCGACGGTGACGGCCGCTGCGACTTCCCGAACCTCCCGCCGGGGAAGGCCACCCTCTCCGTGGATCACGCGACGCTGGGCCAGCCGGACTGGATCCAGCGCGACGTGCCCGCCGACGGCAGGCTCGACATCGAGGTCGTCCTTCCCGCGGGGCGGACCGTGCGGGGCCGCGTGGTGGACGCGATGTCCGGCAAACCCCTCCCCGGTGCGCGCGTCGGATCGAACTGGGTCATGGATCGCCCGGTGACCGCGGACGCGGAGGGCCGCTACGAGTTCCCCGGGTGGACGGGCAGGGGGACCTCCATCCTCACCGCGGCCGCGGAGGGCTACGCGAGTGAGTGGAGGAGGGTTCCCGGCGAGGGGGATCTCGACATCGCGCTGGAGCCCGCCTTCGCCGTCTCGGGGAGGGTCGTCGCGGTGGACGGCACGCCGGTGCCGGGCGCGCGCGCCACGGCGGGCGGGCACTGGGAGGACGGCGAGCGGTCCGGCTCCACCCGCGGGGGCGCCTCCGCGGACGGGGAGGGCCGGTTCGTCCTGACCGGGCTCTCGCGGCGCGCCCGCCACGACCTCGTGGTCGAGGCGCCGGGGCACGGCCGCACGGCCCTCTCCGTCGACGCCCCCGCGGACGGGCGGCGGGAGCGGGACCTGGGCGACCTCCCCCTCGGGCCCGCGCGCGCCATCGAGGGACGGGCGCTCGATCCGAGGGGGAATCCTCTGGTCGGCGCGGACGTGAACCTCGCGCGACTCCGCCCCGAGGGGGACCCGGCCTGGTCCGAACCCGGCGGGCGGGGCGGCGCGGTGGCGGGCATGGGGGAGGTGAGGCGCACCGATGACCTCGGGAGATTCCGGTTTCCCGATCTCTCCCCGGGACGCTGGGGGCTGAAACTCGTCGTCCCCGGCGCGCCCATCGTGGAGCGGACGCTGGTGCTCACCGCCGATGGCGACGTGCTCGACGTCGTCCTCGCGGAGCGGGGGAGTTCCATCGTCCTCCTCGTCACCGACCCCGATGGAGGGCCGCTGGCGGACATCGGGGTCATGTCCCACGCGACGTTTCCCCACCCGACCTCCGGAGTCCAGGGCACGACGAATCTCCAGGGCGTCACCGACGCCGCCGGCCGCGTGGAGTTCCGCGGGCTGCCGGATCCGCCGCAGGAGTCCCCGGGATACGTGTTCACCGTCCAGTGCTACCTCGGCGAGAGCGCTCCGCCCTGGGCGGGCCATCAGACCGCGCCCATCGCTCCCGGGGGGCCCGACGTGCGCGTCACGCTGCGTCCCGTGGCGTGGATCCGCGGGAAGGTGCTCGGACCGCAGGACGAACCGGTGCCCGGTCTCTACCTGGCCGCCGAAAGCGCGGACGGCGCTCCCCTCGGCGGGGCCCTCGCGGCGTGCGACGCGGCGGGGGAGTTCGCGATGCGCGTTCCCGCGGGGGCGACCGTGACCCTCCGCGCCACGGGGTACCGCAGCGTGGACGTCGGGGGCGGCCGGAGCACCGTTGCGGACACGGGATACCGCGCGGAACTCGCCGGGGTGACGGCGCCGGCGGCGGGAGTCGTCGTGCGGGCGACGAGGCCCGCGACGGATCGCGCGCTGGGCGTCCTCGTCCTCGGCGTCGACGGCCGCCCCGTCGCCGATTTCGGGATCTCCGCGCGGAGGGCCGTGTCGGGGGAGCAGCGCACGGCCCGCACCGACGGCGGGGGACGGGTCCGGTGGGAGGAGATGACCGACGCGCCGTGGACGCTCCTGCCGGACCTCCGTCCGCCCGACGGCATGCCCGGGGACGTCGTCCCGCCGGCGCGGGTCGAGGTCGTGCCCGCGGGCCAGGAGGTCGTCCTCCGCTTCCGGCGCGGCCGCGCCGTCGAGGGCATCGTCCTCCGCCCCGATGGCACACCCGCGCCGGGCGCCCTGCTCCACTTCAACATGGAGGACGGCGGCGGCGCCACGACCCGCCCCCCGCGGGCGGGAGAGGACGGGCGCTTCCGCGTGCTGTTCGGCGAGGGGGACGCCCTCCGCCTCGGCGCCGCCTGGACCGACGCGTCCGGCAATACGTTCTCCGGCGAGACCGGCGTCCTCCGCGTCGGTGAGTCCCCGCCCGTGGAGATCCGGCTCGCGGCGGCGGAGGGGGAGTAGGGCGGGCCGCCGCCCGTCGAGGCCCGCGCGCCGCCGTGCCGGTCCCGCCGGCCGCACCTGGGGGACGGGAACTGTTACGCACGCGTCCCGAGGGCCGCGGCAGCGCCGGCGGGCATCCGATCGAGGGCCTGGCCCCGGTCATCGCCGGCCCCGCGCCGGATGGCGCGGGGCGCGCCCATGGACATAAGCACCGTGGATGATAGAAATCACTTTTTGTGGGGGATCGCCCCCTCCCGGCGCCATGATCCTCGGCGAGGGCCTGTCGGGGTCCGAGGCGGCGTCGGGCCGCCGGCTCCGGACCGGCCGCCAGGCGAACAGCCCCCCTGGGGCGAAAGGAACTGGCCATGCGGTGGAAGGGGATCGTGGTGGCGTCGCTCGTACTCTCCGCGGCGGGGACCCTGGTGGCCCCGGTCGGCCTGGCCGGGGACGGGGCCGTGTCCGGCGACGGCGAAGTGGTGAAGGGCAAGGACGGCGCTCCCGACGTCATCGGGAAGGTCGTCGGGAAGGACATCCCCGACATCCAGCTCTCCTACTGCCTCAACAACGACGGCCGGACCACGGTGGCGGACCACCGGGGGAACGTGGTCCTCGTGGACCTCTGGGCCACCACCTGCGGACCGTGCCGGGGCCTCATCCCCGCGTGCGCGCGCCGCTCGGAAAGTGATCCACCCGCCGTTTGGAAAGTGATCCACCTG
>CAZSIX010000088.1:0-5574 GCA_964607145.1 uncultured Planctomycetota bacterium | reverse complement strand
CAGCAGCGCCGCCGCGGCGCCGTCCGGGGCCGGCGCCAGCGCGGCGATCGCGGCCGCGGCGGCGGCCCAGGCGCGGGGTTCCCGGTCCCGGACGAGGCGCAGCAGGCCCGGCAGCGCCTCGGGGACCCCCGTCGCCGCCAGCGCGTCGCACGCGGCGAGGCGCCCCTCCTTCGTCGCCGCGCGGGGGCCCCGCTCGCAGAGCAGTTTCAGTCCTGCCGCGTCCTTCATGCGTCCCAGCAGGACCCAGCACGCGTAGTCCCGGCAGTAGGGGTCCGGATCGTCCAGCGCGGCCAGCACCACGGCCGCCGCGTCCCCGTCCATCCGCTCCGCCAGGCCCCGGAGCCCGCGCGCCCGCTCCTTCGGGTCCCGGTCGGCGAGCAGGCGGCGCACGTCCGCGGGGACCTCCTCGGCGACGGCGGTGCGCGACGCGACGGCGGCGCCGGCGCCCGCCAGCAGGAAGGCGGCGGCGACGGCCCGCGCCCCCCTCACGCGCGCCTCCGGAAGGGGGCCGGCAGGAGGACGTCCAGCGTGGTCCGCTCGCGGCGGCCGCCGGTGGTGGCGAGGATCACGTGGAGACGCGGGCCGAACTCCGCCAGCACCTGCCGGCACCGGCCGCAGGGGGCGAGGGGGCGTGGCGCCCGCACCACCACCGCCACCGCGCGGAGGGCGCCCGCCCCCTCCGCCACCGCCCGCGCCACCGCGGTCTGCTCCGCGCAGAGCCCGCTGGGGGACGAGGCGTTCTCCACGTTGCAACCCGCGTAGACCCGCCCGTCGGGACCGAGGACGGCGGCCCCGACCTTGAACCGGGAGTACGGCGCGTGGGCCCGCGGCCGCGCCTCCCCCGCCGCCTCCACCAGGCGATCCACCTCGTCGTCGGAGGGGGGGGCGGGGCGCCGGGCCATGGCGGGATTCTCCGGACCGGGGCGCGGCGCGCGGCCGGTTTTCGCGGGGCGGCGTCCTTCGCGGCAGCCGCCGACGTCCCCGCCGCCCGCGAGACGGCCCGGTCTTCGTGGGGCGCGCAAGCGCGTGCCCCTGCGCGCGCCATCGGCCCGAACGCGCTAGGATCCCCCCCGCCGGCGGACCCGGGGGATCGAGGGGATGACGCTGAACCACGTGCTCGCGGGGACCGGCGCCGTCGCCTTCCTCGCGCTGGCACGCCTTCTCTGGATGGCGGGACGGCGGCTCGCCGGGACCCTCGGGAAGGGGGCCGGCGAGGGGGTCGCCGCGCTGGCGCTCCTCGGGACCGCCGGAACGGTGCTCCTCGTCAACTGGTTTCCCCTGGCGGTGCCGGTGTGGGTCTGGACGGGGCCGGCGTGCTACCTGGAACAGGCCGCGTACGCGCTCCCCGCGACGCTCTTCTTCGGCCTCGCCGGCGCGCGGTTGCCGGAGCCGCGACAGGCGCGCTCGGTGGGGACCCTCGCGGGAGTCGTCGCCATCGTCGCCGGGGCCCACCTCTTCCTGGCGGTCCTCGCGCGGGAGCACACGGGTCTCCCCGACCGTCCCTTCGACGGACCCGTCTGCAGACAGTCCACGGGCTGGTCCTGCGGCCCCGCCGCGTGCGCCACCATGCTGAAGGCCCGCGGCATCCCCGCCACGGAGCGGGAGATGGCGGAACTCTCCCTCACCTACGTGGGCCGCGGCACCACCCTTCCCCGCTTCGTCCGCGGCCTCGCGTTGAAGGCGCGGAAGGAGGGCCTCGACGGCGACCTCGTCGTGCGGGACCACCTCACCGCGGAGGATCTGGAGGCGTTCCCCGTCCCCTGCGTCGTGGCCCTGCGCTGGAGCCTCCTCGTGGACCACGCCGTGTGCCTCTTCGGGCGGGACGAGCGGGGCCGCTACCTCGTCGGCGAGGTCACCGCCGGCGTCACCCAGCCCTGGAACCCGGAGGAGTTCCACGCGCGATTCCTCGGCACCGCCATCACGTTCGTCCCTCGGGGGAGGTAGGCGGCGCGGACGCCGGACGCTCCCCCGCCCCGCCGGGGTCCCGGCGCATCTCCCCCTCCCGCGCCACGAACCCCAGACGCTCGTAGACCGCGCGCCCCTCCGCCGACGCGTGGAGGTCGACGAACACGACATCCCGCGCACCACACCAATCGAGGCTCGCCCGGACCAGCGCCGTGGCCACACCGCGCCGCCGGAACGCCGGCTCGACGTACGCGTTCAGGAGGTACGCGGTCGTCCCGCCGCCGGGGCACCGGGGATTCGGCCACGCCACCCGGAGGAGGGCGGCGATCCCGCCGACGGGCGCGCCGTCCGCCTCGGCGATCCACGCCGTCCACTCCCCCGACGGGATCGCCACCGCGAGCATCCGCTCCGTGGCCGCCACGATCTCCCGCTCCGTGGCGCTTCCCTCCTGCAGCCTCCCCATGTCCACGAACATCCGCGCGCGGTGACGCGCGAGGACGGCCGCGTCGGCCGTCGTCGCCGATCGGATGCGGATTGTGGCGGTCATCGGATCACGTCCACCACGCCTCCGGTGATGCCCGTCGCGGACGGGAGAGGACGAGGGGGAGTCTGACACGATTCCCCGTGCCACACGCCCGGATCCTGCCCCGACGAGCAGCGCCCGGGGACGGCCTGAACCAGCCGCCCTGCTCCGGCCTCGCCGGCAATCCAACAGAGCGTCGCGAGCGACGTCGGGTTTCCCCTACTGCCGCCCCCGCCCGGGCCTCCCGGGGCGACCGCGGCCCGAGATCAACCGGAACTTGTTCTCCGGCGGCGGGGCCAGAAGGAACGTCTGGGCTCGGGCGGCGCCGTCCGGGAGGAATCGCTCGGCGAGGCGGGTGTAGTATTCGGCGTAATTCCGGCGCCAGGAGCCCTCCCGGCAGCCCCGGAGTGCCTGCTCCATCAGCGACACCGCCTCCTCCGCGCGCCCCGTCAACGCGAGCAGCACGGGCGCCCAGACTTGCCGCGTGGGGACCTGGATCCCCATCGTCATGACATCCGAAAGGAGCGCTTCGTTGGAAGAACTCGCCTTCAACGCCGGCACGACCCATGTGCCCAGGTCCTGCCGGACCCGTTCAATCACCTCGGGCGTGGGGCCCGAGCGCGGCACCACGTACCGGTCGTAGACCGTCCGGCCCCGGCGATCCTTCGGCAGCAACTCCTCGGCGCTCACGTCCGCGATGCAGTCGCGTGGATTCCGTTCCTGTCCGGACAACTCCTGCAGGAGGGCGTACGCAGCATGGGACTGTACGCCGACACGCAGCTGGATCTCGATGCGATTCTCCGACCGTTCCACGGCGCCAATGTAGAGGAACGCGGTGAATCCGGAGCCGAAGGAACGGCTCATGCAGTGGTCGCCCTCAGAGTTCGGCCCACTCACGTGCGTGAACGACGCCTCGACGGCCACCTCCACGACCGGTTGCAGGATTCGCTGTATCGCAGGGGAGCGGCCTGCCCGCATTCGAGGCCTCCGTTTCCTGTGCTGCAGCCTACGGCGGCGGGGACATCGTGACCCGCCAGGTCATGCCTGTCACGGACGAAGTAGACCCTCAGAGGGGTCACCCATCGTGGTCCTGATCGCCCCTCCCGCTCAGTCCGGCGGGCGAGCATCGCCCCTCCCGAGACCTCCGCCGCGCTCGTATCCTAGCCACGCCGACTCCCACGGAAGCTCTGCACCGGCCCGGTCGAGAACCTCGTCGCTCGTCGCCACGGCGTGGTCAGTGGCGCACCAGGACGAGTCCTGAAGCGCGCGGAACAGATACTACGGGTCGGGCACAGACCCTTGCCAGACCATTGGTACTGGTTCGCGTTCAGTAGCCGTAGTCGACTGCAAACTCTCCCGTCGGCCGGAGGTGCAGCGTGAGCACCTTCCACGGCGGATGACCCTGGGCGATCATGTCCGCCCTGAGTGCAAAGAGTGCCTCGGCGACACCGACTGGATCGCTGAAGTCGAAGTCCCGAGGCATGCCTCCGGCTTGTGGCGTGTACGACGCCTTCGCGTCCAAGACGCCGACGTCCACGACACCGAGACTGACTAGCGCGGACTTCCACGCGTGGCCGCGCAGGCTCTGCGCGATCAATACGCCGAGATTCTGAAAGTGATCCGGCATACGAACCCCCTACTAGACGCCGCCCGGAGCATTTACGAAGATGCGCGTAACCGCCGGCTCGTCGTCCACCCGGTACTTCACGGTCATGCCGGTCGGCCTAGCACCAGTACCACCATAGTGGACACGTATATCGACGTCAACGGTCTTCCCCGCCTTGACCTCGCGCGCCAGTGCCCGTCCGAGCTTGTTGTAGGCTCCTCGATTGAAGTTGCGGTGCTGCGGAATCAGGTTCTCCAAGGAATAGGCACCACCGAAGCGTCTATCTATGACATGCCCCGCGTCGTCCGCGATCCGGCCTCGAGCCCGAACCTCGGATCGTACTGCGTGCGAGGCCCGGGGCCCCTCCTCCAGTCGGAGCCTGCCCTCGGCTCGAACCGGCCGTCCGGCTTCATCGACAGTGTGCCTGTATCCATTGATCACCCGGCTCCGCAGTGAACCCGTACCTATGCCCGTAAGCGTTCACGGGGGTCCAGCGGCCGCGCGGCCTGACCGATCAAAGATGCATGGCCGACGAGAGCATCCTGGAGCGCCTCGAGAAGCGCATCGTTGAGCTGGAGCGCCGCCTCCACGACTCCGAGACGCGGCTGCGCCACGTCGAGGCGGCCCGCCGCAACCTCACGCTCGAGGTGCAGTCGCTCCGCGAGGAGAACAAGATCCTCAAGGAGAAGGTCCGGGACCTCTCGGCGCGACTCGGGCTCAGCTCCGCCAACTCCTCCCTGCCGCCGTCCTCGGACCCGCCGTGGAAGAAGCGGACGACGACCTGGAAGCCGACGGGGCGCCGTCCCGGCGGGCAGCCCGGGCACGAGCGGAAGACCCGCGAGCCCTTCGCCCCCGAGGAGGTCGACAAGCGGGTCGAGGTCCTCCCCGAACGGTGCGAGGACTGCGGCTGCGACCTCCGTCCCGAGGACGTCGTCGGGGAGGGTCTCCGGCACCAGGTGGTCGACCTGCCGAAGATCCTCGCCGAGGTCGTCGAGTACCTGCTCTTCGCGCTCCGCTGCCGGGGCTGCGGGCACGTGACGAAGGCGGAGCTTCCCGAGGGCGTCTCGCCGGGCCTCGTCGGCCCCCGGCTCCAGGCGCTGATGGCCTTCCTGACGGGCCGCTGCCGGATCAGCCGTCGTGAGGCGCAGGACTTCGCGGCCACGGTCTTCGGGGAGAAGGCCCGTCTCTCCCTCGGCATGGTCGCGAAGCTGGAGAGGAAGACGAGCGCCTCGCTGGCCCGGGTCTACGACGACGCCCAATACGCCATCCAGGACGCGCCCTTCGTCAACGCCGACAAGACGGGATGGACCGAGGCGCGGAAGCCCGCGTGGCTCTGGACGGCGGCGACGCCGAGTCTCAAGGTCTTCCGCATCGACCCCCGCCGGAACCGGGAGGCCTTCCGGCGGCTGCTCTTCGACTTCGAGGGGATCCTCGGCTCTGACCGCTTCTCCGTCTACCGGGACCACAAGGCGGAGAAGCGGCAACTGTCAGCGCTCTCGGTCTAATCGCCGTTAGCGAACACCCAGATCTACGCACCCGC
>CAZSIX010000087.1:0-5834 GCA_964607145.1 uncultured Planctomycetota bacterium | reverse complement strand
GCCGGCGAGGCGGCGGCGGCGGCGGAGCGCGCCGCCGCCGCCGCGCCCGCCGGGGCGGAACGCGCCGCCGCCCTCGTGCTCCTCGCCCGCTGCCGGCGGGCCGAGGGGAATCCGTGGGATGCCGAGGCCGCCCTCTCCCGGGCCCTCGAGGAGGACCCGGGGTCCGCGGTCGCCGTCCGCGAGCGCGGACTCCTCTTCCTGTCCATGGCGGAGGACGCGGCGGCGGAGGCGCGCCCCTCGGGAGCCAGGGTCCGCGCGCTGGCCACGGACGCCTCGCTCTGGCTGGCGCGGGCCGCCGCGGGGGCGCCCGGTGACGGCGCGCTGGCGTCCGCCCGGGCGCGAGCCCTGCTCCTCGGCGAGGACGCCGCGGGCGCCGCCTCCGTGCTCCGCTCCGCGCTGGAGGCCTCCGCCGGCGACGTGTCGCTGCGCCACCTCCTGGCGGGCGCGCTGCGCGCCTCCGGGGATCGCGCCGGCGCGGCCGCCGAGGAAGGGCGCGTGCTCGCCGCCGATCCGACCCGCGCGGATGCCGCCGCCCTGCGCGTGGGCGACCTGGCCGCCACGGGGGACGTGCGCGGCGCCCGGGAGGCCGTGCGGGAGGCCCTGCTGGCCCACCCGGGAGACGGTGCCCTCTACCGCGCCCTCTGGAGCCTCGAGGCCCCGGCGAAGCGCTTCCTCCCCATGGAGGAGACGCTGCTCGCCGTGCTCCAGGCCCACCCCGATCACCCCGCCGCGCTCTACCACCTCGGCTACGCCCGGAAGGACGGCGGCCGGCTGGACGAGGCCCTGGAGGCGTTCCGGCGGCGCACGGCGCTCGCCCCGCCGAGCCCGCGCGCGCGACTCGAGGTGGCCCGTCTCCTGTCCGGTCGCGCGGCGTTCCGCGAGGCGGAGACGGAGTACGTGCAGGTGCTCGGGGAGGTGGCTCCCGGGGCCGCGGAACGGGACGAGGCGCTGGCCGGTCTCGGCACCGTCGGCGTGCGGTACGGCGTCTCCGCCCTGTACGACGACGCGGCGAGGGTGTACGCCCGCCTCGTGGAGGAACAGCCCGACGTCGCGGACCACCACGTCTACCTCGCCCTCTCGCTCCGCCGGATCCGCCGCGACGACGAGGCCCGCCGGGAGTACGAGAAGGCCATCGAGCTGTCCCCCTTCGACGGTCGTCCCTGCAACGAACTGGGGCTGCTGCACCTCGCGCGGGGCAGACGCGCGGAGGCGGAGGCCCGCTTCCGGGAGTCCGCGGACATCGACCCTCGCCTGACCGACGGGCTCGAGAACCTCGGTGCGCTCGCGCGCCTCGCCGGGCGTCCCGCCGAGGCCCTGGAGTGGTTCCGGGAGGCCCACCGACGGGCGGACGCGTTCGGCGACGAGGCGGGCCGCTTGCGGTTCCGCCGCTACCTCGACCAGTGCGCCCGGGAGCGGGACGCGCCGCGGCCCGGGCAGGCCGGTGGCGGCGAGGGACCGCGTTGACCGCCGGGCCGAGTTCCGAGTAGGATGGGGCCAGTCCCGAGGAGGCGAGCCGTATGAGGAATCTCCTGCTTGCGGCGGCGGTGGCCCTCGCCGCGACACCCGCGTTCGCGCAGGATCCGCCTCCCAAGGGCGGTGCGCCGGAGGCGCCCGCGTCGAAGGCCCCGCCCAAGGACCCCGCCGGTCCCATCTCGAAGAAGATCGACGAGTCCCTGGCGACCCTGTTCACGGGGAGCCTCGCGGCGCGCAACCAGGCGCGCGCCACGCTCGCCTCCGCGATGGGGGAGTGGCGCGAGGCGGCCAAGGACGACCCGCTGCGCGCGGTGGCGTGGTGGCGGGGAGCGCTGGAGCGCACGCTGCCGGCGGCGAATCCCAAGCGGACCGGCGTGTTCGAAGAGAAGATCCCCTACGTCGAGGGGCGCGAAGCGCTGCTCTGGGTCTCCCTCCCCAAGAACTACTCGGCGAAGAACACCTATCCGCTCCTGCTCACGCTGGTGGAGAAGGGAGCGGATCCGCGCCGCCAGTGGAGCGGCCACTACGGCGACGTCCTCAAGGAGTTCGTGATCGTCGGCATCCCGCTGGACTCGAAGGCCGCGGGCTACGACGCCGTGCGCGAGCCATGGCACGTGGGTCTCGGCCTGAAGTACGCGGTGGAGACCTTCCGCATCGACCGGGACCGCGTGTTCCTGGACGGTCCCGCCGAGGCGTCGGGCACGGTGGCCGCCCTGGGGGCCGAGTGGGCCGTGCACTTCGCCGGAGTGATCCTCCGCGGGCCCCGTGCGCTCTCTCCCCTGGCGCGGAATCTCGCCCTGCCCGCGGTCCTCGTCCTGGAGGGCGCATCGCCGCCCGCCGGCGCGGAAGCCGTCAAGGCGAAGATCCTGGAGTTCGCCCCCTCGGCGACGGTCGTCGCCCTCTCCGGTCCGGCGGATGGCGAGGACACGGCGGGGGAGGTGCTCAAGTGGATCCGGTCCGTACCGCGGCGTGCGCTTCCCGCGGCGGGGGACGGCTTCACCTGGATGGCGAATGCGTCCGGCGGCGAGATGTGGTGCTACTGGCTCTGGGTGTTCCGCGCCGTGGAGGCGAAGCCCGGCAAGTTCGTCACGGTCTCCCTCGCGTGGGACCGGGCGCGCAACCGCGCCAGGATCATCTCCGAGAACCTCGGCGAGGGGATCCTGCTGCTCAACGATCTGGCGCTGGATCTGGATCGCGAGATCGCCGTCGACGTCAACGGTCGCGAGGTGTGGAAGGGCATGGCGACGCGCGGTCTCGACACCGCCGTGTACTGGGTCGGGCAGACGGGGGAGCGCCCCCTGTTCGCGCCGGCGGAGATCCGGTTCACCGTTCCCCGCGATGCGCAGTCGCCGCCGGCCCCCGGGGAGGGCGTCGTGCCTGCCGGCGGGAACGGCGAGGGAGCGGCACCGGCGCCGTCCACCGATGGTCCCCCGCCCAAGCCGCCCCAGTCCGAGGAGGAGGAGCGGGCGAGGAGCGGCGGCGGTGACGGGGGCGGGGACGCGGGCGAGGGCGAGGGTGACGGCGAAGGCGAAGGCGAGGGCGAGGGTGAAGGCGACGGCGACGGTGGGGGAGGCGAGTAGCCCTCCGTCGCGCGCCTCCGTGGGCCACCCCCGCGGCGTGGCCCCCCGCCCGATGCGACCGCTCGCAGGTCCCGCCCGTCCCCTCCCGGGGCCTCCCGCGCTCCCGGGCGTGACCCGCGCGGGGGTGGCTTGAATCCCTGGCGTCGCGCGCTCCTTCTCGCCGTCGTGACCCTCTCGGGCGGGGCCGTCCTCGTCCTGGAGATGGCGGCGCCCCGTCTCTTCGCCCCCTGGTTCGGGACGTCCCATCCCGTCTGGACCAACGTCATCGGCGTCGTGCTGGCGGCCCTGGCGGCGGGCTACGCGCTGGGGGGGCGCCTCGCCGCCCGCAACCCGGGGCTCGCCGCGGCGGGAGTCCTTCTCCTGCTGGGTGCGGCGGCTTCGGCGCTGGGTGCCCGGTTCGGATCCGCCGTCGCGGCGGGCACGCTCCCGCAGGGAGTGGATCTCGAAGGCGTGCAGTCCCTCCTCCTCAAGGGCTCGCTGTACGCCACCATCGTCGTGTTCGGCCCGCCCATGGTGCTGCTGGGCATGCTCACGCCGGTGGTCGTGGAGATCCTGTCGGCGGATCGCCGCGCGGGGAACGCCGCCGGCGCCGTGCTGGGGCTCTCCACCACCGGCAGCATCGCGGGCACGTTCCTCGCGACCCACGTGCTCCTGCCGGACTTCGGCACGCGGGCGACGATGTACGGCGCGGCGGGTGCGCTGGCGGCGTGCGGGCTCGCACTGCTGCTCGCCGGGGGCCGCCCGCGCGGTCCGACGGCGGCGGCCGGCGCGGCGGCGCTGCTGGCGGTCCTCCTCGCGCCGACGGGGGCCGGAGGCTGGATCCGGCCGCCGGCGGAGGACGGGCGGGTCGAGGTCCTCGCCGAGTTCGAGTCCGCGTACCAGTTCGGGCAGGTGCGAGAGGTCTCCCTGGACGGCGGGGGACGGGAGCGGCTGCTCACGCTCAACGAGGGCGTCAACACGTACCACTCCGTCTGGCGGCCCGAGGGCGTGCTGACGGGGGGGCGGTACTACGACCTGTACCCGTCGCTCCCCCTCCTGGCGGGAATCCGCCCGGGGGAACCGCTGCGCGTGCTCGTGCTGGGCGCGGCGGCGGGAACGCAGGCCCGCGCGCTGCACCACTTCTTCGGCGAGGGGCAGGACCTCCGCGTGGACGCCGTGGAGATCGACGGCGCGGTGGTGGCGGCGGGTCGACGCCACTTCGACCTTCCGGAGTCGGCCCCGTGGCTCCGCATCCACGTCATGGACGCGCGGGCGTTCGTCGCGTGCGTCGCCCGCGACGGGGAGTACGACCTCGTGCTCGTGGACTGCTTCAGCGACGAGTACTACCTGCCGTTCCACCTGGCGACGGAGGAGTTCTTCGCGCTGGCGCGGCGGCGTCTCCGTCCCGGCGGCCTGCTGGCGTACAACGCGTTCGCCTACCGCGCCGACGACCCGCTGCTGCGCGCGCTGCAGGGCGCCACGGCGCGCGCCTTCGGCCGCGCCTGGCGGGTGCCCCTGGCGGGCTACCCGAACTTCGTCGTCGTCGCCCGCAACGGGGACGAGCCCGTCCCGTGGGAGGGATTCGCCGCCCGGGCGGAGGAGGGTGCGTTCCCCGCGTTCGCCGCGCGACCGGAGGGGCGCGCGGCGCTGGCGCTGGCGGCGGAGGCGTTCCGCCGGGCCGTGCCCATGGACGCCGGCGCGGCGGTGGAGCGCCTCACCGACGACCGCGCGCCCGTGGAGCGGCTGGCGGATCGGGCGGTGGCGCGGGAGGAGGGCGCGCTGCCGGGGGCGGATCGGTGAGGGTCCGGCGCGGCGTCGCGGGGCTCCTCGCGGCGGCGGTCCTCGCCGCCCTCCCGGCGTCCGCCCCGGCGGGGGAGCCCGAGGGGGACGGGGACCTCCGGGCCCTGGTCGCCGCCGCGGAGGGGAATCCCGCGGACCGGAACGCCGACGGCGCGCTGGAGGCGTACGCCCGGGGGGCGCTCCAGCGGGGCGAGACGGCGCGCGGCCGGCGTGCCGCGGCCCACCGGCTCCGCCTGCGACCGGACGACGCCGCGGCGGCGCGGCTCCTGGCCCGTCTCTGCCTCGCCGACGGCGCCGCCGACGAGGCGGTGCGCGTGCTGCGCGCCGTGCCTTCCGCCGGCGCCAAAGAGCGGGCCACGCACGACCTGCTGGTGGCGGCGCTGGAGGCGGAGGGCCGGTACGCGGAGTCGGCGGCGGCGTGGGAGGACTACCTCGCCCGCCACCCGGGATCCGCCGCCGCCCTCGACGCCCGCGTCCGCCTGTTCCTCTGGTCCCTCCACGATCACGCCGCCGCGCGCGAGGAGATCGCCCGCATGCGGGCCGTCGCGGCGGAACCGGGCGTTCCCGCGGGAACGGCGCGGTGGCTGCGGGAGGACGCGGACGCGCTCGCCGCGGAACTGGAGCGGCTGGAGGCGCGGGCGCGCGCGGTCCGCGAGGCGCGGCGGAGCCTCGACCTCCGGCTCGGCATCGCCCTCGCCGCCGCCGCCGTCGTCCTCGCGGCGGCGTTCGCCGGAGCGCGGGCCCCGCGGCGGGAGCCGGAGGGGGAACCGCGCCCCTGATCCCGTGGTGCGGGGGACCCGGGGCGCGGTGTGCGACGCGTCTAGTGTCCTGAACCAGAAGTCCGTTCGCAGATCCCGCGTTGGCCGGACAGGCAAACAGCACCGACTCCCCGTCGGGTCATCGACGCGGGGACGCCGGTCAGCGCGAATGGACTTCCGACTCGGGTCACTAGTGCCACGCGCGGAAAGTTCTGGTACAGGGGTCGTTCCACCGCGCCGATGT
>CAZSIX010000086.1:0-6214 GCA_964607145.1 uncultured Planctomycetota bacterium | reverse complement strand
CCGGCCGCCGCCGCCGGCGCGCAGCGCGGCGCGGGCGGCGACCGCCGCCCTCGCCGCCTGCGCGCGGCGCGCGCGCGCGACCGCCCCCGCCCGCGCCACCAGCGCCGAGGCCAGGGCCGTCGCCGCGGCGACGCACGCCAGGATCCCCGCCGCGGCCGCCGGATGGGCGCGGGCCCAGGCCCGCGTCCGCCGCACCGGGCCCGGGGGGCGCGCACGGACGGGACGGAAGTCGAGGACCGCCTCCAGGTCCTCCGCCAGCGCGCCCGCCGACGCGTAGCGGCGCGCCGGGTCCCGCTCCATGGCCATCCGCACCACGACGTCGAGGTCCCGCGGCACCGCCGGGGCGAGCCGCCGCGGCGGCGGCGGCTCCTCGTGGAGGAGACGGTGGATGGCGCGGTCCACGTTCCCGTCCTCCACGGGCGGGCGCCCCGTCAGGCAGTGGTAGAGGAAGGCGCCCACGCCGTACACGTCCACCCTCCCGTCCACGGGCGCGCCGGCCACCTGCTCCGGGGCCGCCCAGGGCAGCGAGCCGACGAAGGGCCCCGTGAGCGTCACGCCGCCGGACCCCTCGTCGCGGGCGATCCCGAAGTCCAGCAGCAGCGGCTCGTCGTCGGCGCCGATGCGCACGTTGGAGGGCTTCACGTCCCGGTGGATGACGCCCCGGGAGTGGGCGTACTCCAGCGCCCGCGCGAGGCGGGCCGCCCACCTCGCGGCGCGCGCGGGCGCCACCGCCCCTCCCCGCGCCGCGGCCTCGTCGATGCACTCGTCGGCGCCGCTCCCCGCCGCGAGATCCATGGCGATCCAGCGGACCCCCTCCTGCTCGCCGGAGGCGAGGACCGACACGATCCCCGGATGGCGCAGGCGCGCCACCGCCCGCGCCTCCCGCTCGAAGCGGGTCCTCGCCTCGGGAGACGCGCGGAGGTCGGGGCGCAGCACCTTGACGGCGACGCGGCGGCGGAGGGACTCCTGCTCCGCCTCGTAGACGAGCCCCATGCCTCCGGCGCCGATGCGCCGGAGGAGGCGGAACTCCCCCAGCCGCTCGTGGGGCAGGCCGGGCTCGGCGGCGGCGTCCCCCGGCGGATCGCCGCTCCCCGTGGATCGCCGCGCGCGGCGGGCGAGGCGGTGCATCGCGGCGACGCGGGCGCGCACCGCGGGGGGCGCCTGCGGGTGCAGCGCGAGGAACGCGTCGGGATCCGCCGCGGCGCCGCGGAGGGCCGCGTCCAGGTACGCGTCGTACAGGTCGCCGTCCCGGTCGTCCGGGTGGGGCTCCGGCTCCGCCATGCGGCCCACGGTGTACCACGGCGGACCCCGCGGCGCCGTCAGCGGCGGCCCGGGGATCGCGCCGGGGGGGGATCCCGCACCGCCCCCCACCTCCCCCATTCGCCGCGCCCCGAGCGGCCCCGTATACTGCGGTCTCGGCCCGCGGCCCGCGGGGCGCCCCCCGCGCACGCCGGAAGGAGCGACACCGTGTCCCCGAGAACCCCGCCCTCCCGCACCGTCGCCGCGCACGCCCTGGCGTGGTGCCTGATCGCCGCGCTGGCCGCCGCCCCCGCCGCCGCGCAGGACACGTCGGGGCGATCCTCCGACGGACCCCCTCCCGGCGGCACGGTGAAGGGCGGTCCGCCGCCGGACAGCCCGACGGGCATCCCCACCGCCCGGGAGGACATGTGGCGTCCCCCCACGGACGACGACTGGGCGAAGCCGTGCCTGCTGACCTTCCAGCGCACGTGGGAGGACGCCCTGGCGGTGTCCCGCGAGACGCGCAAGCCGATCCTCGTCTGCGTGAACATGGACGGCGAGATCGCCAGCGAGCACTACGCCGGCGTGCGCTACCGCCAGCCCGACATCGCCGCGCTCTACGAGCCCTACGTGCTCGTCCTCGCGACGGTCTACCGCCACTCCCCCCGGGACTACGACGAGCAGGGCCGCCGCGTCCTCTGCCCCCGCTTCGGGAGCGTGACCTGCGGCGAGCACATCGCCATCGAGCCCATCCTCTACGAGCGGTACTTCGAGGGCCAGCGCATCGCCCCGCGCCACATCATGATCGAGCCCGACGGGCGCGAGGTCTACGACGTCTTCTACGCCAACGACACGGCGTCCGTGTTCCGGACCATCACGACGGGCATCGCCGAGCGCAAGGAGAAGCCCCCGGTCATCGTGCGCGGGGACCGGCCGGTCATCGAGCGCGTGGGCAGCCGGGACGTCGTCGATCGCATGGCCGTCGAGGGCGCCTACCGGGACGGGGATGCGGCGCAGCGGAAGGCGCTGCTCGACGCCGCGGCGGGGAACGCCGCCGCCGCCCCCGTGGATCTCCTCCGGCTCGGCGTGTTCGGGCTCGATCCCGACCTCGCCCGGTCGGCGCGGCAGGCGCTGGTGCGCGTGGAGACGCCGGCGGCCACGGGCCTGATCGTGGACGCGCTCAAGGCCCCCATGGACACCGCCGAGAAGGACGCGCTCCTCAACACGCTCTCCCGCCTCGGCCGCACGAACACGCGCGCGCGCTGGCTCTCCACCGTGCACCGGGGACTGGGAGGCACCTCCACCGCCATCGACATGCAGGGCTGGACCCGCGCCGGCGGGACCTACGCGGCGCCGGGGGAGCCGGCCGCGGCGGAGCCCACCGCGCAGGGCGAGGGTCCCGCGGCGCCGACGGTGCCCGCGGACGCCGCCGCGGACGTAGCCGACGCGGAACGTTCCCTGGAGCAGGCGCTGGAGGCCCGCGACTCCCTCGGCACCAACCGCCGGACGACGGAGGCCTTCGCGCAACTGCTCTTCGAGGACGCGCGCAAGGCCGCCCTCCGCGCGGAGGGGGCCGGCGGCGCCGGCTGGCGCACGAAGACCGTCCTCGCGCTCTCCGCCTACTACGCCGGCACGCCGGAGGACGCCTACGCGGCCGCCGAGGCGGCGGTGCGGCTCATCCCGCCGGGCGACGGATCCCGCAACTCGCTCCTGGTGCTGACGATCTTCGCGGAGGGCCGGTGGAAGTCCATCAAGGAGGCGGTCCGCGCGAAGCGGGACTGGCCGCCGGAGTGGCTCACCGACCTCCACTCCGTCTACTCGGTGCTGCGGAAGCACCCCTTCGTCACCGACGGGCGCATCGCGTGGCACCACGACCTCCTGGAGTGGCTGGGCGTGAAGGACCAGGCCCGCCGCGCCCTGGAGGAGGGGATCGAGCGGTTCCCCGACTCGGACCTGCTGCATGCGCGCCTCCGGCGCCGCCTGCTCGAGGACGGCAACGCCGCGGGGCTCGTGAAGGGGTACGACGAACTCCTCGCCGCGCAGGGGGAGACGACGCCGCTCGTCACGTTCGCCGCCCGCGCGTCGGTGGCCGCCGCCGAGCAGTTCCGGCGCAACGTCCGGACCGAGGAGGCCCTCACCGCGTACGGCCGCGCGCTGCAGCGGTTCGACCGCGCCGTCGCCGCCGACGAGCGCCTCCGCCCCGTGCTCGATCGCGAGGCGGCGCTCGCCGAGGCGGGCCGCTCCCGCGTCCTCTACCAGCGCGGGGACGACGGCGCCGCGCTGACGACCATCCTCGCCTCGTTCCAGCGCTGCCCCGACGCCGCCGGCGATCGCGACGGGCTCGGCTTCACGCCCGGCGAGACCGGCCAGGTGCTCCTCGCCCGCCTGCGCACCCGCAAGATGGAGGAGGACGCGACCCGCCTCGAGGCGGCGCTGGCCGGGCTGGACCAGGAACTCCTCCGGCCGGACCGGTATTGACGGCCGACCCCGGTCCCGAGCGCACGGAGCCCGGCCGCGTCCCGGGCGCGGGAGCGACGCGCGCCCCGTCCCCGCCCGCCGACCCGGCCGCCGTGGCCGCGCGCGTGGCGGAGACCGGCGCGTTCCTCGGGCAGGTGCGGACCGAGGTGGAGCGCGTCATCGTCGGGCAGCGCGCGCTGGTGGACGCGCTCCTCATCGGGCTCCTCGCCGACGGACACGTGCTGCTGGAGGGCGTCCCCGGCCTCGCCAAGTCGCTGGCGGTGCGCTCCCTGGCTTCGGCGCTGGGCGGCACGTTCCGCCGCATCCAGTTCACCCCCGACCTGCTGCCGTCGGACCTGGTGGGCACGCAGGTGTTCCACCCCCGCACCGGGGAGTGGGCGGTCCGCGAGGGGCCGGTCTTCGCCAACCTCGTCCTCGCCGACGAGATCAACCGCGCCCCGGCCAAGGTCCAGTCGGCGCTCCTGGAAGCCATGGAGGAGCGGCAGGTCACGCTGGCCGGCGAGACCCACGCGCTGCCGAGCCCGTTCCTCGTACTCGCCACGCAGAACCCCGTGGAACTGGAGGGCACCTACCCGCTGCCGGAGGCGCAGATCGACCGCTTCCTCTTCAAGGTGGTCGTCGACTACCCCGACCGGGACGGCGAGCGGGAGATCGTGCAGCGCATGGCCGCCACGCAGGACCGGCCGGAGGCGCGTCCGGTCGCGACGCCGGGGCAGGTGCTCGCCGCCCGGCGCGTCCTCGACGCCATCTACGTCGACCCGCGCGTGCTCGACTACGTGGTGGACCTGGTGTTCGCCACGCGTCGCCCCGAGGAGTGCGGCCTCCCCGACCTGAAGCCCCTCATCCTCTACGGGGCGTCGCCCCGCGCGTCCATCTCCCTCGTCCGCGCCGCCCGCGGCCGCGCGTTCCTCGAGGGGCGCGGCTACGTCACGCCCCATGACGTGAAGTCCGTGGGCTTCGACGTCCTCCGCCACCGCGTCCTCCCGACCTACGAGGCGGAGGCGGAGCGCGTGACCTCCGTGGAACTCGTGCGCCGCGTGTTCGACACCGTTCCGGTTCCGTAGCGATGCAGGGGGTCGACGAGCGCGCCGAACTCGCCGAACTCCTGGACGAGGTCCGGCGCATCGAGGTGATGAGCCGCCACCTCGTCACCGACGTCATGTCCGGCGGCTACCACTCGGTCTTCCGCGGCGCGGGCATCGAGATCGAGGACGTCCGCGAGTACGCCGACGGGGACGACATCCGCGCGGTGGACTGGAACGTGACGGCGCGCGTGGGGCGCCCGTTCGTGCGGCGCTACGCCGATGAGCGGGAACTCAGCGTGCTCTTCCTGCTCGACGTCTCCGGCTCCATGGCCGGCGGGTTCGGTCCGCTGTCGGCCCGCGGCGTCGCGGCCCGGGCGTGCGCCTGCCTCGCGCTGTCCGCCGTGCGCAACGAGGACAAGACCGGGCTGGTCGCGTTCTCCTCGGGAGTGGACGGCTGGGTCCCGCCGCGGAAGGGACTCCCCCACGCGCTGCGCATCGTGCGCGACTGCCTCGCGGTCCGCGGCTCCGGCGACCGCACCGACCCGGGACCGGCCCTGGAGTTCGCGCTCCGCGCGGTGCGTCGGCACGCCGTCGTGTTCCTCGTGAGCGACTTCCTCGGGGAGGGCCGCCCCGACCTCCTCGCCCGCTGCGCGCGGCGGCACGACGTGGTGGCCGTCCGGCTTCTCCTGCCCGAGGAGGCGGCCCTCGCCGACGGTCCGGTCCGCGCCCGGGATCCGGAGACCGGCCGCGAGCGCATCGTGGACTTCGGCAGCGCCCGCGTCCGCGCGGCGTGGGAGGACGGCCTGCGGCGGCAGCGGGCGCGGACGGAGGAGGAGTGCCGCCGCGCCGGCGTCGACCTCATGGACATCCCCGTGCCGCGCGTGCGGGGGAAGGACACGGTGTCGGGCCCCATCCTGCGGTTCTTCCGCATGCGGGAACTGCGCGGGGCGAAGCGGTGAGGCGCGGAGCCACCGTCCTGGCCTTCGCCGTCGCCGTCGCGTCCTGCGGCGAGCCGCCGCCGGCGCCCCGGGCGGGCGTGGCCGTGCGCGTCGAACCCGGCGCCGCGGAGGTGGACCTCGGCCGCCCCTTCCCGCTGACGGTCGTGCGCTCCTGGCGCGCCGACCTCACACCCGTCCCGTGGTCCGACGACTCCCTCGCGCCGCTGGTCCTCCGGCCGCTGGCCGTCTCCCGGCGGAGCGGGGGCGGCGTCGTGGAGGAGACGCGGACGTTCGCCGCGCACGCGTTCGGGCTGGACGAGGTCCGCGTGCCCGGCGCCGTCATCGAGGCGCCGGCGGCGGACGGCGGCCCCGCGTTCGCGGCCCGCGGCGACGGGTTCGTGCTGCGCGTGCGCCCCGCGCTGGACCCGATGCGGGCGGGGAAGCCGGAACTCCCGGGCGGTCTGCTCCGCGCCCCCGTCCGCCGTCGCGGCGCGTGGGCCACGGCGGCGGCGCTGCTGCTGGCGGCGACGACCG
>CAZSIX010000085.1:0-6431 GCA_964607145.1 uncultured Planctomycetota bacterium | reverse complement strand
GGATCGGCGCGAGGACGCCGCGGGACCGCGGTCCCTCATGAATAGGTCGGGCTAGGTCCGCCGGACTTCCCGCCGCTTCGATTCGCGCGCCCGCTACCCGGGCCGCTTCCCCCGCAGCTTCACGGCGCCGCCGGCGCCGTCCGTCAGCGAGAGGGGAGCCACCGTCTGCTCCTCCTCGACCGCGGTCCCCGTCCGCACGCGGACGGGACCGCTTCCCGTGGCGGCCATGAGCGTGTACGCCCACTTGCGGAGCGTCCGCCGGGCGGCTCCGTCGGCGGGAACGATCTCGATCTCCACGACGTCCCTCGCGGGCCCGGCATCCAGGAAAGCGATGCCGCGCCGTGTCCCCCGCAGCGCTCCGACCTCGACCCACGCGCCGTCGATGCGAACCTCGACCACCCTGGGACCCTGCATGGGCACCTCCTCCCTGCGCGGAGGGTAGCGCGGGCCGGGGCCGGCGCCAACGTCCGCGCGTCGGGGCTGCCTCCGCCCGTCGGGGCTACGTCCGCGCCCCCTCCGGGAGGGCCCGCACGCCTCCCCCCTCCGCCGCCGCCGGCAGGTCCCGCACGGGGAACACCGCCACGAACCGGGAGCCTCCCCCCTGGCGCGCCTCGTAGCGGAGGGAGCCGCCCTGCGCCGCGATGGCGGCGCGGCAGATGGCGAGACCCAGCCCGTAGCCGCCCCTCCGGCCTCCCTGCGGACGGCCCGTGACGAAGGGCTCGAAGATGCGATCCCGCAGATCGGGCGGGATGCCGGGGCCGCGGTCCTCCACCACCAGCACGACCCGGCCGCCGCCGCCGTCGATGCGCACGTCCACGCACTCCTCCGCGGGCGACCACTGGATGGCGTTCGCGACGAGGTTGCGGACCACGCGGAGGCAGGCCTCGCGGTCCCCCGCGAGGCGCGTGTCGCCGGAGGTCGCGAAGTCGAGACCGACCCCGGCGCGGGCGGCGCTGCGGCGCTCCCTCTCGAGGCGGAGTTCCGCCTCCGCGGCGAGGTCGAAGGACTCCGCGGCGGCCTCCCCGGGCGCGGGCTCGGCGGTGCGGCACCACGCCACCAGGTTGTCCACGGCGTCCGCCAGATCGCAGAGGTCGTCCAGGTTGCTCCGCAGCAGGCGCCGGTAGGAGTCGGGGTCGCGGTCCGCCAGCAGCGTGACCTCCGTCTCGCCGACGAGGTTCTGGATGGGGGACCGGAGTTCGTGGGCGAGGGTGGCGGTGAACGTGCGCATCGCCTCCAGTCCCCGGTGGATGCGGTCCAGCATCCCGTTGAGCGCGTCGGCGACGCGGGCGATCTCCTCGGGAGGATCCTGGAGGCGGATGAGCGCGCGGACCTCGGGGGTCGCGATGGCCTCGGCCTGGAGGCTCACCTCCGCCAGCGCGCGGAGTCCGCGCCGCGCGGTCCAGCGTCCCGCCATCCAGGCCAGCACGACGGACGCGAGGAACACCGCGACCGCGGACCAGAGGAACCCGCGGATGGCCGCCACGGCCTTCGTCGCGTCGACCACGAGTTCCACGGTGCGCGTGCGCTGCCCGATGAAGCGGGCACCCACCGCGACGTTCCGATCGAGGAACCAGCGCCGCCAGGACTCCCCGGGGCGGATCTCCTCGGGCACGCGGCGAAGGAGCGCCGGGGACCCGGCCTCGGCGATGACCGCGCCGCCGCCGTCCCGCGCGCGCATGGCGATGACCGGCGACTCGGTCACCTCCACGATGTCCCGCAGGCACGCGGCCACCGCCTCCACGGAGCCGTCCGTGCGGGAGATGGTCATGCCCACCTCGTCCAGTTCGTGCTCGATAAACTCCCGCGTGTCGTCCCGGTGGGCGTCCAGCAGCGCGTACGAGGCCCAGACCGCGTAGAGCGCCACGATGGCGCTCGTCGTCACCGCGAAGGAGGCCGCCATGCGGCGCTCCAGCGACCAGCGGCGGGCCGGCGCGGCGGGAGCGGTGGCGGGCGGGTCGCCGTCAGGAGCGGTCGGCGAGGACATAGCCGGACCCCCTCTCGGTGTGCACGAGCGGACGATCGAAGGGCTCGTCCACCTTGCTCCGCAGGCGGCGGACGTGCACCTCGACGACGTTGGTCCCGGGGTCGAAGCGGATGTTCCAGACGGACTCCAGCAGCGCCGCCCGGGAGACCGGCTCGCCCACGTGATCCGCGAGGCAGCGGAGCAGCGCGTACTCGGTGCGCGTGAGGCGGATCCGCTTGCCGCCGCGCGTGACCTGGCCCTTCAGGAAGTCGACCTCCAGGTCGGCGAGCCGGAACGAGGTCCTCTTCCGCGCGTGGCGGAGCGCCACGTGGATGCGGGCCACCAGTTCGGAGAACGCGAAGGGCTTCACGATGTAGTCGTCGCCGCCCATGCGGAGCCCGCGCACCCGCTCGTCCACGCCGTCCCGCGCCGTCACGAAGATGACCGGGATGTCGATGGACTCTCGCCGCATCGCCTCCAGCACGTCCCACCCCTGGAGCCCCGGCAGCATGACGTCCAGCAGCACCAGGTCGGGCCGATCCCGCCGCACCCGCTCCAGCGCCGTCTCGCCGTCGGGCGCCACCGTGCACGCCATCCCGGACTCCGTCAGCCCGCGCTCCACGAACGCGCGCAGCTTCGGGTCGTCGTCGACGACGAGGATCTTCACGCGCGGCTCCGGGGGAGAGGGACGGCGGGCGCGACCGCGGCCAACGCCGCGGCGCACCGGAGGTCACTCTACTCCGCGCGCCGGGGGAAGGCGCGCCGCGGGAAGCGGTGGGAGGGTGACGATTGCGTCATGCGGGGGGGGCTCGGGCTCGGACACAAGCCGGCCCCCCCGACCGCGGGGCGACGATGTGGCGCTCCCGGCCCCCTATGTCCCCGGGAGCGGGCGCGGGTCGACGAGGAGGGCGGCGGAGAAGACGGCGCGGGCGCCCTTCTGGAGGGTCTTGGCGACGGACTTGGCGGGACGGCCGCGGCTCACGAGGGACGCGGCCTTGCCGGCGGCCTTCCGCGCGGCGCGCACCTGCTTGCGCGCCTTCTTCACGGCGGCGGGGTCGTCGGCGGTGGAGGTGGCGGCGGCCAGCGTGGCCTCGCTGTCGGCGAGGGCGGCGGCCGCGTCGGAGAGTTCCGCGGCGACGGCGGTCGGGTCCAGCCCGCGGTCGAGATCGTGGGCGGAGTGGGTCAGCGGGAGGCCGGCGTCGGCGATGTCCCGCGCGAGGACCTGGGCCTGCGTCGCGCCCGGCGGCAGCGGCCCGTTGGTCACGATGCGGTGATTGTCGAAGTCGAACTGGCCCCCCGGAGGGAGTTGCGCCACGCCGACGCTCGGCAGGAGCGGGGCGGCGCTCGCGGGCTCGAGCGTCGTGAGTTCCACGTACTCCCCCGGCCCCGAGGGCCGGACGTAGAAGCGGAGCACGGCGCCGTCGTGCTCCACGGCGAGGTCGAGGGCCGCCGTGGCGGGGAAGGTGGTCACGTTGAGGAGGCCGGTGCCGCGGGCGGAGACCCAGGCCCGGTAGCCGTCGCCGAAGGGCTCGGCGCAGAGCGCGTAGAACTCCAGCGGGCTGCTGCCGCGGGCGTCCAGTTCGGTGCAGAAGAAGCCGCCGGTCGCGCCCGCGGAGGCGGGATCGAGCCGGCCCGCGGTCACCTCCCAGCGGAAGGGGGGGTGGAGGTCGAAGGGGCTGGACTGGAATCCGAATCCCGCCGTGGCGCCGCCGTTGCGCACGCTCACCATGGAGTCGACCGCGCCGCCGCCGGCCTTTGGGAGTTCCCGCGGAGGCGCGCCGCCCTCGACGGCGTTGTGATCGACCGCGCCCAGGGCCACGATCCCGATGAGGAAGAGGACCTCGGGGCTCTTGTCCTGAAGCGAGCACCCGATCCCCATGGCCTGCGTCCCGAGCACGACGGCGAGCGACGCCTCCAGCACCCGCCGCCCCGTCGAACGGCTCCGCCCCCGCCCCTCCGTCGCCATGGTCCGCCCTCCCCCGGGTCCCGGAGGAACGCCGCCCATGCGGCGCGTCCGCGACCCGGCTGCAGGAACGGGCTCCGCGGGCGCGGCGGACAGGTCGGTGCGGCGGCCCCGCCGTCAGCCGGCGCCGGACACCAGCGCGAAGGTGCGGCGGAAGCGCTCCGTGGCCCGCTGGCGGGCCTTGCCCGCGGCCTCGTAGGAGACGCCGAGGCGGGCCGCCTGCTCCTCCAGGGGGACGTCCTCGGCGCTCCAGCGAACGAGATCGCGATCCCGGGGCAGCATGAGGTCCAGCGTGCGCGCCGCCATGGCGAGCATCTCCCGGCGCGCCGCGAAGGTGGAGGGCCCCGTGGCGTCGGCGGCGGGCTCCGGGACGGCCCCCGGGTCGCGCGTCTCGCCGGCGTAGGCGAAGCGCAGCACGCGGCCGGAGCGGCGCTTCAGCGCGCCCCAGTGGGAGCGCCGGTCCGACAGGAACGACTCGCCGATCCGGCGGAGCCACGCGAGGAAGGGGGCGTCCCCCCGCCACTCCAGTTCCCCGCCGTGCTCCAGCGCCCGGAGGAGGATGCCCTGGACCAGGTCCTCCTCCGTCTCGTAGCGGAGCAGCCCGCCCGCCAGCGCGCGCACCACGCCGACGACGCGGCCGCGATGGCGCTCCAGGAGTTCCCCCAGCGGAGGCGGGCCCGCGGTCACGGGAGTTCCCCGCGCAGGACCAGCCGCAGGCCCGCCTCGTCGCCGGCCAGCCCGTCGGGCCAACCCGCCGCCGCCCATGTCTTGAACTGCTCCCCCTTGCCCCACGCCCAGCAGCCCCCCTGGAGCCGGCGCAGGCCCCGGGCCTCGTCCAGCCAGCCCTCCAGCCACTCCGCGGCGCCACCGGACATGTCGAACACACCGTGGACGCTCTCGTCGCGGGGGAACCGCAGGACCGGCTCCGGGAGGGCGCGGGGACGGGAGAAGCAGGACTTGATCCACCGGGGCCGGAAGCGCGTGCCGAACACCCAGTACCGGTCGTGCGTGTGCCCGGCGTCGAGCCACTCCTCCAGCGTGGGGAGCCCGTAGGCGCCGCGACCTCCCAGGGGAGCGTCCGTGCGGGTCCGCCACGCGGCGTACGCCAGCGCGTCGCCCTGGGAGAGCCCGATGACCGGCCAGTCGGCCCGCCACGACCCGTTGATCCCGAACCGCCCGTCCGCCCCGCGCGTCCAGTGGCCGCCCTCGGATCCGCTCCGGTTCCGCGGGACCAGGCGCGGGGGACCGGAGGCCGCCCCCCCGTCCAGCGCCGCCAGCGTCTCCGGGTCGTTGAGGAACCGCAGGTACTCGGCGCAGGTGACCTCCCGCTCCTGGATCCAGAAGGGGGCCGGCGCCAGGTGGCGCTGCACGCGCACGAAGCCCGGCGGCGACGCGCCCGCGGGGAGGAGGACGGCGGTCGCTTCCCCCGGGACACCGGGATGGATCTCCACGAGGACGCGCGCGTCCTCCCGGCCCGGCAGGCGCACCACGGCCAGCCACCAGCCGGGCTCCAGATCGGCGACCGTGAGCGGCGTCCGGCCGGCGAGGGACCAGGCGCCCAGCGGGAGCGGAATGGCGGTGGCGCGCACCTCGATCCCCTCGGGGAGCACGGCGTCGCGGAGGCCGCCGCCGGAGAGGACCCGCGCGGGAACGCCGCCCGCGGCGGCCAGTTCCCGCAGGTCCCCCACGCGGAGGAGCCCCGCCGCCGCCGGGTCCCCGCCCGTCGTCTCCACGTTCCCTCCCCCGGCCCGCTCGAGGACGAACGTTCGCGTGGCGGCTCCGCCGGGGACCTCGGCGCGCAGCGCCTCCTCCCAGTCCCACGCGTCCCGCACGGCGCGTCCGTCCGCCGAGAGGACGCGATCCCCGCGGGCCGCCGGGGCGCTCCCGTCCACCACCCAGACGCCGCCCTCCGCGGCGCGGCCGGCGATTTCCACCACGAGATCCCCCGGCAGGAATCCGGCGGGCGCCGGGGCGATCACGCGGAGCGCCAGCGCGCCCGGCGCCACGGGGGCCGGGCGGCGCGGCACCGGCACGAGGCGCGGCTCCCCGCCGGGGACGACCTCGCGGTGCTCGCGGAACCGGAACAGGTGGACCTCCGCGCCCTGCGGCTCGGAGAGAACGCGGGCCGTCCCCAGGCCGAACACCCCCGCGGTCAGCGCGCCGGCGCCGTCCATGGAGAGCGCGAGCCCGCGGTAGAACTCCGCCGCCGCGGAGTCCCGCGCCGCCTCCGCGTCGCGCCAGCGCTCCACGTACAGCAGCGCGCGCACCGCCTCGGTCCCCTCCACCGCCGGGTCGAGCCGCTCCGCGCGGCGCAGGTGGTCGAGGGCCCCGTGGAAGGCCTCCTCCCGCGCGCGCCGCAGCCCGTGGAGGGCGTCCTCCTGCGCATCCATGAACGCGTCCTGCTCGGGCCGGAGGAAGGTCGTCTCCACGCTCTCGCGGAGCGCGGAGAGTTCCGACTCCAGGGCGGCCGCCCTGGCCCGGCCGTCGCCGAAGGCGCGCAGCGCG
>CAZSIX010000084.1:0-6638 GCA_964607145.1 uncultured Planctomycetota bacterium | reverse complement strand
GTCCCCCGGCACGGGGGCTGCGGCGGCGCCGCCCGGGGGACCGGCGAGACCCGCCGCCAGCAGGGCGCCGAGCAGGAGGGCGAGGCGGCTCACGGACCGGGGACCCCGTGGGCGGCGTCGACATCGAGGACCGCGAGGAGACGCACCGCCGCCGCACCGCACGGCGTGGGGGCCGCGGCGGCGCGGCGGAGGGCGGCCAGGGCCGGCGCGCCCGCCTGGCGGAGCCGGGCACAGGCGAGAAGGGCGCGGGTGCGCGGGGGCGCATCCTCCAGGAGGTCATGCAGCCACGCGTCCACCTTTTCGTCCCAGCCGAACTCGTCGGCGGGGGCGCCGCGGGCGAGGGCGGCGGCGAGGAGGACGCGCCGCTCCCGCCGCGGGCGGGGCAACCCCTCGGCGGCGGCGAGCATGGCGGCCTCGGCCCCGTCCTCGGCGGAGTGGAGGATGCGCCGCGCCTCCGGCTCCCCACCGGGATTCCCCTCCAGCGCCTCGAGGGCCGCCGCGACGGCGGCGGGGGCCGTGGGGCGCAGCGGGGTGCCCCGGGGAGTCGCGCCGGTCCCGGCCATGCGCTCGCCGGAGAGCGACGCGCAGCCGGCCGCCGCGAGACAGGCGCCGAGGGCCACCGGGATCCGCAGTCTCACGGGGGACATCGTACGCGGGCCCCGGCCCCCGCCCCGCGCCAATCGGCGCCGGGCGGGAGTGCCGGGGGTCATGACTCTAGAACGTGCGCGTCGCCGCGTCCAGGGCCGGCGGGAGGGAGCGCCAGTCGACGCCCCCGGCGAGGCGGGCGGGCACGGGAAGGGAACCGCCGCGCCCCACCTCTCCCAGGGCCGTGACGGCGGCCAGCCGCTGCGCCGCCGGACGACGGGCGCCCGCGGCGGCGACCTCCACGAGCAGCGGGAGCACTCCCCGGTCGGGAGCCAGGCCGAGCCCCAGGACCGCCGCCCCGCGCACCGTGGGGTCGCGGTCCGTGAGCAGCGTGTGGACCAGGAGGGCCGGCGAGCCTTCGAAGGGACGGACGCCGGCGCCCAGGGCGGCGGCGCGCCGCAGTTCCGGCGGTGCGTCCTCCCCCAGGGCCGACCGCAGCGCGACGCCGCAGGCCGGGTCCCCGGAGAGAACCGCGCCCAGGAGGGCGTGGGCGCGCAGTTCCGGCGCGGAGGCTTCGTCCGCCGCCATCCCGCGGAGCCGGGCCGCGGACGGCGCGTCGCCGAGCAGGCCGAGACCGATGGCGGCGGCGCCGCGGACCGACGTCTCGGACCGGAGATCCAGGAGGGCCCGGAGGACCGGGGCCGCATCCCGGGGCGAGCCCGTGAGGCCCAGCGCCACCGCGGCGAAGCCGCGGAGGGACCGGGAGTGCCGCACCGCCGTGAGCGGCGCCAGCGTCTCCACGGCGCGGGGACCCGCCGCCCGGGCCAGGGAGATGGCCGCGAAACCGCGGACCAGGGCGTCCCCGTCCTCGGCGAGGGCCGCTCGCAGGGCCTCCGTCGTACCCGGGTCCTGGAAGGAGCCCAGTGCCAGGGCGGCGCCGCGGCGCACGCCGGCGTCCCCGTCCTCCGTGAGGACCGCCAGGAGCCGCGGGACGGCGGCCACGTCGGCGAGCCGCCCCAGCGCCACGGCGGCGTGGGCCCGTGCGCGGTCATCGCGCAACTGCCGCGACCCCAGCACGTCCACCAGCAGGGGGACCGACTCGCGGTCCCCCGCCAGGCCGAGGGCGGTGATCAGCGCGACGCGCTGTTCCCGGTTGTCCCGACCCGGCAGGGGCAGGTTCCGCTGGAGATGGGCGCGCAGCGTGGTGGACACGCCGGTGCCGC
This sequence comes from uncultured Planctomycetota bacterium, assembly GCA_964607145.1. Classification (GTDB taxonomy): domain Bacteria; phylum Planctomycetota; class JAJSAM01; order JAJSAM01; family JAKLKS01; genus CAZSIX01. The sequence continues at coordinate 4,830 of CAZSIX010000084.1, read as the reverse complement.
CCAGGAGGCCGAGGGAGAGCGTCGCGTAGGAGCGCACGTCGGAGTCGTCGTCCTCGCGGAGGGCGCGCTCCAGCGCCGCCGCGGCGGCCGCGTCGCCGAGGGATCCCAGGGCGAGCGCGGCGGAGCGGCGGTCGCTGACCGCGCCGCGCCGCAGGCTCTCCGTGAGCGCGGGCAGGGCGGACGGGTCCGCGGCCCCTCCCTGCGCCAGGAGCGCCGAACCCCGCAGCACGGGGTCCGTCGCCCCCGCCATGGCGGCCAGGGCTGGCGAGACCAGGGCCGCCCGATCCTCGGGGCGGACCGCCTGCGGCCCCGGGGGGGCGCCGGCGATGCGGAGGGCGGGGTCCTGTCGTTCGTCGCGGGCGATGCGCTCGCGGGCATCCCGCAGCAGGCGGTCCTTGGAGTACTCGAACCAGAACTCCCAGCGGGCCCATGCCTCCGGGGAGTCTGCGTTGGAGCCCGACGGGGGCTGGGGCAGGAACAGCGACGACAGCCCACCGGCGACCTCCGACGAGGGCCCGCGGTACTGGGCCGGCGGCGCGTAGGACGACGTGGAGTCCGCGCGGGCCCCGGGGGCGCCGGCGGCGGGCAGCACCGTGGCGAGGGCGAGGGCCGCGGTGAGCGGCGCGAGACGGCGGATGGTGGTCATGATGGAGTCCTCCCGGCGTCGGAGAGCCCGACGCCACCGGGAGATGAGCAATCGACGTGCCGCGACAACCCGTTGGAGCCCCGGGTCACAACACGTTCACACGCAATGCTTTGTGTCATGCATCGCTGTCAACGCCCGTTGCCAGGTGACATCCCTGCCGGCAACCGGACACTCCCGCGCGGGAAAGGCTGCCGTTACCGGGTGTCGAAGGGGAGTTCCCTGGCGTGGACCACGGTGTACACCCGGGCGTCCCGGTCCACGGGGGAGAGCGAGTAGCCCAGTTCGACCTTGACCGTGCCGGCCACACCGGAGGGCAGATCCAGCCCCGATGTCGCCGTCTCCCCGGGGCGGAGGTTGGTGTGCGGCCGGGGGGGCACCCGCGGGTACATGCGGTACTCGGCGATGGAGTGGCGATCGAACACGCGCAGTCCCGCCTCCGTGGTCACCGTGACCCAGACGTTGAAGGAGCGATGGCGGGAGTCCCCGGGGGCCCGGTGGCCGGTGCCGCCGTTGGTGACGTTCACGGAGACGCGGGCCCCCTCCACGCGCGCCTCCAGGGCGAGCCCGCGGCGGAGCACCTCCGGCCAGTGGCCGCCGGGAAAGACATGGGAGCGACCGGTGCGGCCGCCGGGGCGCTCCACGGGGTCCGCGTGGCAGTCCACGCACGTGCGGGGCTGGGGCTCCGTCAGGAGGGCCCCCGCCGCGGGGTCGGGGTTCCGGTAGAGGGACCTCCACTCGTCCACGAGGCCATGCTGGTTGTGGCAGCCCTGGCAGGTCTCCGCTTCCCCCAGGGTGGCCACCGCCCGCGGCGCGCAGGGGGCCTCGGGGAGGTCGCGGCGGGCCGCCACGCCGCCATCGGGAAGGAGGTGGCACGAGAGGCAGTCCACGCCGCTCTCGAAGCCCGCGGTCCGCTCGAACACGCGGGATCCCACGGGCCCGAAGTGGATGGGCTGGGGCACGTGGCAGGAGAGGCAGGTCGTGTCCCGGAAGTCCTCCGAGAGCAGGCGCACCTGGGGGTCGGTCCACGCCTGCCGGTGCATGGACGCGTCCCACTCGTCGTAGACCTCCGCGTGGCAGGCGCGGCACTGCGCGGGATCGGTGAATCGGGGCCGGGGCTTCCCGACGGGCTGCACTGTAACGTCGCCGTTCCCTCCCGGGGGCCGCACCGGCGGGACGGGGGCGTCCGGCCCCCCGGCGGGAAGGAGGGCGACGACGAGCACCGCCGCCCCCGCGAGGGCGAGCACCGCCAGCGCGATCCGCCCCCCGCTCACGCGCCGCCCTCCCCGTCGGACTCGTCCCCGTCCTCCGCCACGGGGACCGCGACCCCGGTGACCGCCAGCGTCACCGCGGCGCCGGAATCCGGCGCCGCGGCGCAGCGCACCAGGAGCCGCCCCGCCGCCGTGTCCACGGGGAGGATCCAGCCGTCCCCCCGGTAGAGCGCGCGCCCCGCGGTCCCCCGCAGCGGCCCCGACGGGTCCAACGCGAGGTCCTCGGGACGCAGCGCGAAGCGGGCCGCCTCGCCGATCCGCCGGTCCCCGCTCACGGGCACCGGCCCGGCGGCGGTCTCCGCCGTGCCGTCCCCGCCGGGGATCCCCTCCAGGAACGACGCGAGCCCCACGAAGGAAGCGACGAAGCGCGTGCGCGGCTCGCGGTAGACGGCCCGGGGGGTGCCCTCCTGCGCCACGCGGCCCCGGCGGAGGACCACCACGCGATCCGCCGCCCCCAGCGCCTCCGCCTGATCGTGGGTCACCAGCACGGCGGCGATGCCGAGGCGCGCCCGCACCTCCGCCACGGCCTCCACCAGCCGGAGGCGCAGCGTGGCGTCGAGCCCGGAGAACGGCTCGTCGAGGAGCAGCAGGCGGGGCTCCAGGGCCAGGCAGCGCGCCAGCGCCGCCCGCTGCCGCTCCCCGCCGGAGAGGCGGGCGGGAGCCACGTCGAGCCGATGGGTGATGGACACCAGCGCCGCGGCCTCCTCGGCGCGCCGCCGGCGCCGGGCCCCGTCCCGCTCCCGCGTCTCCAGCGGGAACTCGATGTTCTGGCGCACCGTCATGTGGGGCCACAGCGCGAGGTCCTGGAACACGAGACCCACGCCGCGATCCGCGGCGCCCACGAGGCTGGCGGGGGACGCCACCGTCATGCCCCCCACGATGACCTCGCCCTCGTCCGGGTCCTCCAGCCCCGCTAGGACCCGCAGGAGCGTGGTCTTGCCGCAGCCCGACGGGCCGAGGATCGCGGTGAGCGCGCCCGCCGGGATGCCCAGGGAGAGATCGTCCAGCGCCGCGTGCGTGCCGAAGTAGCGGGCGACCCTGCGCAGTTCGGCGGCGTTGGTCAACGGGCTCTCCGTGGAGGGGCGGTGACGGAGGTTACTCCCCGGGAACGCCGGGGCCGCGGAACCGGGGACGCGCCCGCTGCGCCTCCCATCGGGACCTCACGTCCGCAGACCCCGTGCCCGCCGCCGGATCGAAGGGCCCGAGCCCGTCGAGCCGGGCGTCGAGACGCTCCCAGGCCACCCGCCGCGCGATGGGATCCGGGTCCGCGAGCCCCTCCAGCAGGACGGGGATGCCCGACGTGTCCCGGAGGCCGAGGAGCGCCGTCGCCACGAGCCCGCGCAGCGGCGGATGCTCCGCCGCCGCCAGCGCCGTGCGCAGCGGGCCGGCGGCGGCGGGAGTGGGCGCCAGCGCCAGGGCCTCCGCCGCCGCGGACCTCTCCTCCAGCGTCGCCGCGCCCAGGAACGGGATGGCCTCCGGAACCCCCTCCGCGGGGGCGAGGCGGCCCAGTTCCACCAGTACGCGGGATCGGACCGTCGGCGTGGCGGCCCGACCCAGCGCGGCGCGGATCGGGTCCGCCGCCCGCGGATCCCCGATGGAGGCGAGGATGCCCGCCACGCCGATGCGAAGCTGGCCCGTGGGATCGGCCTCCTCGGTGGCGCCCACGGCGGCCATGAGGTGGGGCACCGCGGGACGGCCGACGATGATGAGGGCGCGACGGGAGCGGTCCATCTCGAGGAACTTGTAGCGGCCCACGGTCTCGATCTCCCGGGCCACGGCCTGGGCGAATCCGGGCAGGTTGAAGTCCGCCCGTCGCTCCACCGTCAGGTCCGCGGGGCGGGAGAGCCACCACCGGACCGCCCGCAGCCCCGCGGCGCGGCGATCGTCCTGCTCGCCGTCGGGGAGGAACCCGAACCCGTCCCTCGCGCGGGGGCCGCCGAAGTCCCGGAGGATGAGCAGCCCCTCGTAGTAGACCCGCACCTTGTAGTCCCGCCAGAACGGCTCCGGCAGCAGCCGCAGGCGACCGGCGGACAACTGGTCCGCCACGATCCCCAGGGCACCCTCGCAGCCCATCTCGAGCAGCGCCCGCGCGAGGGCCCCGTGGATGGTGGAATAGGGGACCGTGGACGTGAAGAACGAGGCCGGGATGTCCGGGTCCTCGTCGTGCACCAGCATCCGCGCCAGCGGCGGCGCCGCGGGGGACCAAGCGATCCGGCCCAGCGCCTCGATGGCGTAGACACGCACCCAGGGGTCCTCGCCGGGGCGTGCCGCCTCCAGCAGCACGGGCCCGGCGTCGGCCCTCCCGAGGAGGCCGAGTCCGAGGGCCGCCTTCCCGCGGGCGCGCGGGCCGGCCCCCCGGTCCTGGAACACCGCCAGGAGATCCCCCAGCGCGGCGGCGCCGGAGCCGAGCACGCCGCGGAGCGCCGCCTCGCTCCGGTCCCAGTCCCCGTCCCCCAGGGCCTCCCCCAGCCGGCGGAGCCGGACGACCTCCGCCCACAGCGCGACGGAGGGTCCGTGGTCCCGGCCCGTGAGCCTGCGCAGCAGGTGATGGGAGGTCCGCACGCGATCGATGTCCCCGCCCGCCAGAGCCGCCAGGAGCAGATCCTCCCCCGCGGGGTCGCCGAGTCGTGCCAGCGCGTACCCGACCTGCGGAGGCACGACGGCCCCCGGCGCCGCCGCCAGGGCCCGCAGATCGCCCAGCGCCCCCGCATCCCCCACGTCGGCCAGCGCCGGCGCCGCGTCCTCGGGAATCTCCGCCAGCGCCGCCCGCAGGTCCAGGGCCGCCGCCAGGTCCCCCAGCGCCCCCAGGGCGCGGGCGGCGGCCCGCCGGGGCGTCTCGCCGGCGGAGCGATCCCGGAGCGCCGCCCGCAGCGCGCTGCGGACCTGGGGCCCCGCCTCCCGGCCGCGCTCCGCGCC
>CAZSIX010000083.1:0-7109 GCA_964607145.1 uncultured Planctomycetota bacterium | reverse complement strand
GGCGAGCGCCGCCTGCGCGGCGGCGAGACGCGCCTCCGCCTCGGGAACGTCGAAGCGCGCGATCACGGCACCCGCCTCCAGCGCCGAGCCTTCCGCCGCGGGCGTCTCGGCCACGCGGCCGCCGACCCTGGACGCCGCGAGCACCTCCTGCACCTCCACGAGCCCGTGGTACCGATCGGGGGGCGACTCCCCCTGCGTGCAGGCGGCGACGAGGGCGAAGGCCGGCAGTGCGCAGTGGACGGCGCGGCGGACGGTGGACACGGCGCCGATTCTCCCCCGCGGGCGCCGGGCCGCCGACGCGGAAATCCGCGGAGCGTGCGCCGGGTCACCGTGTCGCCGGCGCACCCTGTCTCCCCGGTCGGGACTCCCGACGCGGCGCCGGGGCTACCCCCGGCGGTGATCGGAAGGGAGTCGGTGCCGCGTCACCGTCCCTCCGATTCAGGATCCGGGCCCGGTCAGCCCCTCGGGAGCGGGGTGAGCCTCCGCGGCGGAACGCGATGCGGGGAGGATCCCGGCACGGCGAACTGGCCGTAGGGCGGGTCAATCAGGGTCGGACCCTCGGTGCGGACCCTCAGCCACTTCACCTTCTGCCCCGCGTAGTCGTTCTTCTTCATCGACCGCATGGTGTACGCGCCGGGCGAGTGGTAGTCGATCTCCGGAATGCCCGGGTTGTGGCCGCGCGCCTCGACCATGGAGTCGGGGCCGCCGCCCTCGGCGTTGATGAGGTCGAAGGTGGAGATGGCGCCGTTGCCCCGCAACTCCCTCCTCAGCGTCTCCATGAGGGTCACCAGCGTGTGCGCGCCGGCGATGTTGTTGGCCGCCCACTTCTCCAGGTCCCCGAGCAGGTGGATCTGGCCGACGGTGCGGTTCCCGAGCCAGGTCTTCCACTGGGCCAGGATGACGGCGACCTCCGTCCTCTTGGTGCCCACGGTGAGGTGCATCCCCAGGAGTTCGGCGCTTCCCCCGATGGTCGCCACCACGCCCACGCACGACTGGAGATTGGGGATGTGGATGGCGGTGTCGCAGCCCGCCCAGTCCTCGCTCAGAGAAACGGCCATGTCGATCCCTCCCTTCGATGGTCCGGGGCCGAACCTACCCGCGGAGGCGGGATGGTGCCAGCACTGCGTCCGCCGCGCGAGCCTCCGGGGGAGCGAGGCTGCTAGGATGGGGCCGCGCGAACGGAAGTGCGGAGGAGACCATGGCGGCCACACCCCGCGGGAGATCGGTCGGTGCGGTCCTGCTCGCCTGCCTGGCGGTCCCGGGCCCGGCGGCGGCCCGCCCGGCGGAACTCGACCGCGACGCCCTCCGCCGTGCGGTGGCCATGCCCAAGGTGGAACTGCGGGGGAGCGTCGTGCTGGACTCCCCGTCCGCGGGGGACCCGCCCGCCGCCCTGGACGCCATGGAGCGGGAACTGGAAGACCCGTCGCTCCCGGCGGCGAGACTGCTGGAAATCGCCTCCTCCCTGGCGGAGTCGGGGCGGACGGACGCGACGCGCGCGGCGTTCTCCCGGGCGGAGCGTCTCTTTCGCGCGGATATCGCGGCGGCGGCGGGATCCGGGGAGGCCGTGGCGGGTCTCGCCCGCTGCCTGGCGGGCCTCCATCGACCGGCGGAGGCGCGCGCGCTGCTGCGGAAACGGCGGGAGGACCATCCCGACGAGTCCCCGGTCCGCCGCGCCCTCGGTCACCTGCTGGCGGAGGAGGCGTCGGAACTCCTCGACGGGGAGCGGCTGTGGGGCCGGTGGCAGTTTGTCGAACCGCCCCGGCGCGGCGGGCCGGCGGAGTGCGCGAAGGCGGGCGCGCTGCTCCTCGAGGCCTGGCGCCTGCTGGAGGAGCCCGGGGGCGCAGGCGAGGCGGCGCGGGACCGGGCCCAGGTGCGCGCCGCCGTGGGCTGCCTCTGGCTGCGAGCGATCCGATGGGAGGTGGAGGATCCGTCGGCGCGTGGGCGGGAGCGGGCGGCGCTGGGGTCCGGGCCGATCCCCCTCCTGCTGGGGGCGGCGGACAGGGAGGAGGCGCCGTCCGTCGCCCTCGTCGCGGCCATCTCGGCCGAGTGCTCCTTCGCCGGGCCGGCGGGGGGGCGCGGTCCCGCCGGCGCGCTGGCGCCTCCGCAGTTCCCTCCCGGCGTCCGCGACCAGGTCGAGCGGGCCGCCGTCGTGCTGGAGCGCCGGGCGGACGAGGCGGCGAAGGGGGCGGCCGGAGAGCCGGCCTCGGCCTCGGCCGCGGTGGCGGCGGCGACGGCGGGGCTGGTCCGCGCCGTCGTCGGGGAGCCGGCCGCGGCGATCACCCACTTCGAGGCCTCCGTGCGGCTCGACCCCGCCCGCGAGGACGCGTGGGATCTCCTCCTCGGGATGCACATCGCGCGGGGCGACCTCCCCGCCATGACCGCCGTCTCCCGCCGACGTCTCGCGCTGTCGGACACGCCGCGGAACCGGCTGCTGCTGGCGAAGTGCCTCGACAGGGAGGGCAGGACCGGGGAGGCGCTGGACGCGCTCGGCGGAACCGGGGGCGATGGCGCGAGCAGGCTGGCCCGCGCGGTGCTGGTGCTCCGCACCGCGGACCACGCCCGGGAACTCGATGAGGTGGGGACGGCGCTGTCGCCGGTGTTCTTCGAGAGTCGCCCGGCGAAGGACGGGGGCGAGGGGGAGCCCCTCCCCGCCGGCCGTCTCGCCGAACTGGAGGCGGCCCGCGCCGCCGTCCGGGCACTGCGAGGGGACGTGCCCGGCGCCCTCGGCGCGCTGAACGCACTGGACCCGCCGCTCGACGCCCACCCCGCCGTCCGGGCGGTGCGCGCCGTGCTCGAAGCGGCGCGGTAGGCGCCCGGCGAATCCGTGGCGGGTCCGGCCGACCGCGTGATACTACGACTGTAGCAGGGCGCGCCGGGTCCGCGCCGGAGCAGGAGGAGCCATGGAGGGGGTCGTCGTCTCGCGCCGGTACGCGGCGCCGCCGGAGAAGGTGTTCGCCGTGTTCTCCGATCTCGACGCGGCGGCGTCGCGGATCCCCGCCATCAAGGCGGTGGAGATCCTGGAGGGGCCGGGCAACCCCCTCGGCATGGGCACGCGGTGGCGGGAGACGCGCGTGGTCATGGGGCGGGAGGCGAAGGAGGTGATGTGGATCACCGCGTTCGAGCCCGGCCGCATGTACAGGGCCGAGGCGGAGAGCCACGGCATGCACTACGAGTCCACGTTCCGGTTCCGGCCCGACGGGGACGGCACCGTCGTGGAGATGGAGTTCCGCGGCCGCGCGCTCACCTTCGCCGCGAAACTGATGGCGGCCGCCATGGGCGCCATGATGAGGAACACGCTGCGGAAGTGCTGCCAGGAGGACCTCGACGCCCTGGCGCCGTACTGCGAGGGGAAGGGTTGATCCCCGCCCGCGCGGGGTAGCCTTCCCGCATGGACAGGCCCCCCGAGGGTTGGCGCCGCGGCTTCCTCCTCGCGGGGGCGTTGAACCTCCTCGGCGTGCCCGTGCTGACCCACGGGTTCACCAACGGGACGCTGGCGGCGGTGGACCCGGAGGCGTTCTCCGCCGCGGGGACGATCCTCATCTGCGCGTGGGGACTCGCGTACGTGGGCGCCAGCGGGGTCTTCCATCGTGCGCCGCTCCTCTGCCTGGCGTTCGCGGCGGAGAAGGCGATCTACGCGGTGCGGTGGATCCTCTGGTTCTCGGGCGACCGCCCGGCGCTGGCGGAACTCTGGGCGCGGGACCCGGCGACGGGCCTCTTCTACTCCGTCTACGGCGTCGTGGACGGTTCGCTGCTGGTGTTCTTCCTCGGCGCCTGGTGGCGCGTGCGGCGTCGGCGGGCGGCGCCGTGAGGCCCGACGGCCGGTGGCGCGCGCCGGAGGAGTACGCCTCCCACCGGCCGGGCTACCCCGACGCGCTCTTCGATCGACTGGCGGCGGTGGCCGGTCCCGCCCGCGCGCTCGCCGTGGACGCCGGCGCCGGGACCGGCCTCTCGACGACCCCGCTGGCGGCGCGGTTCGCACGGGTCATCGCGCTGGAGGGGGACCCGGAGATGGCCGCCCGCATCCCGCGGGACCGCCCCTCCGTGGAGGTGCGCGTGGGCCCCGTGGAGGAGGCGACCCTCCCGCCCGCCGGCGCCGACCTGGTCTCCTTCGGGAACTCCCTCCACTGGATGGACGCCCCGCGCGTGCTCGGCTCCGCGGCGGCGTGGACCCGCGGAAGGGGCGCCGTGGCGGCGTGGAACTACGGCGTCCCCGCGGCGGCGGGCCCGCTCGGCGGGATGGTGCTCGCGGAGAAGGCGGCCCGCTGGGACCCGCTGGCGGACCCGCGCGTGCGCGGCGGGGAGCGGCTCCGCCGCGCCTTCGGCGAGTGCCCCGCGCTGGAGGTGGAGTCCGTGGAGCGTGTCCCCATGGTGGTCTCCATGGACGCGGCGGCGCTGACGGGCTTCTTCCGATCCACGTCGTACGGCTCCGCCTACGCGGCGACCCTGGGGGACGGGGCCGCCTACTGGGCCGACCTGGAGCGCCGCTGGACCGCCGCCGCCGGCCCCGACCCGCTACCCGTGGACTTCGCGCTCACGCTGGTGGTGGGGCGGGCCGTCTGACCACCCTACCTCCGCGGCTCCAGCGCGATGGGCGCGTCCACGGCGAGGCCGTCGGAGGGGCCGACGCGGACGGTGGCGCGGAGCGGCGGGCCGCGATCCGGCGCGAGCCGGATCTCCCACTCCCCGTCGAGAAGGGAAGCGGCGAAGAGGAAGCGGCCCGTGCCGTCCATGCGCCCGAACCAGGACTCCCACGCGACGCCGCCCTCCGGCCCGGACACGGTGAAGAGGCAGAGGCGCGGTCCCTCCGGCGGCGGCGGGGGCTCCCACGAGAACATGCGGCAGGGCGCCGGACGGACGACGACCTCGAGGGCGGTGGACTCCCCGGGGCGGATCTCGAACTCCCGCTCCAATCCCTGCAGCAGGTTCCCCCAGGCGCGCAGCGCGTAGCGGCCGGCCCGCAGTTCCAGGCGCAGTGCCGGGGGGAGGGCCTGCCGGGTCTCCCCGGGAATGCGCTCGCCGTCGGCGGCCACGAGGTCGATCCGCCACGCCGCGTCCCGCGCCCCCGCGCCTCCCCCGGCGAAGGTCACCTCCAGGATCCCCCTCGCCGGCAGGTCGACCCGGCCGAGGTCGACGGGAGCGGCATCGACCCTGTGGACGCCCAGGTCCACGACGCCGCCGGAACCGGGACGGACGATGCAGCGGTAGAGGCCCGGCGGGAGCGCGCCGCCGGCGACGCCCGTGGCGGCGTCCGCCTCCATGGACAGGAACGCATAGCGCGTGGCGACGGGCGCGACGTGAACGAGGCCCGCGGCCGGCGCGCCGCCCTCCGCCAGGGCCACGCGGAAGGGAACGCCCGCCAGCGCCGCGGCGGACACCTCGAGGATCCCGTCGCCGCCGCCGGGCTCGACCTCGGGGACGAGCACAAGGGGGAGCCCGCCGGCCGCGCGCGCCACGCGCAGTTCGTACCGATCGGCGTCGCACGAGGGGATCCGGAAGGAGCCGTCCCCGTCCGTGACGGCGGACCCGGCGCCCCCGAAGCCCAGGGGGATGGCGACCACCTCCACGTGGAGACGGGGCAGCGGCTCCCCCCCGGGCCCGACGACCCGACCCGCGAGTTCGCGACCGCGCGAGAGCACGGGGTCCCACCGGATCGTCGTGCCGCCCGCTCCGCGCAGCACCTCCCCGGCGCGGCCCCGCTCCCCGGCGGCCACCCGCGCCTCCTGGCGGCCCGGCGGAAGCCCCTGCAGGCGGTACCGCCCTTCCGCGTCCGTGCGCGTGCGGAGGCCTGCGACGCCGCGCATGCCGATCACCTGCACCTCCGCGTCCGCGACGGCGGCGCCGGCGTCGTCGCGGACGATCCCTTCGAGGGCGACGCCGTCGGGCAGTTCGATCTCGACCTCGAGGGTGGACCCCGGGGGCACGGCGAGCGGGCGCCAGTCCGGCGCGAAGCCGGCGGCCTGGCAGAGCAGTTCCGTGTCCACGGCGGGAACTCCCTCGAACCGGAACCGCCCCGCGGCGTCGGTGATCCGCGGTTCCACGGGAACCGGCTGCACCGGTGTGCCGTCCTCGAGCAGTCCCCCGTGCAGGGCGGGGTTCTCCCAGGGCCGCCCCATCTGCACGAGGCAGCCGGCGACGGCGGCGCCGCGCGCATCCCGGACGACGCCGGACACCGCCCCCGCGCGCTGGAGCCGGATGCGGAGGGGGGCCGCCCGGTCGCGGCGGTCGGCGAGGAGGATCGCGGGGGACGGCGCGAAGCCGGGAGCCCGCGCGCGGATCGTGGCGTCCTCCGTCGGCAGCGGGAGCCGGAAGGTCCCGTCCGCGGCGACCTCCGCCCGGGGTTCCGGGAGGTCGTTCGCGGCAGGGAGCGGAGCGCCGACGGGATCCACGCACTCCACCACGCCCCCGGGGACGGGACGGCCCGCCGCGTCGAGGACCTCCCCGACGAGGTGCGGCGCGGGCGCCGGCGCCGGGGTCCCGCGGCGGGGCTGCCCGGTCTCCCCGGAACCCTCCACGGGGACGGGGGAGTCGCCCGCGGACGCCGGTGATGCGGGGTGCCGTCCGCCACGCTGCTGCGCTCCGCTCCCCGTGCCGGCGGACTCGCGGAGTCGGTCGCCGTCCCCGCGCGCGAGCCACAGCGCCGCGGACGCGAGGAGCAGCAGCGCGACGCCGGCCGCGGTCCCCTTCGCCAGCGCCCCTCCGAGGAGGAGGGCGCCCCCCGCGCCGCCGCCGGTGCCGCCGCCGCCCGCGGGGGGCGCCCCGTCGCGCCCGAGCGCGAGGAGCGCCAGCCACCACGTCCCGCCGGTCTCCCGCCGCCGGGCGAGGAGTCGCGCTCGGAGCGCCTCCAGCGCGCGGGCGTGGCGGCCGCGCACGGTGTTCACGGGGATCCCGAGGCGCTCCGCCACGGCCCGCGGCGGCAGATCCTCGTACCAGCGCAGGAGGAGGACCTCGCGCAGCGGCGGATCCAGGGAGAGCACGGCGTCGGTCACCTCCCGCAGGGCGGCCGCGGAATCCCCGCCGCCCGGCGGGACGCCCTCGGGGCGCGCCGCCGCCCGCTCGCGTGCGCCCCGCCGGCCCGCGTCCCGGCCGGCGCGCGCCGCGAGGCTGCGGAG
>CAZSIX010000082.1:0-7617 GCA_964607145.1 uncultured Planctomycetota bacterium | reverse complement strand
GCGGCGGGAGCGGAGCCCGGGACCCGGGCCGGAGTCCTCCTCCCGCGGGGGCGCGCGGAGACGGCGGCGCTGGTGGGCTGCGCGGCGGCGGGCGTCGTGGCGGTGCCGCTGGAGCCGGCGTCGCCGGACCTCCGGAACGCGCGCATCCTCGACGGCTGCGGCGCCCGCGTCGTGGTGGGGGAGGCGGCGGCCGCGCGCTTCGGTCGGCCGGTCGTCGTGCCCGCGCCGGCGGCGGGCCCGCTGGTGTCCGTGGAGCGTCCCGGGGACGCGGAGTTCGTGCTCCTCCACACGTCCGGCTCCACGGGCGCGCCCCGCGGCGTGCCGGTCCTGCGCGCCGGGGCGGAGGCGTTCGTCGCGTGGATGACGGAGGAGTTCGGCGTCGCCGCGGGGGATCCGGTGGCGGCGCTGGCGGGCCCGTCCTTCGACCTGGCCCTGTTCGAGCAGTGGGCCCCGCTGGCGGCGGGCGGCGTCGTGGTGCGCCCCGCGGAGCGGACCCTCCTCTCCTCCCGTGCCACGGGGGGGTTCCTCGACGGGGCGGGGACGGCGTTCGTCTACGCGGTCCCCTCCCTCTACCTCCACCTCCTCGCGGCGGACCCGGCGCCGCCGCTGGCGCGCGCGCGGGCGCTGCTGTTCGCCGGGGAGGTCTTCCCCCCGGCCCGCCTCCGCGCGCTGCGCGATCGCTACCCCGGCCGCGTCCTCGCCAACCTGTTCGGCCCCACGGAGACCAACGTCTGCCTCTTCCACCGCGTGGACGACGGCGACCCCGTCGACGCTCCCCTCCCCGTGGGCGTTCCCGTGCCCTACGCGGAGGTCGCCCTCGTGGAGGAGGGGGACGCCGCCGCCGCGCCGGCCGCGTCCTCCGGCGAGGTCTGCGTCCGCGGACCCGCGGTGACGGCGGGCTACGTGGGGGAGGGGCCCCCCGCGCGCTTCGTGGAGGTCGCCGGGCGCGGGACGGTCCCGTTCCTGCGCACGGGCGATCTCGCCGCGCGCCGCGACGACGGCGTCCACCTCTTCCGGGGCCGCCGCGACGACCTGCTCAAGGTGCGGGGCCATCGCGTGGAGCCCGGCGAGGTGGAGGCGGCGCTGGCGTCCCACGGGGCTGTGGCGGACTGCGTGGTGCGCCGCGAGGAGGACCCGGTGCTCGGCCCCGTGCTCGCGGCGGACGTCGTCGCCGCCCCCGGCGCTTCCGTGGACGAGGCCGCCCTCCGCGCCCACGCCGCGCTGCGGGTCCCCTCGTGGATGGTGCCCGCGCGCATCCGCGCCGTGGCGGCGTTGCCGCGGTCGGAGCGCGGAAAGCGCCGGCGCGACGCGGGACCGTGACGCCGGCGTCCGGCGCACGTGGGACCGGCGGCGGCACCGCGATACGATCGGGCCCATCGAGGAGGGCCGGTTCATGACGACGGGTGGCGCGTGGGACGCGGTGGTGGTGGGCGGAGGGCCCGCCGGCTCCTTCACGGCGGGACTCCTGGCGCGCCGCGGGCGCCGCGTGGTCCTCGTCGAGAAGGACCCGTTCCCTCGGTTCCACATCGGCGAGTCCATGCTCGCCCAGTCCATGGGAGTCCTGGAGCGCGCGGGCCTGCTGGAGCGGGTCCGCGCCACCGGGTTCGTCCGCAAGGAGGGGGCCGTGTTCGCCTCCGCCGACGGCGGGCGCACGGCGCGCTTCGACTTCGGCGAGGGGGATCCGCCGAGCCTCCATCCCCACGCGTTCCAGGTGGATCGGGCCACCTTCGACGCGCTGCTCCTGCGATGGGCGGGGGAGCAGGGCGCGGAGATCCGCGAGGGCGTCACGGCCACCGACCTGGAGGGGCGCGGGGCGGGGGACGCCGCCCGGGTGAGCGTCGCCGGCGAACCGCTTCGCGGTCGGTTCGTCGTGGACGCGGCGGGGCTCGACTCGACGTCCGCCCGCCTGCGCGGCTGGCAGCGGGAACCGCTGGTGAAGGATCGCGTCGGGCTGTTCGGCCACTTCCGCCTGCGGCGTCCCGCCGTGGGGCACGTGGCCGTGGCGCGCACCGGCGACATCGTCGTCGTCGAGGACGCGACCGCGTGGTGCTGGTGCATCCCCCTCCGCGACGGGATCACCTCCGTGGGATTCGTGGCCCTTGCGGCGGAGGTGGCGGAGCTCCCCGGCGGCTCGCCGGAGGAGCGGTTCGCCGGCCTGGTGGCGCGCATGCCGCTCGTGGGCCGCATCGTGGAGGGGGCGGAGCGCCTCTCCCCCATCCGCGGCGCCCGCTCCTACGGCCGCTCGTCGGGTGCGCTGCACGGGGACGGCGTCGTCCTCGCGGGGGACGCCGCGGGGTTCCTGGATCCGGTGTTCTCGTCGGGACTCTGCCTCGCCCTCGGGGGAGCGGAGGCGCTGGCCGCGGCGCTCGACGGGGCGCTGGCGGACCCCGCGTCGGAGGGGGAGCGGCTGGCGGCCTACGAGGCGTCCGTCCGGCGCTCCATGGGGGCCATGACGCCCTTCGTGGAGGGCTGGTACGAGGGGCGGCTGAAGCGCGTCATGTTCCACGCCGACCCGGACCCCGTGGTGAAGAGCCGCATCACCTCCCTGCTCGCGGGGGAACTCTGGAGCGAGGAGAACCCCGTGGTCGTCCGCGGCGATCGCTGGCTCCGGGCCCTCGATGCCGCCCTGGCGGCGCGGGACCCGGCGTGACCGCCCTTTCCCGCGGGAGGAATCTCCTGTCGCCCCCTCGGCCCCCGGGTATCTACTGCGGCCGGCGGACCCGGGTCGGGCGGGACGGGGCGGCGGGCCCCCGTTCCTGTGCGCGGGAACGGGCCCGGTCCGGAGACTGCGCCTCGTGAGCACCGACAGCGACGACGCCCTGGAGTCGTGGATCCGCGAGGTCCTCGAGCGGGAGTTCGAGGTCCCGCCGGAGGCGATCCGTCCGCAGGCCCACCTCCGCGACGATCTCGGCCTCGAGAGCCTCGACCTCGTGGACCTGGTGCTGGAGTTCGAGCGCCACGTGGGCCGCCGCATCGAGAACGAGGAACTGAAGGGGCTCGAGACCGTGGGCGACATCCACGCGCTTCTCGCCCGGATGGGGACGGGCCGCGCCGCCGGGTGAAGGGCCCGTCAGCGCGCCGCTGCGGGGTCCCCGCTCCAGCGGACGGCGAATCGCAGTTCCGCCACCGCCTCCCCCCCCTGGAAGTGCTCCGTGTGGAAGGCGTCGCCGGCGCCGCCCCGGCGGGCGAGGCGGATCACGAGGTCGGCGCCGGGGAGCGTCTTCCGCGAGAACCTCGCGCGATCCACGCGGAGGAGGCGGAGGGGCCGGCCGACGGCCGCCTCCGCGGCGCGGAGCGCCAGCGCGACGTGGCACATGCCCGGCAGCACCGGTTCCCCCGGGAAGTGCCCCCGGAAGCCCGGGTAGTCCGGTGGCAGCGGAAAGGTCGCCTCGAAGACGTCCCCGCCCAGCGCGCGGAAGCGCGCGGGCGCCGGAAGGGCGGGGGTCACGGTCGCCGTCCCCGTTCCGTCGCCTGCGGCGGGGCGGGGGGGAGCACCCTCTCCACGTCGAGGCGCAGCGCGTGGCCGTCCCGCAGGTCGCGGAGGGAGAGCAGCCGGGGGACGCCGTCGGCGTCGCGATCGCCGTACGCGACGACGGCCTCGGGACGGAGCGCCGCGTCGAGGACCGTCACGGCGACGGTGCCGGTCCCCTCCGCGGAGGCGGCCGGCGGGAACGCGAGGAAGGTGCCGTCGACCAGCGGAATCGCGACGAGGCCGGCGTCTCCGTGCACGACGGCGCGCGCCGGCCCCGCCGGAGCCCCGCGGCCCGCGAGGCTCCGGTCCCCGTAGAGCCGGCGCAGGTCCGCCGCCAGCATCTCCCGGACGCCGGGAAGGTCCGCCAGCGCGCTCTCCGCGTGCACCGTCGTCGCCCCGCCCACCACGGAGAGGTCCACCGCCGTGATCCCGCCCTCCGTCCCGAAGTGGGCGCGCACCTCGCCGCCGGGTCCCGACGTGGAGAGGTGCACGAGGAGGGGGATGTGGCGTCCCCGGAACTCGAGGACGGCGGAGACCACGGCGCGGTGGGCCGGCACGGCCGGCGCCGCCGCCGGGTCCGCCACGGGGTCGCCCAGCGACCACGACGTCGCGCAGGCGCAGAGCAGCGCCGCCACGGGAGCGAAGGCGACGCGGAGGCTACGGTGCGTTCGCGGGGCTCCGTGGGATAGATTGGCGCGCATGGTGGACCCCGAGGTGGCGGGCGTGGACGGCATCCTACCCCACCGTCCCCCGATGCTCCTGCTGGACCGCGTCGACGAGGACGCCGGCGATCGCACGGTCGCCTCGTGGACGGTGTCCGCGGACTGCGCGTGGCTGCGCGACGGGGTGCTCGACGACCCGGCGCTCCTGGAGGTGGCGGCGCAGACCGCCGCAGCGGGGGCGGGGCTCCGCCGGCTGGCCATGGGTCTCCCGCCCGAGGCGGGCTACCTGGGGGCCGTCTCCGGGTTCGAGATCCTCCGCTCCGCGCGGCCGGGGGATCGGCTCCGGTGCGCCGTGGAGGTCCGCTTCCGCGTGGGCAACCTCGTCCGCGTGGATGCGGAGATCCACCGCCTCGCCGACGGCGGCGCCGCGGAGGTCGTCGCCCGGGGCGGGATGTCCCTGGCCACGTCGCCCACGGTGGCGCCGTGAGGCGCGTCGCCGCGAGCCTCCTGCCGGCCCTGCTGGTCTGCGGCTCCCTCGTCGCGGTGTCCCGCGGCGACGACGATCCCGCCCCCGCCCCGCCGGCGGCGAAGGACCCTCCCGCCGCTCCCGCGGCCGCCGCCCCCGCGGGAGAGGCCGCCGCGCTTCCCGCGCCGGAGGACGACGCCGCCGCCGTGGCGGCGCTGTCGAAGGAGGAGCGCGCCCGCCGGCTCGACGGCGCGCTGGCGGAGATCTCGAAGGCGCTGGCGGATCTCCGATCGCTCCGGGCGCAGTTCGAGCAGCGCAAGCACCTGGAGGTCTTCGGCGAGGAGGTGGTGAGCCGGGGCAGCCTGGCGCTCCGGTTCCCGGGGCGACTGCGCTGGGAGTACCGGGAGCCGCTCCGCACCGTCCTCGTGGTGAGCGGCGACCGCGTGCGGCGGGAGCGGACCTCCCGGCGGGGCGAGACGACCTCGGAGACGGCGCGGCTGGTCGACGACCCCGTGACCTCGGCCACGGCGGAGCAGGTCTTCCTGTGGACGCGTGGGGACTTCGCGAAGGCGCGGGAGCGGTACGACCTGGAACTCGTGAGCACGACGCCGCTCGTCGTCCGGGCGGCGCCCCGGGACGCGACCATGGCGAAGGTGATCGAGGCCGTGGACCTCACGTTCGACTCCACCTCGCGGGCGCTGACGGCCATCGTCCTGCGGGAGAAGACCCGCTCGCGCACCGAGATCCGGTTCCTCGACGTGGAGCGGAACCCCGAACTGGGGGACGGGCTCTTCGACGTCGAGGATCGGAAGAAGTAGCGCGTGGGCAGCGGGCGGGCGCGCGGGGCCGTCGTCGTCGCGGGAGTCGGGATCGTCACCACCGCGGGCCGCGGGGCCGCGGCGACGATGGCGGCGCTCCGCTCGGGGGGCCGTCCGCCGGTTCCCCCCCGCTCCATCGAGAGCCCGCTGGCGGAGCGCTTCCCCGTGTTCGAGGTGCCGGACGCGGCGTTCGAGGATCCGCCGCTCCGGCTTCCCGGCGGACGCGGGCGCCGCGCCGTGCGGCTGGCGCTGCTGGCTGCGGAGGAGGCGCTGCGCGACGCGGGGGACCTCCTTCCCGGGGCGCGCACGGCGGTGGTGTGCGGCGGCACCGTGGGCGGGATGAACGGCACGGAGCGGTGGGTGGAGCGGGAGGCCGGGGGGGGCGGGCCCGCGGTGGCGATCCGCCCCGCCCTCCGCAACCTGCCGCTCTGGGAGGCCCCCGCGCAGGTGGCCCGACGATTCCGGCTCCGGGGCCCCGTGACGGCCGTGGCGACGGCGTGCACCAGCGGGACGCAGGCCGTCGCCGCCGGGGCGGAACTGCTCCTCGCGGGCGCCGCCGACGCGGTGCTGGCGGGGGGCGTGGACGTGCTGTCGCGGCTCACGTACCACGGCTTCGCGTCGCTGGGCCTGCTGTCCCCCGTGCGGTGCACGCCCTTCGACGGCGGACGCTCGGGGCTCAATCTCGGCGAGGGGGCCGCCTTCCTCCTGCTCGTGCGTCCCGACGCGGGGCTTCGCCCCCGGGCGTGGCTCCGGGGGTGGGCCTCCACCAGCGACGCCCACCACGCCACCGCCCCGCGCCCCGACGGCAGCGGGGTGGCGGCGGCCATGGCCGGTGCGCTGGCCATGGCCGGCCTGGAGGCGCGCGACCTCGGGTGGGTCCACGCCCACGGCACGGGGACTCCCAACAACGACGGGGTCGAGGCGGCGGCGGTGCGCGCCGTGCTGGGCGCCGCGCCGCCGCCGGTGTCGGGCACGAAGCACGTGTTCGGCCACACGCTGGGCGCCGCCGGCGCCGTGGCCGCCGCGGTGGCGATCCTCGCCATGGAAGGGGCCCACGTCCCGGGCAACGCTCCCATCGAGCGCCCGGATCCGGCGTGCGATCTCCCCATCGTGCCGCCCGGCGGCCGGGACGGTCCGCTGGGGGCGGTCCTGGTCAATTCGCTGGGGTTCGGTGGGACCAACGCCTCCCTCGTGCTCTCCCGGGAGGCACCGTGACGGGGCCCGCGCGGGTGGTGGGTGCGGGGATCGTCTGCGCCGACGGCACGGGCCTGGACGCCGCCCTGGCGGCGGACGTCGGGGGGCCGCGAGCGGGGCCGCCGCTCGCGCCGAAGGCCGGCGAGGCCCCCTTCGCCGCTCCCTTCGAGCCCCTGCGCGACCTTCCGCGCGGTCTCGGCCGCCGGCTGGGCCGCCAGCCGGCCATGGCGCTGGCCGCGGTTCTCGAATCGCTGGGCGGCGCGGCGCTGGACCCCTCCGCCGCGCTGGTGCTCGGGACCGCCCACGGCGCCATGTGGGAGACCATCGAGTTCCTCGCCGGGGCGGCCCGGGACGGGGCGCGCTACGCGTCCCCCATGCTCTTCGCCGGGTCCCTGCACAACGCCATGACCGGGGTCGCGTCGCGGGAACTGGGCGTGCGCGGTCCCGCGCTGGCGCTCAGCGCGGGGAGCACCTCCTTCGAGGCGGCGCTGCTCCTGGGGACGACCCTCGTGCGATCCGGCGCCGTCCCCCGTGCCGTGGTGGGCGCGGCGGACGCGTTCCACCCCGCCTACGGCCGGGCGCTGGCCGCCCTCCGGCTCGTGGCCGCGGCGACGGAGCCGGGGGACCCGGCGCGCCGCGGCGGGTCGGCGGGCTTCCATCCCGGCGAGGGGGCGGGGGCGCTCCTCCTCGAGCCCGCGGCGGCGGGAGGGGAAGGAGTCCTCGTGGAGGCCGTGGCGGCGGAGGACCTGGCGGCGGCGGCGGAGGGAGCCGCGGAGATCCACCTGGCGACCTCCGGGGACGGGCGCGATCTCCGCCGCCACCTCGCCGCCGCGGGGCCGCCGGCGGCGGTGCGCGGGGTGCGGCTCCCCGCGGCGCGGCTCGGCGTACCCCGGGAGGTTCACCTTCGTGAACGGGATGTGCGGCCCGAAGCGCAGCTTGTTCACGAAGAGCATGTCCCCGATGAGCATCGAGGGGATCATCGAGCCCGAGGGGATGTGGAACGGC
>CAZSIX010000081.1:0-8091 GCA_964607145.1 uncultured Planctomycetota bacterium | reverse complement strand
CGCGGCGGTGCGGGCGAGCACGGGCCGCGCGGCGGGGGGCGGGGCGGTGGTCGCGGCCCGGGCCGGGACCGTGGCGGCGACGCGCTCCTCCTCGTTCCGCAGGCGCCCCGCGGTCACCCGGCGCGCCGCGAGGAAGAGGACCGCCGTGCCCGCGAGGAGCAGAACGCCGTCCTCCAACGCCGGCGCGGCGCCGCCGGCGACGGACCACGGCGCCGGCCAGCCCGCGCGCGGGGCCACGAGCCCCGCCAGCGCTCCGTCGAGGAGGCGGAGGGGTTCCGCCGCCGCCCGCGCGGCGGGGAACGCGATGGCGGCGACATGCATCGCGCCGGCCAGGAGGCGGGGCATCCACCAGAGAGCGGCCACGATCATCACCGCGCGGCCCGCCCCGGCGGCGGCGGTGCGGGCGCCGTAGCCGGCGAGGAGGCCGATGGAGGCCCCCTGCAGGCACGCGGTGAGGACGTCCAGCACTCCCACCAGGAGGTCCGTCAGGTCGACGCCCCCCAGCAGGAGCGCCACCGCGCCGAGGGGGAACAGGGGGAGCAGGGAGTGGACGGCGCCGCCGACCCGGGAGCGGAGGAACTGGGCCGCCAGGTCGCCGGGGCGGAGCGGCGTCGCCAGGAGGAGGGCCAGGGTCCCGGCGCGGCGCTCCTCGGGGATGGCGTCGGCGCCGTCCAGCAGCGCGACGAGGCCGCCGAACACCGTGGCCACTCCCGTCAGCCCCGCCACCACGAGTCCCCCCGGCGGGTAGGGCTCGTTCGTGCTCGCCGCGTGGATCCACCAGAGCGCCAGCGCCGCCACCACGGGCAGGGTCCGCACGAGGAAGGCCCGGGGCCGGGCGGCGAGGCGCACGAAGTCCCGCTCCGCGAGGGGAGCCCGGCGCCGCTCGATCCAGGCCAGCAGGGCGTCCAGCCGCGGAGTCGCCCGCCCTGCGCGGACGGGTGCGGCGTCGCTCACGACGTGGCCCTCTCCACGAGGCGGTCGGTCCATCCGCCGGGGCGGAGAAGGGCGAGCCACCCGGGGATGCCGTAGAGGAGGAGGGAGAGCGCGACGCCGATGGCCGCGGCCGGGCCCGCGCCGGACCGGAGCATTCCTCCGGGATCGAGCAGGAGGATCCCCGGCCCGAGCAGCGGGGTGAGCGGGTGGAGGAGGACGAGCCCCGCGGTCCAGAGCCCGCCGAGTTCACCGCCCGCGGCGAGGGGCACGAATCCCGAGCAGGGCAGCAGGAGGAAGCACCCGATGGCGATGCGCATGCGCGCCGAGCGGAGGGATGACGCGCCCCAGGCGAGCCACGCCGCCGCGGCGGCGTACGCCGGTCCCGCGCACAGCGCCCCCAGCACGGCGCCCAGCACGGGGAGCGGGCGGACGAGCCCGAAGGGGGCGAGGAGGAGCGTCAGCACGGCGCACGTGACGAGCAGCGGCCCCGCGCGCCGCAGGAGCGCGACGGGTCGGGCCCGAAGGAAGTCCACGCCCCGGAACGGCGCGCTGCGGTGGACCTCCAGCCGGCCCGCCTCGCGCTCCTCCGCGAGGTAGGAGCCGGTGCCGAGGAACGCGAGAGCCGTCGCGAGGAAGGGCACGGCGAGCACGGCGGTGATCCAGTGGGCGACGCCCTTGACGGGGACGGACGCGAGGCCCGCGAGGCCGAGGGGCACGCCCAGGAGCAGCGCGAACACCGTCCCCGTGGCCACGGCCCCCAGCCGCCGGGCCCAGGGGCGGCCCCTCGGGCGCGCCTCCATCCACGCCAGCGGGATGCGACCGAGCCGGCCCCGCAGGAGGAGGCCGTCCGCGTCGCCGGCGTCGGAGAGGAGGCGTCGCGCCTCCGCCCCCGTGGTGAAGCGATCCACGCTCTCCCGCGCCGCGCCCCTCCCGGGCGCCGGCGCGCCCGCGCCCCCCGCCGGGCCGGCGACCACGGGCTCCTCCTCCCGCCGGAGGCACCGCGCGGTGGAGAGGATCGAGAGGGCCGCGAGGACCCCGGAGCCGGCGACGAGCAGTCCCGCCTCGCCGAGGGTGGGTCCGTGTGCGAGGGATGTCAACGGGACGAGGGCGCCGCCCAGCGGCTCTGCGACCGCCCCCGCCACCGCGGCGAGGGTCGGAAGGGACAGTTCGCGGAGCAGGAACGCCGCTCCGCCGAGGAGGGTGGGAGAGATCAGCAGGCCCACGGCCACGAACGAGGCGCGCCGGCCGGCCTCCTTCGCGGCGGTGGCCCCGTACCCGGCGCGGAGGCCCACGGCGGCCGCCTGCGCCGCCGCCGCCGCCACGCCCAGCGTCCCGAAGGCGACGTCCGCCAGGGAGACGCCGCCGAGGAGGAACGCCAGGGCACCCACGGGCAGCAGGCCCACCACGAGGAGCAGCGTCGAGAGGGCGCGGGAGAAGAGGAGCGCCGCCGCCAGCCCGCGCTCCCCCAGGGGGGCGAGACGGAGGAGGGCGAGCGTTCCCTGCCGCCGCTCCGACGGCACCGCGTCGGAGGCCTCGTTGAGCGCCATCACGCCCACCGCCAGGGTGGTCATGCTGCACAGGGCGGAAAGGAGGGCGAGTCCGGGTTCGGCGCCGCCCCGGCGGACGGAGAGCAGGGCCGGGAGCGCGACGAGGGCGGCGGCGGCGACGAGGAGCGCGCGCGTGAGGAAGGACCGCGGGCGGCTGGCGAGGCGGACGTAGTCCCGGTCGAGCACGGGATGCCGCCATCGGACCGGGACGGGGGCGCCCGTCATGGCGCGACCCCTCCGCGCACGGCGCGGTCCACGGCGCGCTCCCGCTCCCTCCGGCGGCGGTGGCGATCGAGGCGCTCCCCCACGGGCGGCTCCGCCCCGTCCTCCCCGTCACCGAGGTCCCGCTCGCCGCGCAGTTCCTCCCGCAGGAACCAGCGCACTTCCCGGCTCCACAGGACGACGGCGACGATGTTGGCGGCGATCCATCCCATGGCGACGAAGCCTCCGACGTCGGGGAGGGACAGGAGTCCCCGTGTCGCCATGAGCATCACCGTCCGGTCGATCCCGTCGAGGACGAAGGGCGCGGTTCCCACCGTGGCCGCGGGGAGGAGCAGCCCGCGCAGGAGTCCCAGCCCGCGGAGGGGGCCCGCATGGGAGGCCACCGCCATGAGCGGGCCGAGGACCGCCAGCGGACAGGAGAAGAGGGTCGCCACCGCCGCCAGCGCTCCGCCGGGGACGGCCATGCGGCGGACTTCGCAGCGCGTGCCCCAGCGGAGGCCGAGCAGCGCGCCGTTGGTCAGCGCCGCCAGCGCGTAGAGGACTCCCAGCGCCGCGGACGCCGGATGCCACCAGCCCCGCCCCGTGAGCAGGGCCCCCAGCCCCACGAACGCCAGCGCCACGGGCGCCACCCGCAGCGCCACCGCCCGCATCTTCCCCCGGGCGATGTCGTCCGCCGTGAGCCGCGTGCAGCGGAGGAGGTCGAACGTGGACTCCCCGCGCTCCGACGCCGCCGCACCGGCGGCCGCGGCGCAGACGACCCCCAGCGCGGCCACGAGGAGCCAGCCCACGGACTCCGCCGGTCCGCCGGGACTCGGCAGCCGGGTCCACCACGCGCCGACGGCGAAGAACGCGAGCCCCGCGACGCACCACGCGACGGCCCCCCCGGGCGCGGCGTGGGACGCCAGGTCCTTCCACGCCACCGGGTCCCGCCGGAGGAGCGCCGGCCACCGCAGCGGCCGATGGGGGCGGCCGGGCCCGCCCGGCCCGGACGGCTCCCCTCCCCCGCCGCGGGCGCGCGGCTCGCGGGCGATGGCCACCGCCGCCAGCGGGACGGCGACGACGGGCAGCAGCACCGGGAACAGGGCCATCAGGACCGTGGGGTGGAGGATGAACCAGCGGAGGATCCCCGGGGCGCCCAGCGGCGCCACCGCCGCGTCGAACGCGGCCCCGCCGCCCAGGAGCAGCCCGACGGGGGTGCTCGCGGAGAGCACCTCCGCCAGGAGGGGATGGCCGGCCCAGAGCCAGGAGGTCAGCGCGGCCTGGGCGGTCCACCGCGCCGCGGGGAGGCCGTAGGCGAGCAGGAGCGCCGTCTCCCGCCGCCGCGCCAGGGCGGAGGCGAGCACGGACCAGCAGGCCAGTTCCAGCGCCAGCGCCGTCAGCGCCAGGACGGAGGCCGCGAGGACCCGCGGGTCGGGGACGAACATCGCGTGGATCCATGCCAGCGCCGGGAGGCCCACGGCGGCGGTCCCGAGGGAGAGGGCGAGCACCGCCGCGAGGCGCTGCAGGACGAGTCCGCGCGCGGTGACCGGCGTGCAGAGGATGAGCGGGATCATCCCCCGCAGGCGGTCCTCCACGAGGGAGACGGCGCCCACGGCGGGCGTGAAGACGGCCAGGGCGACGGCGATCAGGTGGACGACGAGCCCCACGACCTCCTCCCCGCGCGTGAACCCGCTGCGCGAGGCCGCCATCGCGCACGCGACCGCCGCCAGCGACACCGTCGCCGCGAGCGATGTCCGCAGGAGGAACCAGCGGGGCCGCGCCGCCGTGGTCGAGAGCGTGCGCAGCAGGAAGTGGGGGAGGTGCATCAGCCCTCCCGTTCCCGGTCCAGTTCCCTGTCCAGCCGGCCCCCGAGGGAGGCGCCGATGCGCCAGGCGAACCACGCGTACACCGTCGCCCACGCGATGACCCAGAACCCCGGCTCCCCGCCCCCGCGCGCCCACCAGCCCCAGCCCCACGGGATGTCGCCGACCGTGAGCAGCGACGTGCCGATGGCGACGAGGTAGTAGGGGGAGGCGGCGCGGAACGGCAGGTTGGGGTTGCCGGGGAAGGGCGTCCAGGTCCACGCGCCGTGGGCGAGGTTGCCGACGCCGACGGAGAGGGCGCAGGCGAGCACGACGGACATGACCGCCGCCGTCGTCGCGAGCCCCGGCCGGCGGATGCGCGTGCCCAGGTACAGCCCCACCTGGGCGAAGAGGAGCGGCGGAAGCCCCATGAGCACCGCCGCCAGCAGCGCGCCGCCGGGGGTCAGGCTCCCGTGCAGGACGACGATGACGAGGAGCCCCGCCGGCACGACCGCGAGGAACCCGAGGCCGCGCAGGAGGCCCGCGCGCTTGCCCTCGGCGATGTCCCACGCGTCCAGCGGGCTCGTGCGGAGGAGGTCCCACGTCCCCTGCGTCCGCTCGTGGCTCACGGCGGCGGCGCCGGCGGCGGCGGCGGCGACGGCCAGCAGCAGGGAGGAGGCGACCAGCAGGAGCGGGAGTTCCTCGGGCGAGAGCGAGTAGCCGCGCGACCGGTACGCGGCGAGGTCCGTCACGAAGCGGACGAGGAGCAGGAGCAGCGCCGCCATGACGCCGTAGTAGAGCGGCCGGGACGTCCCCGTGTTCACCAGCCTCTGCTCCCGCCACGCGACGGGATTGTGGTCGGGCCCGGG
The DNA here is from genome assembly GCA_964607145.1 of uncultured Planctomycetota bacterium. GTDB lineage: Bacteria > Planctomycetota > JAJSAM01 > JAJSAM01 > JAKLKS01 > CAZSIX01. The sequence continues at coordinate 2,739 of CAZSIX010000081.1, read as the reverse complement.
ACGGGGGCGGCGTCGCGCCGGGGCGCTCCCCGCCCCGGGCCGGGCGCCCCGCACCGTCGCCACGGCGTGCCGGAGATCGAACCGGACCCGCCCCCGCGGCTCCGCCTCCCGCGCGAGGCGGCGTCCCGCCAGCACCACGGCCAGGGCGGCGAACACCGCCGCCGCGGCGAGGTAGAGGAGGCCCGGGGAGTCGAGAGGTCCGGCGCCGAACACCGGCCCTCCGCCGCCGGGCGCCAGCCCGAACCCGCCGGCCGGATTCGCCCACGACGCCCACTCGTCCGGCGCCAGGGCCCGGGCGAGCCCCGGCACGGGAGTGGTGGACGCCGCCGCCGCCGCGAGGGGCCCCACGGGCTGCGCCCAGCCCATCCCCAGCGCCGCGAAGACCGAGGGCAGCACGCCCTTCGCCATGATCACCCAGCGCGCCGCCGGGATGAGATAGGCGAGCACGGACGCCGTGGCGAGGCGGGAGGACCAGGTGGAGACGACGAGGCCCCACGCGCTCGTCTCCAGCACGACGCCCGCGGCCACGAGCCCGAGATCCACGACCTGCTGCCCCGAGACGCCGCCGTAGAGCAGCGGCACCATGAGCGGCGGGAGCGCGGAGAGCGCGTAGCCGCCCACCACCGCGGCCCGGGCGACCATCTTCGCCAGCGCGAACCGCAGCGGTCCCACGGGGGACGTCAGCACGAGCAGGAGCGTCTGCTGCAGTCGCTCCGCCAGCACGGAACCGACCACGGAGGCGGGGGCCAGCAGGAAGATGGACGCCAGCAGCGCCAGCGCGCTCCAGCGGAACACGTAGAGCGCGATGCGGTCCGGATCCAGTTCCCGGCCCGCCGCCTGGAGGATGAGCAGCGTGAGCGCGATGGCCACCGCCACCAGCAGGCCCAGGTAGGAGCGCGCGCGGAACGCCCGCTCGGAGGAGAACTCGGTCAGGAAGTCCCGCTCCAGGACCGCCCTCACGGGAACTCCTCCCCGCGATCCTCGAGTTCCGCGGCGAGGCGGGGGAGGAGCGCGTGGCGGGCGTTGATCACCACGACGATCATGATGCCGGTCCAGCCCCAGATCCAGCCGAGCCCGTCGCTCACCACGGAGGAGTTCCACGGGCGGCCCTCGGCCCGCAGCAGCCAGTCGGTCGTGGCCATCAGGTGGAGCGGCGGGCAGCCCCCCATGAGCAGCGCCATGACGCCGGCCTCCTGGTTCCAGGGGATCCGGAACACCTCGTCCGCCAGTCCGAACGTCACCGGGCCCCCGATGCCCAGCACGGCCACCAGCAGCGCGTAGCGGGTCACGGCGGTGCGCACCGCCGGCGCGCCGAGGCTGCACCGGAGGCCGAGGGCGAGCCAGAAGAGGACCATCAGCGTCCCCGAGGCGAGGAGGCCCGCGACCAGGAACCAGGACACGAGCCCCACCGCCGCGCACAGGAGGAGATGGCAGGCGGGGAGGAGCGCGAGGAACGCGACGCCGACGAGGATCCCGCGTCGCTTGCCGTCCAGGATGCGCGCCGCGCCCAGGGGGGAGACGCGGAGCAGGTCGAAGGACCCGCGGGCCTTCTCGTGCACGACGGTGATCGCCCCGTGGGCCCCCGCGGCGAGGGCGATGAGGACCGCCATGCCGATGAAGAACCCGATGGCGAGATCGGCGGGCGCGCTCCCGCCGCTGAGGTTCACGCGCTCCACCCACAGCCACGCGAGGAACGCGCCCTCGCCGAGTCCGCACACCGCGAGGACGACGTAGTAGAGGACCCGCGACGCCGCCGCGTCCAGGAGCAGCCGCTCCTTCCACGCCACCGGGTTCCCGTGGTCCGGCGGGGGACGGCGGAACCAGCGGCGTCCCCGCCTCCACCGGAGGAGCCACGACGACGCCGGTTCCGCCTCGCGTTCCAGCAGCCGCGCGCTCCCGGCCACGGCCAGCGCGGCGACGAGGAGCGCGGTCGCGGCGAACAGTTGCGCGGGCCAGGCGAGCAGCAGCGTGGGGAAGGTCCCGGGCACGCTCGAGGAGAAGGTCGCCAGTCCCGTCGGCTGCGTCAGCAGGAACGCGGCGGCGACGGGGGTGCTCTCCGCGAGCCACAGGCCCGCGACGGGCTCCTCGCCGCGCTCCATCGCGCGAAGACCGAGGAACACCCCGACCGCGCCGCAGATCACCCAGCGGAGCGCGGGGGCCAGGTACGCGAGCACCACCGCGGTGGCGTACCGGCGCGTGCGGCAGGAGACGTAGAGCGCCCACGCCGTCGTCTCGACCACGACGCCGAAGAGCAGCGTGCCCAGATCCACGAGATCCCGTCCGGAGACGCCGCCCAGGACGGTGGTGAGCGCCAGGGTCGGGAGGGCAGCCGCGGCGAGGACGTGGACCGACGCGACGCGGGCCAGGAACTTGGCCACCGCCAGTCCCCGCGGTCCCACGGGGCTCGCGAGCACGAGGGGGAGCGTCTCCCGGATCCGCTCCTCCAGCACGGCGCCCACCGCGTGCGCCGGGGCCAGGAGGCAGATCCCTCCCAGGAGGAAGAACGCCCCCACGAGGAAGATCTCCCGGGCGAGGCGGTCCTGCGCGTTCTCCCAGGACCACGCGCTGCCCAGGATGAGGACCAGCATGGCGCCGCCCACCACCGCCGCCAGCAGCGTGCGCATCAGCACCGCCCGGCCCCGCGTCACCTGCGCGAGGAAGTCCCGCTCGAGGACCGCCCTCACCTAGCCCGACCCACTCATGAGGGACCGCGGTCCCGCGGCGTCCTCGCGCCGATCC
>CAZSIX010000080.1:0-8157 GCA_964607145.1 uncultured Planctomycetota bacterium | reverse complement strand
GCGAGGGCGGCCTCCGCGGAGCGGCGCGCCGCTCCGCGGGGCGGCCCGGGGCGGGGCGCCACGGGGCCGCGGCCCCCGCCGGCGTCGCTCCCTTCGGGACCGGACGACGCGGGGGGCGGGACAGGCGGCCCCGCCGGCTCCCATCGGTGGAGCAGGAGGCACCATGCCACGCGGTCCCCGTGGAAACGGCGATCCAGCCTCGCGCGGAGGCGCTCCAGGGCCCGGCGGAGGCGCACGCGCACCGTGGACGGAGCCACCCCCGTGCGGGCGGCGATGACGTCGCCGGGGAGGTCCTCGTAGTACCGGAGGAGGACCGTGCCGCGGTAGGGCTCCGGCAGTTCCAGGACGAGGCCCGCCAGCAGCCTCTGCATCTCGACCCGCGCCGCCAGGTCCGCGGCCGACGGGGCCGCCTCCGCTCCCGGCGTCCGCCCCTCCTCCCGGCGGCGGCGGCGGGCCTCGGCGCGGTGGCGCTGCAGCGCGAAGTTCCGCAGGACCCGGGAGAGCCAGGGGCGGAGCGGCCGGTCCCCTCCGGGGGGACTGCGCAGCGCCGCCATCCACGTCTCCTGCACCAGGTCGTCGGCCACCGACGGGTCCGCCGTCAGACTCCGCGCCAGCCTCCGCAGCCACGCCATCTCCGCCAGCACCGAACTCGGCGACAACATTCCCGGAATGATGCGTGCGAGTTCGGCGGGGGCGGGGGCCGGGGCGGGTGCGTCACCGGGCGGAGGGGGCGGGGCGGACACGATGCGGTTCGTTGCATGAGATCATGCCGCCGTCCGCCACGGCGTTTCGTCCATCCGCCGGGCGCCGGCCGGTCCTACCCGCCCGCAGCCACCACTTCGCGACAGACGCCGCAGATTCCGTGGGTCACGCGGACGGGCACGGTGTCCGGGACGAACTGCCCCAGGGGGACCCAGGTCCCGTCGGGGGTGCGGAGCCGCCGGCACCACGCGCAGACCGAGTGCAGCCCGCCCGCCGCGTCCAGGAGCGCCGCCGGAAGGCCCCCCTCCCGCCGGGCCGCGTCCTCCATGGCCCGCTGGACCGCCTCCAGCAGCGCCCGCTGTTCGCGCAGCACCCTCCGCCGGTGATCCTCCAGGATCTCCAGGTCGGCCGCCTCCACGCCGTCCAGTTCCGGGAGATCCCGCCGTGCGTCGCCCAGTTCCCGCATGCGCTCCAGCGTCGCCGCCGCAGCGAGGTCGTGGGCGGCGCGGGTCTCCGCCGGGGCGTTGGCCTCCTCCTCCAGCCAGCGGGCCAGCCCCGCCGCGAGGTGGAGGCGCCAGCCCGAGGGAGTGCGGCCCGGACCGAGGGACGCCAGGGCCGCCAGCAGCGGGCGGACCCGGGCGAGCCCCGCCGCGCGCCCTTCCACGAGGAACGCCAGGCGCGCCTCCTCCGCCCGGGCCTCGAACCACGGGGGATCCGCGGGCGGTCCCATGTCGAGGACCGCGTCCAGCGCCTCCGCCGCCTCCGCCGACCTCCCGGCGGCGCGCAGCGCCCTCGCCCGGAGGAGGAGTGGCAGCCGCGGATCCACGGGCACCGGATCCCCCGCCGCCAGCGCCTCCGCCCGCGCCAGCGCCGCGAGGCAGCCCTCGGGGTCCCCCGCCGCGAGGCGCTCCCGCGCGCGCAGCCCCTCCAGGGAGAACCGGAGCAGCCGGTCCCGGGGCGGCGCCACCGCGCCCGTGGCCCCGTCCGCCGCCGCCAGCGCCTCCACGGTCCGCGGCAGGTCCTCCAGCGAGAGCAGCACGCGCCCTCGATGGAGGAGGAGGTTGGCGAGCCCCCACGCGTCGCCGGCGGTCCGCAGCAGACGCTCCGCGGCCTGGGAGAGGACGAGCGCCTCGTACTCCCGGCCTCCGAGGAGGAAGAGCCGCACCAGGTTCACGCAGGCGGCCCGCTCCTCCGCCGTGCCGGACCCGCGGAGCGACCGGAGGAGGCTCCGGTAGCGGGACTCCGCCCCCGCCGCGTCCCCGCGATGGTCCGCCAGTTGCGCCGCCACGATGCCGGCCCGCCGCCGGAGCGCGTCGTCGGCGCAGCGGTCCAGGACCTCCAGCACCGCCGGCTCCCAGGAGAGGTCCCGGCCCCGCGCCTCGCCGGCGGCCCTGAGGATGCGCTCGGCGTCGGCGGGGTCCGCGGGATCGAGCCCGTCGCGGAGCGCGGTGCACCGGCGCAGAGCCTCCGCGGCATCGCCGCCGGGCGCCCGGAGCGCGTCGACGGCGGCGCGCGCCGCGGACGGGGAGTCCCCGCCGCCGTCCCCGTCCGTCGGAGCGTTGTCCACGGGGGGAGGATACCCCTCCGTGGAGGCCGGCCTCGCTACGGCTCCACGTGGATGCGGGTGGCGTTCACCACCAGGACCTTCGGATCGGGGCGGGGGCCGACGACTCCCTCCACCACCACGATGCGGAGCGGCTTCAGTCCGCCGGCGCCCTCCAGCGGCGCCTTCAGCGGGCGACCGTCCGCGCCGACGACCTGCACCGTCGCCGATCCCTCGGCGAGGCGGTTCGGCTCCTCGCAGCAGTAGTCCCACGGCGTCGGGCACGCGTCGTCGGGCATGGCCTCGCACGACACCATCCCGTCCGTGTCCACGATGGAGAGCACGGCACGACCGGCGAGGAAGGGAGCCACGGAGCCGCCCACCTTGCCGCGGAGGACGACGGTCTCCCCCTCCTTCGCCTCCTTCTTGACCGCCAGCACGCCCTTCGCCCCCGCGGGAGCGGCGGTCGCGAACAGGTCCGCGGGCAGGGCCGCCGGCGCTGCAGCACCGCCCCCCGCGACCGGCGCCGGCCCGCCACCCGTCGGAGGGACGGGCGCCGCCGCCTCCTTCGCCCCGTCCCCGCAGCCCGCCAGGACCGCCGCCATCGCCACCACCAGCGCCGTCACCGTCGCGCGCACTCCCATGGTTCCGCCTCCAGTCGAGCCTGCCGTCATGCCTTCAGCGCCTCCGCCACGGACAAGCGGAGGCAGCGCCAGGCCGGGGGCACCGCGCCCACGGCCCCGAGGATCAGCCCCGTGGCGAGACCCGCCGCCACGACGGGGCCGTCCACGGTGATTCCGAACGCGCCCATGGAGATTCTCACGGCGCGCCCGTCCAGCAGCAGCCACGCCGCCACGGCGCCCGCCAGCGAGCCGCCGGCGGCGGTGAGGACCGCCTCCTGCACCAGCGCCAGCAGCACCGCCCAGCGGGAAAACCCCAGCACCTGGAGCGCCGCCATCTCGCGCACGCGCCCCGCGAAGGCCGCGTACAGCGTGTTGATGCCGCCCAGCAGCGCGCCCGCCGCCACCAGCGCCGCGGTCACCCAGACCATGAGGCGCACGGGCCCGTAGAACTCCTTCAGCCGACCGTAGTAGTCCTCCTCGCGCAGCGCCACCAGTTCCAGGTCGAGGCGCTGGCGCGCGAGGAGGTCGACGTCGTCGAAGCCCTCGCGGGACTCCATGGCGACGACGACGCTGGAGAGCATCTCCTTCTTCGTGGCGACGCGGAGATCCTGCAGCGGCGCCCAGACCTCCGCCTCCATCACCGTACCGGGCGCCTCGAACCGGCCGGCGATGGTCCACGGCCGATCGTCGATCCACAGGGAGCGGCCGGGGGCGAGTGCCTCCTCGGGAACACCCATGCGCACGGCGGCGAAGCGCCCCACCAGCAGTTCCCCGGTCCCCGCGAGGCGACCCTCGGTGATGCGCACCTGCGCATGCACCGCGAAGGCGGCGGCCGTGACGCCGCGCATGTTGGCGTAGCGCACGACCGCGTCGCCGCGCTCCAGGCCGACCACGACGGCGAGGTTCACCTCCGGGGAGACCAGCGGCCGTCCCATGGCGCTCCGGACGCCGGGCACCGTGCCCGCGACGATGCCGGGGACGGCGGCGGAGATCTCGCTCCGCTCGACGCTGTCCTCGCTCCCCGCGGAGACGAGGATCACGTTGCGCGGGTCGGCGCTCCCCTCCAGCGATCGACCCATCCCGCGGACGAAGCCGGCGGCGGCCATGGACAGCCCCACCACCAGCGCGATGCCCGCCATGCCGAGGGAGAGCCGGAGCGGGGAGCGCCCCAGGTTGCGCACGGCGTAGTCGAACGGGAGGAGCCGCCCCACCGGTCACACCGCCCGGAACGTCGCCGCCACGGGGATGCGCGTCGCCCGCCACGCGGGGACCGCTCCCGCCAGCATCCCCAGCAGGAGGCAGGCCCCGAGGCCCGACGCCCACACCGACGGGCCGGCGCCGAAGGCGATGGACAACCCCTCGTTGGAGAGGCTGAACGCGGTGAGCCGGATGGCGGCCAGCGCGCCGCCGACGCCGAGGAGTCCGCCGGCGAGGCTGAGCGTGAGCCCCTCCATCACCACAAGGCGCGCCAGCAGGCCTCCCGTGTAGCCCACCGTCTGGAGGACGCCGAAGTCGCGCACGCGGTCCTGCACCGAGAGCACGATGGTGTTGGCCACGAGGCCGAGCACCGCCAGGAGGCAACCCAGCGCGACCCACCGCGTGAAGCCCACGAGTTCCATCACGTCGCCGGCGGCGCGGGCGACGAAGGCCTTCTCGCTGCGCGTGCTGGTGGGCTCCTGCGCGGAGCGGAACTCGTCGTCGATGGCGCGGGCGATGGCGTCCATGCGCTCGGGATCGTCCACGCGCACGTTGTACTGCGTGACGACGCCGTCCTGCCGGCGGCCCGGCGCCCTCTGGAGGAAGTCGAGATCCACGTAGGCCACGTTGCGGTCCTGCGGGTCCGGCGAGTCGAAGATGCCCGCCACGCTCACGGTGACTCCGCTGGAGTCGAAGCGGTCGCCGACGCGGAGGCCCCGGCGGTCGGCCAGCGTGGCCCCCAGGAGCGCGCCGTCGCCCCGGCGGAGCCACTCCGCCAGCGAGCCCTCGCGGAGCGCGAACTTCCGCGCCTCCGTCGCGGCGAACTCCTCCCGCGGCACCCCGCGGTAGGTGACGACGTCCAGGCTCGCGCGGCAGTTGTTCACCACGATGCGCATCGGCGTGACACCGGCCACGCCGGGGATGGCGGCGATGCGGCCGCCGTAGTCCTCCGGGAGGCGGCTCGTGAACGGGCAGAACCGGTTCTCCCGGTAGACCACCAGCAGGTTGTCCCGGGCGGAGCGGCCCGTGGCCTCCCGCACGCCGGCGTCCAGCGACTGCACCGCCGCGAACAGGAACATCCCCGTGCCCACGCCGAGCACCGTCAGCCCCGACCGCACCGGGTGGCGCACCACCTGCTTGAGCACCAGCGGAATGAAGCGGATCATCGCTCCCCCTCCCCCCTCCCCGGCGACGACGACGACGACATTCCCGGAATATCGCCGCCGAGTTCGCCGGTCGAACTCGCACGCAACATTCCGGGAATGTCGGCGTCGAGGGCCGGGGCGGGGGCGATGCGGCCCTTCTCGAGGCGGACGACGGAGCCGGCGCGGGCGGCGGCGCGGGGATCGTGGGTGACCATGACGATGGTCTTGCCGAGGTCCCGGTTGAGGCGGCCGAGGAGATCGAGGATCTGCGCCGCGGAGGTGCCGTCCAGGTCCCCCGTGGGCTCGTCCGCCACAAGCAGGGGAGGGTCCGCCACGATGGCGCGGGCGATGGCGACGCGCTGCTCCTGCCCGCCGCTCAACTGCCGCGGAAAGTGGTCGTGCCGGTCGGCGATGCCGACCAGTTCCAGGGCCAGCGCCACGCGCCGGTGGCGCTCGGCGCGCGCCAGCGGGAACAGCAGGAGCGGGAGTTCCACGTTCTCGTAGGCCGTGAGCACGGGCACGAGGTTGTAGAGCTGGAAGATGTAGCCCACCGTCTCCGACCGCCACCGCGCGAGGGCGTCCCGGGAGAGGGACACGATGTCGGCGCCGTTCACGCGCAGCGCGCCGCCGGTGGGGACGTCGATGCCCGCGATGAGGTTGAGGAGCGTGGTCTTCCCGCTCCCCGAGGGCCCCATGAGGGCCGTGTAGGCCCCCCGCTCGACGTCCAGGTCGAGCCCGTCCACGGGGCGGATCTCCTCCTCGCCCTTGCGGAACACGCGGGTCAGCCCGCGGCACTCGATGAAGGCCACGGTCACCTCCCCCCGCCGCCGTCGGCGGCCCGCACGCGGGCCCCTTCCGCCAGCCCCGCCGGTGCGCCGTCGATGACGCGATCGCCGGGGAGGAGCCCCTCCCGGACCTCCACCCAGCCCTCCCGCCGCCCGCCGCCCAGCACGAGGGATCGCCGCACGGCGCGCCCCCCCTCGATGGCCCAGGCCCGCGCCTTGCCGTCGCCGGCGGGCTCCAGCGCCGACTCCGGCGCCCACACGGACTCCGCCGCCGGCGCGCCGCCGCCACCCGCGGGCGCCTCCGTCCCGCCCGCCGGCTCCGCGCCGAGGAACTCCACGCGCGCCAGCATCTCCGGCTTCATCTCCGGCGCGGGCCCCTCCACGCGCACCTTGAACTGCACCGTGTTCTTCTGGAGGTCCGCCTCGTGGACGACGCGCGTGACGCGGCCCTCGAACACCCGGTCGGGGAGGGGCTCCACGCGCACCCGCGCCGCCGTGCCCACGCCGACGCGGCCCGCGTCCGCCAGGGGGACGTCGACCCGCACCTGGAGGCGCGCCCGGTCGTAGAGGATCACCGGCGCCGAGGAGTACGGGTCGTCCATGACGGCCATCACCTTCGACCCGGGGGAGGAGATGCGCCGCATCACGGTTCCCGCCACGGGCGCGCGCACCTCCATGCGGGCGAGCCGGAGCGCCGCCTCGTCGCGGGCCGCCTCCGCCAGCGCCGCCTCCGCCGCGGCGCGCTCCGCCGCCCGCGTCTCCTCGATGCGCAGGCGCAGGGACTCCGCCCCGGCGCGCGCGTCCGCCTCCCGCTCCGCGAGCCGGGCCGCGGCGGCGCGCTCCTCCGCGCGCGCCTCCTCCAGCGCCGCCTCCGCGGCGTCCCGCCGCAGGCGCGATCGCACGACCGTGAACTCGGGCACCGCGTCGCCGCGCCGCTGGATCTCGTCCCGCTCCAGGTCCTCCCTCCGCTCCGCCAGTTCCGCCGCGGCCATGGCGACGCGGGCCTTCGCCGCCGCCACCGCGGCCCGCGCCTCCTCCGCCGCCGCCGCCGAGACCTCCTGCGCGCGCCGGCTCTCCACCAGCGTCTCCAGCGTGCGGAGCGCGGCCTCCCGCTCCGCCGTCCGCGATCGGAGTTCCGCCTCCGCCCGCGCCAGCCCCAGCCGCGCGTCGTCGGCGACGAGGCGCGCCACCACCTGCCCCGCCTCCACCGCCTCCCCCTCGAGCACGAGCACCTCCGCGATCACGCCGTCGGCCAGGGCCGGCACGAGCACGGGGAAGGGATCCGGCTCCAGCCAGCCGGTGGCCCGCGTGGCGACGGAGGCGACGGGGCCCGTGGACTCGCGCAGCACCACCGCCACCGCCCGCACGGGAGTGGACGGGCGGAGCGCATCGCCGGAGGTGGCCAGCAGCAGCGCGCCGAAGGCCGCCAGCACCACGCCGGGCAGCAGCACGCGGGTCTTCCACGCGAAGGCCGGCGGCGGGATCACCGGGCCCGCGGCCGCGGATCGGTCCCGGCTGAGCCCCGCGGGATCGGGGGGGGCGACGCGGGTCGCCCCTGTGGGAGTTTCTGACATGGGATTCCTCGTCGAAGCGGCGGCGCACCGCGGGCGATCTGCCCGCGATGGACGGGGAATCCGCTAGATGCGCAGCGGGAGCGGCGGTTCCGACGGCGGGCGCGCGATGCGCACCGGCAGCGGCCGGAGGGAGGTCGGCCGCGGGAGGAGGGTCGCGACCACGGTCGTCACCGGCGACGGAGCCGCGACCAGGGCCGCGCCATCGTCCGCGGCCCGGACCGGCGTGCCGGTCCCGAGGGGCAGCGTCATGCAGCAGTGGTCGCCGCCGGGGACGTCCGCGGATCCGTGCCCGGGTTCCGGCGCGGGCGCCGGGGTCGCCGCGGGATTCCCGCAGCAGGAGCGGGCCGCCGGGGCGACGGGGGTCGCCGGGGCGGTGCAGCACCGGGCGCTGACGCACGGGTCCGTCAGACCCACCCGTCCCGAGGACGGACAGAACCGGAGCCCCCCCGCCACCGCCGGCGCGGGGAGCGCCAGCGCGAGGGCGGCCAGAGTGGCCAGCAGTCGGGGGATCCAACGGGTCATGTCGTCCAACAGGTTAGTCGCCGTTCAACAACAACTGAAAGCATTCGTCCCGCTACGAAGCCCGGG
>CAZSIX010000079.1:0-8403 GCA_964607145.1 uncultured Planctomycetota bacterium | reverse complement strand
GGCCCGTCCCCGGCACCCGCTCCAGGTCCACGCCCTTCTCCCGGGCGAGGCGGCGCGTGGACGGCGTCGCCAGCGCCCGCTGACCGGCGGGGCGGGCCGGGGGAGGCGGGGGAGGGGGCGGCGCGGGAGGGGCGGCTGCCCGGGCGGGCGCGGGGGTCGGCCTCGCCGGGGAGGGGGACGCGGCGGGCTTCGCCGGGGCGGGGGCTGGGGCAATCTTCGCCGGGGCCCCGTGCCCGCCGCCGCCATGCCCGTGGACCGTGATCTTCGGCGGCGTCGCTCCCGGCGCGAGTTCGATCTCCGCCAGCACCGCGCCGACGGCGAGCGTCGCACCGTCGCCCGCGTGGATGCGGCGGAGGATCCCCTTGCACGGCGACGGGATCTCGACCGTCGCCTTGTCCGTCATGACCTCGACCATGGGCTGGTCCTCGGCCACGGCGGCGCCCTCCGCCACGAGCCAGCGGACGACCTCGCCCTCGGCCACGCCCTCGCCGATGTCGGGCATCGGGAACTCGATGATCATGGGGTCTCCGCGCGGGGCTAGAAGGTCATCACGCGCTCGACGGCGGCGAAGGTCCGCTTCGCGTCGGGCATGTAGATGTGCTCCAGCGTGTAGGGGAACGGCGTGTCGAAGCCGGTGACGCGCACCACGGGGGCGCGGAGGTGCTCGATGGCGCGGTCCGCCACGATGGCGGCGAGTTCCCCGCCGAACCCGCCCGTGCGCGGCGCCTCGTGGAGGATGACCACGCGGCCCGTGCGGCGGGCCGCCTCGACGACCGCCTCCTCGTCGAGGGGGCTCAGCGTGCGGAGGTCCAGGACCTGCACCGACCACCCCCGTTCCGCCGCCATCTCCGCCGCCTTCTCGGCGACGCCGACCATGGCGCCCCAGCACAGGACGACGGCGTCGTCCCCCGCGCGGACCGTCTGCGCCACTCCCAGCGGGACCCGGTAGTCCCCCTCGGGCACCTCGCCCTTGCTGGAGCGGTAGATGGCCTTCGGTTCGAGGAAGATGACCGGGTCGGGGTCGGCGATGGAGGCCAGCAGGAGGCCCTTGGTGTCGTAGGCGTTCGAGGGCACGACCACCTTCAGGCCCGGCGTGTGGATGAAGTACGTCTCCGAGGACTGGGAGTGGTAGTGGCCGCCCCGGATGCCGCCGCCGTAGGGCGTGCGGATGACCATGGGCACCGTGAACTGCCCCCCGGAGCGGTACCGCATCTTCGCCGCCTCGGACACGATCTGATCGAAGCCCGGGTAGATGAAGTCGAGGAACTGGATCTCCGGCACCGCGCGGAGGCCGTACATCGCCATCCCGATGGCGGTGCCGATGATGCCCGACTCGGCCAGCGGCGTGTTCATCACGCGGCCCGGGCCGAACTTCTTCAGGAGTCCGTCCGTGGCGCGGAACACGCCGCCCAGTTCCGCGATGTCCTCGCCCAGGACCACGACGCCGTCGTCCGTGGTCATCGCGTGGTGGAGCGCGTCGTTCACCGCCTGAAGGACCGTCATCACCGCCATGGGGGCTGGCTCCTCGCCGTCGTCGGCGTCGTCCTCGTCGTCGCCCGACTCCCGACCGCCTCCCGCCTACAGCGGGAACGCGGCTCCCGACTCGTCCTTGCGGAACTTCCCGCCCTCCGCCTCCAGCAGGTAGTCGCGCTGCCGCTCCAGCAGCGGGGGCAGGGTCGCGTACACGTCGTCGAAGAGCGACTGGAGCGAGGGGGGGCCCGCGGCCTCCTCCCGCTTGAACGCCTCCGCGACGCGCGCCCGGGCCGCCTCGACGGCGCCGTCGAGGCGGGCGTCGTCGGCGAACCCGCCCGCCAGCAGCCACCGGCGGAAGCGCTCGATGGGGTCGCGCCGCTTCCACTCGTCCAGTTCCGCCGCCGGGCGGTAGCGCGTCGGGTCGTCGGACGAGGAGTGCGGCCCCATGCGGTAGGTCACGGCCTCGATCAGCGTCGGGCCTCCGCCCGCGCGCGCCTTGCGCACCGCGTCGGACACGACCTGGAAGACGGCCAGCACGTCGTTGCCGTCCACGCGCACGCCCTCGAAGCCGTACGCGACGGCCTTGACGGCGATGCCGTCGGAGGCGGTCTGCTGGCTCAGCGGCACGGAGATGGCCCACTGGTTGTTCTGGCAGATGAACACGCACGGGACCTTCCAGACGCCGGCGAAGTTCATGGCGACGTGGAAATCCCCCTCGCTCGTGGTGCCGTCCCCGAACCAGACGGCGGTCACGCGGTCCTCGCCGCGGATCTGCATGGCGCGGGCGGTGCCCACGGCCTGCGGGATCTGCGTGCCCAGCGGGGAGGAGATGGAGACGAAGTTCTGCGCGCCGAAGGTGTAGTGGTTGGGCATCTGTCGGCCCAGGGCGTTGTCGTTGCGGTTGCCGTAGAGGTTGGCGACCATGCCCTCCAGCGGCGCGCCCCGGTGGAGCGCGACGCCGGGAACGCGGTAGGACGGATAGCACCAGTCGTCGGGCCGGAGCGCCCAGGCGGCGCCGATCTGGTGGCCCTCCTCGCCGGAGGACGGCACGTAGAAGCCGATGCGCCCCTGGCGCTGGTACATGAGCCCCCGCTCGTCCAGCGCGCGGACGAGGACCATGCCCTCGAACATGCGGAGGAGATCCGCGGCCGCCAGGCCCGCGGGAGGCGCGGGGGCGCGCTTCCGGCCCTTCGCGGGAGGGGCGTCGAGAACGGTGAAGGGCGCCTCGGGGGGCATGGGTGCTCTCCGCACGTCGGGGAAGGGTCGCGACGGTCCGCCGGGGGGCCCCCGGGGGCGGCCCGGGACGTCACCGTCGTGGCACCACCGCGACGGCCGAGGAGCGGCGATGATAGGACCCCCCGCGAACGGGGGGCAAGGAAACCGACCGGGGGTCGGGGACCTACTTCGCCGGCGACGCGCCGTCGGGCGACGGGGCGGCGGCGGCGCTCCCGCGGGCCCTGCCGGAACCGGCCCCGTCGACCGACTTCAGCACCCGCACGCGCACGATGGCCCGGTCGTTCACCTCGTCGGCCACCAGTTCGACGCCGTCCATGGGGACGCGCTCGCCGACGCGGGGGAGGCGCCCCAGCGTCTCCAGCAGGAGGCCGGAGACCGTGGGCCGGTCCTCGTTGAGTTCGGTGTTGAAGAAGTGGTTGATGCGGCCGACCTCGGTCTGCCCGTGGACGAGGATCTCGGTCCGCGAGATCCGCTTGATGGAGTACTCGTCCACGTCCTTCTCGTCGAGGATCTCGCCGACGAGTTCCTCCACGATGTCCTCGACGGTGGCGACGCCGATGGTCTCGCCGTACTCGCCCACGACGATGCCGAGCTGGACGCGGGAGCGCTGGAGTTCGAACAGCAGCCGATCCACGGTCATCGTGCCGGGGACGAACTTCGCGCGGGTCGCCAGTTCGGACAGGCGCAGGTCCACCTTGCCGTCGGCGAGACCGAGGAGCGCGTCGGCGCGGCGGATGACCCCCGTCACGTTGTCGCGGGTGCCCGCGAACACGGGGATGCGCGCGTACCCGATGGCGGCGAGTTCGGCGCGGGCCTCCCCCAGGGTCGAGTCCTCGGGGAGCATCCTGCAGCGGATGCGGGGGGTCATGATGTCCTCGGCCGTGAAGTCGTTGAGCCGGAACACCCGCTGGATGACCTCCGCCTCGCCGGGGTCGATGGCCCCCTCCTTCTCCGCCTGCTGGGCCAGCGCGGAGATCTCCTCCTCCGAGGTAACGGTCCGGGAGCGGGCGGGGACGACGAGCCCCAGGCCCCGCTCCGCGGCCCAGACGACGGGCCGGAAGAGCGCCACCAGCCCGAGGACCGGGAAGGCGGCCGCGAGGCTCACTCCCGTGTGGAAGCGCTCGCCCAGGGCCTTCGGGATGATCTCGCCGAACACGATGACCGCGGCGGTCAGCGCGGGCACGGCCACGGCGAGGACGACCCCGGGAGTTCCCCCGGCGGCGCGGGCCTCCACCTCCATGGTGCTGACGGCGGCGCCCACGATGGAGGCGCCCACCATGTTCACCACGGTGTTCAGGATCACCAGCGCGGTGATGGCGTTCTGGACCCGCTCGCGAAGTCGGAGCACGACCCGGGCCGCGGGTCCGCCCAGCTTCGCCAGCGCGCGGGCGCGGACCAGCGGCAGGCTCAGGAAGGCCGCTTCGGCCAGGGAACACATCGCGGACAGCAGAACGATCGCCAGGCCCGCGAAGAGGATCGTACTCATGCGTGGAGGCCCCGCCTCCCGGCCGGGACCCGGCCATCCTACGCGATGCGGGGGGCCCCCCGTCCCGTTTCGCTGCCGGCGGCGCGGCTCGCGCCCGCGGTCGCCGATCCGGTCGCGCGGACCCGATGCTGCCGCCGATGGTGGCGCCCGAGGACCGCGGGGGGGTGGAGCAGCATCCGGTGCACGCGGCGATCGGGCGTGAGCTCCGGGTGGAAGGTCGCGGCGAGGAGGCGGCCCTGGCGCACGAGGACGGGCAGGCCGCCGTGTTCCGCGAGCACCTCCACTCCCGGACCGGTGCGGGTGATGGCGGGGGCGCGGATGAACACGAGCGGGAGCGGCCGCTCCTCCCCCTCGAGGGACGCCGACGCCTCGAAGGAGTCCACCTGGCGGCCGTAGTGGTTGCGCGCGACGGTGATGTCCAGGAGGCCCAGCGAGGGTTGCACCGGTCCCGTCACCTCGCGGGCCAGCAGGATGGCGCCCGCGCAGGTCCCCAGGATCGCGCCGCCGGCCCGGTGGAACTCCGGCAGCGCGCGGTCGAGTCCGGAGGAGGCGAGCAGGCGGAGCAGCGTCGTGCTCTCGCCGCCCGGGAGCACCAGGCCCGCGAGTCCGGCGAGGTGGGCGGGAAGGCGCACCTCGCGCGGTTCCCCGCCGGCCTCGCGCAGCGCGGCGGCGTGGGCGGCGAAGTCCCCCTGGAGGGCGAGGACGCCGACGGCGGGGCGGGGCGCGGCGGCGCGGGCCCGGCGGGACCCGGGGCGGGTGCGCGGGGGCGGCATCCGGTGGCGACCTCGAGGCGGGGGGGGGCCGCTACCAGCCGCGGCCCTGGAGCATCGCCTCGGGCGGCATCTTCGAGACCTCGATCCCGCGCATGGGCTCGCCCAGCCCGTCGGAGATCTTCGCGAGCCGCTCCGGGTCCGCGAAGTGGGTCGTCGCCTCGACGACGGCGCGGGCGCGCGCGGCGGGGTCCTCGCTCTTGAAGATCCCCGAGCCCACGAAGACCGCCTCCGCGCCCAGTTGCATCATGAGGGCGGCGTCGGCGGGAGTGGCGATGCCGCCGGCGGCGAAGTTCGGGACCGGCAGGCGCCCCTCCTTCGCGACGAGCCGCACCAGTTCCGCGGGCACGCGGAACTCCTTCGCCTTCGCGCGAAGGCCGGCGGCGCCGATGCCGCGCAGGCCGGCGATGGCGGCGGTCACGTCGCGCATGTGGCGCACCGCCTCGACGATGTCCCCCGTGCCGGCTTCTCCCTTCGTGCGGATCATCGCGGCGCCCTCGTGGATGCGCCGGAGCGCCTCGCCGAGGTTGCGGCAGCCGCACACGAAGGGGACCTTGAACTCCTGCTTCTGCACGTGGAACCGGTCATCGGCGGGGGTGAGCACCTCCGACTCGTCCACGAAGTCCACGCCGAGGGCCTCGAGGATCCGGGCCTCGACGAAGTGGCCGATGCGGCACTTGGCCATGACGGGGATGGAGACGGCCTCCTGGATCTCGCGGATCTTCCGGACGGGGGACATGCGGGCGACCCCCCCGTCCCGGCGGATGTCCGCGGGCACGCGCTCCAGCGCCATCACGGCGACGGCGCCGGCCTCCTCGGCGATGCGCGCCTGCGAGGCGTCGGTGACGTCCATGATGACCCCGCCCTTCAGCATCTCGGCGAGGCCGGTCTTGAGGCGCAGCGTGGACTTCGGCATGGCGGGCTCCGGGAACGGGGACCGCGGATTCCGGTGGGCCGGGCCGCGGGGAAGCGGATGAGGATCGGGGCGCTCCGGGGCGGACCCAAGGAATCGACGGCGCGAACTCGGCGGCGACATTCCGGGAATGATGTCGTCGAGTTCGCGGGGCTACCTGCCGAGGAGGCCGCCGAGGGCGTCCTTCGCGTCCTTGAGGCGGTCGCCCACGCCGCCGGAGCCGTCGCCGCCGAGGCCCTTGACGAGGGAGCCGATCCGCTCGCCGGCCCCGGTGACCACGCCCCCCAGGCCCCCCGCCACGTCCTCCAGGGAGGCGGCGAGGAGGCGGATGTTCGTGCGCTGGAGGACCCGGAGGACGATGACGCGGACCACCTGCTCCGGCGAGTCGAGGTCGCGGAACTCCTCGCGGATCCCGAGATCCCACGTGCGCTCCGTCGGCTTCCCGTCCCGCATGGCGGAGTGGTCGATCATGCGGACCTTCCCGATGCCGAGCCGGAGGAGGTCGATGCGGAACTTGCGCCCGCCCCCGGCCCCGGAGCCGGACCCGCTCCCGCCGTCCGATGTCCCGCCCCCTCCGCCGCCGTCGCTCCCCTTCTTCCCGCCCCCGAGGGCGCGCAGTCGATCCAGGTTCGTCTCGCCGTCCGCCCTGCGGACGACGACGACCTCGGCGACGTCGACGGAGAGTTCCTCCAGGTGGATCCTCTCGCCGAGGAGGCTGCGGAGCCGCGGGTCGGCCACCATCCCGGGCACGCGGAGACAGGTGGGCTCCCCGAACCCCTCCGGGTTGCGCAGGTGGAGGCCTCGGACCTCCAGCCGCGCGTCGAGGAGGCCGAGATCCACGGAGGCGACTTCCAGCGGGAAGCCCGTGGCGGCCCCGACGGCGGCCTCCATGCCCGCGCGGAGCAGCGCGTTGCGGGCGAGGACGCCGACGACGCCGAGGACCGCCAGGACCGCGGCCCCGACGAGGAGGCGCCTGCGCCAGCGCCCCGTCCGAGGCGGAGGGTCGGACGGGGGGGAGGGTCGGGCCGAGGGCTCGCTCACGGCGGGAGTGTACCGCTCCGCCCCGGCCCGCGCCCCGGGACCGCCGGCGGCGGCGCCGCCGCGGGAAAGCGGCCCGCCCGCCGCGCGGCGGATCCAGAATCCCGCCATGCCCCCGGCCCCCCCGGCGCAGCGCATGGCCGTCGTCCTCCTGCCGCCGCCGGCGGCCCTGGAGGCGGTGGAGGAGTTCCGCCGGGAGCACGACCCGCTCTTCCACCGGATCCCCGGCCATCTCACGGTGGTCTTCCCCTTCGAGGGACGCACCGAGGCGGAGGCCCTTCGCGCGGCTCGCGACGGTGCCGCCGCGGCCGCCGCCGGGCCCTTCGAAGTCTCCCTGGGCGGTGCGGGCCGCTTCGACGACGGGGTCGTCTACCTCCGGGTGGGCCGCGGGGCGGCGGAACTGGCGAGCCTCCACGACGCGCTCGCCCCCCTCTTCCTGCCGCCCGGCGCCCGGCCCCTCCCGTACCTTCCCCACCTGACCGTCGCTCGGGGAACGGGGGCCGCGGAGGCGGAGTTCCTGGAGCGCCAGGCGGCGGGGCGGCTCCCGACGGTGCGGTTCGACGCGGAGGTCCTCACGCTGGTCGTGGAGGACGCGCGCGGCCTGTGGCTGGCGCGCGGGACGGTGGCGCTACAATCCCCGTGACCGGCTCCCCAGGAAGGTGAACCCATGCCCCGCATCCAGCAGGCCGTCGTGCTCGGAGCCGTGTTCGCGGCCTCCGCCTGGACGGGCCACCTGCTGTTCGGACGGGAGATCGCGCCCGCCCCGGCCCACGCCGGTCCCCCCCCCGTGGGCGCGCCCATCGGGAGTCCCGCCGCCGGCGCGACGGGGGGCCGGACCGCCCCCGCACGCCCGCCGCTCCCGCCCGTCCCCGCCGCGGACGGGCCCATCGGGGACACGGACGGCGCCGGCTCCGCCGCCCCCGTGGCCGAGGCGCCGGTGCTGCTCACGTTCGAGGACATCTCCGAGTGGGAACTGGATCCCCTGGACGTGCAGGTGCCCGCATCGGTGCGGCGCCACCACGGGCGCACCGTGGACATCGTGGGCTACATGATCCCCTACGGCGATCCCGACCGCATCGAGGAGTTCCTCATCGTGGGGGATCTCGGCTCCTGCTGCTTCGGCGGGGCCCCCAAGCCGAACCGCCTGGTGGAGGTCCGCATGGCGCCCGGGAGGCTGGCCAGGTACGCCCCGGGTCCGGTCCGCGTCCGGGGCGAGTTCCGCGTCGAGGAGCACCGCGAGGGGAAGTTCCTCGTGTCCATCTTCGCCATGACGGCGACGGACTGCGTCGAGGTGCGGTAGCCGTCGCCCCGCCCCGCGGCGTCGGCACAGCGACCCCCTTTCCCCGCGGGATCGACGGGGCGGGCTAGCCCGCCCCATTCGTGGGGGGGCGCGGGAGGTGCACGGAGGTGGCGACGGCGCAGGGACCTGGGGCGACGGAGTGGTGGGTGGGCAGCGCGACACCCTGTCCCGCGAGCGGCATCGCGTC
>CAZSIX010000078.1:0-9198 GCA_964607145.1 uncultured Planctomycetota bacterium | reverse complement strand
GAGGGTGTCGAGCACGCGAGCCCGGGCCGCCTCCAGCGAGCGGCGCGCCCACTCCTGCGCCACGAGGCGCTCGGTCGCGGACTCGCGGCGATCGGCCAGGTCCCCGGTCAGCGGCGCGGGGCGCCAATGCGCCTGCGACCATCGCCGCCGGCAGAGGCCCGCGACGGTGCCGGCGAGCCAGGCGCCGTCGTCGTGGATCCGCATCGCGCGATCCGCGGCACGGAGCGCGGCGAGGCAGGCCTCCTGCACGACACCCTCCACGTCGTCCTTCGCGAGCCCCGACCAGCGGGCGACCGCCTCGCGGAACGCAGCCCTGCCTCCCGCATCGTTCCACCTCCGGAGGGGGTCCGGGCTGCCTGCCCGCGCGAGACGCATGGCCGCGACCAGCGCCACCGCGTCTCCCGGGAGCCATGGCCGGCCGCCGCGCGAGCTCCGGCGGCTCCCCTCCTGCATGGCGTCTCCCCCTCCCGTCGGCCTCGCCCGGCTCCCCACGGTCTCCCGGGCCCGCTTTGGCATCCGCCTCCCCGAACCGTGCCGCGGGGATCGCTACCCCTGCGCCTGACCCCGACACCCCGCGGGGCGCGTCGCACGGAGCCATGATATCGTCCGATGCGGGCGGCGGTGTCCGACGACGGCGGAGTGGCCGCGGCGGAGATGACCGGCGTGCCCCGGACCCCGGGAACGGTCCGACCGCCGCCCCCGCGACGGGCAGGCGGCAACGCCCCGCCCCCCCCCTACTCCCCCAACCGCACCGGCTTCTCCCCCACCGCCACCCGCCAGAGCCCGGCCTCCAGGGGGCCGAGGTCCTGCTCGGTGCGGGCGCGGTCGGGCCAGCGGACGACGACGCGTTCGGCGGCGGAGGCCGTCCCGAGACCGAAGAGGAGCGCGGGCTCGGAGGCGCTGCAGTAGGAGCCGCCTCCCGTGCGCTCGCGGCGGAGGGTGCGGCCGCCGGCGGTCACGGCGACGACGGCGCCGAGCCCGTCCCGGTTCTTCCCCGGGCCCACGAGGCGGAGGCGGAGGCTGCGGCGTCCCGGCGGGGCGTCGTTCCGGAGGATGCGGGCCGGCCCGCCGTTGGCGGTGATCACGAGGTCCGGGTCGCCGTCCCCGTCGGGGTCGAACCACGCCAGGCCCCGCCCCACGCAGGGGATCCCGAACGCGGCCCCGGCCTCCCCGGAGACGTCCCGGAACCGCCCGCCGCCCACGTTGAGGAACAGTTGCGGGCGCTGCGCGTAGGTGATGTCCGTCATGACGCTCTGGATGGTGGGTTCGATGTGGCCGTTGGCCAGCGTCAGGTCGAGGCGGCCGTCCAGGTCGAGGTCCTGGAGGAGGACGCCGAAGGTGAGCACGGGGAACGTCGCCGCGGAGAGCCCCGCGCCCCCCGCCTCGTCCACGAAGGTCAGGACCTTCGACCGGCCCGCGCGCCGGTAGAAGGCCACAGCCTCGCGGCTGAAGGTGCCGGTCACGATGGCCGGGGCGCCGTCCTCGTCCACGGGGCCCGCGTCGACGCCCATGTCCGCCCGCGCCTTGCCCTGCGCGTCGTAGGCGACCCCCGCCTCCAGCGCCGCCTCGCGGAAGCGGCCGTCGCCGGTGTTGAGGTAGAGGTGGTTCGGCTGCGTGTCGTTGGCCACCATGAGGTCGGTGCGGCCGTCCCCGTCCAGGTCCGCCGCCAGGACGCCCAGCGCCTTGGCGTCGTCGTTCCAGACCCCCGCCTCCCGCGTGCGATCCTCGAAGGTGCCGTCCCCCCGCCCCCGGTAGAGCCGGCCCGAGTCGCCGGGGTAGCGATCGGGCACGGTGTACGCCTTGCCCCTGCCGTCCATGCTGGTGAACACGTCCGTCTCGCGGGACCAGCGCACGTACCGGCACGCGTAGAGGTCGAGGACGCCGTCGCCGTCGTAGTCGAGGAAGGCGGCCGCGGTCCACACGGGGTCGTGGGCGACGCCCGCGGCGTCGAGCCAGGGCTCCCCCGCGACGCCCGCCGCGGCGGCCACGTCGGTGAAGCGCCCGCCGTCGTTGCGGTAGAGCGCGCAGGGCCCCACGCCGGTGACGAACAGGTCCGTGTCCCCGTCGCCGTCGTAGTCCGCCGCGGCGACGCCCAGCGCGAACCGCGGGTCCGCCAGCCCCGCCGCCGCGGTGCGGTCCTCGAAGGTCCCGTCGGCCTTCGCGACGAAGAGCCGGCCCGTGGGAGGGGGGACGCCGGGTTCGGCGTCCCAGGGCCAGGGCGCGCAGTCGGCGAAGTAGAGGTCCATGCGCCCGTCGCCGTCGGCGTCGAATACGGCGAGCCCCGACCCCATGGTCTCGGGGAGGTACTTCTGACCCCGGGCCCCGTTGTGGTGCGTGAACGTCACCCCCAGGGCCTCGGCCCGGTCGGTGAAGCGGGGCACGGCGAGGGGGGCGGCGCCCCCGCCGGTCTCCGGCACCGGCGCCTGCGCGTACGCGCGGGGCGGCGTCGGCGGCGGCGTGTCGTCGCCGCAGCCGGCGAGGATCGCCCCCAGCGCCAGCGGCACGATCGGGGCGCTAGCGCGGCGGGGTGGTTTCGTGGACATGGACCTTCTGGGCCTCGCGGTTGCGGTGGGGATGGGACTGGAGGAAGTCGCGCGTGACCTTCGCCGCGTTCTCGTCCAGCCGGTAGCGCTCGAAGGCCTTCTCCGCCTCCGCCTCCTCCCGCTCGCGGCCGAGCAGGCGGTAGATCTTCGCGCGGTTGTGGTGGGCGTTCCGATCCTCCGGATCCACCTGCAGGACCTGGAGCCACGCCGCCAGCGACTCCTCGTACCGCTTCAACTGGTAGAGCGCCTGGGCCCGCTCCCCCAGCGCGTTGCGGTCGGCGGGGAACACCTGGAGCGTGCGATCCAGGGCCTGGAGCGCGGTCTCGTACTGCCCCTGCTTCGAGAGCGCCACTCCCATCCAGTACGCCACCCGCGCGTCGCCGGGGGCCCGCCGGTCGGCCTCGCGGAGGAGTTCCAGCGCGCCGGCGTAGTCCCCCTCCGCCATGCGCACGCGCGCCAGGTTGCGGGGACCGTCGGGGAGCGCGGGCTGGAGCGTGTCCACGACCGTGAACGCCCGCCGCGCGAGCACCGTGTCGTCGCGGATGAAGTGGCCGATGCCGAGATCGTTCCACCGCTGCCAGTCGGCGGCGCGGGACGCGTCCGGGGCGGGCTCCGCGGGGAGCGGATCGCCGGCGGCGAGCACGGCGAGGCGCGCCTCCCCCGCCGCGAGGTCGTCCACGGGGAGCGTCGGGACCTCGCGGCCGGCGAAGGCGAACTCCGTGTAGTCCCGCTTGAACTTCCGCCACCGGAGCACGGCGCGCACGGTCAGTTCCTTCCCGGCGAGTTCCGGCGGGACGGTCACGGAGTAGCGCACCACGTCGGCGCCGCCGGGCGGGATCACGTTCGCCTGCGCGGGCACGAAGATGTCCTTGGCGTTGCGCCGATCGATGCGGCGGCCGTGGCGATCCACGATGGCGGCGTCGTAGAGGTGGGCATCGCCGGAGAGGTGCCCGCGCTCGTCCAGGTACCCGCTCCGGAGGAGGACCCGCCCCGCGGGGTCGAGCACCTCCACCGCGAGCCAGCCCTCGTTGCTGTCCAGCGTGCCGCCGGGGAAGGTGTGGCCCACGTTGAGGTTACGGACCACGACCTGCACCTCCACGGTCTCGCCCGCCCGCACCGCCTCGCGCCGGTAGGGGAGGCCCGTGCGGAGATCCGCGGGCCCGCCGTCGGGGGACTCGCGGCGGAGGGCGAACACGTCCACGCGCAGCGCCCCCTCGCGGAACTTCCGGATGCGCTCCAGCATGTCCCCGTCGCCGCGGATCGCGGGAAGGGCGGTGTTGGGCCCGAGGAACCGGTGGGACCGCACCTTGCCCTGCTTCGCCGCCAGATCGCCGAGGGGCGCGTCCTCCGGCGGCATGTGGCAGTCCTGGCACTCCCGCGAGGCGGGCGGCAGGTAGAAGGTCTGCGGGTTGTTGCGCGCGACGCCGGAGTTGTGCCACGCGTCGTACTCGTTCTGCCCGCGGAACCAGCGGTAGTCGTTCACCGGTTCCTGGAGCGAGACCTTGTGGCACGCGGCGCAGAACTCGCTGGTGCGCATCCACGGCTTGAGCATGTCCCGCTTGTGGACCTCCGGCTTGGCGCGGAGGAGCACGTCGTGCAGCGCGACGCCGGGCCCCTCCTTGATGCCGGAGAAGAGGTACTGCGTGACGGTGCGGTCCGCGAAGGTGTAGGCGCCGTTGCCGCCGACGCCGTGGACGGCGTCGATGGCGTGGCAGGCGAGGCAGGTGAGGCCCGCCTGCGCGTCCGGGAGGTCGGCGTCGAACTCCCGGTCCATCTTCCCGGGGAAGAGCACCGCCGGGTCGTGGCAGCCGGCGCACCACTTCGACTTGACGAAGCCGCGATCCTCCTTGCGCATGTCGAGCACCGTGGCCCGGTAGAACGGGTTGTTGAAGGAGGAGAAGCGGTGGGCGGAGGACTTCCACTGCGCCACCACGTCGGGGTGGCAGCGGGCGCAGGTGGCGGCGCCGATGACGCCGTCGGCGACGAACCCCTTCGCCGCCACCTCCGCGGAGACCTCCTGCTGCGTGGGCACGTCCCCGTTGGTCACGGCGGCGTAGGACACGCGGCTGCCCGCGGGGGCTCCCGAGGGGAGCGTGGTCACGGGGCTGGGGAAGAAGTACGAGTCCCGCCGGGCCTCCGCCACGGTCCGCTCCGGCGTGAAGGGCACGAAGGGATCGCCGCCGGGATCCCCCGGCGGCAGCCGGAGGCGGGAGAAGGGCGCGGCGTCGGGGACCGGCGGCCCCTCGGTGCCGCGGTGGATGCCCGCCAGGGCCGCCGCCCCCAGGAGCACGACCCCGATGCCGCCCCCCAGGCGCTTCCACGTGGGGCGCTGCTCCGCGGAGACCCGGTGGAGGACGTAGGCCGCGGGGATGGCGAGACCCAGCACCACGTGGACCCAGAACACCCACCGGTTGGACGCGTTGTTGGCGGCGCTCCGGATGTAGAGACCCGTCGCCGCCAGCAGCACCCCCGCGGCGGCGATCCCGATGCCCGTCCAGACGGCGAAGGCGTGCCTCCGCCGCAGCACCACGGTGAAGTGCCAGAGGATGAACCCGACCATGGGCGCCAGCAGCAGCAGCCCCATGTAGATGTGGGCCAGGAGCATCCACTGGAAGAAGGCGGGGAGCGACTGCCCCTCCGGCTGGGAGAACCGCAGGTAGATGGAGTTCGCGGCCATGAAGCCGCCGAGCGCCAGGAGCACGCGAAGGAGGCTCCGCTGCCCGGCGGTGAGCAGGGACTGCATCGGTCCTCCTCGCCCGCTGTCCCGCGAATCGGCGCGGACGCCGCGCCGATCCCGGGGCCGCGAGGATAGACGCAATCGCCGGGGCGCGGCAACGGCGGCGCAGGGCGGAGGCGGGGCCGCGCTCCCCCGCGCTATCCTCCGCGCGCCTCGGTGCCGCTCCATCGCCCGCGCGTGACGGTGCGGGCCGCGACGGCGACCACGACCTCCGTGGCCCCGGCGTCCCGCAGGAGGCGGGCGCACTCGGACGCGGTGGCGCCGGTGGTGAGGACGTCGTCCACGAGGAGGACGGGGCGCCCGCGGACGGGCGCATGCCGACCCACGGCGAACGTGCCGCGCGGGGCGTGGAGCCGCTCCGTCCGCGGGAGGGACGCCTGCGCGGGGGGATCGCCGGGGCGATGGAGGACGCCGGCGGCGACGGGCCGCCGCAACCGCCGCGCGATCTCCTCGCCGAGGAGATCCGCGGGGGCATACCCCCGCAGGCGGAGGGAGGCGGCGGTGGACGGCACCGCGACGACCACGGCGTCCCGCGGCGCCGCCGGGAAGCGGACGAGGGCCTCCTGGAGGAGCGCACCCAGGGGCCACGCGTTCCGCTCCCGCCGGGCGTACTTGAGCCCCGTCACCAGCCGTCGGATCCCCCCGCGATACGCCCCCGCCGCGACGGCGGCGTCGAAGCGGGGCCGGAGCCGGCGGCAGTCGGGACAACCCGCCGGCCGCGTCCCCGGCCCCAGGGGGGCGGAGCACCGCGTACACGCCCCGTCCCCGGGACCGAACCGCGGGAGGCCGTCGTCGCAACCGCCGCAGAGCCAGGGCCGGGGGGTGCCGTTGAGATCTCCCCCGCACAGCAGGCACTCCCGGGGCCAGAGGAGATCCAGCGCCCCCCGGAGCCAGTCCCGGCCGACCTCCGCGCGGTCCACGACTGCATGGACGCCCCGCCGGTTACCGCGCCGGCTACCGCGTGAACCACCGCCGCAGGTCGAAGAGGTCCAGGAGGAAGCGGTTCTCCGTCACCTGGGCGAAGGCCGCCAGCAGGAGGAGCAGCACCCACGCCCCGAAGCCGCCCAGCAGCAGGCGATCCCGGTTCGAAAGGGGCGCCACCGGCGGAGGCGGGTCGTCGGCGCGTGGAGGAGCGGGGCGCGTCCCGTCGGCGGCCCCGGAGTCGCCGCCGGCCTCCGTCACGCGGGGACGTCGACGCCGTCTTCGGGGTACTCTCCCCGCTCCGCGCCGGACGCGTGGGAGTGGCCGCCGGCGCCGCCGGGCGGGTAGGTGTCCAGGAAGACGCCCAGGCGAGACGCCAGCCGCTCGCAGACGTCCGCCATCCGGTGCAGTTCCCCGAGGAGGTGGTCGAGGTCCTCGGCGATGGTGACCATCTCCGCGGGCGCCTCCGTGGGGCCTCGCAGCGGGGCACCGTTCTCCTCCCCCACGGCGAGGTCGATCATCTCGATGCGGCTCTCCACGTGGGCGAGCACCTTCTCGTAGGTGCGGTCGAACTCCTCGAGGACCGCGCGGCGGCGGATCTCGCGATCCTCCGTCGCCGGCGGCACGGGCGTCTCCACCGGCGCTTGCTCGTCCCCGTCCATCTCGTCCTCCGGGCTCTCATGGCGGTCGCGGCCGTACGGGTCGGGCGGCGGGGGTTCGTCCAGGGCGCGGCGATGCTCGCGGACGGGACCGATGCGGATGGGCGGCACCGGCGGCGGTTCCTCGACGGCCCGCGGGTCCGCCACCGCCCGCTGCTGCTTCGCCCGGTTGACGAGGTCGTTGAGGCGCGTGCCCGGAGGCACCGCCGGGCGGCCACCGGTGAAGGCGGCCCGGGGCGGTGCGGGGGCGGGGACCGGCGTGGGGACGGAGGCGGCGCCGCGGGCCTCCAGTTCCGCCTTCACCATGCGGGCCCGGTTCAGGAGATCGCCGATCTTCGTCTTCCCGGAGGACGCGGGGACGGACGTCCGGAAGGCGGAGGAGCCGAGATCCACGGGCACCTTCGCCCGCTCCGCGTCCTGGCGCCGAACGGCGGCCTCCGCCGCCGCCCGCGCCGCCGCCCCGCCCCCGGCCTTCCCCTCGCCCGCGGCCAGACCCTGCCCCATGAACCCCGCGCTGCTGCTGGAGGCGTGGCGGGCGGGGCCGGCGTGGCGGATGACGGGGGGAGGTGCCCCCAGCATGTCGGGGCGGATGTCCCACTTCTCCATGAACTGCTTGCGCTGGTCGTCGGCGTGGGCCTCCGCCTCGGCGTCGGAACGACCCTCCGCGCGCGCCCGTTCGAGGGCGCGGTCGTAGACCTTCTGGATCTCCTGTCTCAGGGCATTTTCGGCGTCGGCCATGGAGTCTCCTCGCCGGCCGCCCTGCAACGGGCGCGCCGGGAGCCGCTGTCCAGTCTATCGTCCCGGCTTGGCCGGGGGAAGCACCGGGGGCCCCTCCTCACTCCGAAGGCGGGCCCTGGAGGTCCGGAGGAAGGTTCCATTTCTCGAGGAACTGGCGCCGTCGCTCGTCCGCGGCGGCCCGCGCTTCGGCATCGTCCAGGCCCTCGGCCCGGGCCCGGGCGTGGGCCCGGAGCCACACCCGCTCGACCTCCTCGCGGAGCGCGTCCCCGGGCACGTCGGCGGCCGCGACGGGACCGTCGCCCTCGCCGGCCCGCGCCAGGGGAGGGGAGTCGGGGGAGAGACCCCATCGGACGCAGAACTCCCTCCAGGCGTCGTCCGCGGCGGCGCGCGCCTCCTCCTCGGAGGCGCCCCGGGACCGGGCGGCCCGATGGGCGCGCATCCAGACGCCGTCCCCGCCCCCGGAACCGCCGCTGTCCGCATCGTTCATGGCGGACCCGGTCCGCAAGGGGCGGGCCATTCGAAACGGGGGCCCCGCGGTGACTCCGCCGTCGCGGTCTGGGACGCCCGCGTCGCGGAACGGGACGTCATGTGGGAATCCCCACTCCCCGCGGGTCCTCCGGGGCCCGGAGTCCTTCCTTTCCCGGCCGCCGGCAGGGGGATAGCCTCGCCTCTCCGCCACCCGGTCATGCCCGAACTCCCGCCCTACCCCGAATCCATCAGCGGCTGCTCCGTCCAGGGCGCGCTCCGCGAGGGCCCGGCCACGGCGGTGCTGCGGGCCCGCGATTCCCTGGGCCTGCCCGTGGAACTCCACCTGTTCGCCGCCGACGCCGTGGCCGCCCGCATCCCGCGGGAGATCTTCTTCGACGAGGTGCGGCGGACGGCGGCCATCCACAGCGAACACATCGGGGCCGTGGTCAACGCCGGGGAGAAGGGGCCCTGGCTCTTCGTGGCCCAGAAGGCATCCGACGGCGCCAGCCTGGCCCAGATCTTCGCCCGCGGCGGCGCCATGGACGAGGTCCGGGCGCTGGCCATCTTCGCCGGCGTGGCGGACGGCCTCTCGGCGCTGGAACTGGCGGGCCTCCGCCACGGAGGACTGGAGCCGCGCTCCGTCGCGCTGCCCGGCGGCGGGCAGGTGCTCCTCTCCCTGCGCCGCCTCGTTCCCACCGACCTCGCCGCCCGCGACCCGTGCTACCTCGCCCCGGAGGAAGCGCGCGGGCTGGACGGCTCCATCGCGTCGGACCTCTACGCGCTGGGGCTCATGCTGTTCTCGGCGCTCCTCGGCCGCCCCGTGGTCGAGGGGCCCGCGGCGGAAGTGCGCACGCGGCTCGCGCGGGGGGAGATCCCCGACCCGGGCCTGTCCCTCCCCGGCGTCCACGGGACCACGCTGGACGTCCTCCGCGCGCTGCTGGCCCCCGGTCCCGCGGACCGTCCGCGGACCGCGGCGGACGCGGCGTCCCGCATGAGGACGGCCCGCGCCACGCTGGAAGGGAGCCCCATCCCGGCGGCCCCCCCCGTGGCCGCGGCCGCCATCGCCGTCGCCCCGCCGGTGGCGTCGGCGCCCCCGCCGCCGCCTCCGCCCCCTCCCCCGGCGATGCAGGCC
>CAZSIX010000077.1:0-9414 GCA_964607145.1 uncultured Planctomycetota bacterium | reverse complement strand
CGCCGCCGCCGCCGCGGGGCGGGCCGCCGCCGCCGCCGAGTCGTACCAGGCGGTGGCGGACGGTCCCCTCTGGATGCGCCTCGCCCCGGTGGCGCAGGGGAGTCGCAGCCTCGAACAGGCGCGGGAGATGGCCCACCGCGAGGTCTCCCGCCAGCCCGCGGTGCGGGCGGCCTCCGTGGCCCGTTTCGAGGGCGTCGCCGAGGGCATGCTCACCCGCGCCATCGCCGGCGGGGACCTCCGCGTGCTCCGGGACGTCTGGGCGCGGTATCCCCTGACCGGGCCCGGCGCCCGGGCCGCCGTCGTGCTCGCCCGGCGGGCCCACCGGCGCGGCGAACCGGGTGAGGCGCTGGGGACCCTGGACCGGCTCCTCGACCTCCACCCCGCGGGGGACGTGGGCGGCGCGCCGCGCGCCTCCCTGCTGGCGCTGCGCGCCTCCGCGGCGCTGGCCGCCGGCGAGGCCGAGGTGGCGGAGGAGGCGGGCGCCGCCGCCATGGCCGCGGACCCGTCGCTGGCGCCCTGGCTGGAGGAGCGGCGCCGCGAGTCCCGCCTCCCGGGAGCGGCGGGACCGCAGGGTCCGCTGGAGCCGCTCTGGGCCTGGCGTCCCGAGTTCGACGACTGGGTGCGGTTCGCCGACCGCAACGCGCTCCTGCCGCTCCACGCCCGCGCGCTGCCGCCGCTCTCCAACCGGTCC
This sequence comes from uncultured Planctomycetota bacterium, assembly GCA_964607145.1. Classification (GTDB taxonomy): domain Bacteria; phylum Planctomycetota; class JAJSAM01; order JAJSAM01; family JAKLKS01; genus CAZSIX01. The sequence continues at coordinate 8,723 of CAZSIX010000077.1, read as the reverse complement.
GTGGCGGTCCACGACGGCGTCGTCTACTGGTCCGACGCGTTCGCGGTCACCGCGGTCTCGCTGGTCGACGGCCAGCGCCTGGGCCGATCGGTGCTGGGAATGGTCTCCACGCTCTCCACCATGGACGACCCGTTCCGGGGGGAGTTCCACGCCCCCCACGCCGACGACCGCGGCATCGTGGCGCTGTTGGATCACCCCGACGGCGTCCGCGGCGTGAGCCGCGTGGGCCAGGTCCTGACCCTGGACCGGAACCTCGCCCGCATCCGGGGCTCGCGGGGGGGGCCCGGCGACCCCGACGACCGCATGCGCGGCCTCTACGTGTTCCACGGCCGCCCGCTGGTCACCGCGGACCGCGTGTACGTGGGAGCCACCCGCACCGCCGCCGACGGGGAGGCCTCCGGCGGGGACGTGCGCACGCACGTGCTGGCGCTGCGGCGCTCCGATCTCGAGCCGGTGTTCGACACGTACCTCGCCTACGGGTCCGGTCCCCACTTCTCCGCCGTCTCCCCCTGCGGATCTCCGGCGCTCCGCCACGGCCGCGTCTACGTGACGACGAACACGGGGGTGGACGCCTGCCTGGACGCGCGCACGGGGAACATCCTCTGGGCCCACCGGGGCATGGTGCCCCGCATGCCGACCCCCTCCTCCCGGCTCTTCGGCACCGTGGACGGGATGGAGGTGGCCACCCTCTGGCCCGAGTGCCCGCCGGCCTTCTCCGGGCCCTACGTCGCCTTCGCGCCGCGGAACTCCGCGTTCCTCGACATCTGCTTCCAGCGCCCCGATCCCGACAGCGGAAGCGTGCTCGAGACCCACATGCAGCGCCCCCGGCGGGATCGGGCCGACCTCACCGCGCTCTGGGTGGTGGGCGGTCCCCGGGGGACGCTCTTCGCCGCCGGCGTTGCGGGCCCCGAGGAGGCCCCCCTCGTCCTGCGGGCCTTCGACGCGACCGTTCCCGGGGGGGGCGTCGAGTTCTCCGTGCGGTGGCGGGGTGCGGTGGAGGAGTCCGCGATCGTGGGGCTCCCCGTCCGCACCGGGGACGCGCTGTACGTCCCCACGGCGAAGGCCATCTACCGCGTGCGCTACCCCGGCCGCGACGGCCAGGCGGTGCGCGTCGCCACGTTCCCCGACCAGCTCTCCTCCGGCCGCTGCCCCGCCGCGGGGAACCTGGTGGTGCTCCCGGACCGGATCCTGTCGGTCTCCGACGAGGGCATCGTCTGCTTCGGGCCGAAGCCCGGCCGGTAGGCGCCGCCACCCCGCCTCTTTCCGCCGGCCGGGCGCCCCCGCCGGTTCGTATAGGATGGGGTGGCGCCGCACGGCGCGGCCGCCTTCCCCGACGGATCCGCCCGAGGAGACTCCGATGGCCGACGCCGACGCCGCCCCCATGGACGACATGGAGGGCGCCCGCCGCCTGCGGGCCGCCTACGACTCCGTGCGCGCCGAGATCGGCAAGGTCATCGTCGGGCAGGACGAGGTGGTGGAGCAGCTCCTGGTGGCGGTGTTCGCACGCGGTCACGGGCTCCTGGTGGGCGTCCCCGGTCTGGCGAAGACGCTGCTCGTGTCCACCCTGGCCCGCACGCTCTCCCTCTCCTTCAACCGGATCCAGTTCACGCCCGACCTCATGCCCGCCGACATCACGGGCACGGAGGTCATCCAGGAGGACCGCTCCACGGGGAGGCGGGAGTTCAAGTTCCTGCCGGGGCCGGTGTTCGCCAACGTCGTCCTCGCCGACGAGATCAACCGCACGCCCCCCAAGACCCAGGCGGCGCTCCTGGAGGCCATGCAGGAGCACCAGGTCACCGCGGGGGGCCGCAAGCACGTGCTCCCGGAGCCGTTCTTCGTGCTGGCCACGCAGAACCCCATCGAGCAGGAGGGCACGTACCCGCTCCCGGAGGCGCAGCTCGACCGCTTCATGTTCCTCATCCGCGTGCAGTACCCCTCGCGGGAGGAGGAACTGGAGGTCGTACGCCGCACCGGTGGATCCGCCGCCTCCGAGGTCCGGGTCGTCCTGACCGCGGAGGAGATCCTTGCGCTCCAGGCCATCGTGGCCCGCGTGCCCGTCTCCGACTCGGTCCTCGAGTACGTCCTCGCGCTGACCCGGCGCTCCCGCGTGGGCACGCCGGAGGCCCCCGACTTCGTCCGCGACTGGGTGGCCTGGGGGGCCGGCCCCCGCGCATCGCAGTACCTAGTGATGGCCGCCCGCGCGCGGGCGCTGCTCCGGGGCCGCACGCACGTTTCCACGGAGGACATCCGCGCCGTCGCGCATCCCGTGCTGCGCCATCGCATCCTCACGAACTTCTCGGCCGAGGCGGAGGGCGTCAACAGCGACGTCGTCGTCTCCCGCCTCCTGGACACGGTCCCCGCCCACCCCACACCCTCCCTGAGCGATGGAAGACTCCCGCAGGTACTTGGATCCGAAGGTCCTTAACCGCGTCGCGCGGTTGGATCTGAGAGCGCGGCTCATCGTCGAGGGCTACCTGGCGGGGCGCCACCGCAGCCCCTACCGCGGGTTCTCCGTGGAGTTCGCGGAGCACCGCGAGTACGCCCCCGGCGACGACCCCCGCTACCTCGACTGGAAGGTGTTCGGCAAGTCCGACCGCCTCTACGTGAAGCAGTACGAGGAGGAGACGAACCTCGTGGCGACGCTCTGCGTGGACGCCTCCGCGTCCATGCGGTACGCGAGCCCCGGCGGCGGCATGTCGAAGTGGGACTACGCGGCCACCATCGCCGCGACGCTGGCCTACCTCGTGGTCAACCAGTCCGACGCCGCCGGGCTGATGATCTTCGACGACGGCGTGCGCGACGTGCTGCCGGCGGGGAGCCAGGCGGCCCACTTCCAGCGCATCGTCGCGCGCCTGGAGTCGGCGTCCGGCGCGCCGCGGACCGACCTCGCGCAGACGCTCGGGGAGGTGGCGGAGAAGGTGCGGCGGCGCGGGCTCATCGTGGTCATCTCCGACCTCCTCGACGACGCGACGCGCGTGCTCCAGGGGCTGCGCCGGCTCCGGGGTCGGCGCCACGACGTGCTCGTGTTCCACGTGCTCGACCGGGACGAGGTCGAGTTCCCCTTCGACCGGATGACCCGCTTCGAGGGGATGGAGGATCCGGCTCCCTCGCTGCTGGCGGATCCGCGATCCCTGCGCGCGGCGTACCTGGACGCCTTCGAGCGGTACCGCCACGACGTGCGCTCGGGCTGCCTGGCGGAGCGGATCGACTACGTCCCCCTCGACACGGCGACCCCGCTGGACGTGGCCCTGTCGGGCTACCTGGCGCGGCGCGCCGGGGCGCGGGGCTGACCGGTGGGATTCCTCAACCCCGCGCTGCTCGGGCTGCTCTCGCTGGGCTCGGTCCCCGTCATCATCCACCTGCTCAACCGCCGCCGGTACCAGGTGGTCCGCTTCGCGGCCATCGAGTTCCTGCTGCGCGCGCAGGTGAAGACGCGGAAGCGCCTCCGCATGGAGAACCTGCTGCTGCTGCTGGCGCGCACGCTGGCGGTGCTGCTGTTCGCGCTGGCCGCCACGCGCCCGTTCCTGCCGTCGGCGGCGGGGACGGTGGGCCTGGGGCAGGACCGCAAGCACCTCTACATCCTCCTCGACAACTCCGCGTCCATGGACTACCGCGACGGCATGTCGTCGCTGCTCCAGCGGGCCGTCGGCGAGGCCCACGACGCCGTGCGCGCGCTCCGCGACGACGACCCCGTGACCCTGGTGCTCGCCTGCGGCGAGATCCGGCGCGAGGGCGGCGGGTCGGCGCGGCTCCCGTCGGGGCGACCGCGCGTCGTTCTCCGCGGCACGCGGGACCACGGGAAGGTCCACGAGGTGCTCGACCGCGTCGCCCCCACCGACGAGCGGCTGCCTCCCTCCTACTCCCGCATGGACCCCGCCGCCAGCCTCGCCGAGGTGCTCGCCGCGGCGGAGCCCGGCGACCCGTACCGGCGCCTCCTCGTGTTCTCCGACTTCCAGCGCGCGGACTGGGCCCCCGCCGACGCCGCCGACGCCGGGACCGGGAACGCCCCCGTGCCCGCGCCCCCCGGTCCCGAGGCGCCGCCCAGGGCCACCGGTGCCGCCGCCATCGCGGCGCAGTTCCAGCGCCTCGCCCAGGCCCGCTTCTCGTACCTGCTCATGGCCCCCCGCGCGCAGCCCGTGGAGGACGTGGGGGTGGCCGCCGTGGCGCTCGCCGACGGCCACGTGCCCGTGGAGGGCCTCCCGACGATGCTCCAGGTCACCGTCGCGAACCACGGGTCCGCGACGGCGTCCGTGGACGTCTCCCTGTCCGTGGACGGGCGCGAGCAGGGCAGCCGGCGCGTGACCCTGCGGGCCCGCGGCGGACGGGGTTCGTCGCCGGAGCGGGAGCGCGTGGAGTTCCCCTGGACCGGGCCCGCCGGATCCCACTACGCCGAGGCCCGCGTCACCGCCGCCGGGAACCGCCTGCGCGTGAACGACCGCCGCGGGCACGCCTTCGACGTCCGGGAACGCCTCCGCGTGCTGGCCGTGGACGGCGACCCGACCCCGCCCCGCGGCCGGTTCCCGGAGACGCGGCTGCTCTCCACGGCGCTGGGGGTCTCGCGGGGGGTGGCTCCCGTGGACCTCGAGATCATCGACGGCCCCGCCGCCGCCCGCGCGTCCCTCGACCCCCGGGACGTGGTGTTCCTCTGCAACGTCGACTCCCTCGCCCCGGAGACGTGGGAGCGCCTCGCCGCGTTCGTCCGGAGGGGGGGCGGACTGTTCGTCTACCTCGGCGATCGCGTGGACCCGACCCAGTGGAACGCCGCCGTGCGCACCACCGCGGCCGGCGGCCTCCTCCCGGCGCGCCTCGGCGACCGGCCCCGCGTGGACGCGGCGGCGCCGGTCCCCGCGGACCTCACTCCCTCGCGCCACCCGCTGCTGGCGGACCTCACCGACCCCCGCTACGGGACGACCTTCGATCCGCCGCTCGTGGCCGGCTGGTGGCCCCTCGTCGAACCGCTGGAACCGGGGACGGAGGTTGTCTGGCGCCTGAGGGACCTGGCCCGCTCGCCGCTGCTCGTGGAGCGGCGGCACGGACGGGGACGCGTGCTCCTCTGCACGACCTCCGCCGACATGGACTGGGTGGGCGCCCACCTGCTCTACGCGCCCTTCGTGCAGGAGGCGGTGTCGTACCTGGCCTCGGCGGGCGCCGTGCGGCGGGACCTCGTCGTCCACGAGCCCCTCGTGCGCGACGTCCCCACGGGGGCCCGCGACCTGCGCATGGCGGTGCACGGCGCCGACGACGAAGGGGTGACCAACGTGGATCTCGTGGCCGCCGAGCGGGACGACCCCGCGGCCCCGGGGCACCGGATCCGCGGCGTGCGCTTCGCCGACACCCACGGCGCGGGCCGGTACGCGCTCTCGTGGCGCCAGCCTGTGATGCGGTCCGGCGGCCTGGGGGGCGAACTGGAGAGCGTGACCGAGGACTTCGCGGCGGAGATCCACCCGCTGGAGGGGGACCCGGCCCGGCTGCCCGCGGAGGAACTGGCCTCCATCTACCCCGACGCGCGGGTCGTGCCCGAGGGCTCCCTCGAGAACGAGTCCGACAACTCCTCGGCGGCGGCGCAGGGGGACCTGACGGGACTCGCCCTCGCGCTCGGCACGCTGATGCTGGTGGCGGAGATGTTCCTGGCGGCGCTCTTCGGCGGGAGGCGGCGGTGATCCCGCCGGCCCCGATCCTGGCCGCGGAGGACGCCGTCCTCCTCTGGCGCGCGCTGCCGGCCCCGTGGGTGATCGGTCTGGTGGTGGTCCCCGCGGCGGTGGTGCTCGTCACGCTCGCCTACCGCAGGGAGGACGTTCCGCGCGGTCGGCGGCTGGTCCTCGCCGCGCTGCGCCTCCTCGTGCTCCTTGCGGCGACCCTGCTCCTCTTCGGGCCCTACATGGAGCGCAAGCTGACGCGGCGCGTCCGCTCCCACGTGGCCGTCCTCCTCGACACCTCCGCCAGCATGGAGGTCGCCGACGACGTGGACCCGGGTTTCGCGTCGGACCTCTCCCGCGCCACGGGCGTCCCCTTCGAGGCGCTCCCGCGCACCCCGCGCTTCGAACTGGCCCGCCGCGCCCTTCTGGAGGGCGGCGCGGAATCGGTCCTGGAGCGCCTCCGGAAGGAGTTCGTCGTCCACGTGTACGGCTTCGCCGCGGAGCCCCGGCCCGCCTGGAGCGGGGAGGCGGACCGCGAGGAGGGGGACGCGGCGGCGTCCGCGGCGGCGGCGCTGCGCGCGCTGCGGCCCGACGGTGCCTCCACGCGCATCGGCGACTCGCTCGTGGCGACGCTGGAGGACTTCCGCCTGCGGGACGAGCCCCTCGCCGCCGTCGTGCTGGTCTCCGACGGCCGCTCCACCGGCGGCGGCCGCACGCCGCGGGAGGCGGCGGAGGTGGCGCGCGCGTTCCTCCAGAAGGGATTCGTGGGCGAGCGGGGGATCCCGGTCCACCCCGTGCTCGCCGGCGACCCGTCGTCGGCACGGAACGTCCAGGTGCGCAACCTCGTCGCCCCGGAGGTCGTCCTCGCCAACGACGACGCCTCCTTCGAGTTCGACGTCGTGGAGACCGGGTTCGACGGCCAGTCGGCGACGCTGCGGCTGCGGTTCGTCGAGCCCCCCGGGGAGAACGCGGTGCTGACGCCGGAGTCCGTGGCGCTGAAGCCCGGCGAGGCGGGCACGCGCGTGAAGGCCCGCTACCGCTTCACCCGCCCCGGCCCCTACCGCCTCATGGTGGGCGTGCCGCCGCTCCCCGGCGAGCGGGTGTCCGCGGACAACTGGGCGCAGCACCACGTGCGCGTGGTGGACCGGAAGGTGAAGGTGCTCTACGTGGACGGCCGCCCGCGGCGCGAGTGGGAGGCACTCCAGCGGGCCCTCACGCGGGACGCCGACACCATGCTCGTCCACACGCTCCAGCTGGAGTCCGCGCGGGACGTGCCGCAGGCGCGCACGGAGGCGCCGGGCTGGCCCGCGCTCCGGCAGAACCTCTTCCCCCGCACGCGCGCGGAACTCTTCGAGTACGACGTCATCATCCTCGGCGACGCCGACTGGCGGGACTTCGGCGACTCCGACGAGGAGGCGCTGCGGCGCGTGCAGGACATCCGCGACTTCGTCGAGGCCGGCGGCGGGCTCCTGTGCATCGCCGGCGAGTACCACATGCCGCTGTCCTTCCGCCGCACCGCTCTGGACGACGTGCTCCCCGTCGTGGTGGACGCCGACGAGGTCCTCCGCGCCCGCGTCAACACGGGGGAGTCGTTCAACATCGCCCTCACCGCGGAGGGCCGGGAGAGCCCCATCCTGCGGATCCACGAGGACGGGGATCGCTCGGCGGAACTGTGGGAGCGCATGGGGCGATGGCAGCAGTGGTGGTACTTCCCCGCGCGCCGCGTCGCGGCGGGCGCCCGGGCGCTGGCGGTCCACCCCGAGGGCGTGAAGGAGGCGACCCGCGGCGAGGAGGGGCGCCACGCCAACCGCTTCGGCCCCCACGTGCTGCTGGCCACCCGGACCTACGGCCTCGGGAGGTCGCTCTGGGTCGGCGTCGAGGAACTCTGGCGGATGCGCTACGGGGTGGGCGACCAGTTCTACTACGACTTCTACGCCAAGGCGGTCCGGTACCTCGCGTCGTACCGGCTCCTCGGCGGGAACAAGCGCGTGAAGCTCCACCCCGAGCGCCAGGTCTGGTTCCTGGACGAGTCCGTCGCCATCGTCGCCCACGTGGTCGGCGAGGACTACCGCCCCCCGTCGCCCCACGACAAGCCCGTCGTCAAGGTGCTCCTCCGCCTCCCCGACGGCCGGGAGGAGTCCATGGAACTGACGGCCATGCCGCAGCCCGAGGGGGAGGCGCCCACGGGCGTGTACCGGGGCACGGTGACCGCGACGCTGGAGGGCACCTACACCGTCGCGCCGGACCCCGCCGAGGTGCCCGGCGAGACGCCGGAGGAGAAGTCCTTCGTGGTGCAGGCCTCGGCGGAGGAGCGCAAGGACCCCAGCGTCGACGAGGAGTCCATGCGCACGCTGGCGGCGGCCTCGGGGACGGAGGCCGTGACCCTGGCGGACATCGGGAAGGTGCCCGAGCGCATCCGTCCGCGGGACTACAGCGTGCCCGTGGACGCGCGCCCGGACCCGCTCTCCGACCAGTGGTGGGTGCCCGTGCTCCTCACGTGCCTGCTGGCGGTGGAGTGGATCCTGCGCAAGTCCTGGAGGCTGCTGTGAGACGCCGCGCGATCCCCTGGCTGGCCGCGACGGCGCTGCTGGTGGCCGCGGGGGGCGCGCCGGCGGCGCCGGAGGGCCAGCGCACGTGGGCGGTGGAGGCCTCCGAGGAGGTCCGCTCCCGCCTCGCGGAGGCCGACAGGCTGCTGAAGCGCGGCGTGCTCGACAGGGGCGCGCTCCTCCTGCAGGAGGTCGTGGATCGTTTCCCCGACCACCTCTGGCGGGACCCCGCCGACGAGTTCCGGTTCGAGGGCGCCCGGGCCCACGCGCTGGCGCTCGTCGCCGCGCTGGAGCCGGACGCCCGCCGCGCCTACGAGGAGGCCGTAGCGCCCGCCGCGGCGCGGGACCTCCGCCGTGCGCTGGAGCGGCGGGACCCGGACGCGCTGGCGGACGTCGGGGAGCGCTATCTCCACGCGGGAGCGACGGGACGGCGGGCCCTGCTGGCGGCCGCCGACCTCCATCTCGCCCGGGGCGAGCCGGCGCGCGCCGTGGCTCCCCTGCGGGCGGTGCTGCGCGCGGACCGGGCCGCGGGCCGCTCCCC
>CAZSIX010000076.1:0-10008 GCA_964607145.1 uncultured Planctomycetota bacterium | reverse complement strand
GTCGCCCCCCCCGGCCTCCGCCGGCGGACCGCCGTCCCGGGGCGGTCGCGAGGGGGGCGCCGAGGGCGCGCGTCGTCCCCGGCGCCGCCGCCGCCCCCGGGGCAGACGGCCCGGTGGAGGGACCGAGGGAGGCGCGCCGCCCCCCGCGTAGTCGCGCCGCGACGCCGTTCCGGACATTTCCCTTGGCCCGCGCGGAGGGGGGCGGTTCTTCTCCCCGGGATCCCCGCCGGCCCGCGCGCGGATCCCCGCCTCCGCCGCCCGGTCCCCGCCCTGGAGACGCCATGCCCCGCCGCGAAGACCTCGAGTCCATCCTCATCATCGGCTCGGGCCCCATCGTCATCGGCCAGGCGTGCGAGTTCGACTACTCCGGGACCCAGGCCTGCAAGGCGCTGCGCGAGGAGGGGTACCGCGTCATCCTCGTGAACAGCAACCCCGCCACCATCATGACGGACCCCGAGGTGGCGGACCGGACCTACATCGAGCCCGTGACGCCGGAGACGGTGATCCGGATCCTCGAGAAGGAGCGCCCCGACGCGATCCTCCCCACGCTGGGCGGCCAGACCGGACTCAACACCGCGGTGAAGGTCGCCGAGACGGGCGTGCTGGAGCGCCTCGGCATCGAACTCCTCGGCGCCCGCGTCGAGTCCATCCGCCGCGCGGAGGATCGGCTCGAGTTCAAGGAGGCCATGCATGCCGTGGGCCTCGACCTGCCGCGGTCGGGCGTCGCGCGCTCCATGGAGGATGCGCGGTCCCTGCTCGAGGAGGTGGGCCTCCCGTGCGTCGTCCGCCCCTCGTTCACGCTGGGCGGGCAGGGGGGCGGCATCGCCTACAACCGCGAGGAGTTCGAGCAGATCTGCGCCGGCGGCCTCGCTCTCTCCATGGTCCACGAGATCCTCGTCGAGGAGTCGGTCCTCGGCTGGAAGGAGTTCGAACTGGAGGTGATGCGCGACCGCGCCGACAACTGCGTGATCGTGTGCTCCATCGAGAACCTCGACCCCATGGGAGTCCACACCGGCGACTCGATCACCGTGGCGCCGCAGCAGACGCTCACGGACCGCGAGTACCAGCGGATGCGCGACGCCGCGTTCCGCTGCATCCGCGCCATCGGCGTGGAGACCGGCGGGAGCAACGTCCAGTTCGCCGTGGATCCGAAGTCGGGGCGGCAGGTCATCATCGAGATGAACCCGCGGGTGTCGCGGTCCTCGGCGCTGGCGTCCAAGGCGACCGGTTTCCCCATCGCGCGCATCGCCGCGAAACTCGCCGTCGGCTACACGCTCGACGAGGTCCCCAACGACATCACGCGCAAGACGCCGGCCTGCTTCGAGCCGGCCATCGACTACTGCGTGGTCAAGGTGCCCCGCTTCGCGTTCGAGAAGTTCCCCGACGCGAACACCACCCTCACGACCACGATGAAGTCGGTGGGGGAGGTCATGGCCATCGGCCGGACCTTCCCCGAGGCGCTCCAGAAGGCGCTGCGCGGGCTCGAGGCGGGCCGCCAGGGCCTCGGACTCGACGCGAAGGACCTCGTGCTCCGGGGAGCGCGGCTCGCGGAGGACGAGATCCGCCCGCGACTCTCCGTGCCGACCGCCGAGCGCATCCAGTGGCTGCGGTACGCGATCCGCAGCGGCTGGACCGTGGAGGCGATCTGCGAGGCCTCCCGCATCGATCCGTGGTTCGTGGGCGGTGTCGAGCGCCTCTCGGCGATCGAGGACCGCCTCCGGGCCGCGGGATCGCTGGAGGCCCTCGACGGCGACCTCCTGCGCGAGGCCAAGCGCGCGGGATTCGGCGACGCGCAGCTCGCCACGCTCTACGGGCGGGACGAGATGGAGGTCCGGCGGCGGCGGCTGGCCGCGGGGATCCGCCCCACCTACAAGCTCGTGGACACCTGCGCCGCGGAGTTCGAGGCGTTCACGCCGTACTACTACTCCACCTACGAGGACGAGGACGAGGCCCGCGTCTCCGATCGCCGCCGCATCATGATCCTCGGCAGCGGGCCGAACCGCATCGGGCAGGGGGTCGAGTTCGACTACGCCTGCGTGCACGCGTCCCTGGCGCTGCGCCAGGCCGGATTCGAGACGGTGATGGTGAACAGCAACCCGGAGACCGTCTCCACCGACTACGACACCTCCGACCTGCTCTTCTTCGAGCCGCTGGCGCTGGAGGACGTGCTCAACGTCTTCGAGCGGCTGCGGCCCGAGGGCGTCATCGTCCAGCTCGGGGGTCAGACCCCGCTGAACCTCGCCCGCGGCCTCCAGGAGGCGGGCGTGCCCATCCTGGGCACGTCCGTGGAGTCCATCGACCGCGCCGAGGACCGCGACCGATTCGCGGAGATGCTGCGGCGCCTCGACCTCCGCCAGGCGGAGAACGGGATGGCGGCGACGCTCGAGGAGGCCCGCGTCGTGGCGGAGCGCATCGGCTACCCGGTGCTCGTGCGGCCCTCCTACGTCCTCGGCGGTCGCGCCATGGAGATCTGCTACGACCGCGGGCAACTGGACACCTACGTGGGGCACGCGGTGGAGGTCTCCGACGGCCGGCCCGTGCTCGTGGACGACTTCCTCGAGGAGGCCATCGAGGTGGACGTGGACTGCATCGCCGACGGCGAGATCGCCGTCGTCGCGGCGGTCATGGAGCACATCGAGGAGGCGGGGGTCCACTCCGGCGACTCCGCGTGCTCCGTCCCGGCGGCGACGCTGCGCGACTCCGTGCAGGAGCAGATCCGCGACGCCACGCGGGCGCTGGCCATGGAACTGGGCGTGCGCGGGCTGATGAACGTCCAGTTCGCGGTGCGACAGGACGTCCTCTACGTCCTGGAGGTCAACCCGCGCGCGTCCCGGACGGTCCCCTACGTCTCCAAGGCGGTGGGGGTCCCCATCGCGAAGCACGCGGCGCGGATCATGGCGGGCGAGCGGCTGGCCGACATCGGCTTCACGCGCGAGCCCATGGTGACGCACGTGAGCATCAAGCAGCCCGTGTTCCCGTTCAACCGCTTCCCCGGCGTGGACATCGTCCTCGGGCCCGAGATGCGCTCCACGGGCGAGGTCATGGGCATCGACGCCGGTTTCGGCGGCGCGTTCGCGCGGGCGCTGCTGGGCGCCGGGATCGATCTGCCCGACACGGGCACCGTGTTCCTCTCGGTGCGGCGCGCGGACCGGGGTGCGGGCGCGGTGCTCGGCCGTCGCCTGGTGGCCCTGGGGTTCCGCATCGTGGCGACGCAGGGGACCTGCGCGGCGCTCCGCGACGACGGCGTTCCCGCGGAGTCCGTGTTCAAGATCCGCGAGGGGCGCCCCAACGTCCTCGACCTGCTGAAGGACGGGCGGATCGATCTCGTGGTGAACACGCCGACGGGCAAGGGCGCGCGCACCGACGAGGGTACGATCCGGGCGTTCACGGTGGCGCACGGCATCCCGTGCATCACGACGCTGTCCGGCGCCAGCGCGGCGGTCCGCGGAATCGAGGCGCGGCGCAAGGGCGGACTCGAGGTCGTCCGCGCCCTGCAGGACTACTTCCCCCCGTCGGGTCTCCCGATCTGACCCCGGAGTCGCCATGCCCCGTCACCCCGCAGGACCCCTCCTCCTCGTCGCCGCCGCCGTGCTCGCGGCCTCCCCCGCGCCCGCTCCCGCCGCCGGGGGAGTCCGCGGCTACTACCGCGAGCCCGCCCTCCGGGGCGACGTGATCGTCTTCACGGCGGAGGGTGATCTCTGGACGGTGGGGACGGCCGGCGGCGTCGCCCGCCGCCTCACGTCCCACGCGGCGCAGGAGGGGGCGCCCGCCGTCTCCCGGGACGGCAGCCTCGTTGCGTTCTCCGCCGCCTACGAGGGTCCCGAGGAGGTCTACGTCGTTCCGCTGGCGGGCGGCCTCCCGCGCCGCATCACGTGGGACGGCGAACGGACCCGCGTGTCCGGCTGGACCGCGGACGGGCGGATCCTCTACGGCTCGCGGGCCGAGTCGACCCTGCCCGACTGGCGCCTGCGCGTGGTCGCGGCCGACGGCGCCACGCCGCCGGAGATCGTCCCCCTCGCGCAGGCGTTCGAGGGGACGTGGAGCGGTGACGGCCGCTCCCTGTTCTTCACGCGCCTGCCGCCCCAGGGCAGCCGCACGCGGCGGTACCGCGGCGGCACGGCCCAGAACCTCTGGCGCTGGGACGGGGGCGACGCGGAAGCGGTGCCGCTCACGGCGGACCACCCCGGCACGAGCCGCGCGCCCATGTGGTGGGAGGGACGGCTCCACTTCCTGAGTGATCGCGACGGCGTGATGAACCTCTGGTCCATGGCCCCCGACGGGACCGACGTGAAGGCGCTCACGCGGCACCGGGACTACGACGCGCTGGAGCCCTCGCTGGACGACGGGCGCATCGCGTACCGCATGGGCGCCGACCTCCGCCTGCTGGATCTCCGGACGGGTCAGGATCGCGCGCTGGACGTGACCCTCGCATCGGACACGGATCAGCGCCGCGAGCACTGGCTGGAGGATCCGTCGAAGTACCTCTCGTCGGCGCACCTGTCGCCGGAGGGCGATCGCGTGGCGCTGACCGCGCGGGGACGCGTCTTCACCGCGCCGCGGAAGGACGGGCGGCTCGTGCAGGTCACGCGCGAGCCGGGGGTGCGCTACCGGAACGCGCGGTTCCTGCGGGACGGGAAGACGCTGCTCGCACAGTCCGACGCCAGCGGCGAGGTCGAGTTCTGCCTCCTCCCCGCGAACGGGGTCGGCGATGCGCGCGCGATCTCCTCCGACGCGACCGTCTTCCGCGGCGCACCTGTGCCTTCGCCCGACGGGAAGCGCATCGCGTACGTCGACCAGGACGAGGTCCTCTGGGTGCGGGATCTCGAGGGCGGCGAACCGCGCGCCGTCGTGCGGTCGCAGCACTACAACCCGCGGGAGTTCTCCTGGTCCCCCGACGGCCGCTGGCTCGCCCACGTCGACAACACCTCCACGTTCACCATGCGCATCCACGTGTTCGAGGTCGCCACGGGGACCTCGTTCGCGGTGACGTCGGATCGCGTGGACTCCTACTCCCCGGCGTGGTCGCCGGACGGGAAGTGGCTCTACTTCCTCTCCGACCGGAACCTCGAGTCCACGGTGCCCGGACCCTGGGGCCCGCGGCAGCCCGATCCCCACTTCGACCGCACGACGTTGGTCTACGCCCTGTCGCTGCGGGCGGAGGGGCGGTTCCCCTTCCTGCCCGACGACGAGGTGTTCGCCGCCGCGGAGGCCGCACGGAAAGCGAAGGAGAAGCGGGAGAAGAAGGGGAAGGGCGACGGGCCCGCCGACCCCGACGGCGGTCCCGGGGAGGGGGAGAAGGTCGCGGAGGACGCCGGGCCCGCACCGTCGCCGGGGGCGGAGGCTCCGGCGGACGGCGACGACGGCGAGGAGGCCCCGCCCGCGGTGGAGATCGATCGCGAGGGAATCGCGGAGCGCCTCCACCGGGTGCCCGTTCCTCCCGGCAACTACGGCTCCCTGGCGGTGCTGAGGGAGCGGCTCCTGTTCGTCTCGGCGACGCGGAGCCCGAAGCCCCGTCGCGATCTCCAGTGGGCGCCCATCGCCAGTCGAGAGGTCGAGGTGTCGACCCTGGCGGAGGAGATCGACTCCTACGAGGTCTCCGCCGACGGCGCCGCCCTCCTCGTGCGCACGAAGGGCAAGGTCCTCATCGTCGACGCGGACGCGAAGGGGGGCGACGCGCTGAAGGACGCCGCCGTGGACCTATCGGGCTGGGCGTTCCCCGTCGCACCCGCGGAGGAGTGGCGGCAGATGTTCCTCGAGTCCTGGCGCCTCCAGCGGGACTTCTTCTACGACAAGGGCATGCACGGCGTGGACTGGCCCGCCATGCGCGCGAAGTACCTCCCGCTGGTGGAGCGCGTCACCTGCCGCGAGGAACTGACGGACCTCATCGGCCAGATGCTGTCCGAGGTCTCGGCGCTGCACACGTTCGTGTTCGGCGGGGACCGTCGCGAGGGGGATGACCGTGTGGATCCGGCCTCGCTGGGCGCGGTCCTCGCGCGGGACGAAGCCGCGGGCGGCTGGCGCATCGAGCGCATCCACCGTGGCGATCCCGATGACGTGGACGGCCGCTCGCCGCTGGCCCGTCCCGATCTCGGGATCTCCGACGGGGACGTGATCCTCGCCATCAACGGTGTCCCCGCACTCCCGGCGCCCCATCCGGCGGCCCTGCTCCGCAACCAGGCGGGGCGGCAGGTGCTGCTCCGCCTGCGCAAGGCGGCGGGCGGCGAGCCCTTCGATCGCGTCGTCGTCCCCCTGGCACCGGAGGCGGCCCGGGACCTCCGCTACGCGGCATGGGAGGAGTCCCGTCGCGGCGAGGTGGAGAGGATGGGGGGAGGCCGCCTCGGGTACGTCCACCTCCGGGCCATGGGGCGGGAGGACATCGCGGCGTGGGCGCGGCAGTTCTACCCCATGCACGATCGCGAGGGACTCGTCATCGACGTGCGCCACAACCGGGGCGGGAACATCGACTCGTGGATCCTCGGGAAGCTCCTCCGCCGCGCGTGGTTCTTCTGGCAGCCGCGCACGGGCAAGCCGTTCTGGAACATGCAGTACGCGTTCCGCGGGCACATCGTCGTCCTCTGCAACGAGTACACCGCGTCCGACGGCGAGGCGTTCTCCGAGGGGTTCCGGAGGCTCGGCCTCGGCAAGGTCATCGGCACGCGCACGTGGGGCGGCGAGATCTGGCTCGGCATGGAGGACTGGCTGGTGGATCGCGGGTTCGCCACCGCCGCGGAGATCGGGGTCTACGGCCCCGAGGGGGAGTGGCTCATCGAGGGCCACGGCGTCGAGCCCGACGTCGTCGTCGACAACCTCCCCCGGGCCACGTTCCGCGGGGAGGATGCGCAGCTCCGGGCCGGCGTCGACCACCTGCTCGCGCTGCTGAAGGAGAAGCCCGTCACGGTCCCGCCCGCGCCGGAGCACCCGGACAAGTCCGGGAAGTGAGCCCCGCGGGCGCGCGGCTCTCGCGCGAGCGGCCGGTGGGCGGCGTCGGGAGCGCCTCCGGCGTCAACCGCCTTCGGCGAAGCCGGGGGGTACGCGGTAGCCGAACGTCACCACCATGTCCCACTTGTCCGCCTCGGGCTCGTCGCGGCCGCCGGCGCGGGAGAGTTTCAGGTCGATGGTCCGCATGATGGTGGAGACGCGTTCGACGTTCCAGACGAAGTGGAGCGCCTGCTCGCGGGTGATGCCCTTCACGTTCACCTTCAGGTAGTTCTCGACGTACTCCTTGGTGGGGCGGTTCCGCCACTGCTCGATGCCGACCTGCGCGTCGCCGATGCGCGCGTTGCCGTACCGCTCCGCCATCCACGTCTGCGTGGCGAACCGCGCCTGGCCCGCACCGCCCTCCTTGTAGCGAGCGAGGAGTTTGCGGACCTGGTCGAAGTCGTGGGCCATCTTCGGCCCGGCCTCCTTGGCCGCCTCCACCGCCTTCTGGAAGGACTCCGCCCTCCGCTCCAGCGCCCACACCACCACCAGCAGGCCCACCAGCAGGATGCCGAGGAACCAGATGGTGGCGCGGACGAGGTCGAGGTCCTCCTCCTGCTCCCCCGGACGGGCGGCTTCGGCGGCGCTCACTCGGAGGTCCCCTTCGCAAGGGTGCAGGTGAAGGTCGGATCCCAGCGGTTGTCCTTCCGCGCGCTGATGTTGCCGTAATCCACGGACGTGAAGATCGCGTTCTCGCCCTTGGTGAGCGCGTCCAGCGCCGCCTTGATGACGTCGGCGTGGGTCCGATCGGACAGGAGGAGCGTGATCTTCGCCTCCTTCTGCGTGTACTGTTCCGACAGCACGAGGCAGTACTCGATCTTCTCGCGCACGCCGGAGATGGCGGCATGCACCTTCCGCATCACCTCCAGCGACGAGATGATCGGCGGGACCTCGGTGGAGAGGCCCAGCTCGTTCCGGAGCGCGCTCTCCATGTAGGTCGCGCGGCGGCGGGACTCGTTGACCTCCTGGAGCACGTCCTCGGTCCGGGCGGGCATGCGCTTGAGCAGGTCCTGGCGCTCGCGGCTCAGTTCCCGCTCGAAGCGCTTCTCGACGTCGTCCCGGCTCTTCCGGAGTTCGGCGAGAGCCGTGCCGAACTGGAGTTCCCAGTGGGTCTTCCCCTGCGTCGCGCCCCAGAGGTGGAAGCCGACGGCGACCAGCAGCAGGGCGAGGGCGACGGCCACCGCACCCTTCACCTGGTCGAACCGCCGCGCGAAGGCGAGGTCCTCGCGGCGGAGGTCGATCTGGAGGGGCGATGCGCGGAGCCCGCGGGCGGCGGCTCCCAGCGCCACGGCGTAGGTCGCGTTGGCCTCGTCGACGGTCTCCGGGGGGACCGGATGCTGCACGCCGGCGAGGATGTCCAGCGGGTAGACGGGCAGGTCGAGGCGGTGCCCGAGCCGCTCCCGGACGCCGGGGAGGAGCGACCCGCGGCCCGTGACGAGGACCGCGGAGAACGTGAGCCCGGGCGCGGCGGTCGCCAGCGTGCGCGTGACCTCGCGGCAGAGGCGGTCGAGGAAGTCCGTGCGCCGATCCTCGACCACCGCCACTTCCAGCGAGGCGGCGGACCGCTCCGCGGGGGCGAGATCGGAGGGGCGGGCCGCGGGCACCGCCATGAGGTCGTCGGAGCGCGCGCCTCCCTCCAGCGATCGCGACGCCGCCGTCGCGGCGTCCACGCCGAGGTCGTCCTCCAGGAGATGCGTGAGCGCGTCGGTGCCGCCGCGGAGGGCGCGGGCCGTGCGCAGCGATCCGTCGACGACCAGGATCACCTTCGTGGAGCGGGCGCCGACGTCCACCAGGATGCAGGAGGGATGCTGCGCCAGCACGCCCGTGGCGTGCGCCGCCCCGAAGAGCGCCGTCACGTCCACGTCCACCGCGAGGGGGTCCACGCGGACACCGTCCAGCGCGCGCAGCCGCGCCCGGAGCGGCTCCTTGGGCGCCGCCAGGCCGAGCAGCCGCGCGCCGTCGCGCGTCTCGGCGATGCGGACGTAGTCGACGACCACGTCCTCGATGGCGACGGAGTGGACGTGGTGCTCGAACTCGAACTTGGCGACCTTCCGGATCTGGTCGTCCTCGCGGAACGGCACCGAGATCTCGCGCAGGATGCACGCCTCCGCGGGCCAGGAGAGGACGACGTCCTCGCCGCGGGCGCCGAACTCCTGGAGGAGCGCGCGGACCGCCTCGGCCACGGCGGCCTCGCGGTCGCCGCCCTCGGGGAGGGTGCCCAGTTCCCGCTCGCCGAGCCGCAGGATGCGCAGCCCCTTCGCGCCCCCTTCCGCCTCCACGAGGCGCACGCGGTGGGCGCCGATGTCCAGTCCGACGACGCTTGCCAAGTCCCGGGTCTCCTGCTGGGTTCGCGGCTCCGCCCCGTCGGGACCGTCCGGCCGGCGGGCGGGACATCGTAAGGCCCGCCCGGGGCTACGGGCGCTTCTTCTTCTCCGGGGTGAGAATGACCTTGAGGCGGCGATCGGTCCGGTCCTGGAGATTGCCGACGCGGTCACCGTAGCGCGCCTCGTACTCCGCGCGCAGGGCGTCGACCTCGGAGAAGTGCTCGTCCAGGACGATGACCAGCGCCTCGCGATCGGAGGGCGACAGCGAGTAGTCGCGCTGGAACTCGGCGAGGAGTCGATCCCGCTCCGACACCACGACGATCTCGGCGGGACGGGCGGCCCAGCCCGCGGAGAACCCCGCGAGGCTGGCCGCCGCCAGCGTTCCGGCGTAGAGCGCCTTCGTGCTGATCATGATCACCTCCCCGGCCGGAGGGCCGGCCGGACGATGCTCGCGAGGATCTCCTCGCGGCCGATGGAAGGCCCCCGCGCCTCGCGCGGATGCCCGGACCCGGTCCCGCGCCACACCGCCACCGACGTGGACAGGACGAGGATCGCCGCGGCGGCGGCGGCCGCGCGGACGAGGAACGCGCGGAGCGAGAGCACGGTGGCGTCGCCGCGGGCGACCCGCGCCGCGATGCGCTCGCGGAGTCCCGCCGCGGGGACCCCCGCGGGCCCGGCGCGGTCCCGGAGCCGCGCCCCCACCGCC
>CAZSIX010000075.1:0-10184 GCA_964607145.1 uncultured Planctomycetota bacterium | reverse complement strand
CGCATGCCCTGGATGAACGTCCCCTTCTTGCCCAGGCGGTTCAGGGCCGTCTCGACGAAGCGCCTCCTCGATGGAGGCGCGGGAGCGATCCGCCGTCGCCGCCGCGTCGGCGCGGGCGCGGAGTTGCCGCACCGCGTCCAGCGCGCTCTTCAGGCCCTCCGGCGCGCGGGAGCCCTCGGCGGCCATGTCCGCGGCGAGGCGCTCCTGCTCCGCCGCCATCTCGCGGAGCCCCTGCTCCCGACCCTCCGCGTCCTCGCGCTCGCGGCGCGCCTGGCGGGTCTCGCGATCCACCGCGTCCAGCTCGCCGGCGACCTCCTCGGTCTCGCGGCGCGCCTCGGCCAGCGCCGGATCCGAGGACTTCTCGGCCTCCGCGGACTTCGCCTCCGTCTCCTGGCGGATCTTCCGCTCCTCGGCCGCCATCGCGCGCGCCTCCGCGGCCATGGCGCGGACCTTCTCCATCGCCTCGCGGCTCTTCTCGTCGCGATCCCGCTGCTCGAGCATCGCGAGCAGCGCCTCCAGCTCCTCCTCGGCGCGGCGCGCCGCGTCGGAGGCGGCGTTGCGACGATCCGCCTTGATGGAGGTGAGGACGGTCCCGAGCATCTCCGGGAGGCCGCGGGCGTCCACGCGATCGGCGGCGCGGGCGAGGACCTCCGCCTTGTCGGTCTCCCCGGCGGTGCGGAACCGATCCGCGAGCATGCGCATGCGGTCCTTGAGGACGTCGAGCTGCTCCCGCGCCCACTCCTGATCCCGCGCCAGCTGGTCGAGGTCGTCGCCCGGCAGCGCGTGGGAGGGCGGCACGGCGCCCGCCAGCAGGGTCGCCGCGAGGAGCAGGACTCGTGTGCGCATGCGCTACCTCCCCCGGGGCGGGCCCCCGGTGCCCTCCAGTCTCTCACGAATGGCGCGCTGCAGATCCCTGATGGCGCGGGCCTTCTCCAGGATCTCGTGCATGGACTCCCAGTCCTGGAGACGGACCTCCAGGTCGCGGAGCAGCGTCAGCGCCTCCTCCGCAGCCGCGACGGCGGCGCGCGCCGCGTCCGCCGGGGGCGTCTCCCCGGCGGGCGCCGCGAGCGTCGTCAGGGACTCGCGGAGCGTCGTGGCGGGGCCCGTGGCGAGCCGGTCGGCGATCCCCAGCGCTTCGAGGAGCGCCCCGAGGATGTTGGGGTCGTCGATCTCGCGGGTCGCCCGCGCGCGCGCCAGGCGCCGCCAGAGGTCCGGCTTGAACACGACGGCGGGGTCCCCGTCGTCGGAGCGGAGCCACTCGTCGATGAGGGCCGCGGCGCGCTCCGCCGCGACCTTGTTGTCGAGCAGGCGGTTCCAGACGTAGGTGGTCACGACCTCGCCCAGGGAATCGAGGAGCGCCGCCGAGTCTCGCGCCGCCCGCCCCGCGAGGCCCTGGGGCCCGCGCATCGACTCGCGATCCGCGGCCGTCAGGTCGGCCCCGTCCTCCATGGCCTTCAGCGCTCGCGCGGCGGCGTCCCGGGCGGTCCGGACGTTGCGTCCGATGCCGGTCACGTCCGCGCGGATCCGCGTCTGGCGCTGGGAGACGCGCCGGAGCAGTTCCGTGGCGTCGGTGATCTGCACCGCCACCGCCTCGGTGGAGGAGGTCGAGTCGCCGTTGTCCCGCGCCACCGCCTTCAGGGCGACCTCGTCGTCGAGGGCCAGGCCGCCGCCCGCCGCCGTCGCCACCTGGGAGAGGTCCAGCAGGTGGTAGCGCACGGCCGTCTTCACTGCGGGGCGGGGCGTGGCGCCCCCCCCCTCGGGGACGGGAGACCGGAACTCCGCCAGCGGGATCGCGAAGGGCTCCCGGGAGCGGCCCGGGCGGACCTCCAGCGCCAGCGCGGCGAGGCTGTAGTTGTCCGACGCCCGCACCTTCACGGGGACGCGCCCTTCGGCCACCGCGTGCACGCGGCCGTAGGGGTGGAGCAGCTGCACGTCCGGGCGGGGATCGGGGAGCGCGGTGATCCGGCGCGTGTTCCGGGCGGGGACGCTGGTCGCGCCGTCGGCCCCGGTCATGTCGACGCGCCAGTCGCACGTCTCGGCGACGGTCACCGACGCGATCAGCGTGCGCCGGTCCTCCCCCCCGACCTCGAGGGCCCGGGGAGGCGTGTCGGCGGGCAGGGCCAGCGTCGCCGAGGCGAGCGGGACCGTGGCGCGCATCTCCAGGTCGATGCGGGTCCCGGCGGGGACCTCCAGGTCGCCGTCACCGCGCGTCTCCGGGGGCAGGCCCGTGCGCTCGGGGAACGTCAGCCGCGCGGTCACCGCCTCGAGCGCGGGGGGCACCAGTGCACGGACCTCGAACCGCGGCAGGCCGTCGTCGTCGTCGCCCCCCGTCACGTGGAACCGGAACGAGCCGGGGATCTCGTGGAAGACGAACACGAAGGAGCGTGGGTCCTCCCCGGACTGGAGCGCCGGTCGCTCGTCCCGGTCGGTGCGGCCCCCCGCTTCCCCGGGGATGCTCTCGTAGTGGACCGTCACCAGCCGCGGGATCTCCCCCTCCACGAGGATCGCCACGGAGACGTCGTCCCCCACCGTCACGACGCGCGGCCGGTCGGGGTCGAAGCCGGGCACCACGAGGGTGGTGCGGCGGGGCCACTCCTCGTCGGAGAGCAGGAGGCTGCGGCGGGCCCAGACGGCGGTCTCCGCGGGGAGCGCCAGCGCGCCCGTCACGCACACCGCCGCGGCGGCCGCGCCCGCGAGGAGGGAGCGCCGCGTCGCGCGGCCGTCGGCGAGGGCCGCGGCGTCGACGCCCCTGAGGCGCTCCACGGCCTCCGCCGTGGCGGCCTCCATGAAGGGGCCCGACTCGCCGCACTCGGGATCCGCGCGGAGGCGCTCCCACTGCAGCGCCGAGACCAGGCGATCCTGGAGCGCGGGCACGCGGGCCTCCACCGCCTGCGCGAGGTCCTCGTCGGGGAACGTCCTCCTCATCGGTCCCACGAGGAACCGGGCGAGGACCCACCCGAGCGCCGCCAGGGAGAGCAGCGCGTGGATGGCGCGCACGCCGCGCGGAGGCGCCAGCAGGAGGTCCATGAGGAAGGAGACCACGAGGAGCGCCGCCAGGGCGAGGGCGGCGCGACCCGCTCCGTGCGCCGCCAGCAGCCCGCGGATGCGCCCCCGGAGGGAGCCCAGCGCGCGACGCAGCGGGCGGACGTCCATGCTACCTCGCTTCCAACTCCACGCTCGGGGCCTGCACGGATCCGCGCCAGGTTCCCCCGGGCCGCGGGGAGGTGTACGCGGCGACGACGCGGTAGCGGCCCGCGGGAAGGCCCAGCGCCGCAGGGTTCACCCGGAGGATATACGGGTGGTTCCTGTCGAGGAGGAAACCCCCGGCCGGCGCGCCCTCCGGCGCCGGCCGCGCCAGGGTCTCCCTGCGGAGTTCGAGCGCCCGTGGCGCGCCGTCCGCGCCGATGGCGGTCAGCGAGAAGAGCGGGTCGAAGTGCTCCCACGGGGCGAGGCTCAGCGGCTCCGGGATGGAGGGCTCCAGCCGGATCACCCACTCGGGCCCCTCCGGCCCCGCCTCCTCCGTGAGCGCGATGGCGGGGAAGTGGAACCACGCCCGGGCGTCGGGAACCTCCCCGGGCGTGGCCTCCCCGGGCGGTCCGTTCCGGGGAACGTCCACCTTCGCCGGTCCCGCGAGGGTGACGGAGCGGCCGCCCGCCTCCACCGTCGCCGGGCCGCTCTCCACGAGCACGCCCGTACGGACCTCCGACGGCTGGACGGTGAACGCACCGGTCCCGCGGACGGTGAGCCCGGGCGCGCGCACCTCGAGCGTCGTGGCGGGCGACGTCACGCGGAACCACGCCGGGCCGGGAGCGGACTCCACGATCAGCAGCGGCCCGAGGGCGGGGGGAGCCCGGGAGACCCGCAGCCGCACTCCGTCGGCGGCCACCACCTCCACCGTGGCGTCCTCGGAGAACCGGAACTGGAACGCCGTCCGGCCGCGCGCCTCCACGACGGCGCCCTCCTCGAGCGTCCCCGGCGGGCCCTTCGCCGCCGCGACGAGGCCGCTGCGGAAGACGATGGATCCCCCGGCGGTGGCGATTCCCGGGGGCGCGGTCTCCGCAGGCGGGGGGGCGCGGAACGCGACGAGGAGGCCGGCCGCCGCGGAGGCGGCCACGAGGACGGCGGGAAGCGCCCAGCGGTGGAGCCGGCCCCGCGGCGCGGGCGCCATGCCCGACGTCGCATGGCGATCGCCGGAGTCGAGGGCGGCCAGCAGCGCGGCGCGCCCTCCCGGCGGGGGGGCCACTCCCGCGTGGGCCAGCGGGAGCGCCGCCAGCAGGCGGCGGATCGCCTCCAGTTCCGCGGCGCAGGCGGGGCACGCGCGGAGGTGGGACGCCAGGTCGTCCCCGGGGGCCTCGCCGCGGGCCAGCGGCACCAGGTCCGCGCCGCGCTCCTCGCACGCGGTGCCGCTCATTGGAGGTCTCCCAGGTGGGTCCGCAGCACGCGCATGGCCGCCCACATGCGGCTCTTCACGGTGCCCACGGGGATCTCCAGGATGCGGGAGACCTCCTCGTAGGGAAGCCCCTCCACGGCGCCCAGGATGAACACGGGACGGAGCTTGTCGGACAGGTGCTCCATGGCCGCGCGGATGCGCCGCCCCGTCTCGCGGCGCGCCGCCTCCTGCGCCGGGTCCGGCGAGTCCCCGGCGGTACGGGCGCCGAGGGGATCCTCGCCGTCCTCGAAGCCGGCGTCGAGGGAGACGTTCCCGGGGCGGCGACGCACCTTCTCCCGGTCGTTGATCCAGAGGTTCTTCGCCACGTGGAAGAGGAAGGTGGAAAAGCGCGCGCGGACCTCGTACCGGGGAGCCGCCCTCCAGATCCGGAGGAAGGTCTCGTGCAGGAAGTCGTCGGCGGTCGAGCGATCATGGCAGAGGTGGAAGAAGTACCGGTGGATGGGGCCGGACCAGCGGTCGTACAGCGCGCCGAAGGCGTCGCGATCCCCGGCCGCGGCGCGCAGCATGAGGGCCTCGTCGCAGCCCGGATCCAGCGCCGCCGTCCCGGGGGTCGCGCCCGGTGCAACCACGCCCCCGGGGGCGGGTTCGCTCTCCGGCACCGCCTACCGCTGGTCCAGGACCGGGAGGTAGCGGCAGGGGACCTGCAGGATGATGCAGGCGACGGCCGTGCCGAAGGAGCGGCCGACGGAGTGGACGTCCCACGAACCGTCCTGGGACTGCCGATCCAGCAGGTGGCGGCTCACGCGGGGGAAGTACGCGTCCCACCACTTGCCGCCGGCGATGTACATGGCCTGCGCGGCGTAGTAGTGGCCGTAGAAGTAGAAGTAGTGGTTGCCGAAGGAGCGCTCGTGCTCCGCGTACTCGTCCAGGATGTAGCGGGCCATCTCCTCGATGCGCGGCGGCGTCTCCGCGCCCGGGCGGTACCGGGGCATCTCGTGGTCCCTCGCCCACCGCAGCGTGGAGGCGTCGTCGTAGAGGCCGGCGCCGAAGAGCGTCGTCATGGCGGCGGCGGTGAGCGCCAGCGACGCGCGGGTCCCGATGGGATTGCGCTCGCGGTACTGGTACTTGAACGCGCCGCGGCGCATCTCCGTGTCCCCGAAACTCCACGCCCGGGGCTCCGTCCGCGTGACCGCCGAGTCGAGCACGTACTGCACCGCGCGATCGATGGCCTCGCGGGGGACGCGGATCCCCTTGTTCATCGCGGCGCGGAGCGCCATCACCTGGCAGACCGTGATGGACATGTCCGAGTCCACGGCGTTGGCCTCGTATCTCCAGCCCCCCTGGGCGTTCTGGCTGCGCAGGATGTACTGCACCGCGCGGTCGAGCCCCCGGCGCACCTGCTCGTTGCGCTCGCGCGGAAGGCTCGAGCCGTACACCTCGGCGAGGAAGAGGGCGGCGAAGGCGTGGCTGTACATCCGGGTGTCGTTGTCGGTGATGAACCCGTCGTCGCGGATGCAGGAGAGGATGTACTCCACGGCGCGCGTCACGGCGGCCCCGTAGGGTCCGCGGTCGGGCAGGTGGCCCCCGGCGAGGAACGCCGTGCCCGCCAGCGCGGTGACCCCCGGGTGGGACGCGTTCACGGCGGAGACGTTGTACGTGGAGTTGATCTTGAACCCCACGTTGCAGAGCCACGAGCCGTCGGGCTGCTGGGTCCGCCGGAGGTACTCCAGCCCCTGCGCCGTCGCGCGGCGGACCTCGGGACTGATGTCCCGTGGATCCGCGGCGGCGGCGACGGCGGGACCGTCGTCCCCCGCGGCCGGGGGGACGGGGCCGGAGGCGAGCCACGCGGCGAGTCCGAGGAGCAGCGCGGTCGGGCCGGGTCGCGGGAGCATGGCACGCATTCTACGGGTCCGCGGCGCCGGGGCCATCGTCAGCGTCTCCCCCGCATGACGACGACGCCGTCGTTCCAGGCCGCCAGTCCCCCCGTCCCGCCGGAGACGCGGAGGGTCCCCCCGGCGAGGCGCCCGTCCTCGAACCGGTCCAGGACCGCGCCGGTGGCGGGATCCAGCACCAGCACCCCGCCGGGAGCCTCCGCCACTCCCAGTTGCAGGTAGGGGACGACGAGGGCGCCGTCCAGCGCGAGGACGTCGCCGATGGCGGTCCCCGCGGTGAGCGGCGTGCTCCACAGGGCGGAGCCGTCGAGCAGCCGCCACGCCTCGACGCGGACCGACCCCCGCGAGCGGCGATCCTGCGAGAGGGTGTAGAGGGCCGACGCGTCCGCCGCCAGGGCGGACCCGTTGAGGTGGAGTCGCCGGTCCGGGCGCATGGGGAGCGTCCAGCGGGACTCCCCGGACTCCGCCGCGAGGGCCTCCACGGTCTCCCGGTGATCCACGAGGAGTACGGTGTCGCGGCTGGCGCGGGACGCCATCGCCAGCCGCGCCTCCCCGAAGGGGAACGACCAGGCGCGGAGGCCGGAGTCGAGGTGGTAGGCCTCCATCGCCTGGGCGCGCCGGAGGAAGAGCATGGGGGCGGGCCCGGGCACGGGCTCCGCCGTGGAGGCCTCGGCGCGGCGCTTCAGGGGCACGCTGAAGGGGAGCGCCGTCCCCCCGGCGGTGTCGAGGAACAGGAGCGAGGGGCGCAGGCCGGGCTCCGGGCGGAGCGCGAGCACTCCCTCCAGCGGCAGCATCTCCTGGATGCGCTGGCCGATGCTCACGCTCTCCCGCCACGCGGGATCCCCCGTGGCGGGATCGAGGGCGCCGATGACGGTGGTCTCGGAGTCGTCGGGGTCGTTCCAGGCCACGACCAGCACGCCGCCGTGGAGCCGGACGTCGCGGAGTTCCCCCGGCGGGGGCCAGGTCCACGCGGTGCGGCCGGTGGCCGGGACCACCGCACGCAGGCCACCGTCGGCGACCAGCACGAGGACCTCCCCCGCGCCCAGTCCCCGGAGCGGCGCGCCGGGGACCTCCGTGCGCCAGCGCTCGCGCCCGGTGGCGGGGTCCAGGGCGGCGACGACCCCGGGCTCGTCGCAGAGCAGCAGCGGAGTCCCCTCCACGGGCGATCCCGACAGTTCCAGCACCGTCACGGGAGGACCGCTGCTCCCGCGCTCCCAGAGGGTCGACCACGGGCCCTGGCGGGGGAGCGTCGGGGGAGGCACCGGGGGGTCCGGCGTGAACGGCGGCGTCGGGAGGTGCCGCGCCACCACGTCCGCGGCGCGCTCGCGGCCCGCGGGCGTCTCCAGCATCGCCTCCGGGTGGGAGTGGGCGAGCCGCTCCAGTGTCGCCCGGGCGGCGCCGCGGCGGCCCGCCGCGGCCAGGGCCTCCGCCAGGGTCCAGAGGAGGGACGCCTCCTGGGCGTCGCCGGGGTCGCCGCGCAGGGCCCGGCGGGCCGCGGCGGCGGACCCCTCGGCGTCGCCGGCCTCCAGCAGGAGGCGCGCCTGATCCGCCAGGGCGGACTCCGCCGCGCGGGAGTGGGGCCACCGCCGCACGATCGCCGCCACGGCGTCCAGGTCCCTCCGTCCGCGTGCCTCCTCCAGCGCGCGGGCCGCCATGGCCTCGAAGGGGGCGTAGGCCTCCCGACCGGCCCGGCCCAGGAGATCCGTCAGCGCGTCCCGTGCGACGGCGGCGGCGGACACGCCCCGGAGCAGGTCCCGATCCCCGGGCCGATCGAGGATGGCCTGCCACGCGGCGACGGCGGCGGCGGGGTCGTCCCGCTGCTCCGCCGCGGCGGCCAGTTCGGAGAGGGCGAGGGGACCGGCGGTGGAGGGCTCGTCCTCGTCGTCCAGGAGCACGTCCCCGTGGTCCCGCACCACGGCCTCCAGCGTCGCCTTCCGGCCGGCACCGTCGCCCCCGGTGCCCAGCACCGCTGCGGCGAGGAGCAGGGCGCGGACCGCCTGCGCGCGCTCCGGCGCGCGCTCCGCGGCCTGGCGGTACGCCGCCGCGGCCCCGGCGACATCCCCCTCGGCATGGCGGGCGTCGGCCCGGGAGATGTGGACCTCGAAGAGGCACTCCAGCGCGGCCTGGCGGGCCGCCGCGCGGCGGGACTCCGGGAGTCCCTGCGCGGCCTCCAGGGCGCGCTCCAGCAGCGCGATGGCGTCGGTGGTGCGGTCCGCCCCCAGGAGGATCCGGGCCGCCTCGAGGAGGGCGTCGGGGTCGCCGGGCCGCTCCCGGAGGCGGCTCGCGACGCGGGCCTGCACGTCCTCCGCGGGGTACCACCCCTCCAGGCCGTCCAGGCGGGCGAACACCGCCACCCCCTCGCACACCACGAGGTTCCCGCCCCCCGAGTAGCGCCGTCCACCGCGGCCGCCGCGATCGAGCGGGTCCTTCCGCAGGGGTTTGCCCGTGGCGGCATCGAGGACGTAAAGGTGGCGCGTGGAGGGGACGAACAGCCGCGCGCCGGACAGCACGCCGATCCCCGAGGACGACTCCATCTCCCGGCTGCCGTCGAAGGGCCGGTACCAGAGGCGGGACCCGTCCCCCTTCAGCGCGAAGGCGGCGACCCCCGAGCCGGCGGCGTACACGCGGTCCGCGTCGGCGCCCAGGAGGCGCGTGAGGTAGGACGAACCGGAGACGCCGTCCTCGCGAGCCCGGTGGCTCCAGCGCAGCGCCCCCGTGCGGGCGTCCAGCGCCAGCATGGCCGGGGAGTCGGCGGGCGCGACGACCACGGTGTCCCCCGAGACGACGGGCGGAGAGCCCGTGAACGTGAAGCGGCGTTCCGGCGTGGACCAGAAGTTCTCGTAGTACGGCATCTCCTCCTGGCGGTAGCCCCGCGTCCACAGGGGGCGCCCCGTCGCGACGTCGAGGCAGGAGACGAATCCCATGTTGGTCAGGACGAAGACCCGCTCGCCGTCGGTGGCGGCGGCGGCCATGGGGATCTCCTTCACGGGTCGGCCGAAGAGGTTGAGCTCCTGCTGGCCCGACCCGAGCCGGGTCGCCCACCGGATGCGACCCGTGCGCGCGTCCGCGGCGAAGGTCCATCCCGCGAAGTTGCCCCTGTA
The DNA here is from genome assembly GCA_964607145.1 of uncultured Planctomycetota bacterium. Taxonomy (GTDB): domain Bacteria; phylum Planctomycetota; class JAJSAM01; order JAJSAM01; family JAKLKS01; genus CAZSIX01. The sequence goes on along the minus strand of CAZSIX010000075.1, from coordinate 801 downwards.
GACGGCGCCCGACGCGATGACGAGATCGCCGGCGACCAGGGGCGCCGACGTGACGTTGATGCCCTTGAGGGGCCCCTGGAACGGGTCGTCCCTGCCGGCGTCGTCGTCGTGCGTCCACACGATGCGGCCGGAGGTCGCCTCCAGCGCGAACAGCCGGCGGTGGGGGATGTAGGGGATGATCTCCTGCCCGCCGAACTGGACCGATCGCCGGGCGTCCGGCGGGGGCGGGACCTGGAGCGGGACGTGGACGAGGCCGCCCGCCACGGCGGGGGCGGCGAGGAGCGCGCCGTGCGTGCGGGCGGACTCGGCGCGGGGGTGCGCCGGCGTCGAGAACTTCCAGAGGATCCGGCCCGTGTAGAGGTCGCGGGCCTCGGCGTGGAACTGCCAGTGCTGGTAGAGGACGCCGTCCACCGCCGCGGGCACCACCGGCACCGCCGCCTCCAGCGCCTCCACGACCCCCGAGTCGTACCGCGTGGCCGCCACGTCCTGCGAGGTCCAGCCCCAGCGCACGTTCCCGTCCTGCCAGCGCATCTGGCCGAGGGACGCCAGCACGGGGCCCGAACCGGAGCGGGCGCCGTCCCCGAGGAGGGTCGGGGAGTCGTCCCGCGGCGCCGGCACGCCGATCTCCTCCAGGGCGCGCTCCACGATGCGCTGGGCCGACACCTCCCCGTCCCCCGCCGGCACGGAGGCGTCGGCGACTCCCTCCAGGGATCGGAGCAGGGCCTCCAGCGCGGCGCCGTCCCGCGTCCGCGCGAAGGCGCGGGCGAGGCGCGCCGCCGCGGGCCCCGGGGAGCGGCCCGC
>CAZSIX010000074.1:0-11288 GCA_964607145.1 uncultured Planctomycetota bacterium | reverse complement strand
CCGTCCCCGCCCGCCCCGCCCCGGGCCTCACCGCGCGCGCCGTCCCCACCCCCCGCGCCTCCGCCGCCCGCGACGCCCCCGCCCCCGGCGGCGCCGCCGGCGGAGGGAGGGCTGTCCCGCTGGCTCGCCGGTCCCTACGCGGAGGCCGTCGCGCGATACCCGGAGCGGAACCCGTCCTTCCCGACGACCTCGGGGACGGAGAAGGCGCCGCTGCACGTCCCGTCCGCCGCCGCGGCGGCGTCCTTCGAGTCCCGCGTGGGATGGCCCGGCGCGTTCCCCTTCACGCGTGGCGTGCAGCCGACGATGTACCGGGGCCGCCTCTGGACCATGCGGCAGTACGCGGGATTCACGTCGCCGGAGGAGACGAACCGGCGCTTCCGCTACCTGCTGGAACAGGGGCAGACGGGGCTGTCCATCGCGTTCGACCTCCCCACGCAGATCGGCTACGACAGCGACGACCCCCGGGCGGAGGGGGAGGTCGGGAAGGTCGGCGTGCCCATCAACAGCCTCCGGGACATGGAGGTCGTCCTCGAGGGCATCCCGCTCGACCGCGTCTCCGTCTCCATGACCATCAACGCCACGGCCCCCATCCTCGTGGCCATGGTGGTCGCCACGGCGAAGCGGCGGTCCATCCCGCTGGATCGCATCGGCGGCACCGTGCAGAACGACCTGCTCAAGGAGTTCGTCGCGCGGAACACCTGGCGCTTCCCCGTGGAGGTCTCCCTCGACCTGGCGGTCGACCTGGTCGGGTACTGCACGCGCCACCTGCCCCGCTGGAATCCGATCTCCGTCTCCGGCTACCACATGCGCGAGGCCGGCTGCACCGCGGCCCAGGAGGTCGCGTTCACGCTGGGCCACGGGCTCGCCTACCTGGATCGATGCGCGGCGGCGGGACTCCCCGTGGAGGCCGTCGCGTCCCGCATGTCGTTCTTCTTCGCCGCGCAGATGGACCTCCTGGAGGAGGTCGGGAAGTTCCGCGCCGCCCGTCGCCTGTGGGCCCGCCTCGTGCGGGAGCGCTTCGGCGCCTCCGACGACGCCTGCCGCCTGCGGTTCCACACGCAGACCGCCGGCGTGGCGCTCACATCCCGGCAGCCGGAGGTCAACGCCGTGCGCGTGACGCTCCAGGCGCTGGCGGCCGTCCTCGGCGGGACGCAGTCCCTCCACACGAACAGCCGCGACGAGGCGCTGGGCCTGCCCACCGAGGCGAGCGCGCTGCTGGCCCTGCGCACGCAGCAGGTCATCGCCGAGGAGTCGGGCGTCGCCGACGTCGTGGACCCGCTGGGCGGCGCCCCCTTCATCGAGGCGGAGACCGATCGCATCGAGGCGGAGGCGCGGGCGCTGCTGGCGCTCGTCGACGCGGAGGGCGGCCCGGTGCAGGCCGTGCGGCGCGGGTGGACGCAGGCCCGGATCGCCGAGGCCGCCTACCGGCACCAGCGGGCCGTCGAGGCGGGGCGCGTCCCCATCGTCGGCGTGAACCTCCACACCGACGGCGACGAGGCGGCGCCGCCGCCGACCTTCCGCGTGGACGGGGCGGCGAGGGACCGCCTGGTCGCGGACCTCGCGGCCCGCCGCGCCGCCCGCGACGGCCGCCGCGTGCAGGACGCGCTCTTCGCGCTCGAACTGGCCGCCGGATGGGGCGGCACCCGGCGCGGTGGTGAGGGCATCATGCCGGCCATCCTCCACTGCGTGGAGGCGGAGGCCACGGTGGGCGAGATCTGCGCCTCCCTCGAGAAGGTGCACGGCACGCACGACCCGGCGCGGCCGTAGCGGGCCTTGGGGACGGCGATGCCGTCGTCCGCGGAGACCCGGGCCGGCCTCCTCGTGCCCGTCGCGCTCCTGCTCGTGATCCTCGGCGCAGCGGCGCTCCGCGCGTGGAACCTCGATTTCGGGCGGCCGCTCGACCTCCACCCCGACGAGGAGGTCAAGGTGCACCTCGCCCGGGCGCTCGCCACCGAGGGCCTCGTGGATCGCGAGTACTTCAACCACCCGTACCTCCTCCCCGACATGGTGGCCGTCTTCGGCGCCACGGCGACCGCCGCCGGCGTGGTGGACCAGGACATCGAGGGATGGACCATGGCGGCGCGGGGGCTCGTCGCGTTCCTGGGCTCCCTCACCGCGGGCGCGGTCTTCCTGCTGGCGCGCGAGACCTGTCGCGGCGGAGGGGCCGGTCCCCGGCGCGAGGCCGCGGCGGGACTCGTCGCCGCCGCGCTCGTCGCCGTGGCGCCGATCCACGTGGTGCACTCCCGCTACGTGAAGGAGGACGTCGCCCTGGCGCTCTGGCTCACCCTGGGCGCATGGGCGTGCGTGCGGCTCGCGCGGAGCGGCGCGCGGCGCGATCTCCTCCTCGTCGGCGCGTTCTGCGGGCTGGCCCTGTCGACGAAGCTCGTGGGAGGCGTGTTCCTGCTGGTCGGGGCCGCCTCCGCGCTCGCCGGACGGCGCTCCGCCCCCGTGGATCGCCGTCCCGGCCCGTGGTTCCCGGCCGCGGCCCTCGGCGTCCTTCCGGCCGCCGTCTTCCTTGCCGCGAACCTGCCGGCCTTCCTGTTCCCCGCGTCCGCCTCGGTGGACCTCGCCGACGAGCTGCGGCACGCCGCCGGGTCCGTCGTCCACCCGCCGGTGTCTCCCTGGTCCGAGGGTTGGACCTACCACCTGCGCGGGAGCCTCCTGCCCGGGCTGACGCTCCCCGGGCTCGCGGCGGGGCTGGCGGGCCTGGGCGCGCTCGCGTGGTCCCGGGAACCGGGGCGGCTCGTCCTCGTGTTCGCCGCCGCGACCTGGTACGTGGTGCTGGAGGCGTCGCCCCTGAAGCCCATCCCCAACGCCGAGCGCTACATGGTCCCGACCGCCGTGTTCCTGGCCGCCGCGGCGGGAACGCTGATCGCCCTCCGGCCCGCGCCCGGGGCGACGGGGGCCGCCCGCCTCCTTCCCCTCGTCGCGCTGCTCCCCGCGGTCGCCGTCGGGACCTGCGCCGAAGTGAGCGTGCGCCGGACGCGGGAGATCTCGCCGGACACGCGCGAGCGGATCCTCCCGTGGATCCGGGAGTCCCTCCCGCGGCGGGCGGTCGTCGTCTCCGATCACTACGGCCTTCCGGAGCGCGGCGTCGGGGGCGTGACGGTCCACGGCCTCGCTCTCCGCGGCGCCGGATCGGCCTACGCCGAGGGCGTCGACCCGTCGGACTGGACCGTGGAGATTGCCGAGCCCGGGGTGCCGCCGCGACGGGTCCCGGTGCACGCCGTCGTGACCTCGTCCTTCTGGAGCGGCGCGTGGGTGCCGCTGGAGCAGGGCGCGTCCGATCTCGCGGTCCAGGCCCGGGCGTTCCACGCGCGCGTCGAGCGGGACCTGGGCCCTCCGGCGGCGACCTTCGCCGCCCCCTCCGGCGCCTGGGCCTTCCACAACCCGGAACTCCGCGTCTACCTGACGCCCCACGGGGCCCGGGAGCCGCGATGAGTCGCCGTTCAACAACAACGGAAAGCATTCGGCCCGCTACGAAGCCCGGGGGCTTCGTTGCTCGTCGCTTGTGGCCCTGGAGGGGCCACGGCGCTCCTCGCGCCTTGCCCGCGGGCTTCTCGCTGGGCCTCGGTGCGTTCCACTTGTCATTGAACGGCGACTAACCGTGCGGGTCGGCGCCCGGCCGTGGTGTGATCCGGCCACCGGGGGCGGGCCCCGGGGGAGGAGTGCATGAGACTGGATCACGTGGGCATCGCCGTGGAGGACGCGGACGGCGCGGGCGATCTCTTCCGCCGCCTCTTCGACCTCCCCGTGGCGCTGGAGCGGACCGTTCCCGATCAGGGCGTGCGCGTCGTGAAGCTCTCCTCCGGCGAGTCCACCTGCGAGTTCCTCGAACCCCTCGGCCCGGACACGCCGGTGGGGCGCTTCCTGGCGAAGCGCGGCGGCGGCCTCCACCACGTCTGCTTCGCGGTGCCCGACATCCGCGCGGCGATCTCCACTCTGCGCGGGAAGGGCGTCTCCATGATCGACGAGGAGCCGCGCATCGGTGCCGCGGGCCTGCCCATCGCGTTCCTCCGGCCGGAGTCCACCGCCGGAGTGCTCGTCGAACTCGTGGAGCGGCCGTGAGCCGGCGCGAGCACGCGCTCCGGCGCCTGGAGGCGCTCAGGGCCGCCTCCCGCGCCGGCGGCGGCGAGGAGGCGGTCCGCCGCCAGCACGAGCGCGGAAAGCTCACCGCGCGCGAGCGGGTGGCGCTCCTCCTCGACGAGGGCACGTTCGTGGAGTCCGGCCCCTTCGTCGTCCACCGCTGCCGCGACTTCGGCATGGAGGAGAAGCGCGTCCCCGGTGACGGGGTCGTCACGGGGCACGGGCTGGTGGACGGCCGCCGCGTGTTCGTCTTCTCCCAGGACTTCACCGTCTTCGGCGGGAGCCTCTCCGGCGCGTACGCGGAGAAGATCTGCCGCCTGATGGACCAGGCGATGAAGGTCGGCGCCCCCGTGGTCGGCCTGAACGACTCCGGCGGCGCGCGCATCCAGGAGGGTGTCGTGTCGCTGGGCGGGTACGCGGAGATCTTCCTCCGGAACACCCTCGCCTCCGGCGTGGTGCCGCAGATCTCCGCCATCATGGGCCCCTGCGCCGGCGGGGCCGTCTACTCCCCCGCCATCACCGACTTCGTGCTCATGGTGGAGAACACGGCCTACATGTACGTGACCGGGCCCTCCGTCGTGCGGACCGTGACCCACGAGGAGGTCACCCACGAGGAACTCGGCGGCGCCCACACCCACGCCTCGCGATCCGGCGTCGCGCACTTCACCGCCCCCGACGACGCCGCGTGCCTCGCCCGCGTGCGGGAACTGCTCTCCTACCTCCCGTCGAACAACGTCGAGGACCCGCCCGTTCTCCCCGGCGGCGACGACCCGCGGCGGGAGGATCCGGACCTCGACACGCTCGTGCCGGAGGCGGCGGACCGGCCCTACGACGTGAAGGAGGTCGTGCGGCGCATCGTGGACGACGGCCGCTTCCTCGAGGTGCACGAGCAGTTCGCCCCCAACATCGTCTGCGGGTTCGCCCGCCTCGGCGGCCGTTCCGTGGGGATCGTCGCGAACCAGCCGGCCCACCTCGCCGGCGTGCTGGACATCGACGCCTCGCTGAAGGGCGCGCGGTTCGTGCGCACCTGCGACGCGTTCAACGTGCCGCTGGTGACCTTCGAGGACGTCCCCGGGTTCCTCCCCGGCACCGACCAGGAGTTCCGCGGGATCATCAAGCACGGCGCGAAGCTGCTCTACGCCTACTGCGAGGCCACCGTTCCGAAACTCACGGTCATCCTGCGCAAGGCCTACGGCGGCGCCTACGACGTCATGTCCAGCAAGCACATCCGCGGCGACCTCAACCTGGCGTGGCCGACGGCGGAGATCGCCGTCATGGGACCGAAGGGGGCCGTCGAGATCGTGTTCCGGCGCGAGATCGCCGCCGCCGCCGACCCCGCCGCCGAGGAGGCGCGCCTCATCGAGGAGTACGGCGAGAAGTTCGCCAACCCCTTCGTCGCCGCCGGCGAGGGGTACATCGACGACGTCATCCTCCCCCGCGAGACCCGCCGCCGCCTCTGCGACGCCCTGGAGATGCTCCGCACCAAGCGCGACACCAACCCCCCGAAGAAACACGGGAATCTGCCTCTCTAGGCGCCCCCTTTCGGGGGCGCCTGGAGAGAGGGTCTGACCCCGAAGGGGTCTGACCCTGCTTCAGGACGTGCCGTCGCCGTTGCCGTTGCCTCCGTCCCCCCATGCCCCCCCTCCTCCCTTCCGACCTCCCCAACCTCCTCGCCGCGGTCTCCCCCGCCGGCCGCCGGCCCGCGGCGGGTCTCGGTGTACGCTCCCGCACGCCCGGCGGGTGGCGCGCTCCCGTCGCGTTCGCCACGACCGCAGGCGAGCAGACCCCCGTCGGGTCCGCTTCCTGACCTGCAGTCCCGCGGTTCTTCACCGAAAGACCTCGCCACCGAAACGTCCCGCGAGGGTTCCCTTCACGACGCCCCCGCATCATGCGACGCGGCCGGCGCGAAGGCGAGGGACGCGACGGCCGTCGGCCCGATCGGGCTTCCCCTCGGGCCCCGCGTGTGCGGGGCCCGGCCCGGTGGCCGCCATCGCGTCGCCCTCGCGTGAGGAGTTCCCATGGTCCGCATCCGCCGCTGGCGCCCCGCCGCCGCGCTCGGGCTCGGAGCGATCGCCCTCCTGGGCGGCCGCGCCACCGCCGAGGAGACCCCCGAGTCCTGGTTCGAGAACGGGCGTCAGGCCGTCCTCGACTCCGGGGCACTGAAGGCCAACAAGGGGAGGGCGCAGAACATCATCCTGTTCGTCGGTGACGGGATGGGCATCTCGACCATCACGGCGGCCCGGATCCTCGAGGGGCAGCTCCGCGGGGAGAGTGGCGAGGAGAACAGCCTCTCCTTCGAGCTCCTCCCCTACCTGTCGCTGTCGAAGGTGTACCAGGTGAACCAGCAGACCCCGGACTCCGCGCCCACCATGACGAGCATGACGACGGGCGTGAAGACGGACGAGGGGGTCCTCGGCGTCGACCAGGACGTCGTCCACAACGATCACACTTCCGTCCCCGGCAACGAGCTGAAGACGATCCTCGAGTGGGCCGAGGAGATGGGGAAGTCGACCGGCGTCGTCTCGACGGCGCGGATCACCCACGCCACCCCCGCCGCCTGCTACGCGCACACGCCCAACCGCGACTGGGAGTGCGACAACGACGTGAAGAACCTGAGCGCCGCCGCCTACGCCGCCGACTACCCCGACATCGCCCGCCAGCTTCTCGAGAACCCCTACGGGGACGGCCTCGAGGTCGCGCTGGGAGGGGGCCGCACGAAGTTCCTCCCCAACACGACACCCGACCCCGAGGACGCCGGCCGCTTCGGCGAGCGTCGCGACGCCCGCGACCTCACCCGGGAGTGGAAGGACTCGCGTCCCGACGCCAGGTTCGTCTGGGACGCGGCGGGGTTCAACGCCATCAACCCGGGCACCACCGGCCGACTCCTCGGCCTGTTCGAGCGCTCGCACATGGAGTACGAAGCGGACCGCGCCGCGGACACCGGAGGCGAGCCCTCGCTCACCGAGATGACGCGCAAGGCGATCCAGGTGCTGTTGAAGAACCGGAAGGGGTTCTTCCTGCACGTGGAGTCGGGCCGCATCGATCACGCGCACCACGCCGGCAACGCCCATCGCGCATTGACCGACGCCATCGAGTTCTCGCGCGCCATCCGCGAGGCCATGCACATGACGAACCCGAAGAACACCCTCATCATCGTCACGGCCGATCACAGCCACGTGTTCACCATCGCCGGCTACCCGACCCGGGGCAACCCGATCCTCGGGAAGGTCCGGGGCAACCTCGATGGTGGTGTCGTGAACCCCGATTTCGACAGGGACATGCTGGGCCTCCCCTACACGACGCTCGGCTACGCGAACGGGCCCGGCTACACGGGCGCGTCGAACGCGCAGGCCGCGGGCATCAAGACGAACCCCCACTTCCCCGCGACATACGCGGGCATCACGTCAGGCCGTCCCGACCTGTCGGCGGTGGACACCACCGCGCTGAACTTCCTGCAGGAGTCGACGGTCCCCCTCGCGAGCGAGACGCACGCGGGTGAGGACGTCGCCATCTTCGCGGGGGGGCCGTGCGCACAGTTGTTCCAGGGAGTCGTCGAGCAGAACGTGGTCTTCCACGTCATGGCGTACGCGTATCGCCTGCCCGGCGCCGACGGCAAGCACTAGCCCGACCGTCGCCACTACCCGGGGGGAGGCGCACGACGCGCCTCCCCCCATCTCCACCCGGGAGCCCCACGGTGAACCGTCCAGCCCTGCCGCTCGTGCTGATCGCGCTGGCGACGACCCAGCCCGCCTGTTCCCCGGCGACCGCACCGGACGCCGGTCCGCCGGCGGCGGACACCACGCCATCTCCTCCCGCGCCGGACCCGGCGGAGGCTCCGCCGGACCCGGCCGTGGTCGCCGCGGCGCTCCGCTGCGCCGCCGCCGGCCGCACGGCCGCGATCGCGGCACGCTTCCGCGCGTCCGCCGCGGAGGGCTCGCGCCCCGCGGAGTCGTGGGAGTGGCTCGCGTGGCGGACCGCTGACCGCGTGGTCACCCGCGAGACGCGCACCGACTCCGGCGAGGCCTGGTTCCGGGGCCCGGGGGACCGGTGCTCCGGGTTCGAGCACCGGCTCTTCCGCGAGGGCTGGGTCATCGAGTACGTCGCCGGGGACCTCGCCGCCCTCGGGACGGAGCGCACGTGGACGGCCGCCTCGTCCCTCGTGAACCCCGAACTCCTCGGCACCGCCCTCCGCCCGGTCGGCACCGTGGACAGGCTCGGTCTCCGCTGCGAACGGTTCCTGGGCGCCGGCGCCGGAGGATCCCTCGTGGTCGTCTGGTCCCCGGAACTCGGGCTGCCCGTGGAGATCGACCGGCGCACGCCGGTCCTCCGGCTCCGCTTCGTCCTCCTGGAGGTCCGGCCCCTCGCGGAGGCGCCGTGGCCGGAACCGCGGGCGGACGATCTCCGGCGCGTGGGGTTCGCGGACGTGGGGGACGAGCCCACGGAGCCGTTCCTGCGCTCGCTCGCCCACGGTCGGGGGCCGGCATTCCCCGGCGTCCACGGCCACTCCGCCTGCGACCCGGGCTTCCTGCGGCCGTCGCCGGCGCCCTCGACTCCCGTGCGATAGCCCCCGCCCGCCACGGGACTGCGCGGTCAGAACTCGAAGTCCAGCAGGTTCTCGATGTCGGCGCGCCACGCCTCGCCGAAGGTCAGCACGAGCATCTCCTTGATGAGGGCGCTCTCGTCGTCCAGCAGCACGCCGCGGCCGCGCCCCGCCTGCGCGGTGCGCTTGTAGACCTCGAAGAACGGGTTGCGGAACCGGTCCGGGTCGGACCGCTCCTTGCGCGCGGCGATGTCCAGGGAGCGGCGGTTCGTGTCCGTGAACACCGCGTGCAGCACGGCGCGGTTCTGCGCGGTGAAGAACTTCCCGATGAGGGCGGTGAAGGCGCCGTCCAGTTCGGGATGGTGGGGCGCGTCCCCGGCGTACACGACCACCTTGTGGGACTCCTCGCGCCACTTCAGGGAGCGCGTCGCGGTCTTGACCGTCTCGAACACGGCTTCCGGGATGTCCCCTCCCTGCCCGTGGACGGCGTTCTGGAGGAAGCCGCGGAGGCGGCCCGTGTCGTAGGTGAGGGGTGTGCCGTAGTAGACGTAGTCGTCGCCGAAGTCCCGGTAGGTGTAGACCGACACGCGGAGGCTCGGCAGCAGCCCCTCCAGTTGCGCGATGATCTCGTCCACCCGCTCCTTCGCGGCGCTGATGAGCGCCGCCATGGATCCCGTGGAGTCGAACAGGAGGGCGATGTCGAGGCCCTTCCACTTGAGATCCCGCGCCGCCTCCACGAACTCTCCGGTGACGGCGATGCGCGCGCGGCTCCCGCGCGCCGGGAGTTTCCCGTCCCGGGAGGCCCACCACTCCCGCCAGCGCTTCACCGCGGCCTCGCGGTCGGCGGCGCTTCCCTCGGGGTCGAAGTTGCGCCCCGTCTCCGACATCTTCTGCAGCGCGAGGTTCGCGCGGCGGCGCACCTCCACGTCCCCGTCCTCCAGGGCCGCGAGGAGCGGCTCCACCGCCGGCGGAGGGCGCACGGCGTCGAGGAACTCCAGGGAGGCCCGGTAGACGCGCCGCTCCGGGGCCCGCAGGTAGAGCGCGGTGACGCGCTTCGCCGCGCCGTCGTGGGAGGCCACCGGCGCGGAACCGCGGACGGAGGCCAGCGCCAGGCATCCGCTGGCGCGGACCCCCTCGTCCGTGTCCCCGAGCGCCGTGACGAAGTCCTCGAGGAGCGGGGTGCCGTCGGCCACGTGCGCGAGGGAGGCGATGGCCTGCGCACGCACGCCGAAGTCGGGGTCCTTCGCCGCGCGGCGGAGTCCGTCGACCACCCCGTCGGCGGCGGTGCGGTCGGAGAGCATCTTCGCGGCCAGGACCCGGATCATGTACTTGCCGTCCCGGAGCGCCGTGACGAGCCCCGCCGTCGCCTCCGGCTGCGCGATCCCGCCCAGGGCCCGGACCGCCCCGATCCGGATCTCTCCGGCGCGGTCGCGGAGCGCGTGGACCAGGTACTTCGCGGCGTCCTTCGTCCCGATGCGGCCCAGCGCCACCACGGCGTTGTGGCGCACGTCCAGCTGGCTGTCCCCCAGCGCCTTCGCGAGGCGCGGGGCCAGTTCGGCGCTCCCGACGAACCCGGCGGCGTAGGTGCACGCCACGCGCACGCGGTCGTCGCGGTCGGTGATGCCGGACGCGATCTCCGGGGCGAGGGGGCCGCCCTCGCCGGCGCGCCGGCCCAGGCCCTCCGCCGCCCCCATGCGGAAGAACTCCTTGCGGTCCCAGGGCTTCTCGGCGCGCACCACCGCGAGGAGCGCCCTGTCCATGCGCTTGTCCCGTCCTCGCGCCATGGCGATGCCGAGGAGGTACTGGGCGTAGCGTTCCCCGTTGTCCTCGGGGTTCTCGGAGTGGGCGCGACGGGCGCCGCGATCGGCGACCAGCGCGTCGGCCTCCGCGAGCAGCGCTTCCACCGTCCCGGCGTGCTCGAGGGCGGCGAGGCCGCCGCGCGCCTCGTACCGCACGTCCAGGTCGTCGTCCTGCGCGAAGGGGAGCAGATCCTCTGCGCGGGGTGCCGGGAGGTGGGCGAGCCCGCGCACCCCGGCGAGACGGATTCCCGGGTCCCGCTCGGCCGCGGCCCGCCGGAGCGCGTCGGCCCCGGAGGCGGCGCGCAGCGTCGCGAGCGCGAGCACCATCTGGCGGCGCGCCTCGGTGAAGGACTCGCCGGCGTACGCCTCCGCGAGATCCGCCGCCGCTCCCGCGTCGCCGATGCGCGCGAGGCAGGACGCTGCGAACGCGCGCACCTCCCAGTCGAGTTCCTTGAGCGAGACCCGGAGCGCGGGGAGCGCCGTCGCGCCGTGGGCGACGACGCGATCGCGCAGCGTCGCCCAGACGCGGAACTCCCGGTCGCGGAACCGGTCCAGTTCCTCCATGGCCGGGAGGGCCGCGGCGGGGAGCCCCTCCCGGAGCCGCTCCAGCTCCAGCCGCCGGCGCTCCCGCTCCGCCGCCGGATCGGGGGGATCGGCGGCGGGCTGCCCCGCCGGGGGCGGCGCCGGCGGCGGGGCCGGCGGGTCGCCGCCGGCGGCGCCCGGGGACGCCGGAAGGGCAACTCCGACGAGCGCGAGCAGCAGGACGCGGCGGAAGGCAGGGGCGCGCACGGGACCCATGCTAGCCCGCCCCATTCATGAGGGACCGCGGTCCCGCGGCGTCCTCGCGCCGATCCCGGCGTCGG
>CAZSIX010000073.1:0-11448 GCA_964607145.1 uncultured Planctomycetota bacterium | reverse complement strand
GGGGGGCGAGCCGGCGGTCCCCGCGGCCACCGGGACGGGCGCGCGGGGCGGCTCGACGCCGCCTCCGGTCCTGCGGGGCCTGGAGGGCCGCGTGGCGGCCATCGAGCGGGACGCCGGGGAGACCGGCCGGGCCATCGCCGCGCTTCGCGAGGAGGTGGCGGCGGCGGATCGCGCGCGGACCGATCTCGCCCGCCACCTCGCCCGCCTCGAGCGCGCCCGGGGCCTGCGCGGGGACGACCCCCTCCGCCACGCCCGGGGACGGTTCGCCGCCGCCGGCGAGGACGGCGAGGTCGGCGAGGGCGAGGAGGGGCCGGCGCGGCAGATCGGCGGGCTCGACGCGTGGGAGGAGATCCCCGAGGGCCCCGAGGGGGACGCCCGGCGGGAGGAACTCCGCCGGCGCTTCCGCGAGCGGGCCGAGGCCGACGAGGCCCGGCGCTGGGATCAGGCGCGGGCCGGCCTCTCGCTCACGCAGCAGCAGGAAGACTCCCTCAAGGATGCGGTGCGCGTCCACCGCGAACGCATCCGGGACGCGGTCGTCGGGGAGGAGGTCGCCATCTCGACGCCCGGCGGCGGTCGCGCGCTCCATCTCCCCGACCGCGACAAAATCCTCGAGGAGCGGAAGGCCTTCGCCGAGCGCGTCCGCGGGATCCTGGACGAGGCGCAGGCGCGGCGGTGGGAGGAGGACGGCTGGGCGGCGCGGCTGGGCGGCGGGGCGGTGGCGCCGCCGGCGGTGGGGATCACCGTGCGGTGAGAGCGACGAGGGAGCCGCCTTCCGCTCAGTTCCCCATGGCGTAGTGGAGGAAGTACCCGTCCGTCGTGACGCCCAGCACGAGGACGGAGATGAGGAACATGGGGAACAGCAGGAGCACCTTGAGCGCCTTGCCCTCCTGCTTGAGATGCATGTAGTGCTGGAGGACGATGCCGGCCTTCCAGCAGGCGAGGATGCCGAGGCCGAACAACTTCATCACGCCGACACCCTCCTTGCCGTGGAGGGCGACGGCCACGCCGACCTCGGCCAGGGTGAGCCCGAGCAGCCACCAGAACTTGGCCCAGTAGACCGCGTCGTGGTTCTCGTGCTCGTGGGCGGCGGCGGCGTCGCTCATGGGCTCCCCTAGAGCAGATAGATGATGGTGAACAGCAGGATCCACACGAGGTCGACGAAGTGCCAGTAGAGCCCCACGACCTCGATGCCGATGAAGTTGTCCTTCGTGTAGACGCCCTTCATGGCCCGCCGGAGCGCCCAGAGGAGGAGCACGACGCCTCCCAGCACGTGGAAACCGTGGAATCCCGTGAGCATGAAGAACGTCGCGCCGAACAGCGAGGACGGGGCGGTCCAGCCGGAGTGGATCATGTGCGTCCACTCCACCGCCTGGATGGAGAGGAACCCGAGCCCCCCCAGCGCGGTGAGCGCGAGGCACACCTTGAATCGCCCGTCGAGGCCGCGCCGCAGCGCGGAGAGCGCCAGCACCATCGTCACGGACGAGCAGATGAGGAGGAACGTGTTGATGCCCGTGAGGACCTGGGGCAGCTGGACCTGCCCGCCGTTGACGATCATCCACCCGCTGCCCGCCGACAGCCGCAGCACGGTGTAGGCGCCCAGAAGCCCCGTGAACCCCATGGCGTCGGAGCCGAGGAAGAGCCACATGGCGAGCTTCTTGCGATCGACCTCCCCGAAGGGGTGATCGTCGTGCGTGGGGGGATGCGCGTGAACGGCGGCGGCGTGCATCGCGGGCCCTCGGGACGGGAATCCCCCGGGCATCGGCCGCCCCGGGGCGAGGCGGAATCCTAGCGCGGCCGGCGGGGCCTCCCAAGGGTTTGGGCGGGAGGTGCGTGACCGGAGGTCGTCGGGGTCAGAACGGGATCTCCTCGGCGGGCCCGGAGGCGGCCGCCTCCGCGGCGCGGCGCCCGGCGAGGTACTCCTGCCCCGGGGGGCAGAGTTCCCGGTAGTCGCACCATCCGCACAGCGGGTTGGGGGTCGGGGCGAAGCGCTCCGGCCCGTCGGGGAGGCGATCCTCCCGCTCGATGGCGTCGAGGAGGCCGGCGATCTCGGCCTCCTTCTCCCGGAGCCAGTCCTCGTCGGGCGTCCAGCCGACCTCCTGGTCCTCGGCGAGGAACAGCATGGCGCAGCGGGACACGGGCGTCCGGAACTTGCGGGCGACGATGAGCGCGTAGGTCGCGAGCTGGATGTCCTCGCGGCGGAGGGGCTCCAGCGGCTTCGACTTGCCGGTCTTGTAGTCGAGGACCTTGAGCGTCCCGTCGGGGAGGCGATCGACGCGGTCGACCTTGCCCGCCAGCACGTGGCGTCCCTCGGCGAAGGGGATCTCGTGGAACTGCTCCGTGGTGAAGGGCACGACGGTCACGTCCTGGGTCTGGACGAACCGCCACAGGAGGTGCTTGGCCTTCTCGCCGACGGCCTTCTCCGTCGCGCGGTCGGAGCCGAAGAGGATCCGCCGCTCCTCCCGCCTCTGCGCGGCCCGCCTCCCGTGCAGGTGGCTGCCCGCCCAGGCGTTCCGGAGGTACTGCACCAGCGTCTCGTGGGTGCGCCGGGGGACCGGCGTCGTGACGGGGTCGAAGAACTCCTCCAGCGCGTCGTGGATGCACATCCCCACGAACGCGGGGACGGAGGGCTTGCGGTACTTCGCGCGGATCTCCGGCGTGCGCTCGTAGAGGTACTTGCGCGGACAGTTGCGGAAGTTCTCGAGGCTCGTCGGGAAGGCCTTCACGCGGCCAGCCTACACCGCGCCGGCCCCGGGCGCGCGCACCAGCGCTGCCAGGGCCTCCGCCATGTCGGCGTGGATGCCCACGACGTCGGCGACGTCCTCCGCGTATCCGCCGGCGAGGAGGCCGAGGACCGGGCAGCCCTGTTCCCGCGCGAACGCGACGACGCGGCGATCCCGCTCGCGGCACCCCTCGCGCGTGAGTTTCAGCCCGCCCAGGCGATCCCGTTCGAAGGCGTCGGCGCCGGCCACGTACAGCAGGAGGTCGGGGCGGGGGAACTCCCGGGCGATCTGTCGAAGCGCCCGGTCGAGCGCCTCCAGGTACTCCCCGTCGGCGACGCCGTCCTCGAGTCCGACGTCGAGGGAGCCGACCTCCTTGGGCCAGGGGTAGTTCCACTGCTGGTGGATGGAGAACGTGTACGCGTCCGCGTCGCCGCGGAAGCAGCCCACGGTCCCGTTGCCCTGGTGCACGTCGAGGTCCACGAAGAGCGCGCGGCGGGCGCGGCCCTCCCTCCGCAGGACCCGCACGGCGACCGCGGCGTCGTGCACGAGGCAGAACCCCTCGCCGTGGTCCGGGTAGGCGTGGTGGAACCCGCCGGAGAGGTTCACGGCGGCGCCGCGCTCCAGCGCCGCGCGCGCGGCGAGGAGGGTGCCGCCCGTGGCGAGGGCGAAGGCATCGAGGACGGCGCGCGAGACGGGGACCTCCATGCGCGGGTCCCACGGGGCGCGGCCGTCGGCGATGGCGTCCAGGAGGTCCAGGTACGCCGCGTCGTGGGCGAGGAGGAGGTCCTCGCGCGGGGCCGGCTCGGGGGCGAGGAACGCTCCGCCGGCCACGAGCCCCCGCCGCTCGACCTCGCGCGCGGTGAGGAGGTACTTCTCCGTGGGGAACACGTGGCCGGGCCACGGGAACGTGTAGCGCGGATCGAAGGCGACCGGGAGGGGAGGACCGGGCCGCGGCCCGCCTGCGGACGCTCCGCTCATGCCAGCAGCGAGGCCAGCGCCGCCGAGTGGTCCTCCGCGGGCGCGGTGCAGGGGGGGCCGGCGGCGAACCGGAACACGGGAAGGCCACCCCCTTCGCCGGGCAGCGCGAGGACGGCGGCGGACACCGTGCCCCGGTCCTCGTCGTGCTTGCAGACCGCCCGCCCGCCGGGGAGGACGGCGTCGTGGGAGGCGAGCGCGGCCATCAACCGGTCGGCCTCGGCGGCGGGCCCGGAGGCGGGCGGGGCCGCGATGGCGGGCACGCGCGGAAGGTCCAGTTCGTCGTGGTTGGTGAGGAAGTGATCGCCCGCGTCGAGGTCGGTGAACTGGAGCCAGCCGTCGTCGTAGCGGAGCACGAACGCCTCGTCCACGGTGGCGGCGAGGAGGTGGAAGTTGTTGTAGGGCGCTCCCCCGCGGAGATGCCGCTCCAGCGCGGCCCGCAGGCGATCGGGGGACGCGGCGCGCAGGGCGTCGGCGGCGAGGAGTCCGCGGGATCGCCGCGTGGGGACGACTTCCCGCTGGGGCCGGTTGGTCACGGCGATGGCGAGGCCCGCGCCGTTCACGCCGAGCCACGTGCCTCCCGCCTCGCGGTCCACGGGGGCCAGGAACGGAGGAGTGCCGGCGTGCAGCCGGGGTCCGTCGAAGGGGCGCGCGATGGCCTCGTCCCGGTTGGCCCCGAGAACGAGCGGGGCCCCCGGCACGACGCGGATGCGGACGACCAGGAGGCACACCGTTCGCTCAGGCCGGCGGCGGCCCGGCGCCGGGCGTCTCCGCCGGGACCTTGCGCGCGCGGGAGGCCCGCCACATGAACAGCCCGAACGCCCCCACGATGAGGTAGGGCACGGCCAGCATGCCGAGCACGCTGATCGAGAACGCGTACCCCGACCCGTCCCCGGCTCCCTGGGAGGCGACCGCCTCCTTGCAGCCCGGTCAGGCGAAGGCGGTCCCGGCCCGCAGCAGCAGCAGCGCGGCGGCGAGGGGGACGGACCGGCGGAGCGGGCGCGGCACCATGGAGCCAGCGTAGCGCGGGCGCACGGGGATCGATCACTCCCAGTGGACCCGGTAGAGCATCCAGTAGATGACCACGCCCGTGGACGACACGTACATCCACACGGGGAGCGTCCACCGTGCGATGCGCCGATGCGCGCGCCGGTCGTCGCGGAGCCCGCGGCGTACGGTGACGAGGATGAACGGCAGCAGCAGGAGCGCGAGCGGGGTGTGCGTGAAGAGGACGCTGAAGTACACGATGCGCGCGACGCCGTGGCCGGGGAACGGGGTCGCGCCGTGGGCGAAGTGGTACACGACGTACGAGCAGAGGAAGAGGCCGGAGAGTCCGACCGCCGTGAGCATGCAGCGCCGGTGCTCCTCGATGCGCCGCTTCCGGATGAACACGAGACCCGCGACGAGGCAGGAGAACGCGCCCAGGTTGAGGGTGGCGTTGAACGCGGGGAGGTGATCGGCCCAGGTCACGGCGCCCGCCGCTCCGCGGTACGGCGCGGCCGTGCGGCGCGGGGGTCCATGGCGCGGCCGCGCTACCGGTCCGGCGTCGCGGGAGTGGGCGCGGGCCCGAGCAGGGCGCGGAAGTCCCGGACGAGGCGGACGCTGGCGTCCTCGTCGGTGCCCCGGTAGTACCCGCGGATCCGCCCCTCGCGGTCCACCAGCACGATGCGTTCGCTGTGGGCGAACCGGTTCTCTCGGTCGCCGATGTGGAACCCCTCGTACGAGAGGGAGAGGACGTCCTCCACGGGCCCCCGGAGGAAGTGCCAGAACCCGTCCTTCGCCGCGTAGCGCGTGCCGTACTCCCGGAGCACCTCGGCGGTGTCGCGATCGGGGTCCGTGGAGATGCTCACGAGGCGTGCATCGGGGCGGCCCTCGACCTCCGCCTGGAGCACGGCCATGGTGCGGGTCATGTCGGGGCAGATGCCCGCGCAGCGCGTGAAGATGAAGTCCACCGCCCACACCTTCCCGAGGAGGTCGGCGCGACCGAGGCGGCCGCCGGCGGCGTCCTCGAAGGAGAACTCGGGGACGTCCCCCATCATCGGCAGCGCGTCGGGGGTCGGCGCGAGGACGAGTCTCGTCACCGGCTTCCCGTCGGGCCCCGCCACCTTGCTCTCGCGGACCTCCAGGCCCGAGCCGCCGATCACGTCCACCGCGGCGCCTTCACCGGGGTCCTTCCCGCCGAGGAGGAACGGGAGCGCCGTGGCCGCCAGTCCGGCGGCGAGGAACAGGACCAGCGCGGCGACGATGCCGCCGAAGCCGCCGGCGCCGGAGGACTCCGGCGGCGGCGGAGTCGGGGCCGGGGTGTCGGGCTCGTCCATGGGCGAATGCTACGCCGGTGCCCGATCGAGCCCCATCAAAGTGAGAAGAAGCGGGAGGTAGAGCAGGGAGGCGCGGAGGAGGAGGCGCGCCGATGCGTCGTCGCGGCGCGCGCGGAACCGCACCGCCGCCGCCACGAGGAGCAGCCCGAGCACGGTGGCGCCGACGGCGTACCTCGCTCCGGCGAGGCCGAAGGGCATCGCGAAGAGGCTGGCCAGGAGGACCCCCACCGAGTGGAGGATCGCCTGGCGCCCCGTCGCCCACCCCTCCGGGTCCACGCCGGGGAGCATGACGAGGCCCGCGCGCTCGTAGTCCGCGCGGTACAGCCACGCGATGGCGAGGAAGTGCGGGATCTGCCAGAGGTAGAGGATGGCGAACAGCACCCAGGCCGGGGGATCGATCCGCCCCGCCACCGCCGCCCAGCCGATGAGCGGCGGCAGCGCGCCGGGAATGGCGCCCACCAGCGTGTTCGCGCTGCTGCGGCTCTTCATGGGCGTGTAGACGAACAGGTAGATGAACAGGGTCGCGGCGGCGATGACGGCGGCCATGGCCGTCGTCGCGACGGCGAGCCACGCGACGCCGCCGACGGCGCTCAGCACGCCGAACGCGAGCGCGTCCCCCGGGCGGATCCGCCCCGCGGGAACGGGCCGGGACGCGGTGCGCCGCATGCGCGCGTCGAGGCCGCGCTCCATGAACTGGTTGATGGCGCTGGATCCCACGGCCGCGAGCGCCGCGCCGACGACGGCATGGATGAGGACCGCGGGGGACTCGACCGCGCCGGAGGCGAGCCACGCTCCGCCCAGCGTCGTCACCACCACGAGCGAGTTCAGCCGGGGCTTGCAGAGTTCGACGTAGTCGGCGACGACGGAGCGCGCCGCCACGGCCCCCTCCGCGCCGGGCGCGCTCACGACGCCGCCCTCGAGAGGGACGCCCGTGCGGAGGGCTCCGCCGGCTCCTGCCGCCCGGCCTCCGCGGGCGCGCCCCGGCGGAGGCCCCGGGCGCGGAGCCAGAGGACCATGGCCGTCGTGAGCACCAGCGCCCCCATCGCCTGGTGTGCGGAACCGGTCACCCACTGGTACGCCGGTCGGCCGATCTCGCCGGCGCCGCGCACGTTGGCGAAGTACGTGCCGAAGCCGAGGAGGACCTGCACCACGAGCCCGACCCCCAGGAGGACCGCCGGCCTGCGCAGCGCGCCGTCGTCGGCGGCGCCGAGGATGGCGGTCACCGCGGCGTGGATCCCCAGCCCTGCCGCGACGATCCCCACGAGGATGTGCGGGAGCACGTACGCGATCTCGTGGCCCGCCCGGGAGTGGCGGAGGATGGCCCCCACGACGACCTGCAGGTACACCGCCACGAGGGCCAGGAGCGCGCGGCGGCGGAGGGCGGGAAGGGCGGGGCGCTCGTCCGCGAGGGCCTCGTCCCGTCGCCAGGACGGCGACGTGAAGAGCGCGAGGGCGACCATGAGGCAGAAGAACGCCTGCCCCGTGACGCCGTGGACCGCGGCAAGATAGTGGAGGAGCCACTGCACGCGCGCTCCGCCGAGGACGCCCTGCACGCAGACGGCGGCCACCGCGATCCAGCCGAGGCGCCGCATCCACCGCCGCGGATCCAGGAATTGGAGCGCCACGGCGAGGAGGATGGCGTAGAGCCCGATGCCCCACCCGAGGAGGCGGTGCCCGTGCTCCAGGAGGACGTTCTCCGACCGCCACCAGAGCGGGGGGTTGACGGTGCCGTAGGACAGCGGCCAGTCGGGCACCGCGAGGCCCGCCTCCTTGCCGGTGACCATCCCCCCGACGGCGAGCAGGAGGAACGTCCATGCGGCGCAGAACACCGCCAGCGCGTGGACCGTCCGGTACTCCCGCGGCCAGCCGCCGGGGGCCGTCCCCGGTCGGGCGGCCGCGGCCGCGGTCATCCGTGCGACCCCGTCGGTGCGGGGCCATCCGACTCGGGCGCGGTCTGGGGGAGGAAGTCCGCCTCCATGCCCGGCACGGAGTACTCGTAGGGACCGCGGTGGACCGTCGGGACCGTCTCGAAGTTGCCGTGGGGCGGCGGGGACGGCGCCGTCCACTCGAGGGTGTTGGCGTCCCACGGGTTGCGCCCCGCCGGCGCGCCCCGGTACATGGACCAGAAGAAGTTCGCGAAGAACACGAGTTGGGAGAGCCCGAGGCCGATGGCGCACCAGGTCATGAACTCGTTCATGGGCTGGAGGTGCCGGAGGAAGTCGTAGGCGTACGGGTCGGAGATCCGGCGGGGCATGCCGCCGGCGCCCAGGATGTGCATGGTGAAGAACGTCCCGTTGAAGGTCAGGAACGAGAGCACGAAGTGGATCTTCCCGAGCGTCTCGTTCATGGTCCGACCGAACATCTTCGGGAACCAGTAGTAGATGCCCGCGAAGATGGCGAAGACGCTGCCGCCGAAGAGCACGTAGTGGATGTGGCCCACGACGTAGTACGTGTCGTGGATGTAGATGTCCACGGTGGTGGCGGCCATGTAGAGGCCGGAGAGGCCGCCGATGATGAACATGGAGACGAACGCCAGGGCGTTCAGCATCGCCGACGTCAACCGGATCTGCCCGCCCCACAGCGTCCCCAGCCAGTTGAACGTCTTGATGGCCGAGGGGAGCGCGATCATCATCGTCGAGACCATGAAGCCCATGGCGAGGGTCGGGTTCATGCCGCTCTGGAACATGTGGTGCGCCCACACGATGAACCCGAGGCCGGCGATGCCGCAGATGGAGTAGACCATGGGGCGGTAGCCGAAGATGGGCTTCCGCGAAAACGTCGCGAGCACGTCCGACGTCATCCCCATGGCCGGCAGGATCATGATGTAGACGGCCGGGTGGGAATAGAACCAGAACAGGTGCTGCCAGAGGATGACGTGGCCCCCGCCGGCGCGGCCGACGTCGTTCCCTCCCACCTCGAGGCCCGTGGGGATGAAGAACGAGGTCCCCAGCACGCGGTCCGCGATGAGCATGAGCATGGCGGAGCCGAGGACGGGCGTGGCGAAGAGCGCGAGGATGGCGTTGATGAAGAGGGACCAGACCGTCAGCGGCAGCCGGAACATGGTCATGCCCGGCGCCCGCATCTTGATGATGGTCGTCACGTAGTTGACGGCGCCCATGATGGACGAAAGACCGATGAGGAACACCGCCGCCGCCCAGAACGTCTGGCCGAGGTCCTTTCCGCCGCCCGTGGTGAGCGACGCCACGTCGGAGAGCGGCGGATACGCGGTCCATCCGCTGCCGGCGGCGCCTCCGGGGACGAAGAACGAGGCTCCCATGAGCGCGATGGCGGGCCACATGAACCAGTAGGACAGCGCGTTCAGCCGGGGGAACGCCATGTCGTCGGCACCGATCTGGAGCGGGATGAGGAAGTTGGCGAACGCACCGTTCAGCATCGGGATGATGACGAGGAAGATCATCACGGACGCGTGCATCGTGAACATCATGTTGTACTGGTCGGGCGTGATGATGCCGCCGGGGGAGCCGAGGATCTTCCCCACGAGGGTGGGCTGGTTCGGCCAGGCGAGCTGCGCCCGCACTCCCAGCGCCAGGAGGCCGCCCAGGACGAAGAACGCCAGCGACGTGAACAGGAACTGCTTCCCGATCATCTTGTGGTCGGTGGACCAGATGTAGGTGCGGAAGAAGCCCGCCGGGGCGTGGTGCCCGTGCTCGCCTCCGCCGCCGTGCGCCGCGTCCGCCGTGCTCATGCCGCCTTCCCGCCCCCCGCCACGCCGGGGGCTACTTGCCGTCGTCCAGCTTCGGCCACGCGGCCTTCAGTTCCTCGGGCCAGCGGGACCGGAGCCACGCGTCCTCGACGACGAGGGGCTTCCCGCCGGATCCCGTCGCCGGCCACGCCTTGTTGATGGCGAGCTTCGGGTCCGGTCCGAACTCCCGCGCGTCCGCGACGTACGCCTTGTCGAGCCACCGGAAGAACTCCGCCTCCTCCTCCACGACCATGAGGGCGCGCATCGTCGTGTGGCCGATGCCGCAGAGCTCCGCGCAGGCCACCTCGTAGTGGAAGGTCGGCGCGTTCCGCTCCTCCCGTGACCGGGCGGTGGTCTTGGTCGCCTCGAACCACTGCTCGATGGTGAGCCCCGGCACCGTGTCCTGCTTGAGGCGCAGGGCGGGGACGAAGAAGGAGTGGAGGGTGTCGTAGCCGCGGAGCTGCAGGATGACCGGCCGGTTGACGGGGACGTGGAACTCGCCGACCTGGACGACGTCGTCCTCCGTGGCGAACCGCCCGTCGGGGCCGGCGTAGCGGAACTGCCACTCGAACTGCCGGCCCATGACCTGGATGATCAGGGCGTCCGTCCGGTTCGGCAGTTCCAGCTTGATGCGCTTCCACGCCCCCACCTGGTAGAGCGCCAGCCAGAAGAGGAGCACCGCCGGCACGATGGTCCAGATCACCTCGAGGCGGTGGTTCCCGTGCGTGTACGTCGCGCGGCCGCCGGGCTTCGCGCGGAACTTCAGCAGGAACACGACGAGCAGCCCCTCGGTGATGACGAAGGTCACCACCGTGAGCCAGAGGATCACGGCGTAGAGCGAGTCCACCTCGTGCCCGTAGGTGGAGATGCTCTCCGGGCTGAGCCGCCAGAGCGAGGTCTCCTCGGCGAGGGCCGACGGCGCGAAGGCGGCCAGCGCCAGCGCGGCGGCGACGCCGCCGCGAACGAGACGCCCCATCATCTCCGGTCCTCCCGGGTCCTGCCCGACGGGTGTGGGGAGGGCCTACTTGCCCTTGAAAACGATCTCCACCGTCTTCGACTCGCCGTCCGCCACGGTGACCTTGACGGCGGTCGCCGCGCCGAACTCCTCGTGCCACGCGCCGATCTCGTAGTTGCCGGCGGGCACCTTCGGGAGGGCGACGGTGCCGTCGGCGCCGGTCACCCCGTGGAAGGGATGGGAGAAGACGCTGGCGAAGGACCCCATCCACGCATGGACGTCGCACGCGATGTGCACGCCCATCTCCGGCGCCTTGAACTTGAACGTGAGGGGCGGCGCGTTCGGCAACTGCGGCTTGTTGTCCTCGGCGTTCTTGGAGCCCTTGGCCGGCTTGATGTGGATGTTGTGCATGGTCGGGTCGCTGGTGTGCACCTCGAGGGGCTGCCCCGCCATGAGGCTCATGACGTGGGGGATGTAGACGCACCCCTTCTGGTCGAGCTTCACCGCAGCCGCGGGAGCGGTGTGGGTCCAGCGCTCCGCCCCATCGGCGACGAAGGCCACGACGTTCCCCAGGGCGCCGCCCGCTCCGATCATGTACGTCTCGCTGACGACTTTCTCGGTGTGGAACCCCGCGCACTGCTCGTTTATGTTGACGGGCCGGTTCTTCGGCGGCGTCCCCTCGAAACGGCACTTCACCGTGATGGTGGCCGTCGCCTTGGAGGCGTCGAAGGCGCCGCCGCCGGCCGCCGCGGGGGCCGGGGCCGGGGCCGCGCCGCC
>CAZSIX010000072.1:0-12307 GCA_964607145.1 uncultured Planctomycetota bacterium | reverse complement strand
CCTCCGCCCACCCGCGGCTCCGCCCCCGCCCCCGCGCCCGTCCCCCGGACCGGGGCCACGCAGGCGGCGGTCACGCCGGCGCCCGTGCCCCGGCGCCCTCCCCCGCCGGAGCCGGCCCCCACGGCGGCGTTCCGCGCCGACGACGGGCAGGACCCCCTCATCGGGCAGACCGTGGGCGAGGAGTTCGACATCACGAAGAAGCTGGGGGAGGGCGGCTACGGGGCCGTGTACGAGGCCGTGGATCGCACGCTCCGGCGGAAGGTCGCCGTGAAGATGATGCTGGCGACCCGGGCCAGCAACAAGGAGTACGTCTCGAAGTTCCTCCGCGAGGCGCGCACCGCCGCCCAGTTGAGCCACCCCAACGTCGTGGCCATCCACCAGGTGGGCTTCGACAAGCCGCAGCGCACCCACTACCTCGCCATGGAGTACGTGGAGGGGCGCACGCTCCACGACATCCTCCAAGAGCGCGGTCCGCTGGGCGTGGACGAGGCCGTGGACATCCTCTCCCAGTGCTGCCGCGGGCTCGAGGTGGCCCACCGGAAGAACATCATCCACCGGGACATCAAGCCCGGGAACATCATGATCACGCCCACGGGCGGCGTGAAGATCGCCGACTTCGGGCTCGCCAAGATCTTCGACGCCGACGAGCAGGCGAAGTCGATGGTGATCGGCACGCCGTACTTCATGCCGCCGGAGCAGTTCGAGGGCAAGGCGAAGGACGGGCGGACGGACATCTACGCGCTGGGCGTGACCTTCTACTACATGCTCACGATGAAGCGCCCGTACTCGGGCTCCACGCCGGCGCAGATCCTCGTCAACATCATGACGAAGGATCCGACCCCCGTCACCGAGATGCGGCCGGAACTCCCGGCCTCCATCTGGGAGGTCGTCCGCCGGATGATCCACAAGGACCTGGAGCAGCGCTACCAGGACTGCGGCCAGATCCTCGCCGACCTCCAGGCGATGCGGCGGCCCGACGAGGGGGAGAAGGTCTACTGCCCCGCCTGCGGCGTCCCCAACGACGGCGACTCCAACCGCTGCAGGGGGTGCGCGGCGTCGATGCGCGAGCGGTGCCCCGTGTGCGGCGCCGAGGAGGCCATCGGCGTCAAGTTCTGCGGCGAGTGCGGAGCCAACGTCCCGCTGGAGCGGGAGGTGAAGTCCCTCCTCGACGAGTGCCGCACGCTGGTCGCGCAGGGGGATTTCGCCACCGCCATCGAGCGGGTGCGCCGCGCCCAGGAGCGGTCGCCGGAGAACTCCGAGGTCGTCTCCCTCCTCCGCGAGGTCGAGTCCCGGCGGGAGCAGCGGGAGCACGAGCGGACGGCGTGCAGCGCGCTCCTGGCGTCGGGCGACTTCGACCGTGCGGAGGAGCGCCTCCGGGCGGCGCTCGAGCAGTACCCCGAGGACGAGTCCCTCGCGGCGACCCTCGGGGACCTCGAGCGCGCCCGCGCCGCGAGCCGCACGGGCCAGGGCCGCCATGCCGTGGAGGCCCTCATGCGCTCGCGGCGCTACTCCGATGCGCGCGAGGCCGCCGAGCGGCTGATGATGAGCGAGGGGCGGACGCCGGAACTGCTGGAACTGGCGCGGCAGGCGCAGGAGGTCCTGCGGGGCATCGAGGACAACGTCCGCAGCGCGCGCGACCTGGAGGCCAAGGGATCCCGCACTCCCGCGCTGGAGGCGTGGCGGCAGGTCCTCGAGGTCGCGCCGGAGCACCGCGAGGCCCGCAAGGCGGTGGCCCGCATCGAGCAGGCCGTGGGCGCGCTGGACGGGACCCTCGACGTCGCCCGCCGCAACCTCGACGCCGGCGACCCGGAGGAGGCCGTCGCCCGCCTCAACGAGATCGGCGACCGCGCCCTCGACGACCCCCGCGTGAAGGAGATGCACGACGAGGCGATGGACGCGGCGGAGGCGCTCCGCACGGGGGCGAAGCGCGTCCAGGCCCTCCTCGACGCCGGCGACGCGACGGCGGCGGCGGGCGAGTTCGAGGACCTCAAGGGCCGGTTCGCCGCCGCCGCCGCCGTGGCCCGCCTGGGCGAGGCGCTGGGCGAGGCGCGCGCCTCCCGGGAGCGGGACGAGCGGCGCGCGGCCCTCGACGGGCTCGTGACGGAGAAGCGGTGGAACGACCTCCTGCAGGCGGCGCAGGCGTTCCTCGCGGACTTCCCCGGCGACACCGACGCGCAGCGGTTCGCGGTGGACGCCGACGACGCGGTGCGCCGCACCGTCGACCTGCTCGCCGACGGGCGCGAGGCCGAGGAGGCGGGCCGGCTCGCCGCCGCCGCCGCGGCGTTCGCCACCGCCGCCGAACTCTCCCCCCACGACGCCGACGCCTCCGCCGGCGCCGAGCGCCTCCGCGCGCTGGCGGCGCGCGTCGAGGATCTCCTCAGTCGGGCCGCCGCCGCCCGCGACGCGGGCCGCGACGACGAGGAGGACGCTCTCCTCCGCGAGGCCGCCGAGGCCTGCCCCGCGGAGCCCCGCGTCCACGAGGCGCTGGAGGCGGGCCGCCGCCGCCGCGAGGAGGCGCTGGCGGGCTTCCGCGAACTGGGCGCGAGCCTCGCCTCGGGGGACCTGGAGGACGCGGGCCGCCGCCTGGCGGAGATCGAGAAGTCCCGCGGCACCACCGCCGACGCGACGGAGATGCGCGAGGTGCTCGACTCCCTCACCATGGCGCGGGATGCGCTCCTGGCGCGCGCGGAGCGGCTGGCGGCGCTGCCCGGGCGCGGGCCCGAGGCCGCGGGCCTCGCGGAGACCGCCCTCCGCATGGTCCCCGGCGACCGGCGCGCGGAGGCGCTGCTGGCGCGCGCCCGGGGGTCCTCCCCGTCGTGAAGCGCCGTCCCCGCGTCCACCTCCGCCCCGGCCGCCGCTGGGTCGCGGTGGCGGAGGGAGAGACGCTCCTCGACGCCGCCCTTCGGAGCGACGTCCCGCTGGCGTCGTCGTGCGGCGGCGTGGCGGCCTGCAGCGCCTGCGTCGTCCGCGTCCTCCGCGGCGCCGCCCACCTCTCCCCGCGCACCGCCGCCGAGCGCCGCCTCGCGGCGGCGGAACGCTTCGCCCCCGACGAACGCGCCGCCTGCCAGGTCCGCGTCCGCGGCGACGCCGTCGTCACCACGGCGTACTGGTGAGGGGCCGCGGGGGCGGGGGGGGAAGTGGTGGGCCGTGCTGGATTTGAACCAGCGACTTCCACCGTGTGAGGATGGCACTCTACCGCTGAGTTAACGGCCCGTGGCGGAGAAGGTACAGAGGGCGCGGGGGCGGGCGGAGGATTCCCGCCGCCGCGGCGGCTCGGCGGCGCGGCGGCGCTACCGCCCGCGCTCCGGCGCGTCCACGGGCCCGCCGGGGAGGGAGGGCTGCTCCTCTTCGTTGGGGCTGGGGGTCGGTGGGAACGCGCCGGCGCCGGGGGTGAGTTCGTCCACGCCGCGATCCCGGTGCTCGGCGACGATGCGCCGGTTGTGCTCCACCATGCGCATGCGCTCCGCGTCCAGCGGGGGGAGCCCGCGCCGCGCCCGCTCGCGGATGTGGTCGTCGAACCGGGCGGACGCGCGCCTCTGGTACGGGAACGCGCGCATGAAGTCGTAGTAGAGGAGCGCCAGGTCCCAGGTGGCGTCCAGGTGGCGACGATCCGTCTGGAACGACTTCTCGTACCACTCGATGCAGTCCCGGTCGTCCTTGACGTGGGCCCGGCGCAGCGCCTTCCCCCGGAGGAAGTAGACCTCCGCGAGGAGCCGCACTCCCCAGACGTCCAGGTACTGCTTCCCCGTGTCCAGGGGCTCCGCCGCCTCCAGCGCGGTGAGGGCCTCCGCGAGGTGGTGCTTGAGGTCCGCCTCCGCGGTGCGGGCGCCGATGAGTTCCACGTGGGCCCGCGCGATGCCGAGCAGGACCATCATGCGGAGCCGCTCGTCCGCCAGCGGGCGCCGGAGCACTTCCCCGTAGCAGGTGATGGCCTCCCCCATCAGCGGGGCCAGGCGCCGCTCGTCGGCGAGGGCGTGGGCGGCGAGCCCTTCCGCCAGCGCGATGCGGGCCTCCTGATCGGACGGGTCCTCGGCGACGACGGCGCGGGCGAGTTCGACGGCCCGGGGCGCCGCCACGGGTCCCCCCACGAGACGGCAGGCGCGGGAGAGGTCGACGCGGGCGTCCCGGTCCCAGGGCCTCCCCTTCACCGCCGGCTCCAGGTGGTCCATGGCGCGGCGGGGCTGCCCGCGGGAGAGCAGGTGGCGGCCGAGGGCCGCCTGGATGCGCGGGACGTCGTCCACGAGGCCGATGGCCGTCAGCAGGCGGCGCTCCGTCTCCAGTTCGCCGCCGGCCGCCAGTTGCGCCCCGTTCACGTGGACCATGGCGTCGCGCGATCCCTTCTGCAGGATCGGGTCCAGGTGCTCCCGCGCGATGTGCGGCTCGCCGCGCAACTGGGAGAGGAGGGCGAAGAGGAAGTGCCAGCGATCCCCCTTCAGCCGCGCCTGCTCCAGTTCGGCGATGACCTTCGCCGCCGGCTCCGCGCGGCCGGAACGGATGAGCGCTTCCGCCAGGAGTTGCCGGGCCTCCTCCGTGTCCCTCGGGGCGCCGCGGGCGTCCTTCTCGACGGCCCGGGCGGCGGCGTCGGGCCGGCGCACCTCCATGGCCATGAGCGCGTAGGTGCGGCGATCCTCCCAGCGCTCCAGCCCGGAGGGGGCCACGCGGTCCACCAGCCGGGACGCCTCCACGAAACGCCCCGCGTCCATGGCGGCCCGGATGGACGCCAGGTCCTTCGCCGCGGCGCCGCCGGCGGGCGTCGACCCGCCCGAGGTCATCCACCACCCCGCCCCCGCGACGGCCACCAGCAGGAGCACGATCCATCGCATCCAGCGCATGGAGCCTATGGTAGCGCGGCGTGAAACTGGCGGCGTTCATCCGGCGGGCACGGGAGGAGATGGCGGCCATCCCCGCGGAGTTCCGCAGGGACGTGGAGGGCCCCGTCATCGTGCGGCGGGCGCGCCGCCACCCGCGCGTCCCCGGGATGTACACGCTGGGGCTCTGCGTCCCCTCCCCGCTGGCGGCGTCGCTGGCGGGGGAGCACCACTCGACGGTCGTCCTGTACTACGGCTCCTTCGTGGCCTGCTCCATGCGGGATCCGCGCTTCGACGTGGACGCGGAGATCCGGGAGACCGTCCGCCACGAGGTCCGCCACCACATCGAGGACCGGGCCGGCGCCCCGGACCTACACCTGGAGGACGCCGCGCAGGAGCAGAACGAGCGGCGGCGGGAGGGACTCCCGTTCCGGAACGGATTCCACCGGTGGGGGGACGTCGAGGGCCCCGACCTCACCCGCATCGACGACGACCTCTTCCTGGAGGTGCGGCTGGATCACCGCTCCCGCGAGGCGGCGCGGCGGGACGGCCTGGAGGTCCAGTGGCGCGGCGCGCTGCTCCGCGTCCCGGCACCCTCCATCCCCGCCCCCGGCGATCCCCCCGCGTACGTTCCCTTCCCCGGGGCGGCCGCGGACGAGGAGGGGCCCGGGGACCTGGTGGTGGTGGTGCCTGGTTGAGAGGCCGTGAGCGGAGGGGCTCCGCGAGCGGCATCGCGCCGGGACGCCGCGGGACTGCGGTCCGTCACCCGCAGCCGGGGCTAGTCCTTCCCCGCCCGGCGGGCGAGCAGCGCGTCCAGGGAGAACTTCCCCGCGCCGGTGAAGACGAGGGCGGCGAAGGGGATGAGGAAGAGCAGCGCCGGCTCCTTGCTGGACCAGGACTTCGCCAAACCCGCCTGGAAGAGACGGGCTCCCTCCCCCATGGTCCAGGGATCGGCGCCGTGGGCGACGAAGGCGGCGACGCCCATGGTGAAGGCGACGGGCACGGCGGCGGCGCGCGTGACCAGCCCCAGGGCGACGAGGAGGGCGCAGAAGAACTCCGACCCGGCGGCGAGCACGAGGCTGAGCCCGCTGCCGAGGCCGATGGGGTCGCCGAACTGATCGAACTTCCCCTCCAGCACCATCTGGAACTTCCCCCACCCGTGGCTCGCCATGAAGCCGCCGAAGCCCAGCCGCAGCAGGAGGAGCCCCAGGGAGGCCCCCCATCCCGCGGAGCCGGGACCGACGACGAAGGCGAAGAGGCCGCGGCGCGGGGCGGGTTCGGGCATGGGGATCTCCTCGAGGAGCCGGCGGGTGGACCACGGGAGGATAATCCGCCCCGCCCCGGGCGCCCGGAAGGCGACGGGGCCCCCGCCGTGCGCCCTCCGGTTACAATCCCGCCGCTTCGGGAACCGGGAGGATGGGCATGGACCGCGACCGGCCCCGCGCCGCGCGAACGGCGGCGGGGCTCGCCCTGGCGTGGCTGCTGGCGACGCTTCCCGCCTGCGATGTGCCGCCCGCGCCGGTCATCCTCGGGCGGCCCGGCGTCATCGCCGGGGAGTTCGATCGCCCCCGCGGCGTCGCCGCGGCGGCGGGCCGCGTGGCCGTGGTGGACATGACCGGCCGCGTGCAGCGGTTCCGCACGGACGGGACGCTGGAGGCCGTCTTCCCCGTGATGCCGGAGGGCTCCCGGCGGGGCTTCCCCCTCGGGATCCTCCTCCACGGGGACCTCTCCTGCACCGTCGTCCACACCCACGAGGCCGCGCTGGTGGAGTACGACCCCGCGGGCCGCGAGACCGCCCGCACGGGCGAGTTCGGCGTGCGGCCCGACCAGTTCTGCATGCCCCAGCGGGCCGTACCCTTCGCGGGTGGGCTCCTCGTCAGCGACTTCGGCTACGAGCCCTGCAGGGTGGTGAAGCACCGGGCCGCGGACGGCACCCTCGCGGGCACGCTGGGCGGCCCCGGGACGGACGCCGTTTTCGCGCGCCCCATGGGACTCGCCGTGACGACGACGGCGGGAGACCCCGTGCCGACGGTCTGGGTGGCGGACACCACCCACCGCATCTTCCGTCTCCGGGGCGGCCGCCTCCTGGACGTGGTGGGCGCCGAGGGCGCCCGCCCGGGGGAACTGCGGTTCCCCACGGGACTGGCGGTCCACCCCTCCGGCGGCGTCATCGCGTGCGAGGCGGGCAACCACCGGCTCCAGTGGTTCGGGGAGGACGGCCGCACGCGGGGCGTGTTCGGCCGGCACGGGACGGCGCCGGGGGAGTTCCGCGGGCCCTACGACGTGGCCGTGGATGACGGCCGGATCTGGGTGGCCGACACGGACAATCACCGGGTCCAGGGGTTCGTGCTCGCGAGCCTCCCCTGGCGCACCACGGAGGAGGCCCCATGAGACACGCGCTGGCGGCGGCGGCGCTGGCGACGACGCTGGCCCTCCCCGTCGCCGCCGCCCGGGGGGACGTGCAGGTCACGTCCACCTTCGGGTTCGACGGGGCCTACGTCCCCGGGCAGGTCACGCCCATCGTGCTGGAGTTCGCCAGCACGGAGAAGCAGCCCGTGCGCTGCCTCGTGACCCTCTCCCCCGCCGCCGACTTCGATCCCGGCGTGGGAGGCGGCCGCGTGGTCTCGACCGCGGAGGTCTTCCTCGCGCCGGGGGCCCGCCGCCGCGTCGTCATCCCCGTCACCCCCCGCGGCTCCTGGGGCATGGAGGAGTGGTCGCTCGTCGTGGAGACCGACCGGCGCGTCATCGTCCGGCAGGGCATGGCCTTCTCCGAGGGACGGCAGTTCCGGACCAGGGTCGGCTCTCCCGACGGGGAGACCTCCCCCGTGACGTGGCCCGTGGGCGGGCGCAATCCCACGCTGGGCGTGCTCGGCATCCCCGTGACGCGGCTCGAGTCGCTGGGCGCGCCCAACGCGGCCGGTGTCTCCCGCACCCGCGCGCCGGGCCCCGCCGCTCCCATGGAGGCGCCCCGGCGTCCGAGCCTCCTCCCCGTCGTCGCGGCCCGGGCCCCGGTGCCGTGGATCTGCTACGAGGGGTTGGACGCCCTCCTCTGGGTGGAGCCCGACCCCGCGGGACTGCCCGAGGACGGCGCGCTGGAGGCGGTGCTGGAGTACGCCGCGTACGGGGGCCGCCTCGTGGTGGCGGCCACGCGGGGGGCGCGGGTGCCGGTCGACTCCCCCCTCGGGCAGGCCCTCCCGTGCCGGATCCTGGCGCACGACGTGGTCCCGCTGGCGGAACTGGCGGCGGCGCTGGCGCCCGGGGGGGCGGTCCGACTGGGGGAGCCGGCGGCGTCCTCCCTGGCGCGCCTCGACGCGGGGGACGCGCGCGTGATCGCAGCGCTTCCCGACGGCCGGCCGCTGGCGGTGGAGCGCCCCTACGGGATGGGGTCCGTGGTCGTCCTCGCCTTCGACCCCGTCCCCCTCGCCGCCGTGGAACCCTCCGACGAGGTCGTGGCCGCGGTCCGCCTGCTGCTCCTCGGGGAGGCGGCGGAGCGGGAGGCGGTGGCCATGGACGTGGCGCCGTCGGCCAACGCCGAGTCGCTGGTGAACCACATGCGCCGAGGGTTCATCCGGACGCCCCCCGTGTGGCTGCTCGTGATCTCGCTGCTCGTCTACGTCGCCGTCATCGGGCCCGGGGACTACTTCTTCCTCAAACGGCGCAACGCGCTGCGGAAGACGGTGATCACGTTCCCCCTCATCGTGGTGTTCTTCACGCTGATCGCCTACGGCGCGTCCTTCCTCCTCTTCGGGAGGAGCGCCGGGCGCACGCGCGTCGCGTGGATCGACCTGGCCACGGCCCCCTCCGGCGAGGCGGACGTCGTCCGCGCGGTGGACCTCTTCGGCACCTACTCCCCCATCGGGTCGACGCTGCGCCCCGACTACCCCGCCGCCCGCGTCGTGACCGACGGGCAGTGGTTCGCCAGCGGGGAGTACCTCACGTCCTCCCTCCGCGGCGCCGGGGTCGACGGCGTCGCCCGCCTGAACGCCGACGGCCGCGTGACCCTCACCGCCGATGTCCCCCTGCGCTCCCAGCGATCGGTGCAGGCCCGGCTGTCGACCGAACTCCCCGCCACCCTCGACGCGGCGCTGGTCCGGGCCGCCGACGGATCCGCCGTCTGCCGCCTGCGGAACCACTTCCCCGAACCCATCCGCGATCTGCTCCTCGTCCTCCCCGGCGGGATCCTCGCCATCGGGGACCTCCCCGCGGGGGCCGAACGGGAGGTGCCCGTGCCTCGCTCCCTCCGCGGCGCCCGTTCCGCCGCGGTGAGCCCGTTCGTCGCGGGGCTCGGCCTCGTGGATCCCCTGGGCGGGGGCGGCCTCCTCTCCCTGGTGGAACCGCGGCAGTGGCGGGGGACGATCCCCGCGGACGAGTTCGTGCCCTCCTCGGCGCGACCCGGGGAGAGGAAGGCGGTGCGCGATCGCGTGGCGAAGGCGGCCCTGGGCGCCACGTTCTTCGCCTTCACCGGCGTCTCCGGCGGGGGCGACATCGACGGACCCGGGGGCGGGGGCGGCGTCTCCCACATCGCGAGGGCCATGGCGCGCTGCGGGGTGGATCTCTCGCGGGCGCTGCGGGAAGACCGGCCCGTTCTCCTCGGCTGGTGCGAGAAGGACCCCACGGGGCTGCTGGCGCGGCCGGGGGAGTTCGAGTCGGAGGTCGTCGTGGTGCGGCGGATCCTGCCGCCGGTGGAGGGACGATGAGCATCGTCAGGCTCGAGGGCGTGGAGAAACGCTACAAGGACGTCCACGCGCTGCGCTCGCTGGACCTGGAGATCGCGGAAGGGGAGTCCTTCGGGTTCATCGGTCCCAACGGGGCCGGGAAGACGACGACGCTGAAGATCCTCGCCACGCTGCTCCGCCCCACCACGGGCCGGGCCCTGGTCTGCGACATCAACGTGGCCACCCGCCCGCAGGACGTGAAGCCGCTCATCGGCTACATGCCCGACGTCCTCGGCGTGTACGACGACATGCTCGTGCAGGAGTACCTGGAGTTCTTCGCCGCCGCCTACCGCATCCACGGCGACCGCCGGAAGAAGGTCATCGACGACGTCCTCGAACTGACGGACCTCGGCGGCAAGCGGGACGCGCAGGTGCGCAGCCTCAGCCGCGGCATGGGCCAGCGGCTCGGCCTCGCCCGGGTCCTCCTCCACGACCCGAAGGTGCTGCTGCTGGACGAGCCGGCGGCGGGCCTCGACCCCCGCGCCCGCATCGAGTTCAAGGAACTGGTGAACGAACTGCGGCGCATGGGGAAGACGCTTCTCATCTCCAGCCACATCCTGGGCGAGATCGGGATGATGTGCAACACCATCGGGATCATCGAGCAGGGGAAGATGCTCTTCGCCGGATCCATCGAGGAGGTGAAGGGGCGCGTCCGCAGCGGGCTCCGCGCCCAGGTGCGCGTGCGCGCCGCCGAGGAGGACGGCGCCGATCGCAACGCCGCCGCCATGGAGGACCTCCGCGGGCACCCGGACATCGCCGCCATGAAGCCGCTGGAGAAGGGCTTCGAGGTGCTGCTGAAGCCCGAGTGCACCGACCTCAGCGTCGTCTCCACGGAACTGGTCACGCGGGGCTACCGCCTCGTCCACTTCGCCGAGATGGCGGTCGACCTGGAGGAGGTCTTCCTGCACGTGACGAAGGGCATCGTGTCGTAGAGCGGTGACCCTCCCCGCGCTCCATCCGCTCCTGCTGCGCGACTACGCGCGCACCGGCTGCCGCCCGGCGGCGTTCATCCAGCGCGCCACCGCGGCGGGCGGCGTCGGGCTCATCCTGATCATCGCGTTCGCCGCCGCCCTCGGCGACGAGCAGCCCGACGAGATCGCGACGACGCTGGTGGGCACGGCGGAGATCATCGTCTGCGGCGCGGTCCTCCTGCACGCCTCCAGCACCACGGCACTGGCGCTTGCCACGGAGCGGGCCACGGGGTCGCTCACGGTCCTCCTGACGGTGCCCCGCTCCCCGCTGTCCCTCTCGCTCGGCGTGCTCCTCTCGCGGGTGCTCCGCACGCTGACGGAGGTGCTCGTCTTCCTCCCGCTCCTCGCGATGGTCGTGTTCACCCTGGGCGGAGTCCCCGGGGATCGCATCCTCCGGGTCTGCCTGAACGTGCTGTGGTCGGCCCTCTTCGGGAGCGCCGCGGGGCTCCTCGCCGGCCACCGCTTCCGCGAGCACCGGCACGCCGGCGCGGCCTCCATCCTCGCCCTCCTCGTCCTCATGGCGGCCCTCCCGGGCATCGTCGGACTCGCATGGGCCGTCCTGGACGCGCGCGTGACGACGGACTTCGGGCGGGAGGCGCAGCGGATGCTCGCCTCCGTCGCCGTGGGCCTCTGGATGGCGACACCCTCCCTGGCGGTGATCGCCGATTGCGTGGGTCCGCCCCCCTTCCTTCCCGCGGTCGCGGGCCTCGGCCCGTGGACGCTGATGCAGGCGGCGTCCGGCGCGGGGGCGCTGCTGCTGGCGACGGTGGCCGTGGCGCGGGCCTCCCGCCGCCTCGGCCGCGAGGCGGACGCCGAGATCGCCGACGGCATGATCTCGACGCGCCGGGCGGGCGGACCGTCGCAGAGGGCGGGCCCGCTCCCGCGGGATCGCCCGCTCTCCTGGAAGGAGTGCCGGCCGGCGCGGAAGGCCTGGCACCGCTGGGCGTTCCGCGGCGTGGGCCTGGGCTACGCCGTGCTCGTGGTCTGGATGATGGTGAAGGTGCGGGAGCGCATCGCGTTCGGCTGGAACGAGGAGGGCGCGCGGTTCAGCGTGGACCTGATGATCGCCGTTCCCGCGTGGGTCCTGGTGCTGGCGGTGTTCGCCGGGACCACGACGTTCATCGCCGAGGAGCGGGAGCGGGGGTCGCTGGACCTCCTCCGCGTCGCACCGCTGCGGACGTGGGACTACGTGATCGCGCGCCCCGAGGGGACGCTGCGCCGCGCCGTCCCGATGCTCGTCCTCTGCGCGCTGCTGTGGCTGGCGGGCGCCATCTCCGGGACGGGATCCCTGTGGGCCTTCCCCGCGGCGGTGCTCGGCGCCGCCGCCCTGCTCCCCCTGGCGGCCCTGGGCGGGTTCGCCCTGGGCGTGTCCGCGCCCACGGTGCGCAAGGCGAGCCAGCGCGTCTCGCTCATGGTCTTCGGACTGGTGTTCGCCTGGCCCTTCCTCGCCGGGTGGCTGGGCACCCTCACGCGGCCCTCCGACAAGCCGGCGCTGGCGCTGCTCGGGCTCGATCCCGTGGCGGGCATGCTCACGCCGTTCGTCCTGGTGCAGGCGTGGGACGAGGCGGGGCGACGGGGTGGGGATGCGGCGGTCTTCCTCGCCGCGGGCTTCGTCTCCATCGTGGCCTCCGGCATCGCGGCCGGGGGGCTCCGCGCGGTGTTCGCCGGAGCCTCGCGGCGGATGCTGGATGAGGGCTAGCCCGACGCGCTCGTGAGGGGTCGCGGGAGGTGCAGGGAGGTGGCGGTGGCGCAGGGACCTGGGACGACGGAGTGGTGGGTGGGCAGCGCGACACCCTGTCCCGCGAGCGGCATC
>CAZSIX010000071.1:0-12441 GCA_964607145.1 uncultured Planctomycetota bacterium | reverse complement strand
CGTCGCCGGCGCGGACGGGGCCGGCGCCGCGAAGGCGTCGTCCGCGCGGAGCGGGCCCCGCTCCGGCCCGGGCACGGCCGCGCCCTCCCGCGCGTGCCACTGCGCGCCGGCGAGGAAGCCGTCGGCGCGGTCCGCATCCGGGCAGACGCGACGGAGGAGCGCGCGGAACCGGGGACCGTGGCCCCCGTGGAACACGTGGCAGAGTTCGTGGGCGACGACCGCCTCCAGCACCCAGGGGGGCATGTGCCGGAGGGCCGCCGCCAGGCGGATGCTGCCGGAGGCGGGACTGCACGACCCCCACAGCGTCGTCTGGGTCGTGCTGAACTCGACGCGCGCGATCCGCGGCGGTTCCGGGAAGCGGGCGGCCACGCGGCGCGCGATGCGCAGCGCCGTCCCGTCCTCGTTCACGCGACGCCTGCTGGCGCGGCGGAGCAGGGACCGGGCCAGCGACGGGAGATTGCGGAGCACCCACTCCTCGGACGCCTTCAGCGGGACGCTGACGAGCATGCGCCCGCCGCGAAGACGCGCGTTCATGTTGCGCACCGCCCGCCGCTCCACGCGGAGGGGCAGCGGCGTGCCGTCCACCTCGAGGAGGGTCGGGAACGGGGAGGCCATGCCCCACCGTAACCCGGGGGAGCGACGCGGCGCAGGGGCCCCACCTGCAGCCCGACGCCGCGGGCGACGACTCCCCGGGCCCACGCTCCGCACCCGAATCCGATGCGGACGCGCCGGGCGGTCGTCGCCTCCTACAAGCCCGTGAGCGGCGCCGTTTCGCTCACGGCCTCTCAAAACAGGAACGTCCACTCCAGGAGCAGCGACGCGAACCGGTGGAAGCGGCGCCGCTCCGAGAACTCGGGACTGCGCACGTGCTGCGTGTAGGTGAGCGTGAGCGGGCCCCAGCCGGCGGAGGCGCCGAAGACGATCTCGCCGACCAGCGGCCGCCGCGTCACCGAGGGGCTGCCCGAGCCGGAGTTCCCGTCGAGGAAGATGGAATGGGCCACGGCGCGGCCCGAGATCCCTCCGAGGAAGTGGGCGTGCCAGCGGTGGGGCTCCCCGGGCTTCGTCAGGCGGGCCCCGTCCACGGGCGCCGGCCCGAAGTCCCGCTGGAGTCCCCAGCCGAAGCGCGCGAGAACGCCGCCCCCGACGTCCGCGTGCGCGTTGCCGAGGCGCACCGTTGCGCGGGAGATGATGTCCCCGTCGAGGCCCTCCTCGAGCGCCCCGTACAGCACGCGCCTGCGGCGCTCCCAGCGGAGGAGGCCCGCGGTCTCGTTCCGCAACTGGTTGTCCCAGCCCTGCGGTCGGTCGCTGTGGATGATGACGTGGACCTGATCCTGCGCGTGGTGGGCGCCGGAGTTGGGCCCCACCACGCCGAGGTCCAGTTCCAGGTGGTCGACCCGATCCCGGCGGCGCGCGGCGTCCCCGTCGAGGTGGACCGCCTGCACGGCCAGCCCGGCGTAGAGCCACCCCGCGTACGGCCGGTCCCCCTTGATGGCCCGGGCGGTCTCGATGTTCTCCGGCGTGTAGATCTGCTGCCCCGCGAGGACGCCGAGGTGCACGGACGTGGCGCCCCCCATCCCCGGCACCGCCCGCACCGCCTCCGCCACCGCCGCCGGGAGTCCGCCCTCGGGAAGCGTGACCGCGAACGTCCCTCCCTGCGTGTAGTCGCGGTCGGACTGCTTGAGGAGATTGAAGACGTCGTTCTCCTCCACGAGCGCCACCCGCGCCCCGCCTCCGGCGCAGCCGGCGAGGAGGAGGGCGAGGGCGATCGGGAGAACCGGGAGTGCGGGGCGGACGTTGCGGACGGGCAGGGAAGGGACTCCGGGGCAGCGTGGGTGCGGCGGAGAGGATCGCGGGAGGACCGATCCGTCGCACGGGCCCGGACAGGATGCAGGAGCGCGGCGCAGAGCGGAAGCGACGAGCGGCGGGTCCCGCCGCGCACCCCTCAACGCAGGACCCGCCATACGTCGCCGTCGTTCCCCGGGACGTTCACCGCGATGGGGGATGCGAGGCCAGGAAACCCGATGCCGGAGCAGGCGCTGTCACCGGCGATGGCGGTCGCGCAGCCCTGGAATCGCGTCCCATCGTTCCACGACTGGAGGACCTCGCCGGCGTGGCTGACGAAGAACCGGCGCCAACCGCTCCGGCCGTGCGCGATGGGCTGCGCGTAGGCGCACCATGCAATCTCCGACGCATCGATACCGACCGGCGCCGACGTGGCGGCCACGCCGCCGAGGTTCATCTCGTGGACGAATTGAGGGATCGCCGCGGCGTCCGGAAGGAAGAGCATGAAGGCGTACCCGTCGCGGACGACGAACCCCGACGCGTCCACGTTGCCCCACCACCCGGCCGCGAGCGCGGGCGGATCGAGGCGACGACCCGGGGTCGCGAAGGATGAGGCCGGAGCGGCGCCGTCGGCGCCCGCTGGCGTACGCGTGCGGACACCGACCCGCCCCGACAGTTCCAGGAGCGTGCCGAACTCCCCGCGCCCGTCGCCGTCGGCATCGATCAGGGCCGCGGCGCGGACGGCCTCCTGGGCCCGGGCGAGTTCCCGGAGGGCGGCGATGGCGCGTGCCTCGTTCTCCGCGATTCGGCGCTCGGCGACCTCGGCGTCGGGACCCGCCGCCGGGCCGGCGCCGCCCCCGTCGCCCTCCGCTCCCAGCGCGTCCCCCACAAGCCGGCGGAGTGCGGGGTCCAGCGAGTCGCCCGCGGTGCCGTCGATCAGGCGCGAGAGCGCCCCGGCTTCCTCCGCCGCCTCGTCCCGCCGGCCCAGCACCCGTAGCGCGATGGTGCGCATCGCGCGGAGCAGCACGAGGTCGCGGTGCCGCTCCGGGTACTCCTCCGCGGCCGGGAGGCTCCCCAGCAGGGCCGTCGTGGCGGAGAGCGACGCCTCGACCTCCCCAAGGCGGAGCCGGGCTGCGGCGGCCACGATGCGCGGGGCGGGGGTGAACGGGCGGAGCCCGAGCGCCTCCTCGGCGAGCCGCAGGGCGGCTCGGTAGTCCTCCTCCCGGCGCCCCGGCTGCGTGACGACCTCGTGCGCGCGGGCGACGATCTGCTCGGGGTTCCGGTCCCACTCGCGGGCCTGCCGGAGGAACTCCTCCGCGTCGGACCGATCGGGCTGTGCGTCCGGCGGGAACACGGACGGAGGCAGCGTCCAGGCGGTGAGCGCGTCGATCACCTCCGCCCGGGTGACTGGCGCCGCGAACCACCGCTCGAGGTCGTCGTGGACCCGCAGGACCCTGCGGTCCTCCAGGTCATCGATTCCGGCCAGCCCGCGGGTCCGCGCCCGCCGCTCGTGGATCCGCAGCGGTCGCGTCGTCCGCGCGTCCGCGGAGGCGAGCAGATCGGCAACGGGGACGTGCGTCCTCCGGACCACGCCGTCCGCGGACGCGGTCGCGAGCACCCGACCGTCTGCGGTCCACGCCGCGGCCGTGACGGCGGCGTCGTGGGGCGCGAGGCGGAGGGTCCCCTCGCGGGTGTACCCGAGGATCTCCACGCTCCCGTCCCGCATCAGGATTGCCGTGAGGTCGCCGTCGGGCGAGCGGGACAGGCGGCAGGGGGAGGTCCGCACGGCGATGTCACGGACCGAGGCGTCCCCGGCCGCCGCGCGCGCGATGGAGCCGTCCGCGAGGCCGACGACCACTTCCCCGCCGTCCCCCACCGCCGCCAGCGAGAACACGCCGCGGCCCGCCGTCGCGTGCCGCCGGAGGAGTCGACCGTCGGTGGACCAGACGCGAACCCAGCCGTCCAGCGAGCCCGTCGCCACGATGTCCCCCGTCGACCCGAACGCCGCCGCGGAGACGACGTCTTCGTGGCCCCGGAGCGTGGCCAGGAGTTCGCCGGCGTCGGAGACGATGACGGGCGGCCCACGTCCGGGCGCGAGGAGGAACCGGTCACCCCGCGGGGACGCGGCCACGAGGCGAGGCGTCTCCCGGAGCCCGTCGATGGACCGGGTCTCGATCCCCTCGGCGCTCCACCAGTGGAGGCGCCCGCCCGGGTCCGCGGTCACGAGCGCGCCGTCCGGGAGGAACCCCGCCCACACGGCCTGGTCCCTCGCGGCGCCGTCGAGCCGGGGGTGCAGGGTCCCGTCGGAGGCCCAGACGCGCAGGCGGCCGTCCGCGGACACCGTCGCCAGCCGCGCCCCGTCGTCCGCCATGGCGAGGCAGGTGACGGGTGCGCCATCGGAGATCAGGGGCGGGAGGCCGACGGCGTCGAGGTCCCAGATCCCCTCCGCTCCGTCTCCGCGGGGGACGACCGCCCTGCGGCCGCCGGGGAGCAGGAACGCGTCGCGGGATCCGGGGAGGAACCGACTTCCCACGAGGGCGCCGGAGGCGGCGTGGATGCGAACCCGATCGTCGCTCCACGTCGAGACGACGCGACCCGTGGCGCCGTCGAAGGCGATGGCGCCGCAGTGGATGTCCCCCGCGGACGACTCGGGCGAGATCCACACGATGGAGCCCGCTTCGGGGTCGCAGAGCAGCAGCCCGCGCGGGGTGGCGCGACGCGACGCGACGACGAGGCGCTGTCCCCGGGAATCGAAGCCGACGACGGTGGCGTGCTCCACGCCGAGGATGACGGGAAGGGCGGTCCCGTCCGACCGGAACACCTGCACCCTGTCCCCTTTCGCGCCGGAGAACAGGAGGCCTCCAGGGGAGCCACGCACCCGACCGGGAAGTTCGGGGTCCGTCAGCGTCCTGATCGGCTCGCCCCTCCGGTCGAACAACCGGCCCTCCCCGCCGGCGTCGCTGGTGACCAGGATCCGGGCTCCCCCGTCCAGGTACGAGACGGAGCCGGGCCTGCCCGCCTCGAGGGCGAGGGGACGGGGCGACGGCACCCCGACCTGCCAGAGCGCCGGGGAGCCGCGCCACGTGTCCTCCACGGTGACGACCGCGTCGCCCGAAGGGGAGATGGCGCAGAGAACGTGGTTACGCGGGGGGACACCCAGCGTCGCCACCCCGGAGCCGTCGGTGCAGCCGGTCCGGAGAGCGGCGCCCAGGGTCACGACGCGGCTCCCGTCGGCCGAGAGCGCGACGCGGCGGATCGGGGAGTCTTCCGGTCGGAACACGCCGACCTCCACCCCGTCTCCATCGAGGACGCGCACGCTCCCGTCGACGTGCAGCCCGACCACCCGCGAGCCGTCGGGCGTGGCCGCCGCGGGACGCCAGCCGCGGGGAGCGTCGGCGCGCTGCAGCGGCGCCGCCATCGCCGCGTGGAGCCGGGAGACCGCCTCCGGCGTGGGGTCCTCGCGCACGGCGTCGCGGGCCAGGAGGAACGCCAGGGTCGGGTCGACCCGGGCCGCCTCCGCGGAGGCGCTCGCGAGGGCGAGGGACCGGGATTCGCGGAGCGCACGGGCCGTCTCCTCCTGCCGGGCCTTCACGTTCCGGTACGCGTCCATGGCGCGGGTCTCCTCCACGCGCAGGATGCCGAGCGCGATCTCGAGGCTCGCGCGATCGCGGTAGGTCGATCGAAGGAGGCTGACCGTCACGACCAGGGCCGACGCCAGCACCGCGAGAAGCGATCCCACGGCCGTCG
The DNA here is from genome assembly GCA_964607145.1 of uncultured Planctomycetota bacterium. Taxonomy (GTDB): domain Bacteria; phylum Planctomycetota; class JAJSAM01; order JAJSAM01; family JAKLKS01; genus CAZSIX01. The sequence continues at coordinate 6,912 of CAZSIX010000071.1, read as the reverse complement.
CCAGCGCCGGATTCCGCTGCGCCCACCGGCCCAGTCGCAGGAGCGGTCCCGCCGGTCGCGCGCGGATGGGCTTCCGCTCGCGCACCCGACGGAGGTCCTCGGCGAGATCGAGCGCGGTCTGGTACCGGCGGTCGCGGTCCTTCTCCATCGCGGTGGCCACCACGACGGCGAGATCCGGATGCAGCGCCGGATTCCACCGGCGGGGCGAGTCCGGTTCCGTGGCGAGGATCTTCTGGTAGAGGCCCTCGGTCGTCGGGGCCTCGAACGGGAGCCGGAGCGTCAGGCACTCGTACAGGGTCACGCCAAGGCTGTAGACGTCGGTGCGGCGGTCCAGCCGGATCCGGTGCGCGGTGAGCTGTTCCGGGCTCATGTACGCGGGCGTCCCCATGAGGGAACCCGTCTGCGTGAGGTCCGCGCCCTCGCCGTGCTCCTCGCGAGCGAGGCCGAAGTCGAGGAGGACCGGGACTCCCCCGGCGGTGACCATCACGTTGTGGGGCTTGACGTCCCGGTGCACCAGCCCGCACTCGTGTGCCACGTGGAGGGCGCGCGCGACGGTCTCCACCGCGACGAGGACGCGATCCGTCTCCTCCCTCGCCTCGGCGGAGGCCGAGCGGCCGGTCGCCGTCGCGGGTTCCAGCGGATCCGCCCCGCCCAGCCGGACGACCCCCGTGGTCCGCGCTCCCTCCGGATTCGCGGCCCGCGTGGAGGCGATGAGTTCCGAGAGGGGGCGACCCTCGACGTAGCGCATCGCCATGAAGGGGACGCCGTTCGCCTCGGCCGCCTCGTAGACGGTGCAGATGTTCGGGTGGTCGAGACGGGACGCGAGTTCCGCCTCGCGCTGGAACCGCAGCCTCAGGTGGGCCGACGACGCGAAGTGGGTCGGCAGGACCTTCAGCGCGACCCGGCGCGGGAGGCGCGTGTCGCGGGCCTCGTAGACGACCCCCATGCCCCCGCGTCCGAGTTCGCGGAGGATGACGTAGGGGCCGAGGGTCTCCCCCGGGGCCCCGGGTCCACCGCCATGCGGCGCCGCGTCGCGCGGGGCCCCGTGGCGCGTGGGCGCATCCGTCGGCGGGGCGCCGGAGGTGATCGTGGGTGTCCGGTCGCCGCCCTCCGTCGCGGGACACGGGTACTCCGCGGAAACGACGTCCTCGAACCCGGGGAACAGGGCCGCGTACCGCTCCCGCGGGCCGAGGGCGCCGGCGTCGCGATCCCGCCGGATCAGCGCCCGCGCCGCGTCCCTCACCGCCTCCCGCTCTGTGCGCGTGGCCACTGCGGCATGTTGCCGCCGTCGCCCCGCCGCGGTCAAGTGCGCCCCACGACCTCCCTCGCCGGCCGTGCGCCGGTCCGCCCGCAACCCCCTCGACGCGGGACCGGATCCGGTGTATGAATCCACTCACGGTATCCGCGTCTGCGCTTTCGCCCCCTGCAGGAGGGCCCGGTTCCCGGGCTCCGGGGAGTGCGAGGCGAGGCCGCGGTCCGACGACATGGAGGGATCCCCTGTCCCTGCCCTGGCCCGAAGTCGTCGATTCGTTCTTCCGGCGCGTTCCCGTGGACCGCCGGTGCGATCTCCTGGACGCTTTCCTCGATGACCACGTCGTGGACGCCCTCGCGATGAAGTGGCCCCCGCCGGACACGGCGCTCGCGGGGAAGAGCCAGCGCCGGCACCACTACGCGGCGCGCGCCGCCCGCGACGCGCTCCTCTGCCGCGCGCTGCTCCGACGCGCGCTGCCCGCGGGGATCTCCGCTCCGGAGCCGGGCCAGCACGTGCCCGAGGGCGAACTCGCCCGCCTGTGGGCCGGCGGGGAGCGCCGCCCCCTGGCGGAGGAGACGCTGGCGGTGGCGGCCTCGGCGAAGGGGGAGGGCGACCCGCGGCTGGCCCAGTTGCTGGCGGCGGCGCAGGCGGGCGCGCCGGCCCCCGCCTCCGCGCCCGTGACGACCGCCGCCGCGGCGGCCCCGCGGGACGACCGGGACGCGGCGGCGCGGGCGCTGCGCGAGGCCGCCGTCCGCGCCCGCGCGGAGGCCCGCGAGTTCCGCGCGACGCTGGCGCTGCGGGACGCCGAACTCCAGAGGGCGCGTCGCGAGGCGGAGGTCGCGCTGCGTGCGAAGGAGGAGGCGGAGCGCAGGGACCGGGACGCCCGCATCGCCCTGCACGAGGCGGAGGCGCTCCGCGTGGAGCGGGACCGCCTCGCCGCGGAGGTGCGCGCGCTCCGCCCGCTGGAGGCGAGCCTGGTCGCGGCGCGCGCCGCGGCGGCGGCGGCGGAGCGCCAGCGGGACGACGCGCAGGCGGCCGCCGACGCGGCCCGGCACCACGCCGAGGAACTCCAGAGGAAGCTCGCCGAGGGGCCGCCGAAGAAGCCCCGGCCCGCCCGGGACCAGGAGCGGGTGGGGATCTACGTGGACGTCTCGAACATCTACTACGGGTCCACGCAGGCGCTGGGCGGGACCGTGGACTACGGGCGCATGCGCGAGGTGGCGGAGCAGGGGCGGAAACTCGTGCGCGCCGCCGCGTACCTCGTGGACTCCGAGGACAACCCCAACCAGGGCTTCAAGGCGGCGGTCAAGGAGCACGGGTTCCAGATCGTCGGGCGCCGCCTCGTGCGCCGCGGCGACGGCACCGCGCGCGGGGACTGGGACATGGGAATGGCGCTGGCCATCCTCGGCGACATCGACCGGCTGGCGCTGGACACGGTCGTGATCGCCTCCGGCGACGGCGACTTCACGGACCTCGTCGTGCACCTCAAGCACCAGGGAGTGCGCGTGGAGATCATCGGCGTGCCCGGGAGCCTCGCGCACACGCTGGCGAAGGTCGCGGACGCGGTCATCGAGATCGACCGCTCCTGGGTGTACCGCGATCGCCCGGATCGGCTGGCGCGGCGGCCCTGACGGCGGGGAGCCCTACCCGTCGGCGTTCATGGCGGCGATCACTTCCTTCAGCACGTCCGCCGCCCGATCGTTCGGCACCTGGCAGGTGCCCGCGGCCCGGTGGCCGCCGCCGCCGTACTTGAGGCAGAGGCTCCCCACGTCCGTGGCGGAGGAGCGATCGAGGATGGACTTGCCGACGGCGAGCACCGTGTTCTCCTTCCCCCTCCCCCACATGACGTGGATGGAGATGTTGCACTCGGGGAAGAGCGCGTAGACCACGAAGCGGTTGCCCGCGTAGATGGGGTCCTCGTCGCGGATGTCGAGGACGACCACGTTGCCGTGGACCGTCGAGCAGCGCTGGATCTGCTCGCGGTGGGGGATCTGGTGCTCGGCGAAGAGCTGCACGCGCTCCAGGACGTCGGGGAGGTAGAGGATCTCCTCGATGGGGTGGCGGCGGCAGTACTCGATGAGTTCCATCATCAACTGGTAGTTGCTGATGCGGAAGTCGCGGAACCGGCCGAGGCCCGTGCGCGGGTCCATGATGTAGTTGAGCAGCGTCCACCCGCCCGGATCGAGGATGTCCTCGGCGCAGTAGTTGGCCGAGTCCGCCTGGTCGACGGCGGCCATCATCTCCTCGGAGATGCGCGGGAAGCGCTCCTTGCCCCCGTAGTGATCCCACACGACGCGGGCCGCGGACGGGGCCTCGGCGACGATGATGTGGTTGGCCGGCTTCCCGCCGTCGTGGCGGAGGTCCTCGCTGTGGTGGTGGTCGAACGCGAGGTAGCAGCCCTCCACGTAGGGCAGGTTCGTGGTGATGTCCCGTCCGGAGATGGCGACCTTGCCGTCCTGCATGTCCTTCGGATGCACGAACGTGATCTCGTCGATCATGTCCAGTTCCTTGAACAGGACCGCGCACACGAGCCCGTCGAAGTCGCTGCGCGTGACGAGACGGTACTTCCCCGTTTCCGCCATGGCACGCCCCTCCCGTTCCGACCCCGCCGGGCCCGCGGGCCCCGGGGTGCCGCCCGATCCGATCCGAGGGCGACGAGGGTAGCCTAGCGGCGAGCGGCGGCCAAGGCGCGATCGGCGTCCGCGCGGGCGGTGGAGCCCGGCCGGATCACGGAAGTTCGCGCGAGGGGGCCATGGACTTCATCTCCTGCGTCGGCCTCGTCCTCGGCCTCGCGGTGCTGCTGCTCCCCATCCTGGCTCTCGCCATCGCGTCGGAGGCGAAGCGGCGGGCGCTGGCCGTGGAGGAGGAACTCCGCCGCGTCCGGCGGGACCTCGCGCAGGTCGCCGAGGAGGCGGCGCGGATGCGGCGCGCCCTCGAGGCCCAGGGGGATCGCGCCGCCGCCGTCGTGGAGCGTCGCGACCCCGGCGCCACGGTCCCCGCTCCTCCCGCGGAGTTTGCCACCGCCGCGGCGGCGGCGCCGCCGGCCGCCGACCCTTCGGGCGCCCCGGCGGAGGCGCCGACTCCGGTCCGCACGCGCGATCTGCTCGACGGCGATCCGGCCCCGCCCCGCCGCTCCCCGCCGCCTCCGCTCATCGAGCGCGGGCGCCCGCTGCCCGGCGAGACCGTGGTGCCGCGCTCCGGGGACCCCGTGGACTCGCCCTCGCTGGAGATGTTCCTCGGCCGCCGCGTGTTCCTCGTGGTGGGGGCCGTCGTCCTCCTGCTGGGGGTCGCGTGGGGCTTCAAGGTGGCCATGGACCGCGGCTGGATCGGGCCCGCGGCGCGCGTGGCGACGGGGGTCGCCCTCGGCATCGCCGCCCTGGCGGGCGGGGACGTGCTCCGGCGGAAGGGGCTCGCCACCTACGGCGCCGGGCTGATGGGGTTCGGGCTGGGCGCCCTCTACCTGTCGGTGTGGTTCGCGTCCGCCCGCTACGAACTCCTCTCCCGCGGGACCGGGCTCGGCGTGATGGCGGCGCTCACCGCCGGAGGGGCGGTGCTGGCCCTCCTCCGGGACGCGCCCCTCCTCGCGCACCTGGGATTCCTCGGGGGGTTCCTCGCCCCGGCGCTCCTCTCCACGGGGGAGGACCGCCTCGGGTCGCTGGTCCTCTGGCTGCTCGCGCTGGACGCGGGAGTGACGCTGGTCGCCTGGCGACGCCGCTGGCCGGGGCTGGAGGGGGTCGCCGCCCTGGCGGGGCCGGTCTACTTCACGGCCTGGAGCGGGGCCCACTTCAGCGCCGGCCAGTGGGACCGCGCGGGGGTGATGCTGGCGCTGCTCTGCGCGGGGTCGCTCACGGCGTCGCTCCTCCCGGCGGTGGCGCGTCGCGAGGCACCGCACGCGCTCGCGCTCCTCGCGGCCATCGCCTCGGGGTTCACCGCGACGGTGCTGGCGCTGTCGATCCTGCTCCCCGATCACCGCACCGCCGCGGGAGCGGGGATCCTCGGACTGGCCCTCGCGTACGCCGGGTTCGCGCGCGCGGTGCATGTCCGCGCGGGCGCGGCGGCCGCCGCGGAGTCGCTCCTCGCCATGGCGCTGGCGGCCCTCGCGACGGCCATTCCCGTGCTGCTGGGTCGGCACGCGGTGCACGCCGCCTGGGGGGCGGTGGGGGTGGCGGTGCTGCACGTCGGCGTCCGGCACGGCCTCCGGGCCGCGGCCTACGGCGGCCGCGGGATGATCGTCCTCGCCCTGCTCCACCTCGCGTGGACGCTGCTCGACGCCCCGCGGGAGGGGTTCACGCCCTTCCTCCGCCCGGAGTTCGCCGGGGCCGCCGTCGCCGTCGCTTCCCCGCTGGCGGCGGGGTGGCTGCTCCGGCGCGCGGACGGCGCGGGCGGGACGGGGATGCTGCTGCTGGGCACGCTGGCCGCGGGACCCGTCCTCCTCCACGAGGTGTGGACGTCCCGGGGGCCGTACCCGGTCCCGGGGGTCGCCGCCGTCCGGACGGCCTGGTGTGCCGCGGTGACGACGGTCTGGGCGACGGCCTCCGCGTGGGCGTGGCGGCGCGCCGAGGAGGGACCGCGGATCGCCGCCACCCTCGCGTTCCTGCTCCCGCTGGCCATGGCGGCCTGGCTGATGACGGAGGGCTACACCGGGCCCTTCACGCCCGTGCTGAACCCGGCGTTCCTCGGAGGCGCCTGCGTGGTCGCCGGCGGGGTGGCCGCGGCGTTCCTCGCGCCGGGAGGCGCGACCGCCGTCGTCCGCGCGGGGATGCTGGCGCTGCTCCTGGCGGTCATCTCCACGGAGATCCACGCGTACGGGGCCTTCCCGCCGGAGCCCGGGATCACGCGGGAGGCGGCTCGCTTCCGCGCCCAGGTGTGGATCTCGGTGGCGTGGGCGATCTACGCTTCCGCCCTGCTCGCCTTGGGCTTCCTCGGGGATCGACGGGGCCTGCGCTGGGGCGGCATGGTCGTGTTCGGTCTCGCCCTGGCGAAGGTGATGCTCGTCGACATGGCGACGCTGGACGCGCTCTACCGCATCGCGTCCTTCCTCGTCCTCGGGGCGCTCCTCCTCGGCTTCTCCTACCTGTACTGGAGCCGTCGCGACACCCACGGGCAGGCCCGTCGCACGGGGGACGCCGACGACTCCCCGCGCCCCGCCGCCGACGGGGACGCGCCGGACCGCTCCTCCGACTCCGCTTGACTCCCGCGCCGCGGGCTGTCAGTTTGGGGTCCCGCCGCGCCGTGCGCGTGGCGGGACAGGAGTAGCGCGCCTTGGAACTGCGCATCGAGATGCTCCGTGCCGCGGCAGGGCAGCCGCCCGAGCGCAAGACGTACGCGTTCGCCGCGGGGCCCGTGCGCATGGGGCGCTCGCCGGGCAACCAGGTCGTCCTCGACGGCTCGGAGATCTCCCGCATCCACGTCCTGCTGGACGAGAACGGCGGCAGGTGGTTCGCGACCCACCACGGCTCCCTGGTGCCGACGAAGTTGCGGGGCCGTGAACTCCCGCCGCATCCCACCGCGCTGGAGGACGGCGATGTCCTCGACATCGGCGAGTTCCGCCTGACGATCTCCCTGGGGAGCCCGCGGGCGGCCGCGCCGGAGGTCCGCGCGCGGCCCGCCCCCGCGCCCCCCGCCGCCGCTCCGCCGCCGGCGTTCCGGGGCGGGGCGGC
>CAZSIX010000070.1:0-13000 GCA_964607145.1 uncultured Planctomycetota bacterium | reverse complement strand
ACCGGGACCGCCGGGACCGCGCGGGCCACCGGGCCGCTCGCCGCCGCCGAACGCGGGCCCTCCGGGACGACCGCCGGGGCCGCCGGGCCCCCGCGGACCGGCGTGCATGGAGCGGATGGCGTGGAGCACCCGCCGCGCCGCCTCCGCGGCGGCGGCGTCCTCCCCCTTCGCGATCTCCTCCAGTCGCGGCACCGCCGCCGGGCCGAGGGCCACCAGCGCCGCCCGCGCGCTGTCCCGGATGAGGTCGCTGCGGTGGACCATGCGCTCCGTCAGCGCCCCCACCCAGGCCTCCACCTCCGGGTCGGCGCGGGGCTGCTCCCCCTCGCCGCGCGCCGGTCCCGGCCTCGGCCCGCCCCGCGGACCGCCGGGCGCGCCCGGCTCCTCCGCCCGCACCACCCCGCAGCCCGCCGCCAGCACCACCGCCAGCGCCGCCGCCGCGACGGGCGCCATCGACCGCTCCCGGCCCGTCCGCTCCGTCGTCATGGTCGTCTCTCCGTTCGTTCCCCCGGGGACCCCCGGGCGTCGGGAAGGAGTGTCCCACGGGGACCTTTCCGACATCTGAAGCGTACCGATTCCCGCGCCCGTAGACTCCACCCCATGCGATCCCGTCTCGCCCCGAGCCCCACGGGCGCGCTGCATCTCGGCAACGCGCGGACGTTCCTGCTGAACTGGCTGCACGTGCGGGCCGCCGGGGGGACGCTGGCGGTGCGGGTGGAGGACCTGGACGGGCCGCGGGTGAAGGCGGGGGCGGCGGAGGAGGCGCTGGAGGATCTCCGGTGGCTGGGGCTGGAGGGGGACGGGCCGCCGCTCCTCCAGTCCACGCGGGCCGCCGCCCACGGGGAGGCGCTGGACGCGCTCCGCCGCGCCGGCCTCGTCTACCCCTGCGTCTGCACGCGGCGGGAGATCGAGACGGCGCTCTCCGCCCCCCACGAGGGGGAGGAGGGCCCCCCCTACCCGGGGACCTGCCGGGGCCGGTTCCCCACGGGGGAGGACGCCCGCGCCGCCACGGGCCGGGACCCCGCCTGGCGGTTCCGCGTCCCCGCGGGCCGCACGGTGCGCTTCCGCGACCGCGTGCGCGGCGACGTCGCCCTCGTGCCGGAGCGGACCCACGGGGACTTCGTCGTCGCGAAGCGGGGGGGCGAGGCGGCGTACATGCTGGCGGTGGTCGTGGACGACGCGTTCCAGGGGGTGGACGAGGTGGTGCGCGGGGACGACCTCCTCCCCGCGACGCCGCTCCAGCGGCTGCTCCTGGAGGCGCTCGGCCTTCCCCCGCCGACCTACGCCCACGTCCCCCTCGTGCGCGGCGCCGACGGCCGCCGCCTCGCCAAGCGCCACGGCGACACCCGCCTCTCCGCCTACCGCGGGGCCGGCGTCCCCGCGGAGCGGGTGCTGGGGCTCCTCGCGCGGTGGAGCGGGCTCGGGGACGGCTCCCCCGTCGCGGCGGCGGACCTGCTGGCGCGCGGGTTCGACCTGGGCCGGGTGGGCCGCGGCGACGTCGTGTTCACCGCCGGGGACGACCTGGCGCTGCGGGGAACGTAGCGCCGAAACCCGCGGCCCCGCTGCCGGGTTCCAGCGGGGTCGGAAGGACGGACGAACGGACGGGCGGGCCCTCGGACCCGCCGCGAAAGGAGCCTCCCATGCGCATCCGCACCCTCGTGGCCGTCATCGTCGCCGTCGCGTTCCTCCCCGTGCCCGCCTTCGCCGGCGACCGCGGGGATCGGGACTCCCGCCGGGAGAAGCTCCTCCGGCGGTTCGACGAGAACGGCGACGGCAAGCTCGACCGCAAGGAGCGGGAGAAGCTCCGCCGCTTCCTCCGCGACAAGCACAAGAACCGCGACCGCGGCGACGACGCAAAGTAGCGGCCGCGCCCCGGCCCGCCGGCCCGCACCGGCGGGGCCGGGAACCGTCCGGCCCTCCCGGCCGTCCAACCCGACGTGACGACCACGAGGGGGACACGGCGGCGGACCGCGTACGCGCGCCGGGCCCCCCTCCGCGCCGGCGGGATCGCGCTGGCGGCGGCCCTCGTGCTCCTCGTCGCGCCCCCGGGGGCTGCGGTCCGCGCGCTCCCCCTCGCCCCCGTCGAGGGCCCCGTCACCTCCGGCCTCGTGGTGGACGGGGACGGCGCGCCGGTGTCCGGCGCGGCCATCGCCCGCGTGCCCCTCCCCGTGCCCCGCCCCGCCGACCCGTTTCGGGACCCCTGGCGGGACGCGGTCCCCCCGCCCGCGCCGTTGACGCGGAGCGGCGGGGACGGGACCTTCCCCCTCGCCCGCGCCGACGGGGAGGGCCACCTGCTGGTGGCGACGGCGCCGGGGTTCCTCGAGGGGGCCGCGCTCCTCGTCGGGAGCGGGCCCGTGCGCATCGTCCTCGGCGCCCCCCGACGGCTGGAGGGCCGCGTGCAGGACGCGGGGACGGAGGCGGGCGTGGACGGCGCCCGCGTGACCCTCACGGCGCCGCCCCGGAACGGGCGGTCCGTGGCGGTGGCCGCGGAGAGCGCTCCCGGCGGCGGCTTCGTGCTGGAGGGCCTCCCGCCGGAGGGGCCCTGGACGCTCACCGCGTTCCCCCCCGCCGGGGCGCCCCTCCGCGCCGCGCAGGTCCGGGGCCTCGCCCCGGGCACGCGGGACCTCCGGATCGCCCTGGGGGCGGGCGGATCCCTCGCCGGCCTCGCCGTCGATCACACGGGAGCCCCCCTCGCCGGAGTGACCGTCTACCTGCACGTGCCGGCCTCCGGCGAGCCGGACTTCGCGCGCCGCGCGCTCACCGACGGGAACGGTCGGTTCCTCGCCCCCGCCCTCGGACCGGGGCCGTGGACCTGCTCCCTCGTCCCCTCGCCGCTCCTCGACGGGAGCCCGGCCCCGGGCACGGAGTTCTTCTCCGCGGACCCGCGGCACGGCTGCGTGCCGGGCCCCCGCCCCGTGGTCCTCGCGGGCGTGCCCGCGGCGGTGCTGGCGGGGCGCGTGACGCTGCCCGACGGGTCGCCCGCCCGCGGGGACGGGAACCTGCGCGTCCGGTCCCTCTCCAGCGCCGCCTTCCGCCGGGTCCCCGTCGCCGCCGACGGGACGTTCCGCGTGGAGGGGCTCGACCCCCGCGCCACGTGGGAACTGGTGGCCGACTCCTTCGACGGGGGTCGCGGCACCCTGATGCGCCCCCTCACGGCGCCCGCCACCGGCCTGGAGGTGCGCGTGGGCGACTGGACCACGCTGGCGGGGCGCGTCGTGCTGCCCGACGGCTCCCCCGCCCCTGCCGGCATCGAGGTCCGCGCCCGGGCGGTCACCGCGGAGCGCACCCACCCGGGGCGGGAGGGGACGGCGACGACGGGGCCCGACGGGACCTTCACGCTGAGGGGGCTCGGCCCATTCGAGTTCCAGGTGACCGCCGGGGATGCGCGCGGCACATGGTGTCCGCTGGATGGCGAGGTCCGCGCGCGCCCCGGCGACGGGCCGGTCCTGCGGGTCGAGCACCGGCCCGGGCTCCGCCTCCGGCTGGTGGACGGGGAGGGGCGATGGGTGGCGGCCACGGCGGCGACGGTCACCGTTCCCGGGCAGCGGCACACGCGGCGCTGCACCCTGCGGGAGGGCGTGCTCGATGCGGGGGGCACGCCGGGTGCGTACGCCGAGATCCGGCTGGGCGACGGGAATCGACGCATCCTCGTGGCGGTCCTCGCCCTCCCCTGCGAGGGCGGCGATCTCGTCCTCCCCCCGTCGGTCCTCGAGGCGCTCGCCCACGGCGGTCCCGCCGCGGCGGAGCGGCACGCGGGACGCCAGGCGGCGGCGCTGGGGCTTCCCCTGCCGGAGGGCGTACGCGTGGTGGAGGACGACCTCGTCTACCCGGGCCGCCTCCGGGGCCGCGTGGGGGACCAGCGGGGATCGCCCGTGGCGGGGGCCGAGGTCCGCGTGCGTCCCGCGACCGCGGAGGCCGCCGCCGTCGTCGTCCACACCGACGCGGAGGGGCGCTTCGAGACGCCGGTGCTCGCCGCGGAGCGCCACTCCGTGGAGGTCTCCGCGGAGGGGTTCGGCCCGGTCCCGCCGCGGCACGCCCTGCCGGGCGCGGGGGAACTGGAGTTCGAGTTGCGCGCGGGGCTGGTCATCGGCGGCGTGGTGCTGGACGACGGGGACGGGAGCCCGGTGGCGCGCTTCCCCGTGGTCCTCTCCGTGCCGCTGCCGGAGCCCGCGGCCCTCCCCGACCTGCCTCCCGGCACGGGCGGCCCGTGGCGGGGGCTGCGGGAGGGCCGCTACCTCCTGGGAGGGTCCACCGACGGCGAGGGGCGGTTCCTCCTCGGCCCCGTGGCCCCGGGCACCTACACCGTGGTGGCGGGCACGGAACTGCCGCGCCGCGGGGAGGTGCGGGACGACCTCATGGACGCCGTCGTCGCGGGGGTCGCGGCGGGGACGCGGGACCTCGTGGTGCGCGTCCCCCGGGGGGCCGCCATCGAGGGCGTGGTCCGCGGGGCCGACGGCGCCCCGCTCCCGGAGGACGTGCGCGCCCGGGTCGTCGTCACCCTCGGACCCCCCGGCGGGTTCCCGCGCCGCCAGGGCTCCTCGGTGGACGCCGAGGGGCGGTTCCGGGTGGGGTCGCTCCCCGAGGGGGAGTACGAGATCGCGGCGGTCTGCAGCGTGAACCCCTCGTGTCCCATGGAGGATCGGCGCGTCGTCGCCGTCCGGAAGGGAATGCCGCCCCTCGCCCTGCGCATCCCCCTCGGGCCCGGCATCTCCGGGCGCGTCGTCGACGCCCACGGCGGGCCCGTGGCGGGGGCCCGCGTGGAGGTGCTCCGCGAGGGGGACGACGGGTACGCCCGCGCCACCGCGGTCACCGACGGCGAGGGCCGCTTCCGGACGCCTCCCCTCGACGCGGACGGGACCTACGTGGCGGGCTGGGAGCCGGGACCGGCGCTTCCTCCCTCGCTGGCGACGGGGCTCCGGTGCGGCGCCGCCGATGTCCTTCTCCGACCCTCCCCCGGCTGGGCCGTCGCGGGGATCGTCACCGATCTCGCCGGCGCCCCCGTCCCCGGGGGCATTCCCGTGACCGCCGTGGAGACGGGCGCGGGCCCGGGGCGGTTCCGCTTCGCCACGCGGGGCGTCGTCACGGCGGAGGACGGGAGGTTCCGCATCGAGGGCCTCACTGCCGGGCGGACCTACCGGCTGCTGGCGGGAGGCGGGTCCTCCGGGTACCTGTGGGCGAGCGACGGCCCCGTCGTGGAGGCGGCCACGGAGGCGGCGGTGCTCCGCCTCCGGCCGGCGGCCCGCATCGAGGGGACGCTGGTCGGGGAGGACGGGGCCCCGGTGCCCCTCGCCATGATCCTCGCCCGCTGGGAGGGGGACCCCGGGGATCCGGTGACCGCCGCCGGCGGGTCCACCGACGCGGAGGGCCGGTTCCTCCTCTCCACCGTGCGGCCGGGGCCGGTGCGCGTCCTCCTGGCCCGGGGCCGGCTGGAGATCCCGCTGGCGGAGGTCGAGGCCCCCGCCGCGGACCTGCGCCTGGTGGTGCCGCGGGAGTAGAGGCCGGCTACTTCCCGAAGCGCAGGCTCCCGGCGATGGCGTCGCACGCGGCGACGGTGCCCTCGAAGGCGTCGCCGTCGGCGGTGAAGGTGAAGGCGGGGGCGAGTCTACGAACCCCGTCCCGGCGGCCCGCCGGAAACGTCCGGCGGACCGCGCGGGTCGAGGTCGGGGCTGGGGGAACGCGCCTACGGCGCGTACTTGACCGCTCAGCCGTAGGGGCGGGTCTCCGCACGCTCCACGGGTCCGCCGCCGAGGGCAGCGTCCAGCATGGCCGCGACGTGGTTCTTCGCGCCCGGGATGTCGGCGGGATTGGGGGACGGCTTGTCGTCGATGGCGCCGCGGTAGAGCACGCCGCCGTCGGCACCCACGACGAACATGTGGGGCGTGACCTTCGCGCCGTACATCCGGCCGACCTTGCCGTCCTCGTCGATGAGCACCGCCGTGGCGCCGACGCCGAGCCGCTCGTTGGTCTTCCGCCACGCCGCCGCGTCCATGTGGCCCTGCTTCCCCGGCGCGGAAGAGCAGATGGAGAGCCACACGATGCCCCTGGCCGTGTACTCCTTCTGGAGGCGCTGCATGTTCCCGGCGCCGTAGTGCTTGATCACGAAGGGGCACCCGTGGTTGGTCCACTCCAGCACGACGACCTTGCCGCGGAAGTCGGAGAGCGCGTACGTCCTGCCGTCGACGCCCGGCAGCCGGAACTCGGGCGCCGGATCGACGACGTCCGCCGCGGGAGTCGTGGCGGCGGGGACGGCGGGGATCTCGGGAAGGTCCGGCGCCGCCGGGACGCCAGGGGCCTCCGGGGCGGCCGGGGCGGCCGGGGCCGCGGGGACGCCCGCCGCCTCCACCGCCTCGCGTTCCGCGGCCCGCGTCGCGCTCCGCTCGTCCACGCTCCCGCACGCCGCCAGCAGCGACACCGCGCACAGCACGGCCCATCCGTTCCGGTGGTTCATGTCCGACTCCTTTCCGCGGGGCCCTCGCGGGCCCCGGTCGCCATCACTTCGGGTTCCCCCCACCGTCCGCCGGGGGCTGCTCGACCTCCACGTCCACGGTCCACGCGCGCCGGCCCTCCGCCGTGTCCCACGCGAGCACGCCGCGCAGCCGCTCCACCGGCGCCACCCGTCGCGGCGCGGGCCGGAGCCGCAGGGTCCACCGTCCGTCGCCGCGCACGACCTCCTGCGGCGCCGCCATCTCGATGGTAGCGTCGTCCTCGGGGAAGTAGACGGGGGCGACGTCGACCCCGGCCGCCTCGCCGCCCGCGTCGAGGACCACGCGGTCCCCGTCCCGCCGCGCACGGAGCGCGCCCGCGGGCGGATCCCGCGGCAGCGCCGCGCGGGTGCGCGCGAAGAGGTCCTTCCAGCGCGGGTCCGGCGCGCCCGCCTCCTTCGCCACGGGCAGGTCCAGCGTCACCGTCGCGCCGCCGTCGAGGCAGATGTCGGTGCAGACGAGCCACGTGACCTCGGCGCGCAGGGGGACAGTGTCCGCGGCATATCCCTCGGGGATCTCGATCTCCACGGGCAGCAGGAGGTCGTCCTCGTGGATGAAGCCCACCAGCCCCCCCGCCATCACGCGCCGCGGCGCCGGCCACCGGGGCTCCCCCGCCTTCACTCCCTCGGGCAGGGTCCAGCGCACCGTCGGCGGGACGCCGGAGTCGCCGGGGTTCCGCCAGTAGACGTGCCAGCCCGGGTCCATCTCCAGCCGCACGCCCACCGTCGCCTTCGCGCCCGCCACCACGGCGCCGCGCTCCGCGACGAGGGAGGCGCGCGCCGGCGATCGCCTCCCCTCGGCCGCCCCGGCGCCCGGGAGAGCGGCCAGCGGAAGGAACGCGAGCGTCGTCGCCAGGGCGAGCCGGAGGAGCGGGGGGACGCGTCGCATGGACGCAGGTTGCCCGGGCGACCCGTCCCGCGGAGGAAACCGACGCCTCGCCGCGCCGCTTCTCCACGGGAGGCGCCGTCGAGTAGGCTTCCCGCGGCGGGGTGGCCGCGGAGCGGGAGGTACCGATGATCCCCGGTGAGGAGCAGGTGAAGTCGCTGCGGGAGGCGCTGGCCGTCTCCCCGGACAACGTGCCGCTGCGCCGCCTTCTCGCGGAGACGCTGGCGGGCCTCGGCCGCACCGCAGAGGCGGAGACCGAGTACCGGGCCGCGCTGCGGACCTCGCCCGAGGACGCGGGACTGCTGCTGGGGCTGGCCCGGACCTTCCACGCCGCCGGCAAGACGTCGGAGTGCGTCGCCGTGGTGGAGACGCTGGCGGGGCGGCGGGACTGCCCGGGCGCCGTCCACGTCCTCCACGCGCGGCTCCTGCTGGCGGGGCGCCGGCGGAGCGACGCGGCGCGGGCCTACCAGCGGGGCGTGAAGGCGGATCCGGCGGCGGCGGACCGCGACCTCGAGGCGGCGCTGGGCGAGGACGCCGCGCCGGAACCCGCGCCGCGGCCCGCCCGCGCCGCCGCCGGCTTCGACCCCTCCGACGATCCCGACGTCGAGGCGGCCCTCGATGAGGACGAGCGGGAGCCCGACCTCGAACGCCCGCGCATCTCCTTCAAGGACGTGGGCGGCATGGAGCCGCTCAAGGAGGAGATCCGCATGAAGATCCTCCTCCCGCTCCAGCACCCGGAACTGTTCGCCTCGTACGGGAAGGCGGCCGGCGGCGGGCTGCTCCTCTACGGGCCCCCGGGCTGCGGGAAGACGCACATCGCGCGGGCCACCGCCGGCGAGGTGAAGGCGGGCTTCGTGAGCGTGGGGCTCCACGAGATCCTCGACATGTGGATCGGCAATTCGGAGAAGCGGCTCCACGAACTCTTCGTCCGCGCGCGGCGGAACCGCCCCTGCGTCCTCTTCTTCGACGAGGTCGACGCGCTGGGCGCCAGCCGCGGGGACTTCCGCCAGTCGTGGATGCGGATGACCATCAACCAGTTCCTCGCCGAGATGGACGGGGCCGACGGGGGCAACGAGGGCGTCCTCGTGATCGGCGCCACGAACATGCCCTGGCACCTGGACCCCGCGTTCCGGCGGCCGGGCCGCTTCGATCGCGTCCTCTTCGTGCCGCCGCCGGACGTCGCCGCGCGGGCCGAGATCCTCCGCATCCTGCTCCGCGGCCGCCCGACGCAGGACGTGGACCACGACCTCGTGGCCTCGAAGACGCCGGACTTCTCCGGTGCCGACCTCAAGGGCCTCGTGGAGGCGACGCTGGAGGCGAAACTCCGCGAAGCCCTCCGGGCCGGACGCCCTTCCCCCGTCACGACCCGCGACCTCGTGGCCGCCGCGAAGACCCTCCGCCGCAGCACCGAGGAGTGGTTCGCCACGGCGCGCAACTACGCCGTCCACGCCAACGAGGACGGCCAGTACGACGAGGTGCTCCGGTACATCGAACGCCGCCGGAGGTGAGGACCCTGGTCAAACCCACTGCTACATCCGGCCGGCTTCGGGAGCCCATGGCCGCGTTGCACCTCCTCGGTGACCCTCAATCGGGTCACCTTCGTCAGTGCGCCTTGCCCTGGGCTCCCTCGCTCGGCCTCGGTGTGACGCAGCTGGTTCGACCAGGGTCCTGAGCCTTGTCCGCCGCCCGCGAGAAGGCGTGGCACCTCTACCGCACGGAGCGGTACGGGGAGGCGGAGCGGGCGGCGCTGGAGGCGCTGGCGGAGGAGCCCGAGGACGCCCACGCGACGGGCCTCCTCGCTCTCGCGCGCTCCCGGCAGGGCCGCCACGACGAGGCCATCGAAGACGCCGGTCGCGCCGTCGGCCTCGCCCCCGAGTGGCCATGGATCCATGCCACGCGGGCACGCGTGCACTGGGCCGCGGGTCGGGCCGCGGAGGCCCTGGAGGCCGCCCGCGAGTCCGTCCGCCTGAGCCCCGCGGACCCGGACGGGCATGCGCTGCTGGCGGATCTCCTCTACCGCACCGGCGACGGACCGGCCGCGACGGCCGCCGTCGAGGCCGCCCTCCGGCTGGACCCCGGGTGCGTGGACGCGCGCGAGACCCGGGTGTGCGTGCTCAACGAGACGGGGCGGATGGCGGAGTGCGAGGAGGAGTGCCGGGCGCTCCTCCGGCTCGCACCGGAGTCCTCCACCGCGCACTCCCACCTCGCGCGGTGCCTGCTGCGGCGGGGGGACGCCGAAGGGGCCGTCGCCGCCTACCGGGACGCCCTCCGCATCGCCCCCTCCTACGAGTGGGCGCGGCGGGGGCTCCTCACGGCGCTCCGCGCCCGCTATCCGCTCTACGGGCGGCTGCACCGCCTCCTCGAGTGGGTGAGGGGACTTCCTCCCGGGGCGCGGATGGTCGCGGCGGGGGGCGTCTACCTTCTCCTGACGCGGATGGGAGGGATGGCGAAGTCGGTCCCCGGCCTCCGACCGTTCGTGATCGCCATCGTCACGACCTACGTGGCGCTCGCCCTCGCGTCGTGGGTCGCGGACCCGCTGCTGAACCTCGCGCTGCTGGCGCGCCGCGACACGCGCCGCATCCTCACGCCGGAGGAGGCCCGCGGCAGCGTGGTCGTCGCGGTCCTCGTGTTCTCCGCCGCCGGCATGGCGCTGGCGGGCGCGCTCGGCGTCGGCGCCTGGGCGTGGATGGCGGCGCTGCTCGTCGGCGTCGGTCTTCCCGGAGCCACCGCGTCGCTGGGATTCGTCGGCGGCACCCACGGAGGAAGCCCCGCGGGCCGGACCACCATCGTGCTGACCATCGTCGGCGGGGTGGCGGGCATCGCCGGGCTGGCGACCCTGGCGCTCGCGGCGACGCAGGGCTTCCCCCGCGTCTTCGGGGTGATCGCCTACGTCTCCGCCATCTTCCTGCTGCTGGCCATCGCGTGGCGGCGGTCCTTCCTCGGGGGCGGGTGAGGGAACCGTGCCCGGGGGGATCTCGAGACCCCGCGCCCCGGCGGGCGCGACTACGCCATCGCCGGGCCCGCCTCGTGGGCGCCCGCGCGGAGGGGCTCCATGGCGAGCACGCGGCGGATCTCGTCCTCCAGGTTCTGGAGGTTGAAGGGCTTGAGCAGGAGGCCGCAGGCGCCCTCGCGCGCGAGGTAGCCGAGGTCGAGGTCGTACCCCTGCTGGAACCCGGTAACCAGCAGCACGCGCGGCAGCGGTTCGCCGACGGGCGTGCGCTCCACGGCGGCGGCCAGCACGTCCCAGCCGGTGGCGCCGGGCATGAAGATGTCGAGCACCAGGAGTTCGAACGTGCTGTCGAGGCACTGCAGCGCCTCGGTGCCGTCGCGCGCCTCCGAAACGAGGAACCCGCGGCGACGGAGGTGGATGGCGGCGAGCTTGCGGAACCCGTCATCGTCGTCGGCAATGAGAATCCGATCCAGTGACACCGTGTCCACGGAGACCCCCCGCACAGTCGCCTGCACAACGTCGCCCCGCATCCGTCCAGATGCAGTCGGCGACCGGGGGAGTCTATATCACCGCCCACCCCCATCGAAAGGTCGTTCCGAACAACGGCTACGCCACCGGCGACCTCTCCTCCATCAGGGCCAGGAGGTTCCCCGCGGGGTCCCGGAGGAACGCCATGCGGAGCACCATGGAGGCGTCCCGGTGGACCACGTGGGGCGGGGTCTCGAAGGCGACGCCGCGGGCGGCGAGCCGCGCGTGGGCCCCGTCCAGGTCCGCCACGCGGTAGTACAGGACCGTGCCGCCGTCCTCGCCGAGCCCCTCCGGCGCGGCGACCATGAGCCGCACCTCCCCCGCCTGGAAGAAGGCCATGCCCGGCGGCCGGAAGAGGGGCTTCAGTCCCAGCACGTCCCCGTAGAACGCCGCCGCCGCATCCACGTCCCTGGCCGTGAGGGCCACCTGCGCCAGCCCGCCGATCCCCGCCCCCGCCCCGTCGCCCATGGTAGGTTCCTCCCGTTCGCCCGCCCGATTGCGGGCACGTATTGATTAGCAAGGCTAATGAAAACACCAGGTCCCGTCAAGCCCCCTTCCTCCTCCGCCGCCGACCTCCGCGACGCGGATCGGATCCACTCCGCCGCCATCCACATCCTGCGGCGCCTGCGGGCGGCGGACCGGGAGACCGGCATCAGCCCGGCGCGGCTCTCGGCGCTCTCGGTGATCGTGTTCGCGGGACCGCTGCGGCTCCTGGCGCTCGCCGAGGCGGAGCAGGTGCGCCCGCCGACGGCGACCCGCCTCGTGGACGCACTGGAGGCGGAGGGTCTCGTGACGCGGCGGAGGGACCGGGCCGACGGGCGGCAGGTCGTCATCGCCGCCACGGCGAAGGGACGGCGCCTCCTGCACGAGGGGAAGCGGAGGCGCGTGGAGCGGCTGGCCGCCGCCATCGCGGCCCTCCCCGCGGCGGATCGGCGCCGCCTCCGCGCCGCCGTGGCCACGCTCACCGACCTCGCCGACGGCCTCCGGGGAGGCCCGGCGCCGCGATGACCGGCGCGGGCGTCCCGCCGTCCTCCGCCGTGCGCGGCCTGTGGGCGAGGGTCCGCATCCTCCGCTGGCCGGAGCCGGTCCGCCTGCTGTCGTTCCCGCCGGAGAGCACTCCCGAGGTCCTCGCCGCCCTCGCCCGGATACCGGTCCCGTTCGTCGCGCTGGTCCGGGAGCGGGACGAGGTCTCCGTCGCGGTCCCCGCGGCGGCGGAGGGCGCCCTGCGGACGCTCGGCCCCGTCGCCGCGGGGGGGCCCATGACTGCGCTCACGCTGGACCTCGACGTGGATCTCGCCGTGAGCGGCTTCCTCCTCCCCGCCGCGGCGCGCCTGGCAGCGGCGGGCGTCTCCATCGTTCCCGTCTGCGCGTACCGGAAGGACCACCTGCTCGTGGCGGCGGCGGACGCCGACCGGGCCGTCGCGATCCTCGAGGGCCTCGCGGCGGAGTGCGCCACCGGCTGATCGAGGCTGGAGTTCGACGGATCCAGCGATGAAGGCGGGGAGAGAATCAAGGGGGCCCCTCGGCCGATGAAGGAGGTGGACCCGCCGCACCTTCACCGGGAGGAGCCCCGTGCCTGCCGCCGATCCGTCCATCGGTCAGTTGCGCAGTCGTCTGGAGCCGCTGCTGTGGTGCCTGAGCCTGGGGGTGAGGCCGGTGCAGCGCGACCTGTTCCGGGCCGTGCTCCTGGGGCTGCTGCGATGTCCGGGGCCCTACGTTTCCGATGTGGCCCGGACGCTGGGCCCGGAGTTCGGACCGTCGCTGGACGCACGCGAGGCGCGCGTCCTCCGTCTCCTCAACAGCCCCAAGGTGGCCTTCGAGGAGGTGAAGTCGGCGCAGCGGCGCCTGGTGAGTGCGGCTCTGCCCTCGAAGGGCCGCGTGTACCTCTACGGCGACCTCTCGGACCTGTCCAAGCCGTCCGCCACGGCGATGGAGGGCATCGACGTCGTCCGTGACGCGTCGGACCCCGAGGAGCGTCTGAAGCCCGGGTACTGGCTCAACGAGGTGTACGTCGAGCTGGAGCGCGGACGCCTCGTTCCCGTGGTGGCGGAGATGTACTCGCTGCGGTCCGGGAAGGTCCTCAGCCAGACGGAGGTCCTCCTGCGTGGCATCCGGGAGGCGTTCCAGGCGACCGGCTCCCGCGGGGTCTTCGTCGCAG
>CAZSIX010000069.1:0-13283 GCA_964607145.1 uncultured Planctomycetota bacterium | reverse complement strand
CGGCCGCCTCCGGTTCCGCCTCCCGGTGCTCACCCACTCGCGGTAGCGAGGATCCTCCCATGGGCGACCGCATGCCCGTCCGCGACGTCATGACGGAGAAGGACGCCGACCACTTCACCGTGGAGATGTTCGCCACGGTCCCCGAGGCGGGCGAGTTCAAGATGCTGGAGCTCAACTACTCGCGCAAGAAGCCGGCCGCCGCACCCGCCGGAGGCGCGACCCCCGGTCCGAAGTAGAGAGCCTCCCCGGACGGACCCGCGCCGGCTCGCCGCCCGCGCCCCCGTCCGCAACGAAGCCGGAGTTCCCGGGCGCGGCGGTCACCCCGCCGCGCCCGGCCCCCCGCCAACGCGACGACATCATTCCCGGAATGTTGCGTGCGAGTTCGCGGCCGGCGGTGTCCCCGCTGCGGGAATGTCGCCCCCCGCGCCTCCCGCCGCGCTACGATCCCCCTCCCGCGGGCCCCGCGCCCGCCGCTGCATCGGCGGAGAGATGGCCGAGTGGTCGATGGCGCCGGTTTGCTAAACCGGTGTAGGGGCTAATACCCCTACCAGGGGTTCAAATCCCCTTCTCTCCGCCACACCCCTCCTCGGCGCCGCGGTCAGCGGCGTAACCTCTTCGCTCCACGGGCGTCGCGATGGGTCCCCACGGGTCCACTGCCTGCTCTTGCGCCCGCGCCGCCTGCGAGGGTCGCTGGGTCATGACGGCGAGAGTGCCCGCACGGAGGAGTCCGCGCTCCGTGGCGCGAGTGCCGCGGCCGCACCCACGCCTGACCGGCATGGCCGGAGTCCCGTGGCAGGTGGCGGTGCCGGTTCCAGCCTTGGCAGAGGCGGTCCCGGACGGCAACGACGCCACGTGTACCCCCGGGCCATCCGGGCCCAGTCCAGCCCGGCGGTGGGACGCGCGGAGAATGGCGCGCTGGCGGCCGACGACCTCGTTCGCACGGGGTACCCGGGCATGCCCGGGTACCGGAACCTCCTCCGCGGCGGCTCGCGCGGACCGAGCACGGGGTGCCGGGAGTTCGGGCGCGGCCTCGACGCGGGCCTGCAGCGGCTGCCCCTGACCGAGGGGGCGCGCGCGACCGGGGATCGCCGGCGCGAAACCGCCTCCTCGTGTCGCGCGAGAGAGCGCCCGACAGATCCCGCGACTTCGCGCGTTACGGGGGCGCCGGACGGTCCCGCAGGGGCGGGCCTCCCACGAGCGGCCCGCTGCGGTACACTTCGACACGAGGACGAACAGCGACACCCGGCCTGCCGAGGGAGAGGGCCGGGGGGGGAGAGCATGGGGGTCCACCACGTCTACCTCGTCGGGTGGGAGGGTCCGCCTCCGGACATCCCGGGGGTTTCCCGATCCGGAACGGAACTTTTCAGCATTCGGGAGGGTGCGGTTCCGCCGTGGAGCACGGTCCTGCTCGCGGAGGGAGACGCGGTGGGGCTCCGGCCGCACGAGACGGCCGCCCTACTTCGCGCCCGCCGCCTCCTCGGGATCGTGGTGTGCTCGAGCTCAGAGGGGGCGCGCCCGTCCGCGTGGCGCAACGTGCGCGGCATCCGGGTGACGACCCCCGATGCGCTTCGCGCGGAACTCGGGTCGGAGCGAACCGTGCGCGCGATCCGCGACGTGGTCGACCCGCTCGACTGGCTGCCGTCCCGCGACTGGTCCTCGGCCGACGCCCGTCGGGTGCTGGCGGCGGCGCATCTTCTCGGGGACATCAGCCTCCCTGAGGTACTTCGGACTCTGCGACACAAACTCCACCGCGGACATTGAGCGCGCAGTAATGCAGCGGATTCCACTGGGGACGCCTGAAGCCGACGTTAAAAAATACTTCCGCGAGTGTGGGCTGGCGGATGACAGCCTGAGCAAGTGGTCTCGTAGGTACGGGCCCGATATCATTGTTTGCGTGATTGGCAGGGATATGCGCACTCTGGAGGTGGTGCGCGCAAGGTATCTGCTCAGGTTCGGCCTCGATTCGGACGGGCGCGTGGCCTGGCTTGGCGCGGAGATCCAGCTCCAGGGCCTCTGAGTGGGACCACTGTAGCGTAAGCGTCCGGTCCACCTGTAGCGGCCCACCACGCGATGGACACCCGCGCGAACGGTGACGAGGTCCGGATCCGTGGGTCTCGCCGCACTCGATCGCAGACCGCAGACGCACCCCGCGCGCGACGTGCCGTGGTCGGCCCGGTGGTGGAAGCGATCTACGCTGCGCGGAGGCGGAGGATCCGCAGAGCGCGGTCATCTCCGAGGTAGCGCACCCGGAGCCCCGCGCGGGCCGGAACGGGCCGCGGACTTCGTCGGCGCCTCGCGTGGACCTCGTCGGGTGTCCGGGTCCCCGAGCCCCTGGTGGGGCCTCTCCGCGTTGAACCACCTCGCGTACCTCGCGACGTCGGCCTCGATGCTCCGGACCGGCCGGCAGAGGAAGAGCCCGCGCGCGTACTCGTCCTTCAGGCTCCGCCAGAAGCGCTCGAGTAGCGCGATGGAGCCGGACTGGCCCACTGCACCGAAGCCGCGACGGACGCCGCGCCGGACGAGCCCCCGGGCGAAGGCCGCGGACGTGAACTGCCGCCCGCGGTCGGTCCCGACCCAGCGCGGCGCGCCGGCCACGGACACCGCCTCGCGCAGCAACCGGAGCGCGAACGCGCCCGTGGGCTCCCGGTCCACGACGCCGATGGCCAGCACCCTCCGGGAGTGCGCATCCACGACCGCGCCGACCCGCACGGAGCGGAGGAACCCGCCCACGCGCGTGAAGTCGAGATGCCAGACGTCGCCGGGGCGACGGGCGCGCAGGAGACTGCGACGGGCCTGCCGCTGCCGAGGGCGCCGCGGAAGCCGCCGGGGCGGCCGCCGGAGCATCCGCTGGACGCTCGTCCGCGATGCCGTCGCGCCCATCCTCGCGAGCAGTCCCGCGACGCGCCGCGTCCCCCAGCGCGGCCACTCGCGCTTCATGAGGTGGACGAGTTCCTCGACGAGATCGGGGAGGGCGTTCCCGGGACGTCGCCCGCGGACGAGGCGGGAAGCGCCACGGTCCACGTCCCGCCGCCAGTTGACCACGGTCTGCACGGACACGACGAAGGTCCGCGCGGCTGCGCGGATCGAGAGCCCGTGGCGAGCCTGGTGCCAGAGGATGCGCAGGCGCTCGACGGGCGCGTTGCGGGGACGGCGTCGCGGATCCATTCGGCGGAGCCTTGCGCGAAGCAGGTCGTTCTCCTCGCGGAGTCGCGCGACCGTCTCCTCGAGGACGTCGATGCGGGCGCGAAGCGGGAAGCGACGGGACGCGGCGGCGCGCCAGTGGTCGTGGGCGGCGGCGATCCAGCGGGCGACGAGGAGGAGGGCGCGGGGCATCCGCGGAAGGTAGCGGGCCCCCGCCGGGCTCCTACCCGAAGAGAACGCGGAGGATCTCCTCCCTGGGCAGATTCGCGTGGCCGCCCATTTCCCGCAGGATGGCGCTCAGCGTGCCCGGGCGCAGCGGGGAGTGGTCGGGGACGGTGACATGATGTTCGCCTCCCACGAGCGTGGTGAGGCGGATGTGGCTGCCCGTCTGGCGGTCCAACGTTGGGCCCAGTCGCGAGAGGGCGGTCGCCAGCCGGCGCCCGCTGAGGTCCCTCGGGAGCCTCAAGCCGAGATCACCTCGTCCCTGACGAGATGGAGGCGGATGACCTTGGGACGCTGGCCCTCGTCGGGGAAGTGGCCGTGCACCGCGTCCCGGACCATCTCCCCGAGGGACTCCATGCCGTCTGCCTGGGTGAAGATCGCCGCCCCCAGAGCGCGGGCGTTGAACCAGTTGGCGGCTGCACGTACACTGCCGCCATGCACCCTGCGTGGGTCGCACGTGTCGACTGGCTGGAGCGCCAGTGGACCCCGGACGACGGCATCTTCTACACGATTCGGCACGGGGCCATCGACTGGGCGGAGGCGGAGCGTTTCGCCAGCACGGTGCTCGGGTGGGCAGACGAGATTCCGCTCGACCAGGACCTACCCGCACGCTTCGTCGCCCTGCTCTGGTCGGCGCCGCAGTACATCGAGAACTTCCGCCCGTCGCTGGAGGCGGCTGGCGAATCCAGAGAGCGGATCCGGCGGTGGGAGACCGATGTCTGGCACGCCGTCTCGTCGGTACTCGGTCTGCCGTAGTGAGGACGCGCGCGCTTCCACCCCACCGGCCGCCGGTCCGTCGGGCGGGGTGACAGAAGAGGAGGCATGCTCGTTCGCCGGCGCAGCCGTGGGGAGTGTGGGTGGCGGATGCGGGCATGACCCTGAGGGAACTTCCGGGGAGCGCGGCTGTGCAGAGGTGGGAGTTGCTGCTGGCCTACCCGTGAGTGTGCGTCGGCGCTCGGGGTGGCGCATCTCCGCAGGTGGCAGTGCCGGGCGGGGGACGTGGATGGGCGTGAGCGGCCGATCCGTTCCCCTCGCACCGGACGCGCGCGTCACCGCGAGGACCTGCCGGGACCTTGGGAGTTCCGACCCGAGTCCCCCCTGGGGATGATGGATCCTCCCGCGGGGGAAGCGCCGGCATCGGGACCGGGGTCGGGGCGTGGCTACCGCCGCGGCCTCCCGATTCCCTCCATCGTCCGCGCCGCCTGCTTCCGGACGTCCTCCGAGGTGTCGCCGGACAGCGCCGCTTCGAGGGCGGCGAGAACGGCAGGATCGTCACCCCACGTGTCGATGTCCCGGGCGGCGCGCACCCGGACCTTCTCGTCGGGGTCGGTGCGGAGCGCGTCGAGGAAGAGCGTCCGGATCGGTTCGGTCTTCGTGTTGTGGAATTCCCGGAGAAGCGCATCGCGCGTGGTCGGCTCGCCGGTCTCGCGGAACCACGCCACCATGCCGTCGACGACCGCGGTGTTGATGCCCTCCGGGAGGAATCGGAGTCTCTGCAGGGCGCCGATCCGCTCGCCGTCGGCGAGCGATCGGTCGAGGGCTCTCCGCCGGAGATCCTCCGTGGTCCGCTGCAGCGCCGCGATCGCCTCCTGACCCCGCTCCAGGGCGGCGCCGCTCTCCCGGGCGCGCCGCTCGCGATCCTCCCGCTCCTCGGGGGTCTCCCGAGGGGGACGGGACCCGTCGCCGTCGCCGGGATCCCCGCTCGCGCCACCGGCGCCGACGAAGGGGGCGGAGACCTCGATCGCGTGGAGGCGCTGCTCGAGGCCGGCGAGGCGATCCCCGTCCGCGGCGCGCGCCGCGGACGGGGAGGGGGGCTCCGCGGCGAACCCGTCGATCCGAGAACGGAGCGTCGCCAGTTCCACCCGCAGGTCGGCGGTCTCGCCGGAGCGCCCCGCCGTGACCCGGCCGACGACGCCCCCCACGAGGCCGCCCACGACGGCCCCCGCGACGGCGACTCCCGCAATCGTCTTCGACGCCATGGCGACTCCTCCCGTGAACGCTGCCGTCTCCACACGGGTGCCCGCCAGCGGGACCAGGGCCGCCATCCACGCGCCCGACTCCCCGCCCGGCCCCGCGCCCAGGCGCAGCCGGAGCGCCCCGAGCCCGCGGCGCACCCGCGTGCGCACCGTCTCGACGGGGACCCCCTGCCGGAGGGCGATCTCCCGCGGCGGCAGGTCATCGAAGAAGCGCAGGAGAAGGGTGGCCCGGTAGGGCTCGTCCAGTTCGAGGAGCGCGCGCACGAGCCGCTCCGTCGTCTCGGCGCGGGCGACGAGCGCGTCCGGCGCCGCGTCGCTGCGCTCCCCGATGGCCGCTGCCTCCTCGTGTCGACGGCGCGTGCCCTTCGCGCGGGCCGTGTCGATGGCGGCGAAGCGGAGGACCGTGCGCAGCCAGGCCCTGGGGGAGCGGGGCGGCTCGGCGGGGGGGTGCTCCAGGGCGCGCAGCCACGTCCGCTGCTCCAGGTCCTCGGCGTCGGCGTCCCCGCGGACGAGGGCGCGCGCCGCGCGGCGCACCCAGTCGCGGTGGGTCAGCAGGTCGTGGATGGTGACGTCGGCCATGCGGGCTCTCCGGCTTCCAAGGGTATGCCGGATGGGGGCGGGGAATCGGTTCACTCCGCGGGGGGACGGGCGTGTCCCCCGAACCCCCGGAGTGGCCGCGCGCGGGTCCCGGGGGTGAGCCGTCCCGGTGAACTCCGCGCCCCGGCGCGGCCCGTCGTCGCCTGCAAGGGCCTCCCCCCCTTCCGACAAGGTGGTTGCCGGGAGGGACCACCGCGGCCCGGTGCCGGACTCCGGCGGTTCGCCGCCCGCGGGCGGCAGGCGGTGCCTGGGAGGCGACGATGCTGCGACTGCTGTTCCTGCTGACGCTCGCGGCGATGGCCTGGGCGGGCTGGCTGGTGTGGACCCACCTGGGCGCGTGGTCACTCCTGGTGGTGCCCGCCGCGCTCTACGTCGTGCTGCGGCTCGCCGGAGGCTGGCTCCTGCGGCAGGCGCTGATGCTGCCCTTCCGGGCCAAGGGGGCGGTGCTGCGCCGCGCCTCCGCGACCGTGCACTCGGTGGTGCGCCTCCCCGATCCCCCGGTGCGCGAGCGCCTCCCCTGGGCCGCCGCCGACGACGGGGACGGGGAGGGCGAGGAGGACCTCGGCGATCGCCGCCTGTACCAACTGGTGGCGACCATCGCTCCGCAGGAGGAGGTCCGGGGCCCGTTCCGCCTCTGGGAGCCCGGCGGCATCCGGCTCTCCGCGCCGGACGTGGATCCCGCGGACGACTCCGCGGACGACGGTCCCTGCGCCGTGCGCGGCGTCGAGGTGGAGGAGGACGGCGCATTCGTCGCCGACGACGGGCGGAAGTACGAGGGACCCCGGCGCGTGCGACTGAGCCTCGCCGTGCGGCCCGGGGCGGAGCGGCTGGTGTTCCTGTACTACCTGGAGAAGTTCGGCGAGGTCCGCCTGGCGGGCTGATCCGGTCTAGTCCTCCCGCAGGAAGAACTGGAGAGAGCCCCCCGTCGCGGCCGCACCCTCGAGGGAGCGGGACGCGGGCCGACCCTCCGGTGTCCGTCCGCGGGCGATGGCGTGGAGGACGCGATCGGCGGGGCCGATCCACAGGAGGAACCGCCCCTCGCCGTCGGCCGCCGCGTCGAGCCGGTGTCCCTCCGCCGTCGCGAGGCTCACGGTGGCGCCCGCGGCGGGCCGCCCGTCGGTCCCGTGGACCTCGCCCGCCACGGGCATCCCGCGGACGAGCCGCAGGACCACGGTGGAGCCGTCGGGAAGGACCGTGACGGGATCCCCGGGGACGAGGCCGGCGGGGAGCGCGGACGTGTACAGGACGGAGAGCGTCAGCGGGGCCGGGCCGAGGCGCGCTAGGGTCACCGCTCCGGATCGGTCCGTGGCGGGGGCACCGCCGGCCCGCGTCGCCGGGGCCGCCAGGCGCGCGCCGCGCACCGGTCGCCCCTCCGGATCCTCGACGCGAATCCGGAGCGTGCGGTCGCCGACCTCGGGCACGACCAGCAGCACGGCGTCCGCGGGGGCGACCACGACGGACACCGCGGTGCGGACGAAGGAACCGGAGCGCGCCCACGCCTCCAGCGGGACCCCCTCCGGCGCCAGGAGTTCGAAGCGGCCGTCGGACCCCGTCCACGCGCCCCAGGTCCCGTCCGTGCGCGGATCGCGGCAGCCGACCCAGGTCCTCGCCGAGGAAGCCCCGCCGGACGAGAGCACCGTGCCCCTCACCATCGCCGCGGGGCGGAGCAGGAGCCGGACCTCCCCTCCCCCGGCGGCCACGGGCGTCCCGGCGGGTGCCGCCGCCACGAGGCGGGGGGTGGAGGACGGGTCCATGACGTGGGCGCGCACCGTCTCCCCGGGGAGGAGGCGGAGGCGGGCGCGACCGGCACCGTCGGCCAGGACGCGGGTCCCGTGGTCCCCGCCGGAGAGCGTGAGGAGCGCGCCGGGCACCGGGCCTCCGGCGGTGCTCTCGACGCGCACGGGGACTTCGACGCCCGCGGGCAGCGGGAGCACGAGTCCCGTGACGTCGGCGTCATGGGGCACGGAGACCTCGATGCCCGCCGCCACGCGGTCGCCGGACCCCTCCGCCGCCAGCCGGTAGGTCCCCGGCGCCCGGTCGGCGAAGCGGAACCGTCCGAGGTCGTCGGTCCTCCGCGCGACGTCGGTGACCATCCACGCGCCCGCGGGGAGGTTGCCGGTGCTGCGGAGCACGACGGGGTGATCGGCCACGGGCTCGCCGGCCTCGTCCACCACGACGCCCTCGATGCGGCGCGACGGGGGGAGGAGGATGTCGCCGAGGTCCGCGACTCCCTCCGGGTCGGCGGGGGCAAGGAACTCCCGCAGCAGCCGCCCCGCGCCGGCGACCTCGGCGACCAGTGTGTAGGCCGCGCCCGGCGTGAGGCCCTCGAGGCGGAACCGCCCCTCGCCGTCGACGGGACACGCGGCGGAGTCGATCATGGCGCGCCCCGGGACGGGGACGGACGCTCCCACGCACATCGCGACGGCGGGCGTGGCCGGCGTGCCGCTCGGCTGCAGCAGTCGTCCCTCCGCCGCGGCCCCCGGGGTCAGCGCGGCGCGCCACCGCCCGTCGGGCTCCGCGGACGCGATGGCGCGGGAGTAGACGGATCCCTTCGCGACGAGGAACGTGCGCGCGCCGTCGGGATGGAGCGGGAGCAGGAACCCGCCGTCGGCCCCGGAGACGACCCCGTGCCCGAAGTACGGGCCCTCGCCCACGAGGATCCCCTCCAGGGGGCTTCCCGTGCGGGCGTCCTCCACGCGCCCCGCCGCCATGCGCCCGGGGGCGAGCCGCTCCACGTGGGACACGTCCCCGCGCTCGGGGACCTCCACCAGCGCGGGGCCCTCGGCGCGGTGGCGCGGGTGCTCGAACTGGAGCCACCAGCGGCCGGGGCGGAGGGACGGGAGCGTGCAGCGGCCGGCACCGTTCGTCACCGCCACCGCGAGATGCGTCGTGCGGCGCGTCTCGTCGGGGCGCGAGGGGGAGACGCGGACCCCCTCCAGCGGGGCGCCCTCGAGGTCCGTGGCGGTCACCGTCAGCGACGGGAGGTGGCGCAGCACGAGCCGCACGCGCTCGCCCGCCATGCGCCAGTCCGCCTCCGCCTCCCCGCGCCCCCCGGAGGAGACGCGCACGTCGCAGGTCGCGCCGCGCGGGAGGCGCACGCGGAAGGTCCCGTCCTCCGCGGTCTCCGTCACCGGCCCCGGCGTGCGCACGCGGGCGGCGTCGATGTCGAGGAAGAACACGTCGCCGAAGGGCCGGTGGAACGTGCGGACCGTGGCGCCCGCGACGGCGGCCCCGGTCCCGTCCACCACGGTTCCGAAGAGATCGAGATCGCGATCGCACGCCGCGAGGTCCACGGGAGGAGGCGGGCCCGGCGCGCCCGGGGAGGACGGGGCCCGCGCCTCCGCGGCGGGGGCGGCGTCCGCCGCCGTGGCGGGACGGCCCGGGCGCAGGTCGACGGGCGCGGGCCGCGCACCTCCCCGGGCGAGGACGACACCCCCCAGCACGGCGAGCGTCGCGCCGGCGGCGAGGACCACGGGAAGCCGCGCCGCCGGGAGGGGCGCGGAGGGTGCCGGCGGGGCGGAGGGAGCGTCCGGGCCGGTGACCGCCGGCCCCGCGGCGGCCCCGGAGGGGCGCGGGCGGCGCGCCTCCGCGAGCACCACCTCGCGGATCCCGTCGAGGCCCCGCTCCGCCGGGAAGAGGGGGGCGAGGACCGCCAGGGCGCCCAGGTCCCGCCGCAGCCGCGCCATGGCGCGGGACAGCAGGGACCACACGGTGCCCGGCGGCTCGCCGCGCAGGTCGGCGATGTCCGCGGGCTCCAGGCCATGGCACCACCGGAGGAGGGCCACCGCGCGGTAGGGCTCCGGCAGGCGGCGGATGGCGGCGCGCACGCGCTCCACGTCCTCGGCCATGGCGGATGCGACCACCGGGTCCTCGGGGGACGGCGGCGGCGGGAGCCGGCCGGGGTCGGGACGCCGGGCGCCGCGGCGGCGGAGTTCGAGGATCTTGATGCGCAGGATCCCCGTGAGCCACGGGCCCGTCCGCCGCCCGTCGTCCCAGCGGTGGGCGGACTGCATGGCGGTGAGGAACGTCTCCTGCACGGCCTCCTCGGCGAGGCCGGGGTCGGAGCAGATGGCCACGGCGGTGCGGAACAGGACCGGCGCCTCCGCCTCGAAGAGATCCGCCATGGCCGCGGAGTCGCCCCCGTCCCGCCAGCGCACGAACAACTCCTCGGGGGAGGGTGGCGCGCCGGGGGAGGGGGCCATGGGAGACCTTGTCGGTCCGGCCCCGGGGCCTTGCACGGGATTCCGCTACGCGGTCGTCGCCGCCGGCGCCAGCGCGGTCTCGACGGCGCGCACCATCGCGGCGGCCTCGGCCCGGGAGCCGGGGTCCGGGGGGCCGCCCCCGTACCGCGCGGCGACGAGTCGCTCGAGGAGCGCCGCGGTGCGCGTGGACCCGTCGGCGGGGACTCCCGCGGCGCGGAGACGGGCCGCGAGATCGGGGGAGACGACGGCGGCGGGAGGGCAATCCAGCGCGGCGGCGAGGAAGTTCGCGAGGGCGGTGGAAAGGTCGGCGCCTTCCGCGGCGGCGGCGCCCTCGAACGCGGCGGCGGCGGTCCGTACGCGCGCCGCCCGATCGCCCCCCGGCGGGCCCGAGGCGGAGGGCCGCCCCCGCGTGAGCCGCCGCTTCAGCAGTCCGACCACCACGAGGGTGAACAGCCCGGAGACGAGGGACGAGATTACCGCCGCGCCCACCCTGCCCCGCCACCACGGCGGTCGCGGTCGCGGGGTCCCGCCCTCCGCGGGCGCCGGAGGGTCGACCCCGGCGGCGCCTCCCGCCGGGACGGTGACGCGCAACGGGATCGCCTCGGTGCGCGCGACGCGGTACTCCCCCGGCGGGCCCGGGTCGAAGTAGGCGAAGGGGATGGGCGGGATCTCCGCCGCGGCGGCGGAGAGGGGCGTCAGATCCCAGAGGAACGTGCGCCCGCCGGCGCGGGCCGTCTCCACGCGGCCGAAGACGTGGAACGTGTCCCCGCCCGGGAACGGCGGCGGCTCGAAGTGGCCGAGGTTGCCCTCCCCCTCCACGTCCAGCGTGAGCCGGAGGCTGTCGCCGACGCGCAGGGCGGCGGGGGCGGCGGCGGCCCTCACCGTGAAGTGCCCCACGGCGCCGCCGAACCCGGCGGGCCGCCCCTCCGCGGGGAGGGGGAGGACGTGCAGCGCGAGCCCCGCGCCGGTGACCGTCTCCTCCCGCCGATCCGCCGGAACGCGGCGGCCCAGGGCATCGACGTCGAACCGCGCGGCCCAGGAGTAGCGGAGCGTCGGCGCCGCGAGGACCACCTCGCCGGGTCCCGCGAGAACGCGGCGGCGCACCACCTCCAGCACGCGGAAGGTCCGCCCGTCCCGGGTCTCGTCGCGGGTGCGCGACGCGGCGACGACGTCGTCGTCGAGGGCGAAGGTGGGGGCGTCCGCGTCCCCCTTGACGGCGTCGCCCACGAACCCCGGCGCGCGCACGTGGACGGGGACGTCCATGGGACGGGGGGAGAGCGGGGCCGCGGACGCCGAGAAGAACGCCGCGTCCACGCCGACGCGGAGGGTCACCGGCACGGACTCCCCGGCCCAGCGCGATCCCCCGGGGACCGCCCACTCGAGGAACGCACGGGCCGGGGGATCCTCCGCGGCCGGCGCCGCGGGGGCCGCGCCCACCACCGCCACCACCGCCGCCGCCGCCACCGACGCGAGCGGCCTCTTCACCAGTCCCGCTCCGCGCCGCCGCCCGTCGCCTCGCGCAGCCTGCGACGGGCCTCGTGCTTCTCGTCCTCCATCTCCACGAGCCGGAGCACGAGGGCGCGGATCTCGGCGGATGTCGGTTCGCGCTCCCCCGGGAAGAGGGCGGGACCCGTCTCCCCCTGCCCGTCGGGCGGGGTCGGCGGCGACTCGCCGCCGGGCCCCGCGGCGGGAGGGGGGACCTGGACGAGGCGCGGGTCCCCCGTCGCTCCCGGCATGCCGCCCTTCTCGCGGTCGGCACGGGCGCGATCCACGCGGAGGCGGGCCACCCGCAGGATCGCCCGCTCGGCGTTCCGCCGCGCCTCCGGCCAGTCCCCGTGCGCCGCCGCCGCGCGCGCCCACGCGTCCCGGGCCGACTCCGCCAGGGCGATGGCGCGGTCGAACGCCGAGAGGTCCTGCCCGAGGCGGAACGTCTCCGACTCGGCCCCATCGCACCGGGCCCACGCCGCGTTCCCGAGGAGGAATGCGGCGCGCGCCGCGATCGCCGGGCCGCCCGTCGCCTCCGCCCGACGGGCCGCCGCCTCGCACGCGGCGATGCGGCCGGCGCGCAGCGAGGCCAGCGCGAGGTCGTGGAGCAGGGCCGGCGACGCGCCGTCGCCGGCGGCGTCCACGGCGGCTCCCATCTCGTCGGCGGCGTCGGCGAAGCGCCCTTCCTCCCACGCGCGGACCCCGGGCTCCGGCGGGGCGCAGCCGGGTGCCGCGGCGAGGGCCGCGATCAGGAGCGTCGCTGCGAGGTTCCGCACAGGTCGATCACCCAGAGGAGGAAGGCGCCGAGCAGGGGCCACTGGAAGCGACGGGGCGCCGCGCGCCGCTCGTCCGCGCGGGCGGCCCGGTGTACCACGGGGAGGATGCGGGCGGCGTAGACCTCGGCCGGCGCGTCCGGCTCGGCGCCGCCGTCGCGGAACTCGCCGCCCCCCGCGGCGGACAGGAGGCGGAGCGACGCGGGATCGAGGGCGGTGATCACTTCGCGCCCGTCGCGGTCCCGGAGGAAGGTCTCCCCGTCGGGCCCGCCCACGGGGACCTTGCTGCCGCGCACCGAGCCCAGGCCCACGCAGTGGACGTCGATGCCCCGGGCGCGGCAGCGCTCCGCCGCGCGGAGTCCCTCACCGGCGAGGTCGCCTCCGTCCGTCACCAGCAGGATGGCGCCGTGGTCCCCGCCCCCCGCCGCCAGCGCCGCCGCGGCCAGGTCCAGCGCGGCGCCGAGGTCCGTGCCGCCGCGCTCCACGGAGAAGGGATCCGCGGAGGCGGCCAGCGCCGCGAAGGTCGCGCGATCCCCGGTGAGGGGCACGAGGAGCCGCGCCTCCCCGGCGAACACGACGAGCCCGAGGCGGTCCCCCCGCGCCGCCTCCGCCAGCGAGGCGATGCCCGCGCGCGCGCGCTCCAGGCGGCTCGGCGGGACGTCCCGCGCGAGCATCGAGCGGGAGACGTCGAGGCAGACGACGACGTCCGCGCCCCGCCCCGTCGCGGCGCCCGTCGTCGCGCCCCACGTGGGATCCAGCAGCGCCACCAGCGCGAGGAGGGCGCCTCCCGCGAAGAGCAGCCGCCCGGCGGCGCGGGCGCGGAGCGAGAGCCGGGGCGCGAGCGCCGCCATGGACGACGTCAGGGGCGCTGTGGCCCGCGAGCAGCG
>CAZSIX010000068.1:0-13546 GCA_964607145.1 uncultured Planctomycetota bacterium | reverse complement strand
GGCGGGGACGGCGGGGCGGAGGGCGGCCCGACCCCGCCTCCCTCCGGCGGCGGTCCCGCCGGCGGCTCGCCGTCCGCCGGGAGTCCCGCGGCCGCGGGCGCCATGGAGAAGGACCTGGAGGCGGCGGCGGCCACCGCGGAGAAGGACGCCGAGGCGGGCCTCCGCGCCCTCGTGGCGCTCCGGGGGCGGGCGGAGGGCGGGCCGGCGGATCTCCGCGCGCGCATCGACGCCGCCATCGCCGCCGCCCGCCTCCGCTCCGAGGGGGCCATCGCCGCGGACTGGAAGGAGGGGCGCTACGAGGAGGCGCTCCGGCTCGCGCGGGGCTGCTCGGCGGCGCTGGGCGCGGACGCGGGGAAGGAACTCCAGCGGCTGCTCACGGTGCTCGAGTCCGTGGGCGCGAAGGGGGTCCTCGAGCGGGAGGCGGTGCGGACGGCCCGCGCCGCGGCGAAGGAGGCACGACCGCTCGCGGTGCTCGCGGCGCTGGAGGGCTTCGAGGAGAAGTACGGTGGCTTCTCCCCCGACATGGAGGACGTGAAGCGGCTCCGCCTGGAGGCGGAGGACGCGGCGCCCGTGGTCTCCATCGCGTCCCGCCCCTCCGGCGCGACGGTGCTCCTCGACGGGCGCGATCGCGGGCCGACGCCCTTCCGCGGGCGGGTGCCGGCGGGCACGGCCCGGCTGGAACTCCGCCTGGAGGACCACCTGCCGCTGCCGGAGCGCGAGATCTCCGTGGCCCGCGGCACCGGCGCGGATCTGACCTTCGACCTGGAGGTGAAGCCGCCGCCGGACCCGACTCCCGCGGTGCGTCTCGTACCCCGCGGGGAGCCCCTCCCCCTCTGGACCGGGCGCAACGTGGGGGCCTGGAATCTGCGGGGTGGCAGCTGGGGGGAGAGCGACCCGGAGCGGGAGGTCGTCCTCGACGGGACGCCGACGAAGGAGCCGCCCCGCGTGTTCCGCGGCTCCAGCGGGAGCGGCCTCGCCACGGCGTCGCGGGACCTGGCTTCCTTCGTCAAGGACGCCCCCGGCTGGCGGCTGGAACTCCAGATGGTGGGCGCCCGGAACACGGTGGGGGCCACGGCGCGCGTGGAGGTCCAGTTCGCCGTGGGCAAGGACGGCGTCGCGCTCGTGGTCGGACTGGACGACCAGGAGTGCTACATGGGGCGGCGCGATCGCGCCTCCGGCGGGCTGGTGAGGACCCATCGCGTGAAGGGGGTCGTGGCGGGACGCGTCCACACGTTCGTGGTGGAGAAGCACGGCGACGTGTTCGAGGCCTCCGTGGACGGCGGGCGCGTGGGCGCCGCCGCGGGCCCCGCCGATCCCGCCGACGGGTCGCCGCTGCGGCTGGCGGTCGAGGAGGGGGTCGGACTCTTCTCCGACATCTTCCTCGCCGTGCTGGCGAAGCCGTAGCGCGGATGGGAACCCCCCGGCGCGCGGCGGCGAACCGGGGCGACCCCGCGGCGGCGCCTCCCCCCGCGCCGCGGCCCGCGTCGGTGACGCTCCGGCTCGGCGACGCCCACGGACTGCTGGGGGACGTGCCCGACGCGTCCGTGGACATGATCCTCACGGACCCGCCCTACAACCTCGGCGGGTACTCCACGGGGAACATCCGGATGTCGTGGCGGAAGGACTTCAACAACGACGTGGCGGCGTGGGATCGGGGCTTCGACCCGGCGGACGCCCGGGACGCGTTCCTCCGCGTGCTCAGGCCCACGGGGAACCTCTTCGCGTTCACCTCCTACAACATGCTGGGGCGGTGGCACGAGGTGTTCGACCCGGTGTTCGACACGTTCCAGTTCATGGTCTGGCACAAGACCAACCCGCCGCCGAAGCTGTACCGCGCCGGCTTCCTCAACTCCTGCGAACTCATCGTCTGCGCGTGGAACAAGGGCCACACGTGGAACTTCGGGAAGCAGAAGGAGATGCACAACTTCATCGAGGCCCCCCTCTGCCAGGGCCGCGAACGGAGCAAGGACCCGCCCCATCCCACGCAGAAGCCGGTGCGCGTGCTGCGCCACCTCGTCGGCCTCGCGACGAACCCCGGCGACCTCATCCTCGATCCCTTCATGGGGGTCGGATCGGCGGGGGTCGCGGCGCTGGAGATGGAGCGCTCGTTCCTGGGCTTCGAGATCGACCCCGCCTACTTCGCCGCCGCGGAACGGCGCGTCGCCGCGGCCGCCGGTCCGCGCCTGTTCTGAAGGGCCGTGAGCGGAACGACTTCGCTCACGGCCCTGTAGACGGCAACGAGGTGTCGACGGGCGGAGGTGTCGCGGCGCGGCGGACGGGGAGGAGCGCCGCCCAGACGGCCGCTGCCAGCAGGAGTCCGCCGGCGGTGCGGACGGGGGTGAGGGCGAAGGGGACGCCCAGGGCGGCCCCGATGAGGAGACCGATGGGCGGCTCGAGGACGATGACGAAGTTGACGGTGAAGAGGGGGAGGCGGCGGGCCGCCGCGTTCATGAGCCCGTGCCCGCCCATGGTGGTGACGGCCACGAGCGCCGCCACCCAGCCCCACGCCTCCGCGGAGTAGGAGCCGAGCGCGCGCCCGCCGACGAGGGACACGGGCAGGGCGAGGAGCGCGGCGGCGGCCATGGTCCATCCCATGAACGCGTCCATCCCCATGGAGGCGCGGGCGCCCCGGGTCACCAGGTAGAAGAGCGCGATGGCGAGCCCGGCGAGGACGCTGAGGAGGTCCCCCAGCAGCGCCCGCGGCCCGAGGCGGAAGTCCCCGCCGGCGATGAGCAGCAGCCCCGCCGTGGCCAGCGCCACCGCGACCCACGTCCGCCGCGTGGCCCGTTCCCCGATGCGCGCGCCGAGGAAGGCCGCGATGACCGGCTGCGCCACCAGCAGGAGCAGGTTCGACGCGAAGTCCGTGAGGTCGAAGGCCTTCACCCAGAGGAGGAAGTGGGTCCCGAGAAGGACCCCGCCCAGCGCGATCCGCCCCCCTTCCCCGGGCGGGGGCCGCAGCGCCCCGCGCGCCGCGGCGGCGGAGAGGAAGAGCGGCGCCGCCAGGGCCGTCCGCAGGAACACCACGTCCCAGGCGTCCATCCCGGCACGTGCGAGGAACGGGCCGGAGGTGGAGACGAGCAGCAGGCCGACGAAGAGCGTCCCGTGCGCCGGGGCGGATCCCGGCGGCGGCGCGTCGCCGGCGGGCCGCGGCGTCGGCGGCTCGGCCATCCCGCGCACCTCCCGTCCAGCCCCGTCCCCCGCGCCGCGGACCCGGCGGCAGGGCCGCGGCGCGCGGCGGGGAAGGTTCCCGCGGAGGAGGGCGCGCGCGAAGAACCGTCCGGCGCCCCCGTGCCCGCGGGGTGCCGCCGGCCCACCGGTCGCGCGGCCCGGTGGTAGGATTCCCGCGTCGTTCCCCCGGAGGGCGAACCCATGCGCATGGCGATCCTGGCGGCGGCGATCCTGGCGCTGGCGGGCTGCGGCGGCGGCGGGGGGGGCGGCGGGAGCGGCGGCGGCGGTGGCGGCGGGGGTGGGGGCGGCGCGGCGACCGCGTCCCCGCTCCTCGTGGTGGCCGGCGCGCAGGCGGTGACCCCCGTGGAACGCGGCCCCTGGGCGGACGGGGTCGACCTCGACCGCCTCGGCCTCGATCCCTCCGACATCGACGCCTACTACGACCTGACGACCCCCGCGGGCACGCCCTTCCTCTTCGAGGTCGTGAGCCGCCGGGCGGGGAACGCCGGGGACGTGCTCGTCTCCGTGGCCCACGCCGCCGACGACGGGAACCGGCCCACCGGCGGGGCGGAGAGCATCGCCCGCGTCGGCATCGTCCCGTCGGGATCGGGCACGACGGCGGAGACCCCCTGGCTGCGGGCGCGCGGCGACGGGTTCGGGCGGATGGGCTTCCGCGGCACCGTGGACCGGGACCAGGTCCTCGTGGTCGGCACGCGGGCGGGCCGGCGCGAGTCGCTGGCGCTCGTCCGCGTGGCCATCGGGCCCGAGTCCGCCATCAACCTGGCGGCCCTGACGGGCGGCGACTACCCGGGCGTCAAGGACGTGCGCACGGTGTACTCCAGCAACTCGTGGATGTTCGGGCTCCCCACGGTGGCGGTCTCCGGCGATCGGACCACCATGATCGTCTACGAGGGGGATCGCGCGAATCCCGACAGCGGCGTGCGCTACGAGATGCGCCTCCAGCACGAGGCCGGCACCGGGCTCGTGACGGGCGGCGCGTCGGAGGAGGCCTCCTCCGACTCCGGCTACTGGCGCGACCACGAGGTGGCGGCGCTCTTCAACACGCTGGCGCTGGTGCGGAGCGGCGCCGACGACGTGACCGTGCGGCTTTCCTTCGACCGCGGCGCCACGTTCGCGCAGACGGAGGTCCTCGACCGCGCGCAGAAGGGGTGGAGCCCCCGCCTCGTCCAGATCGCCATGGCCGCCGACTACACGCTCGCCGTCGCGCTCTGGCGCACCGTCGAGGAGGGCACGACGGAACTGCGGCTGGTCCGTGGACGGCCGTCCGCGTTCGACGGCGGCGGTTCCCCGACGGCGTTCGTGTTCGACCCGGCGCTGGTGCTCCGGAGCGTGTCCGGCGACGTCACTCCGCTCCTGACGGGGCTCGCGTGGTCCTCCGGCGGCGACCTCGTGGTCGGCTACGGGTTCACCTCGTTCACCTCCGGCGAGGACGGCACCTGGCGCAGCGACACGCAGAACCGGTGCGCGGTGCTGCCCTGGGCGGGGGAGGCGACGGACGTGCTCGTGGAGCAGGACACGGTGGTCGGCAAGGACCCCTCCGTCGCGGTGCTCGGCGCCGGCGACACGCTGCGCGTCTTCTTCGCGTACGAGGCGGCGGACGGGGTGCGGCTCCGCGTGAGCGACGACGGCGGGCGCACCTTCGGGGGGCCCGTCCGGACGGACGACGCCTCCACGGCGGTCCCCACGGTGGTGGCGCGGGACGTCGGCGGCCTCGCGCGGGTGGACCTGCTCTACCTCGCGCAGGGCGAGGGGGGGCAGGAACTCCACATCCTCCACTGGGACGATTACGACGGCACGACGCCGGCGCCCCATCGACTCACGCGGGCCGTCTTCACGGAGAGCGCGTCCGTCCCGCGGGGCGGCAAGGTGCCCGGGGCGGCCCTCGGGATCCTGGCCCCCGACTACGGCTTCCGCGTCACGGAGGTGGCCTGGTTCGGGTACGACGCGGTGGTCGACGGGGACGACCTCGTCGTCGTGTACGACGAGTCCACCTACGACGCCGTCATCTACTGCGGGGACTGGCGCGGCGGGCCGGAGCGCGTGAGCCTGGACGGCGGAGTTCCGCAGGCGGGCGGCGCCGACTTCATACCCGCCGAGCCCCCGCCCCTCGCCCCCGGCCTCACCGAGCCCGTGTCCGCCCCCGATCCCTCCCACATGCACCAGTTGAAGGTGCTGCGCCTCCGGTAGTCCCCCCCGTCGCCCCACCCGCCCCCGCCCCACCCCCCGTCGGGGTCAGACCCCGACGGTGCCTGACCCCGGCCACAAGTCGTTGTCCCGCAGGTGTTGCCGACGTGCGGGGAGTGAAACCGGGGTCAGACCCCGACGGTAACCCGTTGGCGGGCGAGGGAGAGGAGCGCAACGAGGGATGAGGGGGTCTGACCCCGAAGGTGCCTGACCCCGGGGGGGGCCGTCCGGGCGGGCGGGTACTCTGGCCCCGGCGCGAACGCGGGCGGGCGGCGGCGGTTGGACGGGCGCGCCGTCGACGCGGGGCGGAGGCGGGAGGGGGCATGGATCCGGGCGGAGTGATCCTCGTGGACGCGCACGGCTGCGACGCCGCGCGTCTCCGCTCCGTGCCCGCCCTGGAAGCGGTCTTCGCGGCGCTGGTCGCGGATCTCGACCTCCACGCCGTGGCGCCGGCCACGTGGCACCGCTTCCCCGGCCCCGGCGGCGTGACCGGGTTCCTCGTGCTCGCCGAGTCCCACCTCTCCGTCCACACCTACCCGGAGCGGGGCTTCGCGGCCCTCGACCTGTACTGCTGCCGCGCCGTCCCCCCCTGGCCGTGGGAGGCCCGCCTGGCCGCGCTGCTCGGCGCCGCCGACGTGCGCGTCACCCGCGTCGCGCGGGGCGTGGGCCCCGCCGTCGCCGCGGGGGAGCCCCGTTGACCCGTCGCGTCGCGTCCTGCCCGGCGTGCGGCGCCGAACTGGAGTTCCGCAACGCGGGCACGCTCTGGGTGGTCTGCCCCTACTGCGGCGGCGCGTCGGCGCGCACCGACCTCCGCCTGGACCTGCTGGGCAAGGTGGCCGCGCTGGCGCCCATCCCGTCCCCCTTCGCGCTGGGCGAGCGCGGCACGCTCGACGGGAAGGGGTTCACCGCCGTCGGGCAGGTGCAGAACGATCACGGTCGCGGACCGTGGAACGAGTGGCACCTGCTGTTCGACGACGGGAAGACCGGCTGGCTCGCGGAGGCCCAGGGGGAGATCCTCTTCTTCCGCGAGCGGCCCGCCGGGGATGCCCCCGCGTACGGCCTGCTCGCCGTCGGCGCCCGCGTCGACCTGGGCGCCTCCGGCGCCTACACCGTGGCGGAGAAGGGGCGCGCCCGCTGCGTCGCCGCGCGCGGGGAGTTCCCGTACCCGCTCCACGTCGGGGAGGAGTTCCGCTACGCCGACCTCCGCGGCCCGGGCAAGGCCGTCGCCACGCTGGACTACGGCGACGGGGACGCGTGCCGCGCCGTCTACGCGGGGAAGGTCTGCGATCCCTCCGACCTCGCGCTGACGGCGAAGGACTTCGCCCGGGCCGCGCCGACGCGCACCGAGGCGGGCCGCCTCGCGTGCCCGAAGTGCTCCGGGCAGGTGGACCTCCGCGATCCGGCCGCGGTGCGGGTGACGTGCCGCTCCTGCGGGTCGCTGCTGGACACCGGCGCGGGATCCCTCGCGGTGATCGGCGTCGGGGCGGTGCTGCAGTCGAAGCCGTTCCTCCCGCTGGGGAGCACCGGCACGCTGGACGGGAAGAAGGTCGAGGTGCTCGGGTTCATGGTCCGGTCCGTCACCGCGGAGGGAGTCCGGTATCCCTGGGAGGAGTACCTCCTGCGCGACGAGACGGGCGGGTACCGGTGGCTGACGCGCAGCGACAACCACTGGTCCAGGGTGTCTCCCGTGAACCCCGGGGACGCCGTCGTCCAGCCCATGGCGGCCACCTACCTCAAGCGCAGGTTCCGCCACTTCCAGGGCGGGCAGGCGCGCGTGGACAGCGTGCTGGGGGAGTTCTACTGGGAGGTCAACGTCGGCGACGTGACGAAGTCCGACGACTACGTCGCGCCGCCGCTCACGCTCTCCGTCGAGCAGGACGGGAACGAGCGGAACGTGACGCTGTGCACCTACCTCCCGCCGGCGGAACTCCAGGCGGCGTTCGCGCTGCCCAAGCCGCCGCCGAAGCCCGTGGGCGTGGCGCCCAACCAGCCGTACCACGGCGAGCGGGCCTTCCGGGACGCGTGGAAGCTGTTCGGCGTGTTCGCCGCGGCCGTCATCGCGGTCTTCATCGCCTCCCTCGCGCGCGCCCCCGCCACGGTGGTGTGGAGCAGGGCGTTCAACGTGGACAAGGCGCACACGGCCGAGGGCGCCCCGCCCCCGGCGGCGGCGGACCCGGCCGCGGCGCCCGGGGGCGTGCCCCTCGAGGACGGCGGGCCGGGCACGGAGGAGCCGGGCGCGCGGGTGGTCTTCAGCGAGCCCTTCGAACTGCGGAGCCGCACCAACCTGGAGGTCCGCCTCGAGGCGGGGGTGGACAACGACTGGGTGGGCATGGACGCCTCCCTCGTGGATCTCGATCGGGGCGACGTCCGGGGATTCACGCTCCTCGCGCAGTACTACCACGGCGTCACCGACGGCGAGTCCTGGAGCGAGGGCAGTCGCTCGGCGACGGTCTACCTCGGTCCTCTGGAGCCGGGGAAGTACGCCCTCCGCGTGGAACCCGTGACGGCGGGGGGCAGCGGGTCCATCGCGTGCGGGCTGCGGGTGCGGGCGGGCGTCGCGTCGAAGGTGCGCCCGTGGGTGCTGCTGGTGTGCCTCCTCGTGCCGGCGCTCGCCGTCTCCATCGGGCGCGCCGCGTTCGAGGGGCGGCGGTGGTCCGCGAGCGACCATGCGGGCTGACGGCGGCGGCGGGAGCGGGGAGGGGGCATGAGCCTGGGCAGGTTCGGCAAGGCGTACCTGGTGGCGGGGCTGCTCGGCCTCGCCACCTACGGCGTCCACGAGTTCCGCTGGCTGGAGGCGGCGCCGGAGGCGGTGGCGAAGGTGGAGCCGGGGATGCGGCACTCCCCCGGCGGTTGGCGCACGTACGCGTTCTGGCACCGGGGAATCCGGGGAGGGAAGTGACATGGACGGCAAGTGGGAAGGGCTGCTCCTGGCGGTCGCCTACGGGGGCGTCGGCATGGCGCTGTTCGTGGGGGCCATCGCCCTCATGGGCAAGATGACGAAGTTCTCCGTCGAGAAGGAGATCGTCGAGGACCAGAACACGGCCCTCGGCATCGTGATGGGGTCGTTCCTGATCGGCATGGCCATCATCGTCGCGGCCGCCATCAAGGGTTGAGAGGCCCCGCCTCCGACGCGCCTGGCGACGACGACGGCGCCGTCCGCGTGCGGCTGGCGTTCGCGACCGTCTTCGTCGTGGCCGCGTGCGGTCTCGGCTACGAACTGACCGCCGGCGCGCTGGGGTCGTACCTGCTGGGCGATTCCGTCACCCAGTTCTCCACGACCATCGGCCTCTACCTCTTCGCCATGGGGGTCGGGTCGTGGCTCTCGAAGTACGTGGAAGGGGACATCGCCGACCGCTTCGTGGACATCGAGTCCGCGGTCGCGCTCGCGGGGGGCACGTCGGCGGCGGTGCTCTTCTTCGCGTTCGGCTCGGGCCGCTGGTTCCGCCCCGTGCTCTACGGGGAGATCCTCCTCGTGGGGACCCTCGTGGGGCTGGAGATCCCGCTCCTCCTCCGGATGCTCAAGGACGAGGTGGAGTTCCGGGACCTCGTGGCGAAGGTGCTGACCTTCGACTACGTGGGAGCGCTGGTCGTGTCGCTGACGTTCCCGCTCCTGCTCGTCCCGCGTCTCGGCCTCGTCCGCACGGCGCTCTGGCTCGGGCTGCTCAACGCCGCCGTGGGCGTGTGGAGCACGTGGGTGTTCCGCTCGCGGCTGCGGCGCGTCGTCGGCCTGCGCGTGCGCGGGATCGGGGTGGCGCTGCTGCTGACGCTGGGCCTCGCGTTCGCGGACCGGCTCACGGCGCTGGCGGAGGAGCAGGTGTACGCCGACGAGGTCGTCTTCGCGAAGACGACGCCGTACCAGCGCATCGTGGTCACGTCCAACGCGGCGGGTTTCCAGGTGTTCCTCAACGGAGCGCTCCAGTTCTCCAGCGCCGACGAGTACCGCTACCACGAGGCCCTCGTCCATCCCGCCATGGCGGTCGTGGAGGAACCGCGGCGCGTGCTCGTCCTCGGCGGCGGGGACGGGCTCGCGGTGCGGGAGGTCCTCCGCCACCCGGCGGTGGAGCGCGTGACGCTCGTGGACATCGACCCCGCCATGACGGAGTTCGCGCGCACCTTCCCGCCGCTCCGGGCGCTGAACGGAGGATCCCTCGACGACCCCCGCGTCTCCGTCGTGAACGACGACGCCATGCGGTGGCTGGAGACGCCGGCGGGCCTCCACGACGTGGTCCTCTGCGACTTCCCGGACCCGCAGTCCTTCTCCCTCGGGAAGCTCTACACGACGCGGTTCTACGAGAGGCTGCTGGGCGTCCTCGCGCCCGACGGCGCCGTGGCGGTGCAGAGCACGTCGCCGCTCTTCGCGCGGCGCTCCTACTGGTGCATCGTGCGGACCCTGGAGGCCACGGGGCTCTCCGTGCGCCCGTACCACGCCCCGGTGCCCTCCTTCGGCGAGTGGGGCTTCGCGCTGGCGATGCGCCGGACCTTCCCCGAGCCGGCGCGGCTCCCGCCGGGGCTCCGCTATCTCGACGGCGACGCGCTGCCCGCGCTCTTCCGGCTGTCCGCCGACATGGGCCCGCTGGACGCGGAGCCGAACCGGCTCAACAACCAGATCCTCGTGCGCTACTACGAGGAGGAGTGGCGGCGGTGGAACTGACGCGCCGCGGCTTCCTCCGCGGGGCCGCTGCGGCGGCCGCGTCCGCGGCGCTGCCGGCGTGCGCGACCCCGGACCGGCGCCTCGACGGCGCCATCGTCGGGGGGGCCGACGCGCGGGGCCACCTCCTCCGCGGCGGCGCGCTCCCTCCCGTCGCGTCAACGGACCACGTCCCCGTGGTGATCGTGGGCGGCGGGATGGCCGGCCTCTCCGCCGCGTGGAGGCTGCGGGGCGCCGGGCACGACGGGTTCCTGCTCCTCGAACTGGAGGACTCCCTCGGCGGCACCGCCGCCTCCGGAAGCAACGCCGTCTCCGCGTATCCGTGGGGCGCCCACTACGTGCCCGTGCCGACGGCGTCGCAGCGCACGCTCCGCCGCCTGCTCGAGGAGGCCGGCGTCCTCCGCCCCGGACCGCCGGACGGCCCCGTGGTCCCCGTGGAGGAGCACCTCCTCCGCGATCCCGAGGAGCGGCTCTTCTACCGTGGCGCGTGGAGCGAGGGGCTCTACCTCGCCGACGGGGCGTCCCGCGAGGACCTCCGCCAGCGGGAGCGGTTCGAGCGGGAGACGGCGGCCCTGGCGGCCCGCGTGGGCACGGACGGCCGGCGCGCCTTCACGCTTCCCGTGGAGGAGTGCTCGCGGGACGGCGACCTCCTCGCGCTGGACCGCATCTCCATGGCGGACTGGATGGCGGCCCGCGGGTTCGACTCGCCGCGGCTCCGCTGGTACGTCGAGTACGCGACGCGGGACGACTTCGGCACGCTGCTCGGCGGCACGGCGGCGTGGGCCGGCCTCCACTACTTCTGCTCCCG
Source organism: uncultured Planctomycetota bacterium (assembly GCA_964607145.1). GTDB lineage: Bacteria > Planctomycetota > JAJSAM01 > JAJSAM01 > JAKLKS01 > CAZSIX01. The sequence goes on along the minus strand of CAZSIX010000068.1, from coordinate 2,717 downwards.
CGTCGGCGCCGACGGCGCCCACGCCGAGTTCCTCACGTGGCCCGAGGGGAACGGGTTCCTCGTCCGCCACCTTGCCGCGGCGGCGGGAGCGCGTCGGCGGACCGGCGCCGTGGTGACCGCGCTGGAGCCCGCCGACGATCGCGTCGTCGTGCGATGGGTGGACACGGCGGCCGGCGTGTCGCGGGAGACGACGGCGGAGCGCGTGGTGTGCGCGGTGCCGCGATTCGTCGCCCGCCGCCTCCTCCCGGAACCGGCCGGCGAGGGGGACGGCTTCCGCACCTCCCCCTGGGTGGTGGCGAACCTCACGCTCCGCTCGGCGCCCTCGTCGCGGGGCTTCCCGCTCTGCTGGGACAACGTGCTCTACGAGGGGGACTCGCTGGGGTACGTCGTCGCCACGCACCAGACCGATCGCCTCGCGCGGGACATGGTCTGGACCTGGTACCGCCCCTTCCCCGGGCCCGACGCGGCGGCGGCGAGGGCGGAGATCCTCGCCACGCCGTGGGAGGGGTGGCGGGACGCCGTGCTCCGCGATCTCGTGCGCGCCCATCCCGACCTGGAGCGGCACGTCGCCCGCATCGACGTCTGGCGGTGGGGCCACGCCATGGTGCGCCCGGAGCCGGGGTTCGTCTGGGGGGACGCGCGCGTCCGCGCCGCGGAGCCCCGCGGTCGCGTCCACTTCGCCGCCGCCGACCTCGGCGGCCTCCCGCTCTTCGAGGAGGCCCAGTGGCACGGCGTCCGCGCCGCGGAGGAGATCCTCTCCGCCGAGGCCCGCCCCTTCGAGTCCTGGCTGTGACCGACCCCCCCCCGCCCCCTCGACGACGACATTCCCGGAATGTTGCGTTCGAGTTCGCGGACCCCGCGCGCCCCTCCCGCTTCCGGGACGGGTGGATCCTCTCGCCCGCGGGGGATCTCGGCGTCTTCCTCGGTCCCCTCGTGGCCGCGGCCGTGCTTGTGGCGCTCTTCCACCGCGAGGGGCGCCTCCACGACCCGCTCCCCGCGTGGGCGTTCGCCCTGCTCGTGGTCGGATGCGACGTCGCCCACGTCTGGTCCACGCTCTTCCGCACGTACCTCGACCCCGAGGAGCGCCGCCGCCGCGGCGCGCTGCTGGCGGGAGTCCCCGCCGCCTGCTTCGTCGCCGGCGCCGCGCTGTACGCGGCCGACGGGACCGGGACGCTCTTCTGGCGCGTCCTCGCGTACGTCGCCGCGTTCCACTTCGTGCGCCAGCAGTATGGCTGGGTCGTCTACGCGTCGCGCAAGGCCGGGGAGACCTCCCCGCTGGACCGGCGCCTCGACGCGCTCATGGTCTACAACGCCACGCTCTTCCCGCTGCTCTGGTGGCACGCCCACCTCCCGCGCGCGTTCGACTGGTTCCGCGAGGGGGACTTCGTCCCGGGACTCCCGCCCGGCGCCGCCGCCGCGGGAGCCTGGCTCCACTGGACCGTCAACGGCGCGTGGCTCGCGCGCCAGGCCTGGCTGCTGGCCACGCGCCGCGGACTCAACCGCGCGAAGTTCCTGATCATGGCCACCACCTGGGCCACCTGGTACGGCGGCATCGTGCTGCTGGACTCGGACCTCGCGTTCACGGCGACGAACGTCCTCGCCCACGGAGTCCCGTACCTCGCCGTGGTCCACCGCTGGGGCCGCTCCCGCTGGGCCGGCGCGCCGGGCCTCGTGCCCCGCCTCTTCCGCCCCGCCGGGTTCCTCGCGTTCTACGGGATCCTCTTCGCCCTCGCCTTCGTCGAGGAGGGCTTCTGGGACCGCCTCGTCTGGCGCGAGCACCCCACGCTCTTCCCCATCCCCGCCGCGCGCCCCGACGCCGGCCTCCTCGCCGTCCTCGTCCCCCTCCTCGCCCTCCCCCAGGCCAGCCACTACGTGCTGGACGCATGGCTCTGGAGGACCGGCGCGGAGAACCCGGGGCTGGCGGAGCACCTGGGGCTGCGAACAGGGAGTTCCGCCGGGATCCCGGGAACGCCATCCCCCCCGGCGCGCTCCCCTTGACGGATCCCCCTCCCGCGCGTCGTACCGTTGGATGCCGACGACGGAACTCCTGGAGGTGCGCGGGCCCGTGGACGGGGAGCGGTACCGCGGCGAGCTGCTGGCCTTCGCGCGGCGGCTCGGCGCGGGGGACGACGCCGAGGACGTGGTGCAGGAGGCCTTCCTCCGCGCCCTGGAGCGCCCGCCGGCGACGGCGCCGCGGGCGTGGCTCTACCGCGTCGTCCTGAACCTGCTGCGCGATCGCGGGCGCCGCCGGGGGCGGTGGCCGGCGCTGGCGGCGCGCGTCGCCGTGGAGCCCGTGGATCGGGGCGTCGGTCCCGCGGCGGCGGCGGCGGCGGCGGACCTGGCGGATCGCGCGTGGCGCGTGGTGGACGGGCTCCCCGAGGGTCCGCGCGTGGCCGTCGTGCTGCGCCTCCGCCACGGCGCCGGGTACGGCGAGGTGGGGGAGGTGCTCGGGTGCTCCGCCGCCACGGCGCGCCAGCACTTCCACCTGGGGATCAAGGCCGTTCGGAACGCCATGGAGGGCGGAGGCACATGAGGCGCGATCTCGACGGGTGCGCGGAGTTCGACGGCGCGCTGCTGGACGGCGCCTTCGGCGCGCCGGCGGATCCCGCCGTGGCGGCGCACGTCGCGGGCTGCGCGCGGTGTGGCGCCGCGGAGGCGCGCTACGGGCGGACCGCCGCCCTCCTCGGCGCGCCCGCGGCGGCGACGTCGGCGCCTCC
>CAZSIX010000067.1:0-13882 GCA_964607145.1 uncultured Planctomycetota bacterium | reverse complement strand
ACATCGGCGCGGTGGAACGACCCCTGTACCAGAACTTTCCGCGCGTGGCACTAGTCCACGTCTACTTCCGGTCGGGCGGCCGGTAGGCGTCCGCGCCGACCTCGCGGAGGCGCGGGTCCTTCGACGTGATCCGCATGCCGGGGCCGCCCGGATCCTCGAGCACCGGGTCCACGCCGTGCACGCCGTCCTCCTCGCGCACGGGGAGGTCCGGCGGCCGCCCGTCGCCGGCGCGGAACCACGCGTTCCCGAGAAACCGGAACGTCTCCGGCGCCGTGCCCGGGCCCGTGTTGACCACGGTCCGGACCGACGCGTCGAGCACGACGAGGTTCCGCTCGAAGACGCCGCCGCGGCACGGGCGGAAGCGCGGGTCCTCGGTCTCCTGCAGGATGCGGAGGGCCCACTTCGCGGGGAGGTGGAACGTGTTGTGGTGCACATGGCCGCCGTCCGCCGTCACCCAGGCCAGCGGCGCCATGCTTCCGCTGAAGCGATTGCCCGCGATCTCGATGCCCTTCGCCTCGAAGTCGCCGACGGCGGGCCGGAAGTACGCCGCTCCCGTGGATCCGCCGAGGTTCACGGCACGCTCGCCCGCGTCGCGGAACCAGCAGCGGTGGACGAGCACGTCCCGCGTGCCGCCCTTGAGTTGCACGCCGCTGGCGGCGGAGAACCCCTCCTTCCCCTCGAAGCGGCAGTCCTCCACGACGCCGTCGCGGCAGCCGACCATGTCGATGGCGGAACCTCCCCATCCGGAGAACCGGCAGCCGCGCACGGTGAATCCTGCGACCCCGGACATCTTGAGCGCGTCGTGGTTCCCGCGCGGTCCCGTGTCCTCGATGACGAGCGCGTCGAGGGTGATGGCCCGGGCGGGCGTGTCCGGGGAGCCGCCGTCGTCCACGTTCACGCCGTTGGCCGCGTAGCCGCGCACGCGGAGGTTCGCGAGCGTGACGTGTTCGCACGCGGAGAGGTGGAACGCCGTCCCGCCGCCCCCGGTCACCAGCGGCGGCCGCGACCGGTCGGCCCCCCGGATCACCACGGGCGCCTTCGCCGTGCCGACCACGCGCTCGAGGTAGTGCCCTCCCTCGTAGGCCCCCGGATCGAGCAGCACCGTCGTGCCCGGCCGGAGCGCCCGGAGAGCCGCGCGGAGGGAGGCCGTGTCGTGGACGTGGATCTCCGCGGCGGCGCACGCGAGTGCGACGGCGAAAGTGGAGATCACGGGCGCCATTCTCGCGCGCGAGGCCGCCGCGCCAAGGGGGTTCGGGTGTCCCCGGAGCGCGATTCCGCCGCCGCCCGTCCCGGGCGCGGCGCCCGCCCGCGTGCCCCGGTGGGAAAGGGACGTCGCGGCCGCCGCGCAGGGGCACGCGCTCGCGTGCCCCACGGGGACGGGTCGTTCCTTTCGCGGTCTGCCGTGCCCTCGCGCGGAACGGCCCGCGAGGTGCGGCCGGTTTTCGTGGGGGGTGCAAGCAGCCCCCCTACGCCGTCCCGGTGGGCCCGGGAGGTCCCGGTGGCCGCGTAGGGGCACGCGCTTGCGCGCCCCGCGGGGGCTGGCCGTTCTTCTCGCGGTCTGCCGCGTTCTCCCGGGGCGTCACTCCCCTCGCTGAACCCGGCCGCGCCGCCGCGGGCTCCTTGAGAATGGAGCCATGGATCGCGACCCTCCCCCCGTCCCCCTGGAGCGCCTGCTGGCCCACCGGGCCTGGGTCCGGCGGGTGGCGGTGGCGGTGGTGGGAAGCGGAGAGGGCGCCGACGACGTCGAACAGGAGGTATGGCTGGCGGCGCTCCGTGCCGGACCGCGGGAGGAGGGCGCGGCGCGGGCCTGGCTCCGGACCGCGCTCCGTCGCGCTGCGAGTCGGCTCCGTCGTGGGGAGGCGCGGCGCCGGGCCCGGGAGGAGGCCGTGGCCCCCCGTGAGCGGGACCGCGCCCAGCCCGCCCCCGCGGAGGTGCTCGCCGCAGCCGAGGCGCATCGCCGGGTGGTGGAGGCGGTACTCGCGCTGGAGGAGCCCTCCCGCACGGCGGTCGTGCTGCGCTACTTCGAGGGGCTTCCTCCGGAGGCGCTGGCGGCGCGGCTGGGCGTTCCATTGGAAACCGTCCGCACGCGGCTCCGTCGAGGGCTCGCGCGACTCCGGGAGGAGCTGGGGGGTAACGACGACGGTGGGGCGCGGCGGGCGCTGGCGCCACTCCTGGAAGTGCCCCCGGGGGCGACCGCCCCTCCCCGCTCCGGCGCAGCCACGGCCGCGGCGACAGGAGGGGTCCTCGTGGGGAAGGCGGCGACGGTCGCGGCGGCGGGGGCGCTCCTGCTCCTGGCGGCGGGGTGGTGGTGGAACCGGCCCGGGGACGGGGTTGTCGGTGGGAGCCCTGCGCCGCCCGCCGGGCCTGGCGGGCCGGTCGCGCGGGGGCCCGGCGGTCCGTCGGTGACGATGCACCCCGGCGCCGAGCGCGCGGATTCTCCCGCGGCGTCCGATGCGGCGCCCGCTCCCGAGGACCCTCGAGATCCCGCGAGGCGTTCCTGGCTCGCGCTCACGGGTCGCGTGACGGATGCGGACGGAGCGCCCGTGGAGGGCGCCCGAGTCTCCGTTTCCGGTCCCGCCATCGATGGGATCGCGAGGCGGGAGGCGGTGTGCGCGGTGGATGGCGGCTATGGCCTCGTCGGAATCCCGCCGGAGTGGCGTACGGAGGCGCGTGCGCTCATCGAGGTCCGGGCACCGGGCTTCGGGCCCCTGCTGGTCCCGGCGACGGGGAGCGGATGGGGTGGCGGCGAGCCGCTGCCCGGCGGCGGGGCGCGCGGGGAGCAGGACTTCGTGCTCGTGGAGCCCGCCGCCGTCCGCGGACGGGTGCTCCGCGAGGAGGACGACTCCCCCGTGGGCGGGGCGCGGGTGGTGGCGTGGTGGGAGTCCCCGGGCCAGTTCCGCCCCGGCGAGATGCTGGCGGAGGACGACGGACCCCGTCGCCTGGTGCTGGGGGAGGCGTGCTCCGCCGCCGACGGGACGTTCCACCTGGTGGGGCTCCCGGCGCGGGGGCTCCACGAAGCGGTCGGCGTGCGAATCGGCGCCGTCGCGGAGGGGCGCGCCGTGGGTGTGCTGCACTTCGCCGACGCGAGACCCGGCCGGTTGCAGGAGAGGGACCTGCTGCTCGTGCGCGCGGGGGCCGTGGAGGGCCGCGTGCTTCGAGCCGACAGGAGGCCGGCGGCGGGGGCCTGCGTCGCGGTGTATTCGCGGGCTGCGGTCGTGCCGGCGCTCCCGCCGGCGGCCGGGCTGCTCGCGACGACGGGACCCGACGGACGCTACCGCATCGACGGAGTGCCCGCGCCGGAGCGCGGCGGCGGCGCCGCGCAGGCGTCCCTCGTCGCGGCGCTGCCGACTCCGGGTGTGGAGGGGCGTCCACCCAGGGCGGTCGCAACCGTCGAGGTTCGAGGGGGCGCGATCGTCGCGGTGCCCGACATCGTCCTCCTCGAGCGGCCCGTCCTCTCCGCCATCGTCCTTGTCCGGGACGAGGCGGGCGCGCCCGTGGAGGGGGCAACGGTAGGTCGGCTCGGCCGGACCGGCGCGGACGGGCGCTTCCTCTACCGCTGGTCCCTCCCGCCGCCGGAGCGACTGGAACTGGACGTGGGGGCGCCGGGGTTCGCGCGGGGAGTCGTCTCCGTCGTCCTGGCGGTGGACCCTTCCGAGTTCGTCGTCACCCTGCCCCCGCCCGCCATCGTCGAGGGGCGCGTACTCGACGCCGAGGGAGCGCCCGTCGCGGGTGCGGCGGTGGAGTGCTTCGACGGGTCCGTGGCACCGGGGTCGCTCGTCGACGCCGCCGGGCAGGAGGGGGAGGAGGATCCCGCGGGACCGATCCGGGCGGGGGAGACCGACGGGGACGGGGGGTTCCGGTGGGAGGATCTCCCCGCGGGGGAGTACACGGTGCGGGCGCGGGCGCGGGCAGCCCGGATGTTCGTGAACCGGGCCGGACCGCCCTCACCCTTCGTGGTCGCGCGCTGCGTTACTGGAACTCCGCTCGACCTCCGCCTGCCCTGGACCCCGCCTCCGCCGTTGGAGGGCGAGGTCTTCGACGCGGCGACGGGCCGCCCGCTGCGGGCGTCCTTCACGGTCACGCTGGGTGCGGACGGCGTCCAGGTGTGGGCGACGTCGAGGGGGCCCGGCCGGTTCCGGTTCGAGTGCTACCCGCGCGGAGCGTGGACCCTCCAGGTGCGCGCGACGGGCTACGCCGATGCGGAGCCGATCCCCATCGATCTGTCCGGCAACGCACCGCTCCCCGCCGTGCGCGTGGATCTCGTGCCGCTCCCCTCCACGGGTCGAGGTGTCGGCGTACGGGGAACGCTGACGGCACCCGCGGACCGGATGCTCGCCGGCGCGTACGTCCATCTCAGTCCCCGCGGCCCGCCAGCGGCCTACCAGAAGAACGCCAGCGGCGTGATCGACAGCCGGGGTCGGTTCATGCTCCACGAGGTGCGGCCGGGCCCGTACGCGCTGACGGTGACGGGGGCGGGACCCGGCGACCTGGCCGTCGCCGGGAACGTCCGCGTGGAGGTGCCGGAGGGGGCATCGCCGCCCCCCGTCGAACTCCCCCTCGTTCCCGGGGGCACGCTGTTCGTGAGGGTGAAGGGGCCCGTGGCAGCCGCTCCCGGCACGGGACCACCGGACTCCCGGACGGACCCGCGCGTGCGCGTCCGCGACGGCGCCGGCGCCGTCGTCGAAGAGGGGGTGGTCTCTCGCGTGGCGGGCGCGTGGCACCTCTTCCGCCTGGCGCCGGGGCGATACGTCGTGCGCCTGGAGGACGGGGAGGCAGTCGTCCGCGAAGAGGCCGTGGTCCTCGCTGGAGGGGACGGGGCCGTCGCGGAGTGGTGACGCGGGATCTCCCGGGGCGTTCCGCGGAACGGCCCGCGAGGTGCGGCCGGTTTTCGTGGGGGGTGCAAGCAGCCCCCCTACGCCGTCCCGGTGGGCCCGGGAGGTCCCGGTGGCCGCGTAGGGGCACGCGCTTGCGCGCCCCACGGGGGCTGGGCGTTCTTCTCGCGGTCACCCGTGCCGTCGCGCCCCACGGCCCGCGAGGCGCCGCCGGTTCCCGTGGGGGGTGCAAGCAGCCCCCCTACACCGGCGCCGCATCCCGGCGGGCAAGGGAGGTCTCGGTCGCCGCACAGGGGCGCGCGGGTCCGTGAACGGGCCCGCCGCGCGTTGGTGCAGGCGGGCCTGCGCGTGAATGGCGCGTCCCGGATGGGGACGCGCGGGCTACATTCCCGGGATGAGCCTGTTCGTCGATCTCGTCCTCCCGACGGCGGGGTTGATCGCGGGGTTGACCGTGCTCGCGAGGGCATGGGGGTACTGGCGCGGCGTCCGCCGTCACGCCCGGGCCCACATGGGGCGACGGTCGCCGGACTGCTTCAGCGCGTCCAGCGCGCACCACGCGTGGGAGGGGCCCGATCTGGAGCTTGCGCTCGTCCGCAGGGTCCAGGCCGGCGGGGGATTGCGGCTCAGTTACGACCCGCCCTTCTCCTGCACCGATGTGCGGGTCATCATCGAAGGGAACCGGGGACGGATCGGCGACAGCTACTTCCTGGTGCCCGACGGACCGGACTCCGCGGTGCGGGTCCCGCGGAACTCGCTCTATCTGCTCCGGAACGAGGGAGAACCCATCTGCGTCGCCGTGCTCCAGAACAAGGAGCACGGCCAGGCGACGACGGTCCTTCTCAGCGTGCTGGCGCTGTCGGAGGAGATGGCGGGAAAGGCCATCGAGTCCATCGTCGAGGATGCCCGGGCGGCCAGTCGGTTCCGAGGGAAGGTCACGGCACTGGAGCCTCCGGCCCGTGTCGAGGATGGATTCGCGGTGCGGTTCCAGCCCGTCGCCTTGGTGTCGCGGGATGACATCGTCCTCCCCGAGACGCTCCTCAAGGTCATCGAGCGCAACACGGTCGGATTCCTCGATGCAACGGAGAGGCTCAAGGGGGCGGGAAGGAGCCTGCGCCACGGCGTGCTCTTCCACGGCAGTCCCGGAGTGGGGAAGACGCTCCTGGTGCGCCACCTCGCCGGCGCACGCGCGGGTCACACGGTCATCATTCTCACCGGGCGCAACCTCCAGTTCATCCGCGAGTCCCTGTACATCGCCCGGGTCCTCGCGCCGAGCGTCGTGGTGTTCGAGGACATCGATCTCGTGGCGGGCGAGCGATCCAGCAACCATGCGGCCGGAGTCCTCCACGAACTGCTCGATGAACTGGATGGCGTCGGCCCCCGCACGCCGTGCCTCCTGCTGCTGACGACGAACCGGCCGGAAGTGCTGGAGCCGGCCCTCGCCCTCCGCCCGGGACGCGTCGACCAGGCAATCGAGTTCCCGATCCCGGATGCCGCCTGTCGTTCGCGCCTCCTCGACCTCTATGGGAGGGGTCTGGATCTGTCGGAGATCTCCATCGCCGCGTGGGTGGAAAGACTCGACGGGGCCAGTCCGGCGTTCATCTCCGAACTCCTGCGCAAGGCCACGCAGATGGCGTTCGAGCGCGGGGAGAAGCGGACGCCGCCGCGTCTTGCGGAGGGCGACATCCTGTCCGCACAGGAGGAACTCGTGGCGGAGAGCGACCCTCTCACGCGCAAGCTGTTCGGGTACCGCGCCCCGACCGCGGCCGCGCCTTGACTCGACGCGGGCGGCCGCCGACGATCCGCGCCATGATCCGGTCCGGTCGCGCGTGGCTCGTCGTCGCCGCGATCCTCTTCGCGGTGCTGCTCCTCCCCGGCGCTCCGGTCCGGGCGGACGGTCTGTTCATGAAGGACCGGGCGTTCCCGGTGCCTCCGGGGATCCCGGCGCAGCGGGCGCTCATCGTCCACCGCGACGGGGTGGAGAGCCTGGTGGTCGAGTCGTCGCTGGACGCGGCGGGGCAGACGTTCGGGTGGGTGCTGCCGATCCCGGCGAGGCCCACCGCGCTGGAGGAGGTGACGTCGGGCGCGCTGGACACGCTCGACCTCGCGACGAGGCCGCGCGTCGTGACGCGCGACTCCCTCGCCGAACTGCTGATCCCCGCGGCGCTCGCTCTCCTCCTCATCGCGGTGCTGCGCCGGTACGAGGCGGCGCGGGACCGGCGGCGGGAGTCCGGGGGGCCCGTGAAGTCGGGAGTCCTCACCGTTCTCCTCTGCCTCCTCGCCGTCCTCTTCGCGATGGTCGCGATTCCCAATCTCCATGCGGGGAAACTCGGGATCGCCGGCGTCGAGGTGGCGGGCGTTCGCGCCTCCGACGCGCAGCGCGTGGGGAACTACGAGACCGTCGTGCTGGAGGCGCGGGACGGATCGGCGCTCGACGCCTGGCTGGAGAGGAACGGGCTGGCGCCTCTTCCCGCGGCGGGGGTCCCCGTCGTGGCCGACTACATCTCCCGCGGCTGGGTCTTCGTCGCGGCCCGCCTCGCGCGCGAGGGGACCGGCCCGGCGACACCCCACCCGCTCGCGGTAAGGTTCCCCGCGGAGAGGCCGATCTACCCCATGCGGCTGACCGCGCTGGCGGGCGGCCGGACGGACCTCCGCATCCACGTGGTCGCCGGCGGATCCGCGTCGTGCGCGCCGCTGGAGGCGCGGTTCTCGGGGGAGTTCACGGACGCGACCGTGTCGCCCGCGGGGCTGTCCTTCCCGGACCCGCGGCCCATGCTGAGCCACGGCCCGTCCTGGAGCGCGCGGCGCATCGCCCACCCGGGCCTCCTCTCCCGACTCTGGTCCGGTTGCGTCGTCACGCGGCTGGAGGGGGGGATGGTGTCGGCGGCCATGGACCGGGATCTCGTCTTCGACGTGGGGGAGACGGTGCCCGGCCTCCACGTGCTCCACACGCCGGAGGCGGCGTGGCGGGACGCCCTCGAGAGCGTGGTCTGGTGGTGGGTAGTGGCGCTCCTGGTTCTCACGGTGGTGCCCGGCCGCGTCCTGCCCGCGCTGGGTGGAGGACCGGCGTCGGCGTTCCTCCGGTGGGGGCTGCTACTCACGGTGCTCGGGGGTGCGGCCGTGGCCGCCGTCCGGCTCTCGCTGCAGACCGTCGCCGCGACGGACATCGTTCGCGGGGTTTCTCCCGGCGGGCGGGACGGCGCGTGGCGCCGCCTCCTCGCGGGGACCGGCGGGTACGGCGGCAAGTCGCTGGCGGAGGTGCGCGCGCTGGTCGAGGACCGCGTGCGGGACGCGGGGCTGCGCAATCCGTTCACCGGTCGGCCCGCGGTGCGGGGCGACGCGCCCGGGGACTTCGATGTGATCGAGGACCACCGGGGCCCGGTCCTCCGCCTCTGGAGCCTGGAGGGGGCGACCGTGGACCGCGCGTGGCACGTGGCGCGGGTGGAGGCGCGGATCTATCCGGACTCCGGGTCCACGCCCAGCAGCGCCGGCGTCGAGGAGGCGGTCCGCCTCCTCTTCCCGGACGGCACCTTTCGCGGCGGCGTCGAGAACCCCTTCACCGGCGCACCCATGCGCCTCGGCCCCGACCCCGGCGACGCGGAGATCCTCCTGGAGAAGGGCAAGGTCGTCTTCCGCCTCCGGTTCCGCGACGGGAAGTTCGAGGACGTGTCGATCCCGTAGGGGCACGCGCTTGCGCGCCCCACGGGGGCTGGCCGTTCTTCTCGCGGTCACCCGCACCGTCCCGCCCCACGGCCCGCGAGGTGCGGCCGATTCCCGTGGGGGGTGCAAGCAGCCCCCCTGCACCGGCCCGGCGGGGTCGGTTCCCGGGGGAAGGGGGCGGGCGGCCTCCCCGGGACCGCGGCCGGGAATCAACGGGGCCGGCCCCTGGCGGGGCCGGCCCCGGTCATCGTTCGGCGGTGGGTCGTGCGGCTACTTCTTCTCGTCGGCCATGGCCTTGACCCAGTACTGGGCCAGTTCCACCGCGGCCGTCGCGCCGGCCTTCTCGGCCTCCTTCTGCACCATCTCGAGACGCTTGACGGCGGCGTCCTGCTCCTTGCCCTTCATCTTCGCGGCGGGCCGCTCCGGGTTGCCCAGGATGGTGGCGATCTTCTTCTGGTGCTCCAGTTCCACCTTGGCGGCCTCGTCCTTCTCGATGGCGGACTTCCGCTCGGTGGCCTTCTTCACCGCCTCGGTCCCCGCGTAGTCCTTGTCCTTCACCACGCGATCCAGGACGTCGATGGCCTCGGCGAACCGCTTCTTGCCCACCAGATCCTCGGCCCACGCGAGAGCCTTCTCGGCGCGGGCGTTCATGGCCTCCGGCGTCGCCTTGGGGACGGTCTTCAGGGTCTCCTTGATGAGCTTCTCGGAGGGCTGCCCGCCCTGGTGGACGACCTTCCCCTCGGCGTCGATGAGGAAGAAGTACGGGACCGTGCCCGGGCCCTGGAGACCGCCGCTGCTGCCGCAGGCGATCTTGTACTCCTGGTCGTCGGTCTTGCCCTTGGCGATGAACCTCGCCACGGTCTCACGGGGCTCGCCCGTGAGGGCGATGACGGTGAGACCCTTGGGACCCAGCTCTTCCTGCAGCTTCGTGTTGTGGCCTACCAGGCCACGGCACGGGCCTCAGGTGGTGGCCCACAGTTCGACCATCACCACCTCGCCCTTGTGATCGGCGATGGTGGTCCGGCCGTCCGTGTTCCCGAGCCAGCCGTTGATCTGGATGTCGGCGACCTCGCTGCCGACCCGCTTGCCGACGACGTTGGGCGCCTCGCCCCCCGTGGCCGCCCCGGACCAGGCCAGGACGCCGACGAGGCCGGCGAGCGCCAGCCGCGTGATGCGCATACGACACCTCCAGTTCCGTTCCGGGGAACTCCCCGGGCCTGAACAACATACCGCCGACGCCGCCGATCCCCCCGAATCCTCCCCGTTCCTCCCCCCACCCCGGCGGGGGGTTCCGTCACCGGGAGGTCTCCGCTCGGGGTCCCCGGGGAACCCCGCCGTCGCCCGATGCGTCAGAGGAGGTAGGCGCCCCGGACTCGCCGGGAGCCCCGGAACAAGGAGGTGTGCCGTGGACCGCAGATCGCTCGCCGCCGTCGCCCTCATGCTCGCCATCGCCGGGTGCCACTCCGGGCCGGGCTCCACCACGGGTGCGGACCGCTCCGCCGCCGCCGGCCCCGTCGCGACCCCCGCCCCGGGGACCCTGGGGCCCCCCGCCGGTCCCGTCGACTTCCGCGCGCGGACCGCGCAGCGCCTCCTCCGGGCGGAGGCCGTGGCGCAGCCCGGGGCCGCGAAGGCGGCCGCCGACGTCTCCGGTGACGACGCCCGGCGCGACCGCCTGGCCGGCATCCGGGATGCCGCCGAGGCGCCCTCCACGGAGTCCTACGACTTCATCGAGGAGAACCCCTTCCTGCGCGCCGCGACGGCGCCCCTCAGCACCTTCTCCATCGACGTCGACACGGCGTCCTGGTCCCTCGTCCGCCGCCACCTCAACGATGGCCACCTCCCCCCGCGCGGCGCCGTGCGCATCGAGGAGATGGTGAACTACTTCCCCTACGCGTACGCGGGTCCCGACGGCGCCGACCCGTTCGCCGTCCACACGGAGGTCGCGTCCTGCCCCTGGCAGCCGAACCACCGCCTGGTCCGCATCGGCCTCAAGGGCCGCGAGATCGACGAGGGGACGCGCCCCGCCGCCAACCTCGTCTTCCTCATCGACGTGTCCGGCTCCATGCACCCCGCGGACAAGCTCCCGCTGCTGATCCAGTCCATGAAGCTGCTCGCGTCCCGTCTGCAGGATCGGGACCGGGTGGCCATCGCGGTCTACGCCGGCGCTTCCGGTCTCGTCCTGCCGTCGACGGCGGGCTCCGAGCGGGAGACCGTGCTCGACGCGCTGGACCGGCTCTCGGCGGGCGGCTCCACGAACGGCGGCGCCGGCATCCGCCTGGCCTACGACGTCGCGCAGCGGCACTTCATCCGCGGCGGCATCAACCGCGTGATCCTCGCCACCGACGGCGACTTCAACGTGGGCACGACGAACCAGTCCGACCTGGTGGACCTGGTGAAGGAGAAGGCGAAGGGCGGCGTCTTCCTCACCGTCCTCGGCTTCGGGCGGGGCAACACGAAGGACTCCACCATGGAGGCGCTGGCGGACAAGGGCAACGGCAACTACGCGTACGTGGACTCGCTCACGGAGGGCCGGAAGGTCCTCGTGGAGCAGGCCGGCGGCACGCTCCAGACCATCGCCAAGGACGTGAAGATCCAGGTGGAGTTCAACCCGGCGCTGGTGGCCGGCTACCGCCTGCTGGGCTACGAGAACCGCATGCTGGCGGCGGAGGACTTCCAGGACGACGCGAAGGACGCCGGCGAGATCGGCGCGGGGCACACGGTCACGGCGCTCTACGAGGTCGTCCCCGCGGGTCAGCCCGTGCCGACGGCGGAGGTCGACGAACTCAAGTACTCCGCGCCCGCCGCCGGGTCCGGGTCCTCCGAACTGCTCACCGTGAAGCTCCGCTTCAAGGAGCCCGATGGCGACGTGAGCCGGCCGCTCTCGTTCCCGCTGGTGGACGGGGGCGCGCGCTGGTCCGCCGCCTCGGAGGACTTCCGCTTCGCCGCCGCGACGGCCTGTCTCGGCATGGTGCTCCGCGGCTCGAAGCACGCGTCGGGCGCATCCTTCGACACGGTGCGCGAACTCTCGCAGGACGCCCTCGGCGCCGACCCGGGCGGCTACCGGCACGAGTTCATCGCCCTCGTGGAGAAGGCCCGCACGCTGGCGGGCGCGCAGGGAGCGGGGACGCGGTAGCGCTCCCCGCCGCGCACCTCACCGGGCCGGACGCCACGGGCGTCCGGCCCGCGTGATTCCGGGGCCGGCGGCGGGCGGGGACCCGGGAACGGTGACCCGAGCCGGGGTCACCGCGGACGTGCAAGGCGGCCGCGGGATGCCGCGGGCGGGGATCCGGAACGACGGCGGGCCCCGGCGCCGTCCGCGATCCCCGCCCGCCCCCCCGGGGGATCCCCTTCGCGGATCCGCCCCCATGGGGAACGATGGACGCGGACGGGCGACGGGGCCGGGAGGCGAAATGGGCGGAACGCCGGGAGCGCGGGACGTGGACACGCAGAACCTCGACACGCAGGAGATGGAGGAACTCCGCCGCGAACTCGTCCAGCAGAAGCGGCTGGTGGAGGCGAACTACGCGCTCCACACGACGCTCGACCTGGACGAACTCCTCGGGCTGATCCTGCGCGTGGCCCGGGAGGGCGTGGACGCGGATCGCGGCACCGTGTTCCTCTTCAGCGACGACCGGAAGGAGATCTGGTCCCGCGTGCTCAGCGGCGATCAGAAACTCACCATCCGCCTGCCCGTGGGCCACGGCATCGCCGGCGCGGTGGCCGCCACCGGCGAGACCGTCCGCATCGCCGACGCCTACGACGACCCGCGGTTCGACCGCACGTGGGACGTGAAGAGCGGCTACCGCACGCGCCAGATCCTCTGCGCCCCCATCCGCAACCGCGAGGGCGGTGCCGTGGGCGTCTTCCAGTTGCTGAACAAGGGCGGCGGCGGCGACTTCGACGCCCACGACGAGGAGTACCTCGCGTCGCTCTCCGTCCACGCCTCGCTGGCCGTGGAGAACGCCCGCCTGCACACCTCGGCGCTGGAGAAGGAGCGGTACGACCGCGAGGTCCATCTCGCGCAGAAGGTGCAGCGCCACCTCCAGCCGGAGACCCGCCGCGCCGCGGGCGGTGTGCTCTCCGTGGCCGGCATGAACGAGCTCTGCGAGGACGCGTCGGGGGACTACTACGACATCCTCGTGGACCTGCCCAACGGGCGGGTCGGCATCGCCGTGGGGGACGTGTCCGGCCACGGGCTGCAGGCGGCGCTCGTCATGGTGGAGGCGCGGGCGCTGCTGCGCGCCTTCCTCCGCAGCACCGACGTCCTCCCGACGGCGCTCCACCTGGTGAACGACTTCCTCGTGCCGGACATGCGGACCGGGTCGTTCATCTCGCTCTTCGCGGCGGTGCTGGATCGCGAATCGGGCCGTCTCGAGTGGTGCAACGCGGGCCACAATCCGCCGTACCTCCTGCGCGCCACGTCGGGGGAGATCACCGAACTGGACGCCACGGGACGCATCCTCGGCATCTTCGAGGGGGCGCCCTGCCGCGCCGGCGAGCCGCTCACGCTGGAGCCGGGGGACGTGCTCCTCGTCTACACCGACGGCGTCACCGAGGCGCGCGACCCGGCCAACGAACTCTTCGAGGAGGATCGGCTGAAGGAGGCCCTCCGCGAGGCGGCGTCCGCCGCCGATGCCCAGGGGGTGCTGGCGGCGGTGCGCGCCGCGCTGGGGAGGTTCACCTCCGGCGTGCGCAGCGAGGACGACGTCACCATGGTGGCGGTCAAGCGCGTCCGGTAGCGCGCGACGCGGGAAGCCGCGGCGGCGGCGGTCCGCGGTACACTGGTCGGTTCCGGCACGGGCCGGGGGCGAAGTCCGGCGGGCAGCGTTCGGCGCCCGCCTTCCATGAGGAGGAGGCAGCGATGCGCAAGCGTTGGTGGACGGTCGCGGCGGTGGCGCTGGTGGGTCTCGGCTGGTCGGCGGGACAGGTCCTCTCGCAGGACGCGGGCGGCGAGGCGGGCCCCGGCGCCGAGGACCCGATGATGAAGGCGTGGATGGAGTACATGACGCCGGGCGCGGAGCACGAGCGCATGGCGGCCCGCGCGGGCGAGTGGACCTGCGAGGGGAAGATGTGGGAAGGACCGGGCACCGAAGGCACGCCGCTCTCCGGCACGGCCACCATCCGCATGATCATGGGCGGCCGCTACCAGCAGCAGGAGTACCGCGGCGAGATGATGGGCATGCCGTTCGACGGCCTGAGCATCACGGGGTACGACAACGCGCTGAAGCAGTTCCAGTCCCTCTGGCTCGACAGCATGGGCACCGGCATCTCCTTCTTCGAGGGCGGCCGGGACGAGGCGACGAAGCTGGTGGGCACCAAGGGCCGGATGACCACTCCCATGGGGCTCCTCGCTGCAACGAGTGGGTAGCGCCACTCGGCCGTCGTCGCCGGTT
>CAZSIX010000066.1:0-14570 GCA_964607145.1 uncultured Planctomycetota bacterium | reverse complement strand
GGGGGCCGGCGCCGCCGCCGGGGGGGCCGTGGCGCCGCCGCCGTCGCCGCACGCGGCGACCGCGAGCATCACGCCGGCGAGCATCGCGAGGGTGCGCCCGGTGAACATCCTGGAGTCGGTCACGTGTGGCCTCCTTGGGTCGGGAAGTGCGCGCGCGGCCGGCGGCGGTGGACGGATCGGGTACGCCGCCACGCCGGGCCCGGGGGAAGGAACCGCCCCGCGGCGAGTATCCCCCCCGTCGCTGGGCCCCGGAAAGAAAACCCCCAAACGCGGAGGCGCCGCTCCGTGACCGCCGGCCGGCGACGCGGAACGACTACCGCTTCGCGCCCTTCGGCGCTCCCAGACCGAGGACGAAGTCGGAGATGCGCTCCATCTGGCGGTAGCTGTCGCTGCCGAAGAACTCCCGCGGGAGGCCCGGCGGCGGTGACAGGTAGCCCTGCGTGCGCCAGAAGGGGGGCATGCGCGTGCCCGGCTGGAGCAGGGCGGGGTCGTCGAGCCAGAGCAGGATCCACTCGCGGCGGAGGCGATCGTGCCCCAGGGCCAGGTCCGGCGCCAGCCCCCCCTCGCCGGGCTTGAACCCCGCTCCCGCGGTGGGGTGGCAACTGGCGCACTGGAGCGCCTTGAAGAGTGCGTCGGCGTCGGCGCGATCGACGTCGGACAGCGGACGGCCGTTCTCCAGCGCGTACGGGAACGGGACGCAGTCCGCCGCCGCGAATCCGCGGACGAGGATGTTCAGTTCCGTCTCCGTGAACGGGAAGGTCGGCATGCGCGTCGCCAGCCAGGGCCGCAGGACCTCGCGCCCCGGGTCGTGCAGGAACCGGAACAGCCACGCGGGCTGGGCCTTGGTCCCCTCGCCCACCGGGTTGGGGAACTCCCAGGGGCGGAGGGCCTTCAGCTTCGCCGCCTCGCCCCGGGCCCGGGCCTCGTGCGCCGCGCGCTCGTCGGGAGTCCGTGCGCGCCCCTCGCCGCCGAGCGTCGGGGGCCAGGCATCCCTGTTCAGCCAGGGCCGGAGGTCGCCGCCGCGGGCCTGCCACTCCCGCGTGCCGTCCTCCAGGACCACCTCGTGGCGGTCGAGCGTGTGGCATCCGGTGCAGTTGAACTTCCTCGCCACCCACCGCATCCGATCCGCCTCGCGATCCTCGACGTCGGGCCGCGGCCTGCGCTCCAGGGGGACCTCGCCGATCTGGAGCGAGAGGAGGAACGTGGTCGCCGCGTCCACCTCCGACTCCGTGAAGTCGAACTGCGGCATGAGCAGCCGCTCGCCGGGCTTCTTCGTGATGCCCGCGTCGAACACGCGCGGGTTCCGGAGTTTCATCCGCGCCCAGTCGGGGCGGCGGTGCGGAATACGCTCCGCCCCCCACTGCGCGGCGTAGCGCTCCGCCACTTCGGCGTTCTCGAGGACCCCGTAGTCGAGCCGGTCCACGTCCTTGCTCCCCCAGCCCTCGTCCCCGCCGAGTTGCGTCCCGATGCGGTCCTTCTGCTCGAAGCCGGGGATGTCGTGGCAGCCGAAGCAGCCGTATCGCTCGATGGCGCGGCGGCCCACGCGATGGAGCCGCTCCTCCGGGCTCAGCGCCTCCGCGGCGGCGGAGAAGTCCTTGCCCGGCAGGGCACCGACGCCGAGCGCCTCCCGCGCGAGATCGAGGACCGCCGCGTCGCTGGCCGCCGCCGGCGTGAAACCCGTCCAGGGCGAGTCCGCGGGCGCCTTCAGCGAGAAGAGGTACTCCGCGACGTCGAGCGCCTCCTGTTCCGTCAGCCGCAGCGAGGGCATGGCGGTGTTCGCCCAGTAGTGGGCGGGGTCCCGGAGCCATCCGTAGAGCCACGCCTTCGTCACGCGGGAGCCCACCGTCGAGAGGTCGGGTCCGTGGTCGTTGGCGCGACCGCCCTCGGGGCTCGGGAAATCGGCGAGCCCGTGGCAGGCGAGGCACCCCACGGAGCCCACGACCTCCTTCCCGCGGGCGGCCGACGCCGCGGTGCCGGGGACCTTGACCGCCCACTCCTGGGAGTTCGCCCAGAGGTACTCGACGATGCCCCAGACCTCCGTGCGCGTGCGGACGTCGTAGTCATGCCCGGTCACGGGGTCGATGCCGGAGTTGTTCGCGAGGCCGAAGATGCGGGGCATGGGGGACGTCGGCCGGAGCGACTTCGGGTTCCAGATCCACTTGAACGCGACCTCCCGCGACGGGAGTTTGGCGGCGATGCGCCCGAGGGAGGGACCGGGCTTGCGCATGGAGGACGCCAGCCGCTGCGCCCGCACGCGCGCATCGGGATCCTCCAGGACCTCCTTGTCGAGGCCCGCCACGGAGTAGCCGTCGATCTTGTGGCAGGCGTAGCAGCCGCTCCGCTCGACGATCCGCTTCCCCTCGTTCCACTGCGGCGCGCCGGGGATGTCCTTGCGGAAGGCGTAGAGCGACTCCGTGTCCTTCACATCGCGGTGGCACTTCGCGCAGGAGGCCTCGATGTGGCGGAGGGGCAGCTGGGGGAACTCCCAGGACTCCCCCTTGTGCCAGTGGTACTTCTCCTTCCACTCGTGCTCCTGCTTCTCGTCGCTCGGCATGTGGTACGCGCTGTTGAAGGAGAGGCCCAGGCCGAGGCCGTCGTGGCAGATGGTGCAGCCCACCTTCTCGATGGGGTGCGGCGACGAGGACGACACGAACAGTTCCGGACGCGGGTGCGTCCGGTACACGCGCTCCGGCGTGTTCTCCGCGGTGTAGAGCGGGAGGACCTCGCCGGTCTCCGGCGAGACGGAGACCTTGGCGATGCCCATGTGGCAGGTCTCGCAGCGATCGACCCGGGGCACGCTCCCGAAGGGGAGATCGATGGGCAGGTCCTTGTAGACCCGCTGCTGGATCCGCTTGACCGGCGCGAGGACCTCCATGAAGGGGGCGTCGCGGAGCATCGCGAACTGGAACGCCGTGAGACGGCGCTCGGCGGGGCCCACGAGGGCGTCATCGAAGAGCACGTCGGCCCGGGCCTCCAGCGAGGTCACCGGCGCGAGTACCGCCTTCAGGGCCTCGTCCGCGGCGAGCTTCTCCAGCGCCCGCGCGTCCATCACCGCGTGGACCTCGGCCTCCTTCGCCACGAGGGCGTGGTACTTCTCCTCGAGGGCGTCCGCCTCCGCGTCGTGCCCGTGGTTGCGCGCGTGCTCCATCTGGTTCTTCCGCTCGTCCACGTCGGACTGGAGGCCCTTCTTGTCCATCTCGGCGCGGAACCGGGCGTTCTCGGCGTTCATGGAGGCGGCGCGCAGCCGGGACGCCTCGGTCTGCATGGCCTCGTCACCGCGGCGCTTCTCCGCCTCGCCGAGGTAGAGCCGCGCGGCGTGCGCGGCGATGCGCTGGAACTCGTCCTCCTCCCGCGCGGCCGCGCGGGCCCCCTCGAACGCGGCGGGGTCGAGGATTTCGCCCCCCTCGGCGCCCCCGACCCAGACGAGCGATCGCGCCGCCTGCTGCACGGCCGCGGTCTCGCCGTCGAACTTCGCGTCCTTCAGCGCGAGGGCCTTCCCGGCGTTGGCCTTCTCCAGGCTGAAGAACCCCTCCTGGTAGGACTTCCAGTCGCGATCCGCGTAGTCCTTGAGGATCGCGCCCGCCGCGCCGGCGCATGCCAGCACCGCGGAGACGGCGAACCAGAAGTTGATTCGCGCGGGGTTGTAGAACCTGTCCTCGGGGGTCGTCACCCTGTCGCTCCCTTGGCCTGGGGGATCCGGGCGACCGCGGCGGGGGGCCGCGGGCGCCGCCTCACACGTTGTAGTTCTTGATGGCGATCACGTACTTCAGGTTCACCGTCCACCGGAGCACCATCTTGATGGGCAGGAACGCCATGAAGAGCATGAGGTGCATCAGCAGGTTGTAGCGGATGAAGCCGAGCTGCTGGAACAGCCCCTTGAAGACCGTCGCCGCGAGGAGCGGAGGGAGCGCGGCGAAGTAGCCCGCCACGAGCAGCAGGCCCGGCGCCTCGCGGATGTACCAGGCCTCCGGGAGCGGCCGGTTCAGCCAGTGGATCCAGAAGTAGTCGGAGAGGTTGAGGTTGGTGAGCGAAGCCACTTTGTGCAGGTCCCATTTCTCGAAGGGTCCGAAGAAGTTCCAGTTGGGCCCGCGCAGGAACGCCCCGTAGAGGATGAGCACCACCCAGAGGATGAGGAACCCGAACAGGAACATGGAGATGGCGAACTTCCGCTCGATGAACGTGTAGTAGCCGTTCCCGCGCGGATTGGGATCCAGGTAGGGGATGGCCATGAGCCCGACCACGATGAGACCCGGAAGCACGACACCCGCCAGCCAGGGGTCGAAGTAGACGAGCATCTCCTGGAGGGCGAGGAAGTACCACGGCGCCTTGGCGGGGTTGGGAGTCTTGGACGCGCTCGCCGGCTGCTCCAGCGGGGCCTTCAGGAAGAGCGCCCACGCCAGGAGCAGCGCGCTCACCAGCAGCAGGCAGATGAACTCCGAGTAGACGAGGTCGGGCCAGGTGTAGACCTTCTGCTCCGACTCCTCCGCCTCCGCCGGCGGCAGCCCCTTCTCCATCCGCTCGTCGTTGATGGCCGCCTTGCGGAGGGCGAGCCACGTGAAGAAGCCCACGGTCCCGAGCATCAGCGGGATGGGGATGTTGTCGGGCTTGCCCAGGGCGTTGGACCAGAGGTTCGCGTCGGACGCGGCGAACAGCAGGAACAGCACGCCGACGATGCCCATGGCCCCGGCGATGCGCGGCTGCGTGACCACCCGGTACCACTTCAGGCAGACCACGAACAGGACCACCGCGATGGTCAGGAACACCGACGGGTTCGCCAGCGCGTTCAGGAAGTGCTTGAAGCCTTCCATCCTTCGACCCCCGCGGGCCCCCGGGCCCGCTCCGTCCGACCTTCGTCACCGTCGCCCCGCCGCGCCCCGGCGGAGCGGACTACATGGGCCCGCTGATGCCCCCGTCCTTGCGCACGCGCCAGAAGTGGATCGCCATCAGGATCACCGCCGCGAACGGGATGGCGATGCAGTGCAGCACGTAGAACCGCAGCAGCGTCGCGTCACCCACGAACCGACCTGACAGCAGCGCGAACCGGATGTCCGAGCCGGACGTGACGAACGAGATGTCGCCCAGTTTCACCAGTGCGGCGCCGGGACCCTCGTGCCCGATGACGGGGTGCGCGCGCGCCATGTTCGTGCCCACCGTGACCGCCCAGATGGCGAGCTGGTCCCAGGGGAGCAGGTAGCCGGTGAACGAGAGCAGCAGCGTGAGGAGCAGGAGGATGACGCCCACGTTCCAGTTGAACTCGCGGGGGGGCTTGTAGGAGCCCGTCATGAACACGCGGTACATGTGCAGCCAGACCGAGAGCACCATGGCGTGGGCGCCCCACCGGTGGAGTTCGCGCATGATGCCCAGCGGCGTGTCCTCGCTGAGCTGCACGATGTCCTGGAACGCCTTGTCGGCGCTGGGGTGGTAGTAGAACATCAGCAGGATGCCGGTGACGGTGAGGGCGAGGAAGAGGAAGAACGTGATCCCGCCCATGCACCACGTGTAGGACATCCGCACCCCGGAGCGGCGCACGCGGACGGGGTGCAGGTGGAGGAACACGTTCGTCGCCACCGCCATGGCACGGTTGCGGTGGGTCGTCGGCGGGCCGTGGCGGAAGACGCTCCGCCACACCTGCGACTTCCGGATCGACTCGCTGGTCTTCTTCAGGATCGACATCTAGGCCGACCTCCCCAGGGGGGACCGCGGTCCCGTCACGCCTTCACCGAGACGTAGGAGGCGGGGTGCTCCCACTCGTCCGCCTCGAACAGGAACTTCCGGTCCTTGTCCACCAGCAGCTGCCCGTCGTCGTCGATGCGGATGGCGGCGCGCTCCAGCGGTCGCGGCGCGGGGCCCTCGAAGTTGATGCCCGACTCGTAGAAGCCGGAGCCGTGGCAGGGGCACTTGAACTTGAGTTCCCCCGCGAGCCAGTTGGGCGTGCAGCCCAGGTGGGTGCACACGGAGATGAGCGCGTAGATCTGCTCGTCGTTGCGGCAGACCCAGACGCCGTACTCCGCCTTGAACTTCTCCGACACGCCCTTGGAGAACTCCGAGGGGAACCCGACCTTGAACCGCTGGGGAGGCTCGTACGTGACGTTGGGGAACAGGAACCGCACGGTGCCCGCGGCGCCGGCCGCGGCGGCCCCCACGAACGCGGTCCACCCGGCGGCGAGCACGAGCGCCCCCCGCCGCGTCAGGCCGTCATCCCCCCCGTCCACGGGGGGCTTCCCGGTGTCGTCCGCCATGGCCGCTACTCCTGCCTTGCCGTCGAGGAGTCACCGCCGGTGCGCGCCGCCGCCACCGGCACCCACGCCCGCTGCTCCACGGACCCCCGTCCGCGGATCTCGGCGTCGAGGATCTCCCGCGTCCGCATGGCCCAGTCCCGGACGCCGGCGTCGGGGTGATCCGCCGCGAGGGCGCGCACGCCGTCCAGCATGGAGCGATCGCGGAGCCGGCTGAGGGCGGAGAGCGCGTTGCGCAGGATCTCCGCCTCGAGCGCCTCGGGAGGGGCGGGGTCCCGCGCCGCGGCGCCGAGGAGGCCCGTCGGCCGCCCGTGGCCCTCCGCCAGCGCCTTGCGGACGTAGTCGGGGTGGAGCATCCGCCAGATCTCCTCCTCCCCGGCGGGGAGGCCGAGACGGGCGAGGGCGAGGGCGGCGTTCCAGCGGACGTCGAGGTCGGGATCCGCGAGCGCGGTGGTCAGCAGGGGACCCGCGGAGTCCCGCGCCGGGGCCCCGCCGGCCTCGGCGACCACGCCGAGGGCGAACGCCGCCATGGTCCGGACCCCCGGGTCGGTGTCCGAGAGGCGGGGCGCGATGACTCCCGCGGAGGCGGGGCTGCGGTGGTGGGCCAGGGCCTCGACGGCGTAGAGCCGGACATCGGGGTCCGCGTCCACCACCGCATCCTCCAGGAGCGTCCGGACGTCGGGGTCGCCGGAGCGGGCCAGGAGCAGGGAGAGGTAGCGCACGACGCGGGGGTCGTCCCGCTCCTCGCGGGCGCGGCGGAACGCGTCGGCCACGGCGACCACGACGTCGGGGGACGCGCGCAGGTCCAGATCGCCTCTCGCCACGCGGTTGGACAGCTCCATGGCCGCCTGCCAGCGGGCGTTCTTCCCGCCCGTGGCGATGCGGGTGACGAGGTCGGTCCCCGCGGGCTCGCCGCGCGCCACCAGGGAGCCGAGGCCGGCGAACACCGCCAGCGACGCCCCCACCAGGATCATGGGGACCACGAAGAATCGCAGGAGCCCCGGGAGGAACCCGGAAGGGCGCGCCTCCGTCTCGACGTGGGGGACGTCCACGCCGCCCGGGGACGCGCCGCCGCCGGGAACGGGGGCTCCGGAGGGCGGGACGGCGACCGGCGGCTGGAGTGCGGGCTCTTCCATTCGGTGCGGGTCCCCTCGACCGCGGGCGGCGGGCGGAGAGGCCCGCGGCGGGTGCCTCCGCCCCCCGGGAGGCGCGACGGGGATGATACTGGCCCCTCCCGGAGGGGGGAGGCAAGAATCGATCGCCGCGGGGGACGGGGCTACTTCGCGAAGCGCAACTCGGCGTTGACCCCGGGCTTGGCCGTGCCCGCGGCCTGCCAGGCCGCGAGGAACTCCCCGGCGACGCCCCGGACCGCCACCGCCGGCCCCTGGAACCCCTCCCCCGAGAGCGCCCCGGCGAGGGTGCGGTAGACCGGCGTCCCGAGGCCCGACGGGGCCGGGGCGCTGGGGGGTATCCGGGCCATTTCGATGCGGGAAGTGGAGGCGGTCCCCGCGGAGACGGCCCAGGCCACGAGCCACTGGTTGGAGCCGGTGGTCGGGTCGAACGCCACCGCCAGGTCGGAGCAGACGTCGGAGCCGGTCTGGTCGAGGGTCGTCGCCGTGGTGCCGACCCGCGTGCGTGCGGCGGATTCCACCAGGAAGCACCGCAGGTCCTTGCCCCCGGAGCCGTCCAGGAACTCCCACGCGACGATGTAGCGGGAGGTGGCCGCCGAGAACGCGGTGCGCGAGCGGATCTCGTCCTTCCCGGACGTGGCGCCGAGGTTGGTCAGCGTGGCGAGGCGGTTCGGCCCCGCGCTGAAGTCGGAGTCGAAGATGGCCGCGCGGACGTCGATGCCGGT
This sequence comes from uncultured Planctomycetota bacterium, assembly GCA_964607145.1. Lineage (GTDB taxonomy): Bacteria > Planctomycetota > JAJSAM01 > JAJSAM01 > JAKLKS01 > CAZSIX01. The sequence goes on along the minus strand of CAZSIX010000066.1, from coordinate 6,479 downwards.
GTCCGCCGGCGGAGGCGCCGGAGGGCCCGGGGACACTTCCAGCGTGTCGAAGGAGTACGTGACGATGTAGTCCGTCGCCGACGACGAGTACGCGATGTCGGGGTCGTAGTCCCAATCGTGGACCGTGTCCTCTCCGACGACCCGGCTCGTCGCGACGAGGACTCCCCGGAAGACCTCCCCGGGGACCAGCGCGCCGCCGAAGACCTGTCCCTCGTCGAGGACGAGGCCGAGCACGTCCTCCCGCGAGAACGCCCACGCGAGGAGCCACTGCTTGCGATCGGGATTCCACACGACACGGGGCGGGCTCACGGTCCCGGAGTCGCGCCCGCCCACCGGGTAGGCGTTCTCCTCGTCCGTGTTGAGCGTGCCGTCGCCGTCCACGAACTGGGCCAGGACCTTCGTCTGCTGTCCCGACGCGTTGGGGTCGTTCCATGTGTAGACGACGAGGTACTTGGCGAGGTACGGGGACCACGCCGCGGAGGGGTCGAACTGATCCTCCGGGCCCGAGGTCAGGACGATCTCGGCGCCCGCCTGCGCGCCCGTCACGACGTCGAAGCGCCGCGCGCGGATGTCCCGCTGCGAGCCGTCGGAGACGGCGTAGACCGCCAGGTACTCGGAGCGGTCCGGGTTCCAGGCGAGGTGGGGACGACCGGCGGAGGTGTGCCCGGAGACGAGGTCGGCCCGTCCGAGGACATTGAAGGCCCCCGTCAGGACGTCCTTGCCGGCGTCGGGGTTGGTGACGCGCAGGTCGTGGGCGCCGGAGGCGATGCCGGAGAGCGCCAGGTCGCCGGTCACCGTCGTGCCGGGCGCCCCCACCACCTCGCCGGTGAACGCGACCGTCGCGACGCCGGCCCGCTCCAGCGTGGCCTGGGCACCGGCGACGAAGTCCGTGCCGGAGACGACGACTCCCGCCAGGGACTCCGTGTCGAAGCCCCGCGAGGGGTTCACCACCTGCACGCGAGGGGCCCGGGAGATGACGAAGGGAACGCCCAGCACGGCGGTGCCTCCGTCGGGATTGGTCACCCGGAGGGTCCAGGCCCCGGACGCGGCCCCGCGGAGATCGAACGTCGCCGTGACGGCGTTGGCGGTGAGGCCCGTGAGAATCGCCCCCAGGGGAGGCTGGCCGGTCCGCTCGATGTTGCAGGTGAGGTCGGCCTGGAACGAGAGCCCGGAGAGCGCCAGGACCCGGGCGGCGTCGTTGTCCTGGCCGAGAAGGGGCGTCGCGTTCGTCAGCCGAGGCGCGCGGTTCACGGTGAACACGCCGGTCTGGACGTTCGTGCCGCCGTCGGGATTGATGGCGATCACGTCGTAGAGCCCCAGGGGAGCATCCTGCAGCGGCAGCGTGAGATCGGCGGTGTCGGGGTTCACGCTGCCCACGACGGCGGCGATGCCGGGCGCCCCGGACTGGGGCGCCAGCGTCACCGCCATGCCGGGCTGGAAGCGGCTCCCGGAGAGCGTCGACGCCCGGTTCTGGTTGTCGAAGCCCGCGGAGGGGCTCAGGGAGACGGGGATCGGGGTCTCGGAGACGGTGAACCCGCCGGGGAGCCGCCCCTCTCCGCCGTTGGGGAGGGTCACGACCAGGTCGTACCGCCCCGTCTCCTTGCCGCGGAGGTCGAGGTCGAAGAACAGCGTCGTGTCGCCGGCCCGCAGGACGTTCGTCGCCTGGATGACCTGCGTGGCGCCCTCCAGCCGCACCGCCGGTCCCGGTCCGAAGAAGTCCCCGGTGATGGACAGCGCCTCGTAGGCGAGGTTGTCGAACCCCGTGGGCGGGGTGACTTCGTCCACGAGGGGATCGACCACGAGATCCGCGTCCCCCCGCTTGGTGCCCTTGACGCGGGGGAACTTGACCTTCCATTGGACCTTGCCCAGATCGCCTGGCAGCCCGCCCCGCGTGCCCACGCCGAGGATGTACGTCCCCAGGTCGTCCATGGGCACGTTCGTGTAGCCCTCCGCGCTGTCGCTGATGGTGTGCTTGGTGGCGCGGCCGAGGTCGATGGGCTCGCCGTCGGGGCCCAGGATGAAGTGGATGGAGGGGACCAGGGCGCTCGCCTTCCCCCGCTTCGCCACGACCGTCAGAAGGCCGCCGGGTACGCCGCCCACGGGGATCTCGGTGGTGGGATCGAAGATGATGACGCCCTCGAATCCGCCCTTCGTCAGGGGCTTGCCCTTGATCGTGACGGAGTAGTCACCGGGCGTGCCCGGCTCCAGCACGAGGTAGTGCCGCCCCGACTGCACGAGGGGGATCTTCTTCGCCTTCCGCCGGCTGAGGCGCGAGTCCGTGGAGGAGTACGGAGAGAGGTTCCCGTAGGGAGTGCGGTCGGGATTGAGGAGCGAGAACCCCGGGTTGGAGCCGGGGGCCATCTTGAGGTCCACGTCGAGGAGGGTGCCCTCGGCCACGTGGATGGGGATGACCTCCTTCACGCCGGCCACGATGGTCCCGGAGACGGTGTCGCCCAGGTTGGCCTGCTCCACGGTCTCCGCCCGGCCCAGCGGGGCGAGGGGCGCCACCAGCGCGAGCGCCACACTGGCGCGCAGGAGAAGGACGGACAGGGTTCGGGGCATGTGCGGTCTCCGGGGAGGCGCGGGGAGCGGCCGGGGGCCGCCAGATCCGACCGCGCGGGGCGCCCCCGCGCGGGACCCCCCCTTCTATCACGGCCTTTCCCGACGGGGCGCATCCTACCACGCCCGGCGCGGGGGGCGGGAAGCGGCGGGAACTTCCCGCGCCGCCATGCGTAGAATCCACCGGATGCGACCTTCCACCTCCCGCTCCCTCCCCGCCCTCGTCCTGGCGGCGACCCTGGCCCTCGGCGCGCCCGCCGCGCGGGGAGGGGCGGAGGGCGGCGACCCCGCGCCGCCGGCGCCGCCGGCGCCCGCGGAGGGCAAGGGTGACGCCGAGGGGAGGCCCGACGGGGGCACCGGGGACGCCGTCCGCGTCACGGAGCCGCCCCTCACGCTGGAGACGGCGCTCCACCGCATCCGGGGGCTCCGGGAGATGCCCCTCCGGGGTCCCGGGAGCCTCCGGCAGCGCGTGGCGAAGATCCGCGACCTCGCGGAGCGCGCCCTGGCCCTCCCCGCGGCGGAGTCGGCTCGGGGGGAGGACCTCTACCGCGTCGGGGAACTCCGCCTGGTGGCGCGGGACTACCCGGGGGCGGCGGCCGCCCTGCGGGCCTACCTCGCGGGGGGCGAGCCTCGCGCGGAGGAGGCGGGCGCCCGCGTCGGCCTGGTCCGCGCCCTCGCGCTCCAGGGGAAGCCCGCCGACGCCCTCGCCCTGTTCGAGGCCCTTCTCGCCGCAGGCCCGGCTCCCGAGGACGCGGCAACCGCCGGCGTCGCCGTGGCGGAGGCGCTGGTCCGCGCCGGGGACATCGGGAAGGCCGCCGACGTGTACGGTCGCGCGGCGGCGGCGGCGGCGGGCCACCCGGGGGCCCTGACCGCCCTCCAGGGGCGCGTGGAGGCCCTCGCATGCCTCGGTCGCAACGACGAGGCCCGCGCCGCCATCGCCGCGGCGGCTCCCGGGAGCGGGCCCGCGGACGGGGCGAGGCTGGAGGCGATGCTCCGCCGCGTCGACCTCGCCGGCCACCCGCTTCCTCCCCTCACCCTGCCCCACTGGGGGAAGGGCGCCGCGCCGACGGCCGAGGACCTCCGCGGCCGCGTGGTCGTCTGGCACGTGTTCGCCGCGTGGATGGAGTCCCGCCTGGAGGAACTGGACCGGTGGGTGGCCGAGGCGGGCGCCCTGCGCGAGCGCGGCCTCGTGCTCCTCCCCCTCACGCGGACGGCGGGGTGGATCCCCGGAGCGCCGGCCATGGATCGGAGCGCCCGCTCCCCCGCGGCGGAGGCGAAGGACATCGAGCGGTTGCTGGCGGAGCACGGCTGGAGCGGGAACGTGGGCATCGCCTTCGGAGCGACGGCCCTGGAACCCCTCGACCTCCGCGGCCTCCCCATGGACATCGTCGTGGGGAGGGACGGCCGCGTGATCTTCGCCCGCGCCAGCGGGGAGGTGGGCCTGGACCTCGCCCTCCACGCCGCGCGGCGGGCGCTGGACGCACCGCCGCCGCCGCCCGGGCCGCCCGGCTCGACGGCGCCGTCCCCCGGGGCCGCGGACGCCGCCGCGCAGGATCCGCCCGCCGAGGGACCGGCGCCGGTGGCCCGTTGACCTCCCCCGGGACCGTCGGGCTAGAATGGCCGCGGAGGGGGGACGGCACGCCGCCGCCCCATGATAGGTTGCAGCGCCGACGCCCCCACGGGGCCGCGGGAGGCCGCGGTCGTTCGCCGACGGGCGCCGCCGGAGAGGAGATACCGTGAAGCCCCGATCCCTGCTCGCCGTCGCCGCCGTCGCCTGCGCGGTGGCGATCTCGTCCGCCGCTCCGGTCCGGGCCGGCGACAACACGCCGGGCCCCTACCACGAGAACAAGCTGGTGGGATTCCGCTTCCGCCCGCTCAACGAGTGGGCTCCGGTCCCGCAGGGGACGGACCCGGACGACCCCAAGGTCGCGGAGTTCTACAGCGACAAGGGGAAGTTCGTCTCCAACATCCGCCCGACCTGCGAGGTCCACGCCTTCAAGCGCTCGGGGGACGGCGCGACCTCGGACGTGGACGCCCCCGAGGACGGGGAGCCGGCGGGGAAGGGCGAGCCCCCCAGCAAGGACGAGATGCGCAAGGCGCTCATGGACTCCCTGCGCTCCCACGACATGCGGGACGTCCTCGCGAAGAAGCGGGACCGGGACTACGAGATGGCGGAGCAGTTGCTGACGCGGCTGGACGAGAAGAAGCAGGCCAAGGTGAAGGGCAAGGACTGGCGGGCGGAACCCAGGGAGAAGCAGTACGAGGGGAAGGACGTCACGCTCACGTACATCGACGCCGACACGGTCATCCCCGTCTCCAACGGCGAAGTGTGGAAGGCGAAGTACTTCGTCGGCTTCATCGAGAACGACGAGTACCAGGTGGGCGTCATCTACTGGATCCCCGATTCCGAGGTGAAGAAGTACACGCAGGGGGTCATCGCGAGCCTGCGCAGCCTCGAGTTCCTCGACGGCGCCGAGATCGCCGACGCGCGGCAGGACCTGGCGGCCGCTCTCGCCGGGAAGACCGGTGACGAGCGCTGGCTGGAGGAGATCAAGCGCAAGGTCACCGAGGGCTGGGCGTACCTCCAGACGAAGAACTACCTCATCGTCTACGACAAGGCCGTGAAGCCCGATCGGATCCGGCTCATCGCCAAGCAGATCGAGGCCATCCGGCTCGACGTGTACGAGGTGCTCTTCCCGCCGGATCGCGAGATCACCGCCATCTCCGTGGTCCGCGTGTGCAAGGACAAGGAGCAGTACGTCCAGTACGGCGGATCGAGCCAGTCCGCCGGCTACTGGTACTGGGTCGCCAAGGAACTCGTCTTCTACGAGGACACGAGCGCGAAGAAGGACTCCCTCCGCGTCCTCAACCACGAGGCGTTCCACCAGTACATCTTCTATTCCGTCGGTTCCATCAGCCCCCACGACTGGTTCAACGAGGGCCACGGCGACTTCTTCTCCGGCCACGACTACAGCCCGTCGGGCAAGTTCATCCCCAAGCCCTTCGACTGGCGCCGCTTCATCAAGGGAGTCATCGGGCAGGGGAAGCACGTCCCGCTCAAGCGCTTCGTCACGCTGTCCCACCAGGAGTACTACGGGCCCCAGATCTCCCAGAACTACGCCCAGGGCTGGTCGCTCATCTGGTTCCTGCGCATGCAGCGGGGCGCCGAGTACTCCCAGATCCTGCCCACGTACTTCAACACGCTGAAGGGGGAGGTCTCCCGCTACCGGGAGTCGCAGATCGAGGCGCAGAAGGCGGCCGCCGCGGCGGAAGGCAAGCCGTGGGACGAGAAGTCCGCCGGCGACATCGACATCCCCCCCTCCGTGGAGGAGGCGGCGCGGGAGAAGGCGCTGGACGCGGCCTTCGGGAAGTTCTCCGAGCAGGACTGGGACCGCTTCGAAAAGGCGTACCGGGCGTTCAAGTACTAGCGCGCGGAACGGCGTCGCCACGCGGCCCGGCGACGCCGGCCTACCGGAGCAGCGGGTTGTTCGTGTAGGGGTTCGCGATGTACGGGTTGCCCGGATCCCCCCACGGCTGGACCGGCCACCAGGAGTTCGGGAGGGGCCAGAACCAGGGCGACCCCGGCCCCGACGGCGCCACGACGGGTGCGCGCGGCAGGTAGGACTGGGCTCCCCCGCCGCCTCCGTAGGGGGTCCCCCCCGACGAGGAGCAGCCGGCGAGCAGCGCGGCCAGGGCCGCGCCGGCGACCATCCGCCGGAGGGACGACGCTGCGGGGAGCGGGGTCATGGCGACGTTGTCGCACCGGAGCGGCCGCGAGTCAAGGCCGCGGCGGTGGGGGCGGCGGGCCTCCGTGACGCCCCGGTGATGGGTGCGCGACGGGCGCCGGGCGGGGCCCCGGTCACATGGCGGGGCGTGCCGCCCCCCGCGCCGCCCGGCGCGGCGCCGCGCGGGCGGCGGGG
>CAZSIX010000065.1:0-15357 GCA_964607145.1 uncultured Planctomycetota bacterium | reverse complement strand
GGAGCGCGCCCGCCGCGCCGCCCGCGCTGGTGCCCCTGGCGGCGGGCCTCGCGGCAGCGGGCTGCGCCGTGGTGGACCTCCGCCGCCCCCGGGCGGGCACCGTGCTCCGCGCCGCGCTGGCGGCGGGTCTCGCGGTCCCGCCGGCGGTCGCGACCGTGGACCTCCTCCGCGGGGACGCCCTCCGGTGCGACCTCCCGGAGGTGCTCGCGGACATGGCCGGGGAGCACAGGCCGGAAGACCTGATCGTGACGCCGGCCTCGGCGGCGCGGCTGCTGCGGGTCCGGCTGGACTCCTCGCCCCTGGACGACCGCGTCGCGTCGTTCCGCGTACTCCCGCGACCCGGGGTGGACCAGGTCTACCCGGGGCTGGAGCCCGGCGCGCCACCGGGACGGGTGTGGCTGATCAGCGTCGGGGACTCGCCGCGCCGCGCGGTGCGGCCTCCGGCGGCGTGGTCCGCCTACGCCGCCGCGGCGGAACTCCTCCTCGTCGTGGAGCGGCCGGGCGCTTCGGCGTGCCTGTTCCGCACGGGGGAGCCGTGAGCGGCGGGGCGTCCCCGTCCGTCGGGCGTGCGCGCCTCCGGCGCGCGCTGCGGGTGCTCCCCTGGGCCATCGCCGGTGCCGGCGCGCTGGCGCGCATCGCGGCGTGGGCGGGAGGGCGCAGCCTGTGGCTGGACGAGGCCTACGTCGGCGCGAACCTCGCGGACCTCGACTGGCTGGGCCTGCTCGGGGTGCTGCGACACGATCAGACCGCCCCACCCCTCTGGATCCTCCTGGAGAAGTGGTTCGCGTGGGGCGTCGCCATGGAGGAGCGGGTCCTGCGGTTGCCGGCGCTGGTGGGCGGCATCGCGGCCCTCCTGCTCACGGTCCCGCTGGCCCGTCGGACGCTCCGCCCCGCCGCCGTCCCCCTCGCGGTCCTGCTCATGGCCGTGTCCCACACCGCGCTCTACTACTCCCAGGACATGAAGCCGTACTCCACGGATCTCGCCGTGTGCGCCGCGCTCCTCCTCCTCGGCTTCCACCTCGTGGAGCGCGTCCCGCGGGAGGGTGCGTGCCTGGCCATCGCGGTGGGCGGTGCGACCGCCGCCTGGTTCTCGTTCCCCGCGGCGTTCGGGCTGTCGGGCGTCGGGCTGGTCGCCATGGTCGCGGCCCTACGCCGCGGGGATCGCGCCGGCGCGCTGCGCCTCGTGCCGGTGGGGGCGGCGTGGGTGGCGGCACTCGCGGGCCTCTTCGTGTTCTCGGGGGATCGCGCGTCCTCCAACGCGTTCCTCCAGGAGTTCTGGGACAAGGCGTTCCCGCCCGTCGCCGACGGGCCCTCGGCGGTGGCCGCGTGGGCGTGGCGGTGGCTGCCCGACTCCTGCGCGGACGCGGCGGGGCTCCGCTACGGCGCCCTCGCCGCCCCCGCTCTCGTGCTGGGGCTCCTGGCCATCGCCCGCCGATCCCCGGGCCGGTTCGCCATGCTCGCGGCGCCCGTCGCCTGGCTCCTGGTGGCCGCGGCCGCGCGGCTCTACCCCGCCGACGGCCGCGTCATCGTGTTCCTCCTTCCGTGCCTGCTGCTCCCCGTGGCGGAGGGCTGCCTGGCCGTGACCTGGCGCGGAGGGTCCGCCCGGAGGTGGCCCGCCGCGCTGCTCGCCCTGCTCCTCGCGGGCTGGGGGACCGCGAACGCCGTGGCGCTCTCCATCGCGCCGCCCAGGCGGCAGGAGATCCGCCCCCTCCTCGAGATCCTGCGGGAGCGGCACCGGCCCGGCGACCTCGTCTATCTCCACTACGGCTCGGCGCCGGCGTGGCGGTTCTACCGCGTGCCGCAGGGGCTGGCCGACGTGGTGCCCCACATCGGGCCCCGCGGGCACGGCGTTCCCCGGGTCCACCTGGACGATGCGCGCCGGTTCCTGGGCCGGCCCCGCGTCTGGGTCGTGCTCAGCCACTGGTGGTGGCACGACTCGGGGGACGAGCGCGTCGCGCTGCTCGGCTACTTCGAGGACCTGGGGGTCCGGCGGGCAGTGTTCCGCGAGCCGGGCGCGGAACTCCACCTGTTCGACCTGAGCGTGCCGCCGCTGCGACGCCCCGCACGCCGCCGCGGCCCCGGACCGCCCCCGCCCCTGCGTACCTCGGAGGAGCCCCAGGCGGAGGACGTCGCACCCGCCGCGGAGGACGACGCCGACGGGGGCGCCCCGGCGGAGCCTCCGGCGGGGCCCGAGGATCGCTGACGCGCCGGCGTCACTCCGTCGCGCCGGCGAGAGCGCGCCGGAGCACGAGGGCGTCGTCCCGATGGGCGCCGCTCCCGTAGTAGCCCGCGTCGACGCGGTGATCCCGGAACCCCCGGGCCCGGTAGAACGCCCGCGTCCTCGCGTAGGGCTCGTAGGGGCAGGAGTCGGCGAGCGTCGACACCTCGAGGAACGCGTGGCCCTCCCGGCGCGCCGCCTCGACGACGGCGTCGAGGAGCGCGGTCCCGAGTCCGCGCCGGTGGCGACTCTCCGCGACCGCCATCCACGAGAGATCGGCCACGCCGTCCTCCAGCGGTTGCCAGAGGACGAATCCGAGGAGGCTCTCCTCCTCCGCGACGAATCCCCGGTGGCGGACCACGTCCCGCTCGATGGCCGCCAGCCCCTCCGCGTTGAACCACGCGGGCAACGAGCGGGCCAGCGCCAGCACCGCGGCGGCGTCGGCGGGACGGAGGGGACGGAGGGAGGGGGGCATGGTCGCACGGAGACCGGTGATCGGTCGTCGGAGCGTACGCCGAGCGGAGGCGGCCGTCCAGCGCGGGGGCGCCCGGCCGGTACCATGGAGCCCGGATGCCGGGCCCGGGAGGGGGGCGATGAGACCGACGGCGATGGCGGGCGCGCTGGTCGCGTGCGTCGCGCTCTGGGCGACGGCGGCCCCCGCGCAGGACGGCGGGCCCGCGTACGAGGGCCGCACGGCGGCGGAGTGGCTGCGCGACCTCCGCGACGGGGACGCCCCGGGGCGGCGGCGCGCCGTCTACGCGTTGTGGAAGCTTCCGCCGGCCCCGACGACGGGCGTCGAGGACCTCGGGGCGGCGCTCGCCGACGGCGACGACTACGTGGCCGACGTCGCCGGGCGCGTCCTCCTGCGGCTCGGACCGGGCGCGGCGGCCGCGGCGGACGACGTGACGCGCGCCCTGGAGGACGATCGTCCGAAGGTGCGCGCCGCGGCGGCCCGCGTCCTCGGGCGGATGGGCGGACCCGCGAAGGACGCCGCCGGGTCGCTGCTGTCCCGGCTGGGCGACGACGACGGGGAAGTCCGGCTCGCCGCCGCGGAGGCGTTCGGGAGCCTCGGATACCTGGTCGCCGGTTCCGGCTTCGGCGCGCAGGCGGCGGCGGGGCTGGCGGATCTCCTGGAGGAGGACGACCCCCGCATCCGCAAGGCCGCCGCCTTCGCCCTCACCACGTACGGTCCCCAGGCGCTGGTCGCGCGGGATCGGCTCGTGGCCTGCACGGGAGACGGGGACGCCGGCGTCCGCGCGTTCGCGGTGAACGCCCTGTGGATCCTCGGGTCGGACGCGGGATCGACCGCGCTGGACGCGCTCTACCCGCTGCGGGGCGATCCCGACGGGACCGTGCGCGGCAGCGTCTACGGCGCCCTCGTCACCATCGGGCCCGACGACGCGCGCCTGTTCCCGGTGCTCGTGGAGGGGATGAAGGACCCCGCGGTGGCGGTGCGCCAGACCTGCTCCTGGGTGCTCGGGACGCGCTTCCTCGACCGCCCGGAGACGGCTCCGCTCCTCCTCGCGGCGGCCCGCGATCCGGCGGTGCCCGTGCGCCAGAACGGTCTCCTCTGCGCGGCGAAACTCGTCCCGCTCCCGGCGGCCGCCCTGGCGGTGCTGGAGGAAGGCCTCCGCGACGGGAACTGGGAGATCCGGTCGTCCGCCCTGCAGGCGGCCGGCGAGGCGGGGCCGGCGGCGGCCCATCTCGTTCCGCTGCTGGTGGAGGGGCTCCGCGATCGGGAGATGTTCAACGACACCGTCGCCGTCACCGCGCTGGGGAAGGTCGGTCCCGCCGCCGCCGAGGCCGCCCCCGATCTCCGCCGCCGCTGGCGCACCCGGCGCGAGCCGCACGAGCGCGTGGTCGCCGGGATCGCCCTCGCGCGCATCGTGCCCGCGGAGCGGCGGGGGGTGATGGCCGCCCTCCTCGCGGCCCTCCGCGAGCCGGCCGCCGACCTTCCTCCCCTCCAGGCCGCCTGGGCGCTGGGGGAACTGGGACCGGAGGCGGTCGAGGCGGTGGCGCTCCTCCGCCCTCTCCTCCGATCCGGGGACGCCTCGACGCGGATCACCGCCGCCCGTGCGCTGGGGCGAATCGGTCCCGGTGCGGCGGCGGCGGCGCCGGACCTCGCGCCCCTCCTCCGTGACCCCGTCGAGCGGGCGCGGCAGGCGGCGGAGGAGGCGCTGGCCGCCATCGGGGACGCCACGGAGGCGCAGCGATGAGCGGACCCTTCGCCCGCCTCCTCGGAGTCGCGCTCGCGGCGGCCGGTTGCGCCGCGCCGGCCCCGCCACCGCCGACCGCTCCGGGCCGCGCGGTCCCGGTGGCGCCGGTGCGCCTCGGCACCGGCCGCTGGCAGGGGAGCGAGGCGGTGACCGCGCTCGCCGTCTCCCCGAACGGCGCGTGGGTGGCCGTGGGAGACGCCGCGGGGACGGTCACCCTCCGCGACGGCCGGGACGGCTCCGTGGCGGAGATCCTCGAGGACCACGCCCGGGCCGTGAGCGCCCTGGCGTTCTCCCCCGACGGTACCCTGCTCGCGTCGGTGGCGATGGACGGGCGCGTCCTCGTCCGGAGGCTCGCCGACGGGAGCGTCCTGACGGAGTCCGCGAGCGGCGAGACCGGGTCCTACTCCTTCGGCTGTCTCGCGTTTCGCCCCGACGGATCCGCTCTCCTCGTCGGCGGCGTGGACGCGGGCCTGCGGTGCATCGAGGTCGCTCCCGGCGGGGGCGCCGCGTCGTGGGACCTCGCCACGTGGGGCGTCTGCGCCGTCGAGTTCTCCGCCGACGGCGCCCTCGCGGTGGCGGGCGGAGGGGATGGCTCGGTCAAGGTCCTGGACGGGGCGACGGGGAGGATCGTCCGCACCCACCGGGACCCGAAGCCGGACTGGACGCCGTGGCCGCGGGGCGTGGCGTTCGTCGGCTCCGGCGGGGCGGTGCTCGCGGTGCGGCGGGACGGCCTCGTCGGCCGCTGGTCGGCGGACGGCTCCGGCGGACAGGTCTCCGAGGACCCGTCCACCACGTTCTCCCTGGGGAGGCTCTCTCCCGCGGGGGACCGCATGGCGGTGGCCGCCGGGGACGGAACGCTCCGCTGGCTCGACGCCGGGACCGGCGAGGAGCGGCGCCGCGACGGGGTCGCCCGGCGCGCGCTGCTGGCGCTGGCGTTCACGGCGGACGGCGGGCGGGTGGCCGTCGCCGGCGAGGACGGCGCCGTCCGGCTGCTGGACACGGGCACGGGCGGGGTGGTCGCAGGGCCCGACGGGCACCTCGGCCCCGTGTACGCGGTGGCCGCGTCCGCCGACGGGACCCGCGTGGCGACGGGCGGCCGCGACGGCACGGCGCGCCTCTGGGACGCGGCCACGGGCCGCGAGATCGCCACCCTCTGCGCATGCCCCGGCCCCGTGTACGCGGTCGCGTTCTCCGCGGACGGCCGGGAGATCGCGGCGGGGGGGTGGGACGGGCTCCTCCGCCGCTTCGACGCCGCCACGGGGGCGCCGCTCGGGGAGCCGGAGCGACTGGGACGGGAGATCCGCGCCCTCGCCGCCGCCGCCGACGGGGCGGTCGTCGCCGCGGACCGGCCGCCCGCCCCGGGCGATCCCGCGTCCGCGGTCCCGGGCCTCCGGGCGGCGCTCCCGGGGGGAGTCGAGGTCCTGGCCGTGGCGCTCTCCGCGGACGGCCGCGTCGCGTGGGCGGCCCTCACCGACGGGACGGTCGTCGGCCAGCCGACCGCGACCCTCGCCGCCGCCGCCGGGACGGGCTCCCGATGACCGGGGTCGCCGCCGGTCCGCGCTGCTTCGGCGACCACCTCGCGCTCTACGCCCGCTACCACGACGAGGAGTGGGGGGTGCCGGTGCACGACGACCGGACGCTCTTCGAGTTCCTCATCCTCGAGGGGGCGCAGGCGGGCCTCTCGTGGGAGACCATCCTCCGGAAGCGGGAGCGCTACCGCGAGGTCTTCGCCGGCTTCGACGCGGAGCGGGTGGCCCGGTTCGACGCGGCGCGCCTGGAGCGGCTCCTCCTCGACCCCGGCATCGTCCGGAACCGGCTCAAGGTGTTCGGCGCCGTGCGCAACGCGAAGGCGTTCCTCCGCGTCCGCGAGGAGTTCGGCTCCTTCGACGCGTACCTCTGGCCCTTCGTGGGCGGCGCGCCCCTTCGCCACCGCCGCGCCTCCCTCCGCGAGGTCCCCGCCACGACCCCCGAGTCCGACGCGCTGAGCCGCGACCTCCGCCGGCGCGACTTCACCTTCGTCGGATCCACCATCTGCTACGCCTTCATGCAGGCCGTGGGCATGGTGAACGACCACGCCGTCACCTGCTTCCGCCACGCCGAGGTGGAGCGGCTCGCGGTCAGGGGCGGCGACGCGGGTTCCGGGAAGGGCGCATCCCCGACCAGGGGGGCGGCGTCTCCGCGCCCTGCGTCCGCACCATCGCCTCGAACGCCTCCCAACCCCGGAGTTGCTCCGCGGTGAGCGTCGCCTGACCGCCCGTCGCGGCGCGGTGCCGCGCGGCGCGCAGCAGCCTCCGGGTGGCCCGGGGCAGCGCCACGTGGCGGTTCACCACCAGTCCGGTCACGACCTGCCGCTGGTGGCGCCGGCGCACGGAACTCTTCTCCTTGCCGTGGAGCCGGTACCCGCGGCGCGAGAACGCCTTTCGCACGATGGCGAGCGCGCGTTCCGGCGTCCCGATCCAGTCCTCCGGGAAGGAGATCGTGATGTCGTCCGCGTACCGGGTGTAGCGCCCGTGGAGCGCGGCGATCCACGAGGTGAGGTCGGCGTCGAGGCCGCGATTGACCAGGTTCGAGAGCCGGGGGCTCGTGGGCGCCCCCTGGGGAAGGCCGCCCTCGTGCGTGACGAGGCGCACGAGCAGCGCCGTCGCCTCCAGATCCCAGCCGAGCCGCAGGAACATGCGTTCGATGCGCCCGGCGCCGGTGGTCGGGAAGAAGTCCACCACGTCGAACCGGAGGACGATGGCGCGACCGGTGTGCTGGGCGGCGTTGTGCGCGATGGAGCGTCCCCGCTCGAACCCGTAGGCGGCGGCATGGGACGGGATGCGGGCGAGCAGCCGCCGCAGGATGCGCCGCTGGAGGTCCTTCAGCCGGGGGTCCGGCACGTGGAGCACGCGGTGGCCGCCGCTCCGCTTCGGGATCGCCACGCGGCGGTAGGACGGCACGCAGGCGCGCAGTGCGGCCGGCGTGACGCCGAGGCGGCGGGCCAGGTCGTCGACGCCCGGGGCGAGGCCGAGGCGGCGGCGCAGCGCGCGCCACCGGTCCGGCGTCGTGAGCCACAGTGCGAGGCTCGCGAGGACGAGGAGCGGGATCCCGACGCGCAGGATCACGGCATCGCGCGTGAGGATCCAGGCGCTCCCGCCTCCGCAGCACGAGAGGAGCGCAAGGGCTCCCGCCGCCGCGGCGATCCGGCCGCGCAGGCGGTGACCGCCGCGGGGGGCGGGGCGCGGCCGGGGGGGCGACGGGCGTGGAGGCGGCGGTCCGGTCGGCATGCATCCCTCCCCGGCGCCGGGCCCGGGCCCGGGTGGAGTCGCGGGGGCCGGGCCGGGGTGCGGCGCCCCCCCCCCGGCGTGGCGGCGCCAGGGGCGCGCGCGCGGCATGCGGGCGCCCCCCCCCCCCCCGCCGCGGGGCGGGTGAGGTCCGGCCGACGAAACATCGGCCTGCGCTCGGGTGAGCGCCGTCCAGGGTTGGCGGGATTCTATCCTGCGGGGCGACACGGTCCGGCGCGGGCGCCGGCCACCGGCGCGAATCCCGCCCCTTGACCGCGGGCGCGGAGGTGGCATGATGCGGGCTGCGGGCAGGGGAGGAACGCCATGGGTCCATCGACCGCCGCCGGAATCACCTTCGCCGTCGTCCTCGCCGCCGCGGCCGGGCTCGCCCGCGCCGATGACCTCCGGGTCCCCGGCGACTTCGGCGACCTCCAGGAGGCCCTGGACAGCGCCCGACCGGGCGATCGCGTCCTCCTCGAGCGCGGCACCCATCGAGGCACGTTCGTCGTCGACGTGGACGACGTGGAGATCGTGGGCACTCCCGGGGCGAGGCTGGTGGGCGAGCGCGGCGAGGACGGCACGCCCCTCGCGATCGTGGTGACCGGGGACGGGGTCACCCTGCGGGACCTCACGATCCGCTCCGGCGGGGTCAGCCTCGCGGGGCGGGACGGCGCCGTGGACGGCTGCACGTTCCGTCGGTTCTCCTCACCCGCGTGGACCGGCGTGGTGACGACCGAGGCCGGCGGCACGGTGTCCGGGAACGATTTCGGCCGTGGCTGCCGCGGAGCCGCCTCGGTCCTCGTGCTCGACCGCTCCGCCACGGTCACGGACAACGACCTGGACCGGACGCGGACGGACGCGGCAATCGTCGTGTGGGCCGACGGGACCGTCGTCTCGGGCAACGACATCCGGGCCCCCCGCGGAGGGCTCGGGATCGACGTCCGGGCCGACGGCGTGGCGCTGGTGGAGAACGACCTCCGGGGCGCGGCCATCTCCGTGGTCGGCCACGGCGGACTCATCGACGGGAACCTCCTGCACCGATCGCCGGCGGGGCGGGCGTCCGTCACCATCGAAGGCGACGCCATCGACATCGTCGACAACGTGATCACCGACGGGGAGGACACGGGCGTCGTCATCGTGGGGGATGACCACTCCCTGACGGGCAACGAGGTCCTCCGCCCCGGCTCGTCCCGCCACCGCGGCGACTTCGGACACGGGATCGTCCTCTTCGGCGACGGGAACCTGCTGGTCTCCGACGTCGTGACCGACGCGCGCGGGGAGGGCATCGCGCTCCAGTCGGCGGTGTCGTGGGAGTTCGAGTCCGACCTCCAGTCCGTCCTCGGAGGCACCCTCGCCGGGAACACCGTCGTCGGCTGCGCCTCCACGGGGGCCGGCTCCTGCGGCCTCGGCAACTGGACGCGCTTCACGTCCGTCACGGACTGCACCTTCACGGGCAATGTCGTGGACGTCGTGAGCGACGAGCCGTTCGCGGAGTTCTCCGGCAACGTGTGGTCCAGCGGCGGGCCGGAGTTCGACGGGACCGGCTTCCCCGTCACCACCATGCTCGTCTGGGACGGGAGCCGCGCTGGCAGTCGCCGGTAGGGCCCCGCGGTCGCCGGAGGGGTGGCCGGGGAGCCGCCCCCGCCCTCGCCGCACCGCCGCCCACCGGAATCGCGAATCCGTCGGAGGGGCCTGGAGCGCGGGTTGGCGAGGCGGAGGGGACTCGAACCCCCAACATCCGGATCGACAGTCCGGTACTCTAACCAATTGAGCTACCGCCCCGCTGGCGACCGCGGCGCGCGTCGGGTCACATCGCTGTCGAGCCCCGGTGCGCGTATCCCCCGAACTGCACGGGAGGTGCGACGCATCCTACGCGGGTCCTTGGCGGCGATGGAACTTCTCCCCGGGGGGGGCGGAGGGGGGCGTCACGCGGGTGGGCGAAACCCGTGTCCCTCCCGGTGTCACCCGTCCTGCGTCAGGCGGCTGGGCTGCCACCACGGAGGCGGTCGAGAAGGGTCCTCGCGAGGCAGGAGACATCGGCCTGAACGGTGTCGTCCTCCCGGCCGAAGAGGAAGCCTGCGGCCCGCTTGGGCCCTGGACGATCTCCCTTCGAAGAGCGTGGCTGGGGGCGGGAGGGGGGGCAGGCTCCCCGTTACACCCGTCCTTGGCTCGGCCCCCCGGTGGGACCCGGATCCTGGGCCGTGTCGTTGGCGATGCAGGTCCCGCATTCACACAGGAGAGCGGCGGCGAGGGCTCTGCCTGCCCGGCGTCCCTCCGACAGCGCGCTTTCATATGGGTCCATCATGGCGATGCTCCTGTCCAGAGAGTCTGATGGTCCAAGGAACCCGGGCCTAGAGTCTCGCGCCCCGAAGCCGGAGAGCGTTCGCGATGACGGAGACGGAACTCAGGCTCATGGCGGCGGCGGCCACCATGGGTGAGAGCGTGACGCCGAGGAACGGGTAGAGCGCCCCGGCCGCCAGCGGCACCCCGAGCGCATTGTAGCCGAAGGCGAAGACGAGGTTCTGGCGGATGTTGCGCATCGTCGCCCGGGACAGGGCGCGCGCCCGGGCGATGGCCCGGAGGTCCCCCCGGACCAGCGTGACCCCGGCGCTCTCCATGGCGACGTCGGTTCCGGTGCCCATCGCGATGCCGACGTCGGCCCGCGCCAGGGCGGGGGCGTCGTTGATCCCGTCCCCGGCCATGGCGACGACCCGGCCCGAGGCCTGGAGGCTTGCGACGAACTGGACCTTGCCCTCGGGGGAGAGGCCGGCGCCCCACTCCTCGATCCCGAGGCTGCGCGCGACGGCCTCCGCGGTGGCGGCGTTGTCGCCCGTGGCCATGACGACCCGGACGCCCTCCTCGCGGAGCCGGCGGAGCGCCTCGGGCGTCGTCGGCCGGACGCGGTCCGCGATCCCGATCGCCCCGAGGAGGCGGCCGTCGGCGGCGACGAGTACCACGGTCTGCGCCTGCTTCCGGAGCCCCTCGACACGGTCGGCCAGGGTCGCGATGCCCACGCTTCGCTCCGCCATGAAGGACTCCGCGCCCACGAGGACGCGGCGCCCGTCGACGGTCCCATCCACCCCGCGCCCGGTGACCGACCGGAACTCCCCGGGGCGCGCGAGCGTCGCGCCGCGATCCCGAGCCGCCGCGACGATGGCCGCCGCCAGCGGGTGCTCGCTTCCCTGCTCCAGGGACGCCGCGAGGCGCAGCAGCTCCCGCTCCTCCACGCCCGGCGCGGGGGCGATGGAGACGACCTCCGGGCGGCCCTCCGTCAGCGTGCCGGTCTTGTCCACGACCAGCGTGTCCACCTTCTCGAGGCGCTCGAGCGCCTCCGCGTTCCGGACGAGGACCCCGAGCGACGCTCCCCTGCCGACGCCGACCATGACCGACATGGGGGTGGCGAGGCCGAGGGCGCAGGGGCAGGCGATGATGAGCACGGCGACGGCGGAGACGAGCGCGTGGGCGAGGCGCGGCTCCGGGCCGAGGAGCGCCCATGCGCCGAAGGTGGCGACCGCGACCCCGAGCACGGCGACGACGAACCAGCCCGAGACCCGGTCCACGAGGCCCTGGATGGGCGCCCGGCTGCGCTGCGCCTCCCCGACCATGCGGACGATCCGCGCGAGGACGGTCTCCGCTCCGACGCGCTCGGCGCGGACGAGCAGCGTGCCGGTGCCGTTGAGGGTCGCGCCCGTCACGCGGTCCCCCTCCGCCTTCGGGACGGGGAGCGGCTCGCCCGTCAGCATCGACTCGTCGAGGGAGCTCGAGCCCTCCGTGACGACGCCGTCCACGGGCACCTTCTCCCCGGGGCGGACGCGCAGGAGGTCGCCGGCCCGCACGGACGCGAGCGGGACGTCCGCCTCGTGCCCGTCCTCGTCGACCCGGCGCGCCGTCTTCGGGGCGAGCCCCAGCAGCGCCCGGATGGCCCCGCCGGTCCGGGCCCGGGCGCGGAGCTCGAGGACCTGGCCCAGCAGGACGAGGACGGTGATGACGCTCGCCGCCTCGAAGTACCGGTCCGGCATCCCGCCGTGGCCGCGGAAGGAGTCCGGGATGAGGCCGGGCGCCAGGGTGGCGACCACGCTGTAGCCGAAGGCCGTCCCGGTGCCGATGCCGACCAGCGTGAACATGTTCGGGCTGCGGCGCGCGATCGACTGCGCCATCCGGACGAAGAAGGGCCACCCGGCCCAGATCACGACCGGGGCCGAGAGCGCGAGCTCGAGCCACGCCTGCGCGCCGGGGGAGAGCAGCCCGTGCAGGAGGTGGCCCGGCAGCATGTCGGCCATGGCGACGAGGAACACGGGGAGCGTCAGCGCCGCGCCGATCCAGAAGCGCAGGCTCATGTCGCGGAGCTCGCGGTTCTCCGGCTCTTCGGCCGTGGCCACCCGGGGCTCGAGCGCCATGCCGCAGAGGGGGCAGTCCCCGGGCCCGACCTGGACGACCTCGGGGTGCATCGGGCAGGTGTACTCGACCCCCCCGGGCACCGGAACGGTGGCCAGGTGTTCGGCCTCGCCGGTGAACGAGGACGGGTTCTCGCGGAACTTCCGCAGGCAGGAGGCGCTGCAGAAGTGCCAGGTGCGACCCCCGTGGGTGACGGTGCCGACCGCGTCCGCGGGGTCGATCTCCATCCCGCAGACGGGGTCGAGAACGAGCGCTGCGTCCGCCTTCGCGTGCCGGTGGGTGTGGGTGATCATGTCGTGTCTCCTTTCATGCCTGCAGACGCGGCCGGGGCGGGGGGATTACACCGACCGGGGCAGGGCACCTGGCGGACCGGACCGGTCCGCTAGCCGCAGCAGGACCCTCAGCCGAGCATCACCGGGGAGCACGCCCTCTCCCGGCGCCTCGCGAGGAAGAACTCCGGCCGGGCTTCGAAGCGGTCCCGGCAGCGGCTGTCGCAGAACGCGTAGGTCGTCCCGCGGCACTCCAGCGAGTCCGGGGCGGCCCCGGGGTCGACCTCCATCGCGCAGACGGGACACGCGACCGCGCCCCCGGCTCCGGACGGCGCGCGCGGGCTCTCGTTCGGCATGGTGCACCTCCTTTCACGGGGGCTGACGCGGGGCGGCCCCGGGCATTACACTCCCGCATCCCCTGCTCGCGGGAGGGGGCCACGGAGGCTGCGATGGCGGGACTGCATGCGGTGGACGCGGAGCGCCCGGACCCGGCCGTGGTCCAGGTCCTGGTCGAGAACCACCGGGCCTTCCTGCGGTTCCTGGAGAAGCGGGTCCGGAGCCGCGAGGCCGCGGAGGACATCCTCCAGGACGCCTTCGGCAAGGCCCTCGGGAAGGCCGGCTCGCTGCGGAAGGCGGAGTCGGCGATCGCGTGGTTCTACCGGCTGCTCCGGAACGCCGTCGTCGACCACTACCGCCGCGGCGCCTCGGCCGACCGGGCGCTCGAGGGATTCGCCCGCGAGCTCGACGATCCGGCGGAGGGGTCGGAGGTGCACGCGGAGCTCTGCGCCTGCGTCGGGAGGCTCGCGGCCACGCTCAAGCCCGAGTACGCCGACGCGCTGCGGCGGATCGAGGTGGACGGCGTCGCCGTGAAGGACTACGCCGCCACGCAGGGCATCTCCGCGGGGAACGCCGCGGTCCGCGTCCACCGGGCGCGCGAGGCCCTCCGCAAGCAGGTCATGCGCTCCTGCGGCACCTGCGCCGAGCACGGCTGCCTCGACTGCCACTGCCCGACGGGCGGCAAGGCGGGGTGCTGAGCCGGGGATCGTGCGGTGTTGGAGCGGGTGAACGGATTCGAACCGTCGACATCCACCTTGCCAACTTGGCGCTCTACTACTGAGCTACGCCCGCATCCTTGGCCGCACACGCACGTTACGCCATCGGGCCCCCCGGTCAAAGAAGCGGTGGTGCCCTATTTGTAGCCCTTCCATGTCAGGCAGTGCAACCCGTTGTAGTCCCAAAGGATGCGGCCACTCTACTTTCGCTCTTCTCGGACGAGGGATGCGAATCGAACCGGGTCGCGATTGAATTCCTCAAGGCAGGGCGGACAACAGAACTGGATCTCGATGCCGTCGTACTCCACGGCTGTCCTGGTCTCGGCCTGGCTCAGCAGTTTCCCGCTCACGACGCAGTGGGTCAGTGGATAGTCGCTGGATGCCTCGACCCAGCGAGCGCCCGGATGGTGGAGGCACTCATGGGCTTGGCGATGGCGAGTGCTGAGCACCCACCAGTAGAAGGCAGCCATGGCCAACATCAGCCCCAGAAAGATTCCCCACACCGCCACGACCGACTTCCAGTGGGTTCGATACCACCCCTTCCCCGCCGGGCGCCCGCCTCTCATCGAGATCTACCTCCAGCGGACTCCGTGGATGACCTTGGAGCCGTTGCAGAACGGGCAACGCACCGCCGCCTCGCTCCGGGGAGCGTCGAGGATCGCAACAACCCCTTGCCTTCTGCCATTGCCGACGCACTCCTTGACCACTATCACAGCGCCATCAAGACGGTCTCCTCAAGCGCAATCTGCGTGCCGCATCGAGTCTGGAGCCTGTGGAGAATGCAGAGTTCGGGCAACCTGGACCCATGCTCGTCGCGGGTCCCTGCGGCTATGATCCGCATCGAATCAGGGGAAGCGAGCGGCGGGCCGCCCCGGCCTGTGGAGGACCATGAGCGACGGCGACACCCGAACCCTGCTCTCCCGCTGGAGGGAGGACCCCGGCGCGACCTACCGGACCTGGTTCCTATGGGAGGAGCGGCTCAAGAACTTCCGCTCCATCCGGCGCGGTGTTGCCGAGGTGGTCCGGGAGATCGAGGAAGGCACGTTCGGCGTGGCCTACAAGGGTTCCTCCCTCGAGACCGTCGTGCACTCCATTGCCGAGCAGAGGCAGGTGTTCCGCGGGGCGGACCACGCCTTTCTCTGGAAGCCCAAACTGCGCATCCCCGATATCTACGAAGACCGGGAGAACCAGAAGGCCTTCGGTGCGTTCCTCGGGACGTGTGCGTGCTGTGACGGGGCGGAGCGCCTGGTGGAGGCCATCCGTCAACTCGACACTCGGCGGATCAAGGGGCTCGGACCCGCCGTCGCCAACCTGCTGTACTTCCTCCACCCGACGTTGATGCCCCCCTTCAACACGGCCATCGTGAAGGGCTACAACGCCATGACGGGTGCCCGCGTGAAGCTCGGGAGCTGGGACGAGTATCTGGCGATGCGCTCGGGGATCCTCCGGCTGAACTCCGACTACGGGGACCTCCTCTCCAACGACCTCGGGGCGGCGGGGGGGTTCCTGTTCGACCTGGGGTCCGGCCGCTACGCGGCGCCTCCCCGCGGGGACGATGCCGCGGCCCGGGCGGCATGGGAGGAGGATCTCGCACGGACGCGGGAGGAGACCGCGCGCGACCGGAAGTCCGCCGAAACCGCGCGGGAGACCGATCGCACGCACACCGAGGTCCAGGGATGGCTCCGTGACCTGGGGCGCGCCCTGGGGTTCGACGTGTGGATCGCCTCCAACGATCGGAACCGGTCCAGCGGTTCGGGGCGACTGGCCGACGGCTGTCTTGAATTCCTTCCCCACGAGATCGGTGCCGTGCCTGGCGCAGTGGCCGTACGGCTCATCGACGTCCTGTGGCTCCATCGAGGCGAGGGCCGGGTCGCGGCCGCATTCGAGGTTGTCAGCGCTCTCGGTCTAATCGCCGTTAGCGAACACCCAGATCTACGCACCCGC
>CAZSIX010000064.1:0-16084 GCA_964607145.1 uncultured Planctomycetota bacterium | reverse complement strand
CCGGACCGCCTCGCTCGCTCTCGGTTCTCCGCAGTCGTTCCGACACGGCCACTTAGCATCGCGCCTCCCGTGGACACGACCCCCTCCGCCGAGGCCGCGCCCGCCGCCCCGCCGGCGGGGCCCGTGGCGACGCTCCGCGGGCTCACGCGCCGGTTCGGCAGGAACGTCGCCCTGGACTCCGTCGACCTGGAACTTCCGGGCGGCGCCGTCGGTCTGCTGGGCCCCAACGGGGCGGGCAAGTCCACGCTGCTGAAGATCCTGCTGGGACTCCTCCCGCCGTCGTCGGGGGACGTCTCCGTGCTCGGCCTCGACCCGGTGCGCGATCCGCTGGCGGTCCGGCGGCGCGTCGGGTACATGCCCGAGATCGACGCCTACGTCACGGGGACCACGGCCGTGGAGTCGGTCACGCTGGCGGGCGTGCTCTCCGGTCTCCCCCGCGGGCTCGCCGTGCAGCGGGCCCACCTGGTGCTCCAGTACGCGGGCCTCCACGAGGCCCGCTACCGGAAGGTGGAGGAGTACTCCACGGGGATGCGCCAGCGCGTCCGGCTGGCGCAGGCGCTGGTGCATGACCCGGACCTGCTGTTCCTCGACGAGCCCACCAACGGCCTCGACCCGGAGGGGCGCGAGGAGATCCTCCAGGTCGTCCGGGACCTGGCGGGGCGCTACGGGAAGAACGTCGTGCTCTGCACGCACCTGCTGCGGGACGTGGAGGCGACGTGCGGACGCGTCGTGCTGCTCTCCCGCGGGCGCGTGCTCCGCAGCGCCACCATGGAGGAGGTCCGCGGCGGCGCGCGGGGCCTCTTCCGCGTGGGCGTCCGGGGCCCGTGGGAGGCCGCGGAGGCGGCGTTCCGCGCCGCCGGCTGCACCGTGGAGCGGGGCGAGGGCGTGCTGCTGGTGGCGCCTCCCGACGGTCCGGGCGCGTCCCTGCTGCTGCGCACGGCGGTGGAGGCGCACATCGACCTCCGCTCGGTGGCTCCCGACGCGGCGTCCCTGGAGGACGCCTTCGTGGCGGCGGTGGGCGGCGACCCCGCGGCGACCCGCTGATGCCCATCCTCCACCAGGGCTACGAACCGCTGGCGGCGCGGCCCCGGGAGTCGGGCGCGCGGTTCCTCCCCATCGCCCGCGCCGGCATCCAGCGGAACCTCCGCCGGTGGGTGTGGGCGCTGTTCGCCGCGGCGCTCCTGTTCGGCAGCGGGTTCCAGTACGCGGTCATCTTCTTCACCTACGCCGCCGCCGCCGTCTTCGGGATCGGCGCGCAGCAGGACCAGACGTTCATGCGGATCTTCTCCGACAGTCCCCGCTTCTACGCCGACCTGATGACGACGCAGTCGCTGTGGGCGCTCATCCTCGGCGGCGTGGTGGGCGCGGGCGAGATCGCGGAGGACCTCCGCACGGGGGCGCTGGCCTTCTACCTGAGCCGCCCCGTGACGCGGCGGGACTACGTCCTCGGGAAGGTGCTGGTGGTGGCGGTGCCGGTGCTGGCGGTGAGCGTCCTGCCGGCGCTGGTGCTCTTCGCGTGGCACGCGACGATGGTCGGGGACCTGGACTGGGTCCTGGACCGCTGGCGCGTCCCCCTGGCGATCGCGGGGCAGGGGGGGCTGCTGTGCGCGTTCCTCTCGGGCATCGTGCTCGGCGTGAGTTCCCTGGCGCGCCGTCGGCGCTGGGCGACGGTGTTCATCGCCGGGCTCTACCTGGGGCTCGTGATCACGGGGACGATCCTCGCCACGCCGCGGCAGTGGTCGGGCGACCGGGACCGCCGCGAGGCCGAACGCATCCTCCGGAAGCGGGACTCCGACGCCGGCCGCGAGGCGGCGCGGCGGGTCCTGGACGAGTCCACGGCGACGCTGGACAGCAACCGGACCATGAAGGGGTGGATGTTCCTCTCGCCCCCCCGCAGCATCGAGGCCTGCGGCCGGGACTTCTTCGGCCTCCCCGTGCCGGAGAACTTCGCCGGCGGCCGCCACTGGTGGTTCCTGCTGGGACTCTCGGCGCTGGGGTTCGCCGTCCTCGCGCGGCGCGTCCGCGCCGTGGAGGTGGTGACGTGACCGCGCCCGGGGTCGTGGCCCGATCCGTCAGCCGCTGGTACGGGCAGGTCATCGCGGTCAACGAGATCTCCTTCACCCTGGAGCCGGGCATCACGGCGCTGGTGGGGCCCAACGGCGCCGGGAAGTCCACGCTCCTCAAGATGCTCACCGGCGAGATCCGCCCCACCCGGGGCGACCTCTCGGTCCTAGGCGAGGACCCGTGGAACAACCCGGCGCTGTTCCGCCGCGTGGGCTACTGCCCCGAGCAGGACGCGCTCTACGACGACATGGACGCCCCCTCCTTCGTCGCGTACTTCCTGCGGCTGCGCGGCTTCGAGGGGGGCGCCGCGCGGACCCGGGCCGAGGAGGCGCTGGCGGCGGCGGGCCTCGATCCGGCGGCGTGGGGCCGGCGTACGGGCGGCTACAGCAAGGGGATGCGGCAGCGGGTCCGCCTCGCGCAGGCCATCGCCCACCGCCCTGAGGTGCTCTTCCTCGACGAGCCGCTCACCGGCCTCGACCCCATGGGGCGGCGGGAACTGCGCCGGCTCTTCCAGCGCCTCGCCGCGGAGGGCGCGGTGGTCCTCGTGTCCTCCCACGTCCTCCCCGAGGTGGAGGCGATGACCTCCCGCCTGCTGCTGCTCCACCGCTCGCGGCTGGTGGCCTACGGCCCGGTCCACGAGATCCGGGAACTCATCGACCGCCACCCCCACTCCGTCGAAGTGGCCTGCGCCCGACCCCGGGATCTCGCCGCGCGGCTGGTCGGTCTGCCCGAGGTGGAGGCAGTGCGCCTCCCGCGGGAGGGACTGCTCGTCGCCGAGACGCGGGCTCCGGGCGCGTTCTACCCGGCGCTGCTCCGCATCCTCGTGGAGGACGGCCACGACGTCCGATCCGTCTCCTCCCCGGACGACAACCTGGAGGCGGTGTTCCGCTACCTGGTGACCGGGTGAGCGCGCCGCTGCCCTCCGTCCCGGAGCCCCGCCCCGAGGCGCCCGCGCTGGCGGAGGCCGGCGGGCAGATCCTCCTCCGCCACCTGCGGTCGCTGCTGCGCGGGCGGCGCGTGCTCCTGGCCGCCGCCGCGGCGTCGCTCCCCCCGCTCCTCTCGTGGCTGCTGCGCGACCCCGACCCGTCGAGCCTCTGCCAGGTGATCCTCGCGCTGGTGTTCCCGTTCCTGCTCCCGCTCGTGGCGCTGACGCTGGGCACGGGCCTCCTCCACGACGAGGCCGAGGAGGGCACGCTCACCTTCCTCTTCACGAGCGCGGTGCCGCGGCCGGCCGTGTTCTTCGGCAAGTGGCTGGCGGCCCTGGTGGCGGGCGGAGCGCTCCTCTTCGCGTCCGCGGCGGCGACCTTCGCCATGGCGGAGGCCCCGCTGGCGGCCATCCGCCCGTTCGTCGAGGCGACGTTCCTCGCGCTGGCGGTGGGCTACCCCGCCTACCTCGGCGCCTTCGCCCTGCTGGGGGCCGCCTGGCGGTACGGCTTCGTGCCGGCGCTGCTGTACGCGTACGCGTTCGAGTCCGTGGCGCTCTTCCTGCCGGGGGCCATCCGCAATCTCTCGCTCGCGTTCTACATCCGGTCGCTGCTCCACCGCGACGCCCCCGACCCGGAGTGGTTCGCGACGGGGATGGACGCGTTCGTCCCCGCTCCCCGCCTGACGTCATGGATCGTCCTCCTCTCGATGACGGCCATCGGCGTCGTGGTCGCCTCCTGGGTGACGGCACGGCGGGAGTACCAGGCGAGGAACGTGCAGGCGTGAGGGCGTGACCGGGGACCTCGCGCGACCGGGACTCGCCGCGCTCCTCGTGCTCCTGTCCGGCTGCGCCGCGCCGGCGGTCGCCCCGTCGGCGGACCCGCGGGCCGATCTCGCCGCGCTGGCGGACCGCTCGGCGCCCGACGACGACCCGTCCACCGTGGACGTGCTCCTCGCCCCGGACATGGAGTTCCTCGCGCGGCACGGGCGGGACGCGGTCCCCCTCCTCGTGGGCTCCGTGGAGACGCTGGATCGCGTGCTCGGTCCCCTCGCGGGACTGCGGTTCCGCGTCGGCGGCGCGGTGCTGTTCCCGTCGACCCCGGGAGTGCGGGACGACCTGCGCCTCCTCCTGGAGGCCCGCCTCCGCGTGCTGCGGGGACGGTGCGACGTGGTGGCGGCGTTCACGGGGCAGGCCTGCGGCGATCGGGCGGGCGCGGCGGAGCCGGCGCGGCGGCTGCTCCTCTGCGCCGACGCGTCGGACCCGGAGCGGAACCTGCTGCACGAGGCGGCCCACCTCTTCGGCGCCCTCGACTACGAGCGGGGCCACCCCGGCTACTCCGTGCCCTCGCCGATGTCCTACGACGGGGACCTGCCCCGCACGCTGGAGTTCGACGCCCCCACCGCGGCCCGCATCGCCGGGCGCGCGGGCGCGCTCCCGCCGGAGCGACCCGACCTTCTCGCCAACGCGCTCGCCGCCCGCGTGGACCGGCTGCCCGGCCCCGTCGGCGCCGCCCTCGCCGGCGCGTTCCTCTGCGCGGAGAGCCGCATCTCGCAGCGCGACGGTCTCGCCCCCGCGGAGCGGGCGCTCCGCGACCTCCCCGACGACCCGGTCGCGCTGTGGGCCTACGGGGAGTGCCGCCGCGTGGAGGGGGATCGGGACGACGGCGCGGCGCTCTTCCTCGCGGCGCTCCGCGCGGTGGCCGGCGGCGAGCGGCCGCCCGACGGCCTCGACCGCCACGTGGCCGTCGAGACGGCGCGTCTCGCCGTGGACGACCGGGACGGCCTCGGCGCGCTCCGCGGGCCGGCGGCGGAGGCGCTGGCGCGCCTCTCCCTCGCGTTCCCCGCCGACGCCGAACTCCTCGACCTCCGCGCGTCCCTCCTCGCGCGGGCGGGCGACGCCGCCGGGGCGGCGACGCTCTACCGCGATGCCGCCGCCGCCGATCCCGCCGCGTCGTACCCGTGGCGCCACCTCGCCGAACTGGGCCGCACCGCGCGCGACGGGGAACTCTGGCTGGAGGGATGGGACGCCGCGCGCCGCGTCCACGGCCCCGACCCGCGGCTGGGAGTGCAGTGGGTCGTCGAGGGCCTCCGCGAGTTCCCCTCCCTGTTCGGCCGCCCCGCCGTCCGCGCCGAGGCCGACGCCGCCCTCTCCGCCGCCGCCTCCGCCTGGCCCGCGTGGCCCGATCCCGCCCGCGTGCGGGGGCTGCTGGTGGAGGCTACGGGACGGTGATCTCCACCACCGCGTCGCCGCCCTCCACGACCTCCCCGTCGGCGGTGGTCAGGAGGCTCTCCTCGGCGAGGTCCCAGACCTCGACGGTCCAGCGGCCCGAGGGGACGCGGACGGCGAAGGCGCCGCGGGCGTCGGTGTCGGCGCGGGCCCGGGGCGGGCCGTCGCGAGAGGCGCCCTCCTCGTAGAGGAGGAGGCGGCCGGTCACCGGCGTCCCGTCGGCGCGGCGCAGGTGGCCGGTGAAGCGGCCTCCGCGATCGGGCACGAGGAGAACCCGCCGGCCGCCGTTGGGCAGCGCCACGGTCCAGAACTGGGGCACGACGTCGGCCCCCTCGATCCACACCTCCACCTCGCCCCCCGGCGCGCCGGGCACGCGGAAGGCGCCCTCGGCGTCGGTCACGGCGCCGTCGGCGGCGGCGGGCCTGGTGAACACCCTCACGCCGGGCAGGGGCCTGCCGTCGGCGGTGCGGACCAGCCCCTCCAGGTCCTGCCCCCGCTCGAACACGACATCCCCCAGGTCCCGCTCCTCCCCGGGGGCGAGGTCGACGGGGAGGACGACACGCCCCAGTCCCTGCACGGTGAGCGTGATGCGGTTGGGGCCGGGGTCGATGCCGGTCACGGTGACGCCGTCGTCGTCGGCGAGGTCGAGGTCCCGCGAAGGATCCCGTGGCGAGACCCCCGCCGAACTCCGCTCCACTTCCACGACGGCCCCGACCCGACCGCGGGCGGGGAGGCGGGCACGCAGGCGAACGGACGCCTGACGGTCGGCGACGACCCGCAGTGCCGTCGCCGGAGCGTCGACGGCGACGGGCGCGCGCGGGGCGTGGAGCCGCGCCCCGGCGACGAGGTGGAGCGCGCCCCGCGGGAGTCCCTCCATGCGGAACCGGCCGTCCCCGTCGGCCTCCGCGGCCCGTCCGTGGTGGAGGATCCGGGCGGCGCGCGGCCAGCCGGGCTCCTCCACGCGGATCGTCGCGAAGGGCACCGGCTCCCCGCGGTCGTCCACGACGACACCGACGAGGAAGACCGCCGGCTCGAGCGCGACGTCGACGCGGAGGGTCTCCCCTTCGATGACCTCCACGGGCACCAGCACGGGGGCGGCGCCCGGCGCGCGCACGAGGACGTCCCACGGGCCGGGGCCGGCGGCGGAGAAGACGTGCAGGTCCGGTTCCGCGGCGGCGGGCGGCCCCTCCACGGCGGGAACGTCCCCGGCGTCGTCGGGGCTCTCCCGCGCGCCGTGGGTGCCCACCAGCGCGACCTCGGCCTCCCGCAGCGCGGCCCGGTCGAGGCCTCCGGCGGCGGCGAGGCGGACCTCCACCCGGGCGGAGCGACGCAGGCGGAGTTCCACGGCAGCGGACGGTGCGTCGGGGGAAACCACCACCATGGCGTCGTTCGCGGGGAGGAGGTCCGCGCGCTCCGCCGCGACGACCACCAGCGCGCCGAGGGGGAGTCCGTCGAGCGTGGCGGCGCCGTTCCCGTCGGTGCGGGCGCGCCGCGACTCGAGCGTGGTGTCGCGGGGCGCCAGCGGCCACCGCTCGGCGCGGCGCTCGCCGTCCCAGAGGTCCGCCGGGAGCGCGCGGACGTCGGCGCCCTCGGCGGGGGATCCGTCCGGGAGCAGCACACGCACGTGGAGGAGCGCCGCCCGCTCCAGCCGGAAGGCGGGCGGGTCGAGGCAGCGGCCGGCGCGCAGGCGGAAGGCCGCCACGGCGGACACGCGGCCCGGCGCGGTGACCTCCACGCGGACGAACGCCTCCGCGGGGAGGCCGTCGAGGCGGAACGCGCCGCTCCCGTCGGTGGCGGCGCGGGCCAGAGGCGGCCCGTCGGCGGTCCAGTGGTGCCAGGGCGGAAGCGCGTCGGGCGGCGTCCCGTCGTCGAGATCGGTCACCTCGAGGAACGCGAGGACGGCGGCGGCGCCGACGGGGGAGCCGTCCTCGGCGGCGCGCACGTCGCCGGCGAGGACTCCGGGCGCGAGGGGGAGCGCGAGGACGAGCGGTCCACCGGACTCCGGCGGGCGCGCGGCCCCCACGGTGCGCAGGCGGGCGGGGGCCCGGGCGACGATGCTCGCCGCGTCACCGGGCAGGCCGGCGAGGCGGACCTCCCCGTCGGGCGCCCCGACGCGGCGGAGGAGAAGGCCCGCCCCGTCCAGCGCCTCCACGGCACCGGCGGCGAGGGGGGAGCCGTCCTCGGCGGCCACGATGCGCACGTCGAGATCGAACGGGGGGTCGGGGAGACCGGTCCCGCACCGGAGGTTTCCTTCGGGGGCGGGCTCGTTCCCGGTCGCGGCGGGGTCGACGGCCGGGGTGTCCTCCGGGGCGGTGGGGGCCGCGGCGGACGAGTAGGGGGGCGCGGCGGCGGGGGTCGGGAGCGGCGTGGGCGGACCCGGTGCGGCGGGAGGGGCGACCTCCGCGGGGTCCGGTCCCAGGAGCCACGCGAGGAGGGCGGCGAGCGCGGCGACGAGGAGGAGAGGGAGGACGGGACGGCGACGGCGGGCCATGGGGGCATCGTAGCCCGACCCGTTCACGAGGGACCGCGGTCCCACGGCGTCCTCGCGCCGATCCCGGCGTCGCGGCGGGCGCGAGATCGGGGGCGTGGCCGCCGGTCGCCGGGAGACGGTGGATCGGCGGTCGCGGCGGCTACTTCACCTCGGGGTCTGGCGCTCCGGCGTGGGCGGTCGGGCCGAACATCGTCTCCAGCACGCGGTAGCCGGCGTCCTCCATGCCCAGGCGGGCGTAGACGGCGCGGGCGCGCGTGTTGCGGTCGAGAACGTACAGCCGGAGGCCCACGGCTCCGGCGGCCCGCGCCTCCTCCTCCACGCGGCGGTGGAGCGCCTTGAACACGCCGCGCTCCCGCGCGGCGGGCTCCACGTACACGCTCTGGATCCACCAGATCCACCCGTTGCGCCAGTCGCTCCACTCGAACGTCACCATGGTCTGCCCCACCACGCGGTCGCCGTCCTCGGCCACGAAGTAGAGCGACCGCGCCGGGTCCCGGAGGGCCGCCTCCACCCCCGGCCGCAGGACCGCCGGGTCGAGCACCACGTCCTCCGACTCCTCCGCCAGCCGACGGTTGAACTCCACCACCCGGTCCCCGTCCCCCGCCACCGCGCGCCGCACCCCCATCCCCATCGCTCCCTCCCCGTCCCGCCGCCCGGTCCACACCCCCCGCCGGGGTCAGGCACCGCCGGTGCCAGACCCCGACCGCAAGTCGTGATTCTGCCCGTGCGCGGCGCTCCATGGGAGTGAAAGGCGGCCCCACGGGCTCCGCTGCGAAGCGAGCGGCACGCACGCAACCCGTTGCCTCCTCCTCGGTTGCGTGCTCTCGGCTTACGTGCGGGGTCTGACCCCATCGGGGTCTGACCCCGGGGGGAGGTGGTAACGGGGGGGCGGGAATCCGTCATGGGAGGGAGGAACGCGAGAGGAGGATGCACCCATGGCGAGCGACGGGCCGGAGGAGGTTCGGTGCGGGCGGTGCGGAGCGCCGGTGAAGTCGGAGGCGCGCGGGGGCGCCTGCCCGCGGTGCCTGCTGGCGGCGGGGCTGGAGTCGGAGGTGGGTCGCGCGGAGGGGGGCGGCCCCGCGGCGTACGCGCCCGGCGCGGGGCCGGGGGAGAGCGCCCCGGCAGAGGCCGGCCCATCGGCCGCGGCGGGCGCGACCCGCGCCGCCGATGAGCCCCCGCCCACGGCGGAGGAACTGAAGGGCCGGTTCCCGGGCCTCGAGGTGGAGGCGGTCCTCGGCCGCGGAGGGATGGGCGTCGTCTACCGCGCGCGGCAGGTCCCGCTGGGCCGGACCGTGGCGCTCAAGATCCTCCCGCGCTCCGCCGCCGCGACCCCGGGCTTCGCGGACCGGTTCGCGCGGGAGGCGCGCGCCATGGCGCTCCTCGATCACCCGCACATCGTCCGCATCCACGACTTCGGCGAGCGGGACGGCCTCCCCTACCTCGTGATGGAGTTCGTGGACGGAGCGAACCTCCGCCAGGCCATGGCCGCCGGACGCCTCACCGCGGCCCAGGCGCTGGCCATCGTCCCGCAGGTGTGCGACGCGCTCCAGTACGCCCACGAGCAGGGCATCGTCCACCGGGACATCAAGCCGGAGAACATCCTGCTGGACGCCCGCGGCCGCGTGAAGATCGCCGACTTCGGCCTGGCGAAACTCCTCCAGCGCAACCCCGTGGACGTGACCATCACGGGCACCGGCCAGGTGATGGGCACGCTGCATTACATGGCGCCGGAGCAGTACCGCACCCCCAACGACGTCGACCACCGCGCCGACATCTACAGCCTCGGCGTCGTCTTCTACGAGATGCTGACGGGCGAAGTCCCCATGGGCATCTTCCGCCCGCCGTCGGAGCAGGTCCCCGTGGACGCCCGTCTGGATCACGTCGTCGCCCGCGCGCTGGAGCGGGACCGGGAGCGGCGCTACCAGGCGGTCTCCGACGTCCGGACGGAGGTGCAGTCCGTCGCCGCCGGAACCGCGCCCGCGCCCGCGCCCGCGAGCGTCCCGCCGCCGCCGGCAGGGCCCGCCACCGTCGCCCCGGGAGCCGCCCCCGCCGCCGACGCGCCGCCCTCCGCGCCCCCGCGCCTCAGTCGCCTCGCCGTCGCCGGCGGTCTGTCGGTGCCCGTCGCCGTCGCGGTCTCCGCGCTCGTGTTCGCCCTCACCGCCAACGCCATCCATGGCCGCGAGGAGGACTTCATCGCGGGCCAGGCGGCGCTCTCCGTGTACGTGGTCCTCGCCTCCATGGGCTGGCTCCTCAGCATCGTCGCGTGGATCCGCATCGCCCGCTCCCGCGGCCGCCTGCGGGGGAAGGGCTGGGCGGTGACCGGAACGATTCTCGCTCCGGTGCTGTCCTGCATGGGGCTGGTCCCGGCCATGCTCCTGCTGCGGGCCGCACGCCCCATCCGCGTCGAGGTCGGCGCGGGCGGCGCGCGCATCGCGGAATTTCGCCCCGGCAGCCGCGTCCGCCTCCCCGGCATCGACGTGTCCCGGCAGGACGGCGCCACCGACGTGCGCATCGGAGGGGCGGCCGCGGACGACGCGCGCGCCGTGGTCACGTCCCTCCTGGCCCGCCTCGCACCCGCCCCCGCGGACGGCGCCGCGGCGGATCCCTGGCTCCGCGAACACTACACCGAGACGGACGTCGCCGACCTCCGCCGGAGGATGGAGGCGGACGGGGCCGCGTTCCGCCGCGACGGGGCGTCGGGCGCGCTGGGCCTCCCGCTGGCCTCCGGCTCCCTGGTGGCCCTCCCGCTCGTGCCGCTCCGCTTCGTGGCGGTGACCGCCGACTCCGTCGATCCGGCGCGGGCCACCGCGGAGGTCACCACCGAGTCGGGGCTGCGCCTCCGGTTCCCTCTCCGCCGCGAGGGGGATCGCTGGTTCCTGGCGGTGGGTCCCGTGGAGGTGGAGTGAGCGGCGATCCGCCCCGGGGCCCGGCGCGGTTCGCCACCACGCGGTGGAGCCTCGTCGTCGCCACCGCCGACGCGGACCCGGAGACGCGGCGCGCCGCGCTGGAGGACCTCTGCGCCGGGTGCTGGCTCCCGCTCTACGCGTTCGCGCGCCGCGGCGGCGCCGCCCCCGCGGAGGCGCAGGACCGGGTGCAGGGCTTCCTCGCCGACCTGCTCGCGCGGGACGACCTCCGGCGCGCCGACCCGCGGCGGGGCCGCTTCCGCACGTTCCTCCTGGCCGCGTTCCGCCACTTCCTGTCGAAGGAGCGGGAGCGGGACCGCGCGCTGAAACGCGGCGGCGGGCGCACGCCGCTCTCGCTGGACTTCGACGACGGCGAGCGCCGCTACTCGCTGGAGCCCTCCCACGACCGCTCCCCGGAGCGGGAGTACGAGCGCCGCTGGGCGCTGGCGCTGCTGGATCGCATCCTCGCAGGATTGCGCGCCGCCGAGATCGCCGCCGGGCGCGGCGACGCCTTCGACGCGCTGGCGCCGCTCCTCGGCGGCGGCGACCCGGGGGACGGAGGCGCCGCCGCCGCCGCGGAACGTCTCGGCCTCGCGCCCGGCGCGGTGCGCGTCGCCCTCCACCGCCTCCGGAGGCGCTACCGCGCGGCCCTCCGCGCCGCCATCGCGGAGACCGTGGCGGACCCGGCGGAGGTGGACGACGAGATCCACCACCTCCTGGGGGCCGTGGGCGGCTGAGGCGCCGGCTGCCGGGAAACCACGCCCCCCCTGTTCCCTCCGCCCCGTCGCCGGTAGACTCCGCACCGGAGGTGCACCATGGGATCGGCGCGCCGGAGGGCGTTGCGCACCGGCGGACTGGCCGTGCTTCTCGTCGTCGCGGCGGCGGGCGCACCCCCCGCCCGGGCCGGCGACGATGACGCGCTCCGCGCCGACCTCTCGGCGCTCGTCTCCATCGCGGCGGGAGTGTCCGACCGGTGGGAGGGCCCGTCGCCGACTCTCCTCGTGCGGCGCATCCTCGACGCGAAGGAGAAACCCGTGAGGGCGCTGCTGGAGGAGGCGTGGAAGCGCGCCGCGGCGGAGCACGCGCCGCAGGCGCAGCACGCCGCCGCCCTCGAGCGCACCATCCGGTTCCTCTGGAGCGTCGAAGGCGGAGCGGCGCCGGCGAAGCCCGATCGCGATCGCATCTCCTTCGGCGGGACCGTGGGACTCCTCCGCGAGGAACAGGGCGTGGTCCTCGTGCGGCCCGGGGGCTCCGGCGAGCGGGGCAAGGTGATGGGCGAGCCCGGCTGGGATCGCGACGACGATCGCGCCCCGCCCCCGTTCGCGCAACTGGTCAAGGGAGGCCGCTGGCGGAAGGCGGCGCGGCCCGATCCGCGCAAGGTGCTCGACCTCCTCCTCGGGCCGGGGCTCGACGCGTGGGACGAGTCGGAGCGGCGGAGCCTGGCCATGGCGGCGGGCGAGATCGCCGCGCCCGCGGAGGCGAGCGTGGCGCGCCTCCTCGAGCGCCACGAGGCGGAGCCCGCCGACGCGTGGGTCGCGACGGCGCTCGCCTGGGCGGGGACGCCGCCGGCCGTGGAGGCGGCCCGCCGGCGCGTGGCCCCCATGGCGGGGCGGGTGGCCGAGGGGCGGGAGGCGGCCATCCCGATCCTCGCGCGGGCCTGCCTCGCGCTGCGACGGTCCGCCCCCGAGGTCCTGGCGAGGGAGTGCGCCGCGCTGGAGGGAGGGACCCGCGAGGCGGCGTACCGCGGTGCCGGCTTCCCGTTCGCTGCGGCGGCGCTGCTCCGCGAGCACGACGGCGCCGCCGACGACGCCGGCCGCGACGCCGCGCTGGTCACGCTCGTACGTCTCCTCTCCGCGGACCGCTTCGGCCACGGCCTCCCGGCGCCCGCCGACTTGCCCGGAGTCCTGCGCATGCTGCTCCGCGGGCTCCGATCGAGCGACGCCCAGACGCGCGAGTGGTCGGAGACGGGCGCGTACCTGATGCTCTACCCCGGCTGGCGGGACGGCACGGCCAACGAGAACATGTCCTCCAACGGCGTCAGCGTCGAGGGGACGGGCGCGCGGCTCGGCCCCTACCCCGACATGTCGTTCGTCGTGCCCCGGCTCGAGGAGGACCTCGCCGCCGGCCGCCTGACGCGCACGATCGGGGACATCGGCCTCTTCGACGCGCCCTCGCCGCCGATCCCGTGGGGCCCCGACCACTTCGACGGTGCGTACTCCGGCATCGCCCCGGCGATCCCGTTCCGCGCCGAGGCGAAGCCGTCGTCGCCGGTCCACCTCCGGGCGGAGCCCTGCGAGCGCGGCCTGCGCTTCACGCTCCGCAACGCCTCGCTGCGACCCCTCTCGGTGAATCCCGTGGCGTTCCGCTACGTCTGCGCGGAGTTCATGACGATGAAGCTCGGCGGCGGTCCCGGGGACCGGCGGACCTTCACGCGGCTGAAGCTCTCCTTCGGGCACCTCCCCGGCTGGGAGGGGTGGACCGTGGCCGCGGACGCGCTCGTGACCCTCCCGCCGGGGGGGACGTTCCAGTGGGACACCGACGTGCGCCCGGAGCACGCGTCCGCGGACCACGTGGACGTGTCGCTGCTCTCGCGCATGCGCGTCCCCGCGGGATCCGCGGCTCCCCTGCTGGATCGCTTCGGCGACACGTGGGTGCGATGAGGGTCCCCGCCGCGGCGCTCGCCGCGCTGGCGCTCCTCGCCGCCGCCGCCCCCGCGCAGGAGGGGCCCGGCGGCGGGGGCGGCCCCCCGCCGCGGGCGGAGCCGCCGGTCCCGAAGCCGAAGGACCTCCCGCTCCGGACCTCCGACGGCCTCACGCTGGCGGCCGAACTGACGGAGCCGGAGGGGGGCGGCGAGGGGAAGCCGGCCGTGCTCGCCCTCCACCACGCGGGCGGGGACCGGACCGCGTGGCGCGCCGCCGCCGCCGTGCTGGCGTCCCACGGCGTCTCCGTGCTGGCCGTCGATCTGCGCGGGCACGGGGGGAGTCGCATGCAGGGCGGGGAGGACCTGGGCCCCCTCGCCGCCGCCGGGGACGCGGCCCTCTGGAAGGCGGCCGCGGCGGACGTGGCGGCGGGCCTGGCGTACCTCCGCGGATCGCTGCTGGCGGACGGGAAGGCGCTGGGCGTCGCCGGGCTCGGCGCCGGGGCGGGACTCGCCCTGGTGACGGTGCAGGGGGATCCGGCGCTGCGCGCCGTCCTCTGCGTCGAGCCGCTGCCGAACGCGTGCGGCCTCGGCGGCGCGTCGGCGGCGGGGCGGTGGGACGGCCGACCGGCGGGCGCGATCCTCACGGAGGCCTGCGAGAAGGGCGAGGCCGGCTACGCGCTCAAGGGACTGCGGAAGCAGCCGCGCACGGAGGTCGTGGTCCTGCCCGGGGACGGGCGGTCCGACGCGGCCGCGTTCGCGGGGGACGGGCGCGTCGCGGCGGAAGCGGCCCAGTTCTTCGCGGGGTGGTTCTTCCGGCCGCGCCTCACGGGGAAGCCGGAGGAGGGGGTCAGCCGCGGGGGCGGCATCTTCGCGGGGGGATCCTCCCTGTCCAGCGGCACGGTGGCCGGGGGGCTCCGGTACCACGGGTACGAGGCGCCGGGCCGCGTCGGCGGGCTCCAACTGCTCGTGGACCCCGATCCGAAGGCGAAGCGGCTGACGGAGTCCTCCCTCCGCCTCCTGATCACGCCCGGCAAGGGCAAGGAGCCCACGCTGGCCGTCGCGCGCGAGCGCTGGAACGGCAAGGCCTGGAAGAAGGAGGAGCCCCTCGCGCTGTCGGAGTGCGGCGGTTTCGTCGTCGAGGGGAAGACCACCTTCTTCGACGTGTGGCTGCCTCCCTCGGCGCTGGGCGTCCCGCCCTTCACGACCGTGGCGGTGAACGTGCAGCCCATCGTGGACGGGATGCCGAAGCGCCCGATCAGCATCGGCGGCGTCGCGTCCCCCGGGAATCCCTCCACGTGGGATCGGTGGGAACTGCGGTAGGCCGATTCTCACCGGGCCGGCGCGCCGCCCGCCGCGTCCTCCGCCGCCGGCTCGGGAAGGGGCTCCGGCGCGCAGTCGTCGCCCGGGGGCGGGAGCGGGTCCGGCTCCGCGAGGGCGGTCCCGCCGGCGGCGCCGAACAGTTGCGTGAAGAAGTCGCCGGAGCGGCCGCAGCCCATCTCCGTCCAGCGGGCGCCCAGCATGTTCCGGTGGTGGCCGGAGGAGTGGAACCAGCCGTCGAAGGCGCCGCGGCCCGTGACGCGTCCCCGCGAGATGTTCTCCCCGACGCCCCCCGTGTAGCCCTTCCGCGCGGCGCGCTTGCCCGGCGTCTCCAGACCGGGCGCCGTGCTCTCGTGGGCGAAGTAGTCGTTCAGGCGCATGTGGCGGGAGTGGCCGCGCGCCGCGCGGAGCAGCCGCTCGTCGATCTTCACCGCGCGGCGGCCCATCATGATCCGGTACTCGTTCACCGCGAGGACGTTGTCCCGCTCCTCGCGATCCGCGGTGGTGCGCACGCGGAGGTTGTAGTCGAGCACCTTCGCGTCGTGCTCGTCGGCGACCATCCCGGGGACGTCGAGGACCGCCTGGACCGGCGCCCGCACGGAGGCCAGGTCGGGCGCGTACTCCTCCACGACGCGCGCCAGCATGCCGTCCACCTCGGCCACCGCGGCGAGCGCCGGATCGACGGTCGAGTCCCACGCGCGCACGACCTCCACGGGGTCCGCCCACACCTGGCGGACCGCCGCCACGAGGGCGTCGACCTCCGCCTGCCCGCGGTGGTCGGGACTCGGGTACGGGTACGCCTTCCCGTCCTCGATGAACTTCAGCGCGGCGGCGCGGCGGGCGAGGAGTTCCTGCCGGAGCCGGGCGCGGACGGCGGGCTGCGTCCAGACCTTCAGCGAGGCGAGTTCGCGCACCGCCGCGGCGCGGCGGGACTGGAGGGCCTTCAGCAGGGTCCACCGCGCGGGCTCGCCGATGCCGAGGAGTTCCTGGAACGCAACCCGCCGCGCCGACGCGTCGCCGCCCTGCAGCCGCTCGTACGCGGCCGCCATCCTCCCCTCGAGGACCGCCTGGTCCCGGTCCGCGGGAGTGACGAGGCGTCCCTCGTGGACCACGTACCCGCCCTCGGGCACGCGGCGCTCCCCCTGCCACCGCGCCCACGCCTCGCCGACGGCCGCCGCGTCGCCGCCCCCGGCGAGACAGGCCACGAGCGCGCGCTCCGCGGCGGCCTCCTCCCCCACCGCGTGCAGGAGCGCCGCCATCGCCGGGAGTTCGGTGACGGCGGGCCGCGCGCGCTCCACGAGCACGGGGAACGCCGCGGCGTCGAGGCGCGCCCACGGGAGCCGCACCGTCCCCCCCCGGACCGTGGCCGTCAGCCCCTCCCCGTCCGCGGCGGTGACGTCCAGCGGCGCCACCGTGGACCAGCCCACGCCGCGGAAACGGTCCCGGTTCGCAGTCACCGCGTCGACCAGCCGGCGGAGCCCGTCCGCCGCCGCGCGCAGGTCCGCGGCGCGGCCCCG
>CAZSIX010000063.1:0-16831 GCA_964607145.1 uncultured Planctomycetota bacterium | reverse complement strand
GCCCCGCCTCCCGGCCGCGCTCCGCGGCCACCTCGGCGGCGGCGGCGCGCACGACGCCCGCCGGCTCCTGGAGGGCGCGCGCCAGCAGCCCCGCGTCCCCCGCCGCCAGCGCGGCCCGGCCCCGCTCCCGCGCCCCCGGTTCGTCGGCGCGCAGGTCCGCGAAGGGGTCGTCCTGGGCCCGCGCCGCGGTCACCGGGCCGGCCAGCAGCGCCAGTCCCAGCCCCGCGGCGAGGGCGCGCGCGCTCATGGAGTCTCCTTCCCCGCGGGGAACTCGCGGCGGACCAGTTCGCGGGCCTCGTCCGCGGTGGCGATGCGGCGCTCCAGCGCCGCATCTTCCACGGCGCGGAGGATCCGCGCAAACACCGGGCCGGGAGCGTACCCCATGCCGGCGAGGTCGTGCCCCGTGAGGAGCCGCGGGGGCGGAGGCGGTTCCGCCGCGTGGCGCGCGCGGGTCTCCACGCAGAAGCGGTGGAGGGAGAGATCGCCGTGGCTCGCCAGGCAGTCGAGGCGGTGGAGTTCCAGGTGGCGCGGGAAGAGGGGATCCGCGAGGAACCGGCGGACCCGGGACTCGCGGGCGTGGGGGAGGTTGCGGAAGTGCATGTGCGCCCCCACGAGGTCGCGCACCGCCTCCGTATCGGCGCGGGAGAAGCGGAGGCGACGGCAGATCTCCTCCGCCATGGTCGCGCCGACGGCGTCGTGGCCATCGAACCGGATCCGGTCCGCCAGGCGGAAGGTCGGCGGCTTCCCCACGTCGTGGAGGAGCGCCGCGAACGCCAGGACCGCGTCCCGGGGCGGGGGCAGCAGGTCCACGCCCGCCAGCAGGAGCCGCGTGTGGACGAACACGTCACCCTCGGGGTGGAACTCCGGCGGCTGCGCGACGCCGATGGAGGCGGCCACCTCCGGGAGCACCTCCGCGAGGAGGCCCGATTCGCGCAGGAGATCGAGCCCCCGGGCCGCGCCCCCCTCCGTCAGGAGGCGCTCCAGTTCCGCGCGGATGCGCTCCGCCGCGACGCCGCGCACGGCGGCGGCGTGGGCGCGGACGGCGGCCATGGTGCCGGGCTCCACGGACCAGCCGAGGCGCGCGGCGAAGCGCACCGCACGCAGGAGGCGCAGCCGATCCTCGGCGAAGCGCTCGTGGGGGTCCCCCACCGCCCGCACCACCCGGCGCTCCATGTCGGCGCGGCCGCCCACGAAGTCCAGGATCTCCCCCGTGTCGGGATCCTCGAACAGCGCGTTGACGGTGAAGTCCCGCCGCCGCGCGTCCTCCCGCGGGTCCGTGCCGAAAGCGACGACATCGGGGCGCCGTCCGTCGCTGTAGGTCCCCTCGCTGCGGAACGTCGTGACCTCCACGGCGACGCCGTCGGCGGGGTGCACCTGCACGCAGCCGAACCGCTCCCCCAGGGGCACGGTGCGGGGGAACAGCGCGAGCACCTCCTCGGGCCGGGCCGAGGTCGCCACGTCGTGATCCGCCGGAGGGACGCCCAGGAGACGATCCCGCACGCAGCCTCCGGCGAACAGCGCGGCGTGGCCACCGGCGCGGAGGCGGCGGGCGACGGCGAGGGCCGCCTCGCGCGGGGAGTGGGGGCGGGGCATGACGGGGGATTGTAGGCGGCGCCGGTGACTACGTGCGCGGCGGTTCGACGGATCGGGCGCGGGCCTCCAGCCGCTCGCGCTCCGGCCCGTCGGGGGCGACGCCCCCCCACCGTTCCCGCCCGGCGCCGGCGGTCACGTCCCGCAGCGCCTCCGGCGGGGCGGCCCCGGCGACGACGGCCCGCTCCCCGAACTCGAGGACCGTCTCCGCGCGGCCCCGCACGAGACCGGCGGGGCGGAGGCGCGCCTCCAGCGTGCGCAGAGCGGCCGGCATCGGCGGCGGTGGGGCCTGCGGCGACGCCGCCGGCGCGAGGGCGCGGCGGGCGCGGACCGCCCACCACGCCGCCCCGAGCCCCGCCATCGTCAGGAGCCACGGGAGCGTCGACCGTTCCGTGGCACCGCGGCCGGCCCGCGCCACGGCGGCGAGGGCGCCCTCCAGGATGGCGGTGCGGAACTCCCCGTCGAAGCGGAGGAGCCGCTCCAGCAGCGAGGGGGCGGGCGGCGCCGCCGCCGCGGAGGGTCCCTCCGCGCCGTCGACCTCGGCGACCCCGTCCCCGGGCGTCGGATCGAACACGGTCCAGCCCTGGCCCGGCAGGTGGGCCTCCACCCATGCGTGGGCGTCGGCACCGCTGAACCGGTAGCGGCGCGCGGTCCCGTCCCACGCTCCGCCGCGGAACCCGATGGCGAGCCGCGCGGGGATGCCCCCCGCGCGGAGCATCACGGCGGCGGCGGCGGCGAACAGTTCGCAGTGGCCCCGCCGGGCCGTGAACAGGAAGTGCTCCACGGGCTGCACGCGGCCCGCGTCCTCGATCTCGAGGGAGTACCGGCACCGGGCGACCAGTTCCGCCTCCACGCGCCGCAGCGCCTCCGGCCCCGCCGCGTCCCCCACCACCTGGCGCGCGAGGGTCACGGTCCTCTCGTGGCCCGGGGGGAGTTCCAGGAGGCGGCGGCGCCGCCCCGCCGTCAGCGTCTCCGACCGCAGCGCCGCGTACGGACCGGGCACGGCGATGCACCGCGCCAGCAGGACGTCCCCCTCGCCCACGTCCTGCACCGCGCGCACCGCGTCGGGCGACGCCGCGAGCACGCCACCGGCCACCGCCGACCCCCCCACCGACAGGGGCAGACCGAGACAGAAGAGGCTGTCCGATCCGCCGGCGAGGAACCGCAGTTCCTGGTCCACCGCCACGCCCCGCGCCGGGAGCGCGTCCGCCCCGGGGAGCCCGATCCAGCCGTCCGCCGGCTCGTCGGTCCCGTCCCGGAGGAGGCGGCCCGCCCGCTCCGCCGCCTGCCACCGGCGGCCGTCGAACTCCTCCAGCGCGACGGCGCGCAGCAGAGGGCCGAAGGCCTCCGCGTCCACGACGCGACCGTCGCGACGGAACCGGACCTCCAGCAGCGGACGGAGGTCCCGCTGCAGGCGGCCGATGTCGCCGAGGCCCACGGTCCGCGCCGGGAGCATCGCCTGCGGGCGCCCCCCGACGCCGGGCTCCGCGGTCCGCCCCCCGGGCCGCTCCGCGGCGGAGAGGCTCCGGCCCTCGGGCCCCGCGCCGACCCCGGGGGTGCGCCGCGGCAGGAGGACGAAGAGCGCGGAGGCGACGAGCGCCACGGCCACCGCCGCCGCCAGCCCCGCGGGGAGCCCGGGGAGCCGTCGCCGCCCCGCGCCCCCGGCGGCCAGCACGACGGGCAGCCCCACGGCCGCCGCCAGCACCCCCCCCGCGGCGGCCAGCAGCGTGGCCGGCGAGGGCGCCGCGAGGAGCAGGGCGATGCCCACGAAGGAGCACTCCCGGAGCCCGCGGACGGTCCGCCCGCGGCGCCCCCCCCGCGAGACCCGCAGCGCCGCCGGCAGGAGCGCCACCAGGGCCACCCCCGGCGGCGCGCCGGAGGCGAGGAGTCCGATGCCGCACACGGCGAGGATCGCCGCCCCCCGCCGCACGACCCCCCGGCGGGACGGCGCCGGCACGGCGAGGCCGCGGCGGCGCGCCAGCACCGCCAGCGGAGGGACGGCGGCCATCACCGCCACGGCCAGGGGGGCGGCGACGCCCCCCGGCGCAAGGGCCACGGGGAGTCCCACGGCGAGGAGCGCGAGGGCGAGCACGGCGACGCCGATCACGCGTCCTCCCCCGCGAAGGTCGCCCGCATGGCCCCCACGGAGACCACCGTGGCGCCCCGCCGCCCCGGCATCCGCCGCTCGCCGCCCCCGCGGGCGCTGACCACGAGCACGTCCGCGCCGCGGCGGTGGGCTGCGGGGACGAGGTCCAGCGGGTCCCGCCGCGGCGCGCGGGGTCCCGGGGGCACCAGGCGGGCCAGGGCCTCCAGCGCCTCCGCGATGCCCGCCCGGGAGCCGGCGGCGGGGATCCACACCGGTCGCGGGGTCCACGCGCCGAAGGCGACCCGCCGCCCGTCGGCGCGCAGGCGGAGGAGAAGGCTGGCGGCGACGGAGCAGGCCCGCTCCGTCGCGGTCCGGCGGTCCCCCGGGGGGAGGTCGCGGGCGTCCGCGTCCAGCAGGACGACGGCTCCCGCCCGATCCTCCCGCTCGAACTCCCGCGAGAGCAGCCGCCCGTGGCGGGCCGTGGCCCGCCACGCGACGCCCCGGGGGGCGTCCCCGGGGACGAAGTCCCGCAGTCCCCGGAGGAGGTCCCCGCCCCGGGGCGGCGTGGGGCGGGAACGGCGGGCGTCCGCCGCCGGCGACGCCCCCGCGAGCAGGCGCGGCGGCACGGGGACGCGACGCGGGTACGCCAGGATCTCCGTCTCGGAACCGGGGGCCGCCTGGAACTCGGCGAAGCCGAAGGGCCAGCCCACCACGAGGCCCGGCCCGCGGACGCGATGCGCCCCCCGACGACGGAGCGACGTCACCACCTCCGCCACCGCCGATCCCCGGCCCGCGACCATGGGTACGAGGGCCGCCGGGGCCCGGTCCAGCGGGCGCACTCCCGCGGGCCGGACCTCCACCGGTCCCAGCGGGAGTCGGGAGCGGTTGCGGATCACCAGGCGCACGACGAACTCCTCGTGGGCGAACACGCGGGAGGGCCCCGTCCACTCCAGATCCAGGCGCCGTCCCGCGTGGACGGCGCCGCCGTAGCCCACGAGGCAGAGCGCCGCCAGCAGCGAGAACGCGGCGTAGGCGGGGCCGTACCCTCCGGCGAAGGCGACGACGCCGACGGCGAGGGAGACCTGGACGAACCACTGGCCCCCGGGGGTCAGGCGCGTGGCGCGGAACGCGTCCAGGAGACGCGGCGGCGCGGGTGCGTCCATGGCGCCATTGTAGCCGCGGGGCTCCGCGGGCGCCCCCCGTCGATTCCCCGGGGGCGCCCGATGCGCGCCCCGCGGCGCCCGGACGTCCCATGGCGGACGCAGCGGGGGTGCGGGGTACTCTCCGGTCCATGGACTCCCCGCCGCTCCTCGCGCGCCGCGTGCCCGTCGGGATCGCCGACGCGGTGACGCTGCTGGCACTGGCCCTCGCGGGCTGGTGGTTCGTCGCACCGGTGCCGGCGGCGCGCAGCGCCGCCGCCCGCGAGGTGGACGCCATCGTCGCGCTGGACGCCATCGCGGCGGCGGCGGACGCGTGGGGCGCCTCCCACGGGGGACGCTTCGCCGACCTGG
Source organism: uncultured Planctomycetota bacterium (assembly GCA_964607145.1). GTDB lineage: Bacteria > Planctomycetota > JAJSAM01 > JAJSAM01 > JAKLKS01 > CAZSIX01. The sequence continues at coordinate 11,644 of CAZSIX010000063.1, read as the reverse complement.
ACACGCTGGCCGGGGCCGACCCGTCGCTGGCGGCCCGCCTGACGCCCTCCGGCGTGGCCGGTGTGCGCGGCGCCGGCGCCCACTGGTTCGCGGTCCTCCTCCCGTCCCGGGAGGGCCTCGCCGTGCTCCCCGCGGACGGGGACCCCTCCCTGGCGGACCGGGGCTACCTCGTGCTCTCGTGGCCCCGGGCCGGCGCCCATCGCGACCTGCGGGCCCTGGTGGCCTGCGCCGACGGGATGCTCTGGCAGCGGGGCGGGGACCCGGGGGGGAGCGGCGATCCCGCCGACCCGCCCCTGCCCCGGACCGCCTTCGCGTCCCGCGGCGACGGGCCCGCGGAACCGCCCCCCATGCCCCAGGACTGGGTGGTCATGCGCAAGCGGCGGCGGGGGCCGCCGCCGGCGGGCGGAAAGTAGAGGCTACTCCCCGGAGGAGGACGGGGGCCGCCGGTGCGCGGGCGCCGGGGCGGGCTCGTCGGCGGCCGGCGGCGGTCCCACGAACACCGGCACGTCCTCCCCCGTGACGGGGTCCCGGAGCGTCGCATAACCGTGCGCGTCCACCTCCAGCGGCTCGTCCCTGGGGGGCGGCGCCGAGAAGGGTCCGGGCTCCGCGAAGCGGAAGGCGACGTGGCCGCCGGGGAGGGTCCGCACGGCCGAGAGGCGGAGCCGCCCCGCCGCGGCCCCGTGGGTCTCCGCGGACAGCACTGCCCCCCGCCGCCCCGGGAAGGGCACCTCGTCGGGCCGGAGGAGGGAGGCGTCGGGGGCGGCCATGCCGTGGGCCTCGACGAGGTCGAGCCAGGGCAGGTCGGGGGGTGCCCCGGGGGCCGGCGGCGCGCCGGCGCGCCAGACCAGCAGCCCCTCGCCGGGGAGGTCCCCGTCCCATCCCTCCCGGCGGCGCACCTCCAGCAGGAAGCACTCCGAGGCCACGCTCCCGGGGACGAGGAAGGCCTCCCGCGGGCCCGCCGTGGAGGGCGCCAGCACGAGGTGCTGTACCCGGCCCGGGTCCAGGGGCACGGGCCGCAGCCACCCCAGCACCGCGCGACACCAGGCGCAGAGGCCGAAGGGCCGATCGGAGCCCGTGTCGCCGCCGCCCCGGTGCCCCAGCGCCATCAGGCAGAAGTCCCCCACTCCCGTGCGGTGCGCCACGCCGTACTGGTCGGGGAGGCCCAGGAGGTGGCCGAACTCGTGGCAGGGGACGCCGATGGGCTCCGGCTCGCCGTCCTCGGCGACGTTCTTCACGAAGTACGGGAGGACGCGGCCGCCCACGCGGACCGTCGCGCGGTGGGGCCACAGCGCGCGGCCCGGGGGCGACGCCACGGGGCCCGGGTACAGGAACGCGACGCCGTCGAACTCCTGCAGCGCCGCCACGTCGCCCCGGTCCACGAGGATGGCCGTCGCCCGCGCGTAGAGGCTGTCCGGTCCCGCCCCCATGGGTCCCTCGCGGAACGCGTCCGTGGAGGCGGGCACGGCCACCGTGGGGAGGACGCGACCGGTGACCTCCAGCGCGCCGAGGCTCTGGTCCCGGAAGTAGTCCCGCAGGCTCCCGTGGAGTCGCCGCCCGGAGGGGAGGCGCCCGCGGTGGAGGGTCGCGGAGAAGAACGCGCGGTCCAGGGTCCCGTCGTCGGGCTGCGGCCCCCGCGGGCGATCCCGCAGCGAGAGGGGCACGACGGCGAGGCGGAACTCCCGCCCGCGGAACAGCGCCCCCTCGCCGGGCCGGCGGCCCAGCACCACCGCCACCGTCCGCTCCACCCCGCCGCGGCGGAGGCGCACCGCCACGGGCTCCCCGGCGACGCGCACGCCCACCATCCAGCCCAGCGCCCGGCCGTCCGGCGGGGCGACGCCGTCCAGCGCGAGGAGGACGTCCCCGGCGCGGATCCCCGCCGCCGCGGCGGGCCCGCCGGCCTCCACGGAGCCGATCCGCAGCGACGGTTCCTCCGAGGCCACGGTCAGGCCCAGCCAGGGCTCCTCCGGGGAGGGGAGGACGAACTCCGCCGGCTCCACCTCCGCCGGCCGGAGGGGGCGGTCCCCGTCCGCCCCGTCGTCGCCGGCGCGCGCGGAGGGCCCACCGGCGGCGAGGGCCGCGATCAGCAGCAGCGACGCGGCGCCGCGACCGATCACGCCGTCTCCGCAGCCACGGGGTTCTCCAGCGAGCCGACCCCCGGGATGCGGACCTCCACGCGGTTTCCCGCCACCAGAGGTCCCACCCCCGCCGGCGTGCCCGTCAGGAGGACGTCACCGGGCTCCAGCGTGAGGCGGCGGGAGACGTGGGAGAGGAGCGCGGCCACGCCGTGGACCATGTCCGCCGTGGCCCCGTCCTGCCGGCGCACGCCGTCGACGAAGCACTGCACCCGCAGCGCGGCGGGGTCCGCCACGGAGTCTGCGGGCACGAGCCCCGGTCCCAGCGCGAGGAACGTGTCCGCGTTCTTGCCGCCGAACCAGGGGAGCCGGGCGTCCTGGAGCGCGCGCTGCTCCGTGCGCGCCGTCACGTCGTTGGCGCAGGTGTAGGCGGCGATGCACTGCGCGGCCCGGACCGCGTCCACGCGGCGGCATCGCTGCCCTACGATCACGGCCAGTTCCGCCTCGTGGTGGACCTCCCCCTGCACGTCCGACGGGAGGACGATGGGCTCCCCCGGTCCCACCGCCGTGGAGGGGGCCTTCAGGAAGAAGAACGGGGCCTCCGGCGGGGCGTTGCCCAGTTCCCGGGCGTGGGCGGCGTAGTTCCGTCCCACGGCGACGACCTTGCCCGGCCGATGCGTGAGCAGCAGCCGCGCCCCCGGCACCTCCACGTCGCCCAGGGCGTCGCGGCGGCGGAGTCCGTCGAGGAGGGACTCCAGGATCTCCGCCCGGCAGAGGGAGCGCGCGAGGAGCAGGAACAGGTGCACGCGTCCCCGCAGCCCCTCCGGCGCGGCGGGGCCGAGGAGGGCCGTGGCGCGCTCGAGGTCCAGCACGCGGCCCGCCGCGAGGAGGCCCGCGCGGGGGGGACCGCTGCCCGGGTCGAAGGTGACGAGCGACGGGGGGAACGGGGGATCCAAGGCCACCTCCGGACGGAACCCTCCCACCGCGGGAAGGCCCGCCGCATCCGTTCATCGGCGGCCCGGGGGGGCGGGCCGCACCGGGGGGCCCGAAATCGGCGCGGCGCGGGGGCCCCCGCTTCCCGATCCGGGCGACTCCCGGGACGGTCCGCGCGAAGGCTGCAACGCCACCCAGAACGCTCAGGGAAGTACGCAACGACTCGTCTCAACCGCAGCCCCGCGACCCCTCCGCCCACCGGCAGGTCGTCGCCGTCCGCAAGGCCGCGAGCGGGCCGTCCCGCTCGCGCCTCTCACCGGAGGACGACGCCGCCGTCGCCGCGCGTGACCTCGCCCACCACGGGGGCCTCCTCGCCGGCGCGGCGGAGGGCGCGCCGGACGCGATCCGCGCCCGCCGGGTCCAGCACGAGCACCATCCCGACCCCCATGTTGAAGACGCGATAGGCCTCGTCGCGCTCCACGCCGCCCGCCTCGCAGATGCGGCGGAACAGGGGCGGAACCTCCCACGCGGCGGTGTCCAGGATCGCCCCGCATCGCGGCGGCAGCACGCGCGGGATGTTGTCCAGGAACCCGCCGCCGGTGATGTGCGCCAGCGCCTTGAGCGCCGGATCGCGGAGCAGCGGGCGCAGCACCGGGAGGTACGACCGGTGGACCGCCAGGAGCGCCTCCCCCAGCGTGGCACCCAGTTCGGGGACGCGGCGGCGCAGGTCGCGGGGCGTGCGCACGAGGGCGCGGCGCGCCAGCGAGTACCCGTTCGTGTGGAGTCCAGAGGAGCGGAGCCCCACCAGGACGTCCCCCGGGCGCACGCCCTTCCGCGGGAGGAGGTCCTTCCGATCCACCACGCCCACGATGGTGGCCGCCAGGTCGTACTCCCCCTCCCCGTAGAGATCGGGCATCTCCGCCGTCTCGCCTCCCACGAGGGAGCAGCCGTTCTCGCGGCACGCGCGAGCGAGGCCGTCGAACACCGCCGCCAGCACGTGACCGCGGAGGCGACCGGAGGCGACGTAGTCGAGCAGGAACAGGGGGCGCGCCCCCTGCACGAGGATGTCGTTCACGCAGTGGTTGACGATGTCCTGCCCCACGGTGTCGTGCCGGTCCAGCGCCACCGCCAGCAGCACCTTGGTGCCCACGGAGTCCGTGGAGGCGCAGAGCAGCGGCTCCCGCATGCGCGGCGCGCGGAAGCGGTACAGCGACCCGAACCCGCCGATGCCGCCGAGGACGTTCCCGTCGAACGTGGACGCGAAGACGCTCTTGGCGGCGGCGATGGCGCCCATCTTGCGGTCGATGTCCACGCCGGCACGGGCGTAGGCGGAGGCGCGGGGGCGGCGGGCCGGCTTGCGGGGGGAGGGCATCGCGGGAACGTACCATCGTGCGGCGACGGCGCGCCGGAGTTCGCGCGCCGGCGGCGTCGCGGACGCGGGGGCCGCGGGCGGGCGGCGTACGATGCCCCCGTGCCCTCCCGCCGGCGCCCCTCCGCCCCGCCGCTCCCCGCCGTGGCGCTGCTCTGCCTCGTCGCCGCCGGCTGCGCCGCCGCGGAGCCTCCCCGCACGGGGCCCGTGCTGCCGGCCCGCGAGGGGCGCGACCTGGAGCCCGCCGCGAAGGCCCGGCGCATCGAGGCGGGGCTGGACGCGCTCCACCTGCTCCCCTGGGGCGGGCTCGCGTACCGGGTCCGTGTCCCCGTGGACGAGGGCGCGCCCGTCCGCACCTGGTACCTCTCCGACCAGGCCGCGTGGACCGGCGTGCTCCTGGGCGCCGAGGCGGAGCGCTGGGCGGCCACGGGCGAGGAGGAGGCGCGCCGCCGCGTGCTGCACCTGCTCCGGGGCCTGGCGACGCTCTCCGCGGTGACCGGGGAGCGGGGGGCGTTCGCCCGCTACGCGCGGGCCCCCGGCGTCCCGGAGCGCGAGGGGGACTCCCCCCACTGGCACGACGGCGCGTCCGGCCACGACGGATGGCGATGGCGCGGGGATCTCTCCAAGGACCAGGTGGCGGGAATGCTCTACGGCCTCGCCGCGGTGACGGACCTCGTGGAGGATCCGGCGGCGCGGGCCCGCGCGGCGGTCCTCCTCGGGGACCTCGCCGATCGCGTGCTGGCGCGGGGACTCCGCATCGAGGACCCCGACGGCGTGCCCACCACGTACGGGGATCTCTCCCCCACCGTGGCCGGCCTCCCCATCGGGGTGAACGCCGCCATCGTGCTGGGCCTCGCCGACGCCGCGGCCCGCGCCACGGGCGAGGGGCGCCACCGGCGGGCGCTGGAACGGCTCCTCCGGGCGGGGGCGGCGGGGGCGCTGCGGTTCCCCACCCTGCGCGTGCTGGGGAAGGAGAACTGGAACAACGCCAACATGGTGGCCATGGCGCTGGCGTCCGTGCTGCGGCTCCCCCCCGATCCCGCCGACGGCCATCGGGTCGCCCTCCGGGCGGCGGCGGAGGACTCGCTGCGCCGCATCCTGGACCTCCACCGGGGCGAGGGGAACGCCTTCTGGATCGCCGTGGCGGCCCCCGCGGGCGCCGCCGCCGGGGCGGACGCGGCGGAACTGGCGGCGGCGCGCGCGGCGCTGGCGCGGTTCCCCGTGGACGGGCGGGACCTGCCCGTGGACCACCGCGGCCGGGCGGACCTCGAGGAGGCGTTCTGGCGGAGCCGGCGCGGCCGGACCCGCCTCGTCCGGCCGCTCCCCGTGGACGAGATGGGGGCCGGCTCCTTCGTCTGGAAGAGCGATCCCTTCGAGGCGCTGCAGGAGGCGGAGGGGGACGGCAGGAACCGCTACTCCGGCATCGACTTCCTGGCGGCCTACTGGCCGCTGCGCCGGCTGGGGCTGCGGCCGTAGCGGATTGCCGGGGCCGCCACGGGCGAGGCAGTACGATGCGCCGTCCCCATGCGCTCGGTCCTCGTCCTCGGCAGCACCGGCTCCATCGGGCGCAGCACGCTGGCGGTGCTGGGCGCCCACGGGCGGCGATTCCGCCTGGCCGGCCTCGTGGCCCGCGCCAGCGCCGCGGCCCTCGTCGAGCAGTGGCGGGAGTTCCGTCCTCCGCTGGTGGGGCTCCTCGACCGGGACGGGGCCGCCGAGGCCCGCCGCCTCCTGGCGGGAGAGCCCGTCGAGGTCCGGGAGGGGGTGGACGGGATCCTGTCGATGATCCGGCGGGAGATCGCCGACACCGTCGTCGTCGGCGTCTCCGGCGCCGCCGGCCTCGCGTCCACGGCGGAGGCGGTGCGCCGCGGACTCCGCGTGGCCCTCGCCAACAAGGAGTCCCTGGTCATCGCCGGGCCCCACCTCCTCGCCGCCGCGGCGGCGTCGGGGGCGGAGATCCTGCCCGTGGACTCGGAGCACTGCGCCGTGGCGCAGGCCCTGCGCGCGGGGCGGCGCGAGGAGGTCCTCCGCATCCTCCTCACGGCCTCCGGCGGAGCCCTCCGGGACGTGCCCCTCGCGGATCTCGCCGCGGCGACGCCGGAGGACGCGCTGCGCCACCCCACGTGGCGCATGGGCGCGCGCATCACCGTGGACTCCGCCACGCTCATGAACAAGGCGCTGGAGGTGATCGAGGCGGTCCACCTCTTCGGGCTGCGCCCGGACCAGGTCGAGGTCGTGCTGCACGCGCAGTCCGTGGTCCATTCCATGGTCGAGTTCCGGGACGGATCGGTCATCGCGCAGCTGGGTCGTCCCGACATGCGCCTCCCCCTGCTGTGGGCGCTGGCCCACCCGGACCGGCCGGAGGAGCCGGACTTCCGCTGGGACGTCCGCCAGATGGCGCGCCTCGACTTCGCCGCTCCCGACGCCGCCCGCTATCCGGGACTCGCGCTGGGCTACGAGGCGGCGCGGCGGGGGGACCTCGCGGGGGCCGTCCTGAATGCCGCCGACGAGCGGGCGGTGGAACTGTTCCTCGGGCGCCGCATCCCGTTCACCTCCATCGTGCCTCTCGTGCGGGACGCGCTGGACGAGTGCGCCCCGCCCGGGGAGGCGCCGCCTTCGACGAGCCGCGGCGAGGCGCTGGAGGGGTTCCTCGCGCGGGCCGCCGCCGCCGACGCCGCCGCCCGCGCCGCCGTCGATCGGAGGGCGGCGTGATGGGCGCCACCGGCTTCCTCGTCGAGGCCGCCTACTGGGTCCTCGTCGTGCTGGGCGTGGGCCTCCTCATCTTCATCCACGAACTGGGCCACTTCGCCGTGGCCAAGTGGGCGAAGGTGAAGGTGCTCGCGTTCTCCCTCGGCTTCGGTCCCGTCATCGCCGGCTTCCGCCGGGGGGACACCCACTACCGCCTCTCGGCGATCCCGCTGGGCGGCTACGTGAAGATGTCCGGCGAGAACGAGGTCCCCGAGGGGGGCCACGGACCCGGCGACTTCGCGTCCAAGCCCATCTGGGTGCGCGCCATGGTCATGCTCGCCGGAGTCGTGATGAACGGGATCCTCGCGTTCGTCCTGTTCGGCGCGGCCTTCGCCGTGGGCGTGCGCGTGGACCCCGCCCGCGCCGGCTCGGTGCTTCCGGGCAAGCCCGCGTGGCGGGCGGGCATCCGTCCCGGGGACGTGTTCGTCTCCGCCGACGGCCATCGCCTGCTGGAGTTCCAGGATCTCCAGCACGCGAGCCTGGAGGGGAGACCCGTCGAACTGGAGGTGGAGCGGGACGGCACGCGCTTCCGCGCCACCGTCACTCCCGTGGCGGACGCCGCCGCCGGCGTGCCGGTCATCGGCGTGGGCCCGTACTTCGGGAACCGCCTGGAGGTCCCCGACGACGGCGAGGCGGCGCGGGCGGGACTCCGCACGGGGGACGAGGTCGTCGCCGTCGAGGGCGTCCCCATGGGGCTCCCGCGGCTTCTGACGGACCCCCTCGTCGACACGCTCCGACCGGTGGCCGGACCCCTCCACCTGACGGTGCGCCGCGACACGGGGGACACCGCGGGCCCGGTGACGCTCGACATCGCCCTCCCGCCGTCCACCACGGAACCGATGATCGGCATCACGCCGTACCGCGACACCCTCGAGGAGGTGCGCCCGGGAGGCGACGGCGAGGGGACCGGCTTCCGCGCCGGCCAGCGCATCCTCCGCGTGGCGGGGACGGCGGTGCGCGGCGAGCGCTCCTTCCTGCGCCTCGTGCTCCGCGCCCCGCCGGGCCCGGTGTCCGTGGACGTGGAGTCCCCGTCGGGACCGGCCACGCTCGTCCTCCCCCCGGATGGCGCCGGCCGGCTCGCCGTGCTCTCCGATCTCGTGTTCGCGCGCGACCCCCACCCGACGCGCGTGGAGGTGCTCCCCGACGCGCCGCCCGCGGCGGACGGCTCCCCCGCCCTCTCCCCCGCGGAGGCGGCGGGCATCCCCAACGGCGCACGCATCGAGACCGTGGGCGGCGCCGTCGTCGTCACCTTCGCGGACCTGGTCGCGCGCCTCCGGAAGGAGGCCTCCCTCGCCGACGGCGTGGCCGTGGGCTGGCGCTCCGGGGAGCGCGCGGAGACGGTGCGCGTCGCGCCGGTCCCGTTCCCCCGCCACGCCCTCGTTCCCATGGACGACCGCCCGGTCCTGCGCGTGACCGCGCCGGGGGAACTGGGTGCGCGGGCCTGGGGACGCACGGTGCTCTCGCTCCGCAACCTCGTGACGACGCTGAAGGGGATGTTCGGTGGATCCGTGGATCACCGCAACCTCGGCGGCGTGATCCTCATCGGCCAGGTGGCCCGGAGCAGCGCCGAGGAGGGGGCCGGGAAGTTCCTCTGGGTGCTCGCCATGCTGAGCGTGAACCTCGCGGTGCTCAACCTCCTCCCCATCCCCGTGCTGGACGGCGGGCAACTGGCGCTGCTGGGCGTGGAGGCGGTCCTCGGCCGCCCGCCCTCCGAGGGGGTCGTCGTCGCGTCGCAATGGGTGGGCCTGCTTCTCATCCTCGGGCTCATGGGGCTCGGCCTCTTCAACGACGTGGGCCGCCTCATGGGGGGCTGACGGCGGGGGTGGCGCCACCGGTCCTCCGCCTCCTGCGCTGGCCCGGGATCCTCACCGCGGCGGCGGACGCGGCGACCATCGGCCTCCTCTTCGCCCCCTGCGCCGACGGGCGCGTGTGGGCCCTCGGCGCCGCCGCCGCGGCGGCCTACGCGGGGGGCGTGGTCCTCAACGATCGCGTGGATCTGGCCCGGGATCGCACGCTCCACCCGGATCGGCCCCTGCCGTCGGGGGCGGTGCGGCCGGGGGCGGCGTCGGGAGTCGCGGCGGGCCTGCTGCTCGCCGCTCCGCTGCTCGGGCTCGGCGCGGGGACCCACGCGGCGGCGGCCTACGTCGGCGTCGTCGTGCTGGTGCTCGCCTACGACCTCGTCCTCAAGCGGCACGGCCTCGCGGGGGCCTTCGGCATGGGGCTCTGCCGGGGAGGCAGCGCCCTCGCCGCCGCCATGGCCTTCCCCGAGTTCCGGGAGTCCCTCGCCGCGGCGCCGGGGCGCGCGCTGGTGCTGCCGCTGCCGTGGTTCCTCCACGGCCTGCTGGTGACGTGGGCAAGCCTCCAGGAGGACCGATCGGACGCGGCGCGGCGCGTGCCCGCGGCTGCGGCGGCTGCGGTCCTCGGCCCGGCCCTCGCGCTCGTCCTCCTCCGCGACGGCCCCCTCCTCGCCCGCCCCGTCGCCGTGGTCCCCGCGATCCTGCTGGCCGCCGCCGTCGGCGTGGCCGCCGCCGCGGCCCGCCGCCGGGGCGGGGGGGCGGGCGTGGGGCTCATCGTGCGCGAGGGCGTCTTCGGCTTCCTGCTCGTGGACGGGGCCGCCCTCGCGGCGCGCCTCCCCCACCCCGGCTTCGCCCTCGGCGCCTGCTCCGCCTGGGCGGCGCTCCGGTTCGCCCTCGCGCGCCGGAGGTCGTAGGAACTCCGTCTAGAGCCTCCCCGGCTCCTTCTCTCCCCAGATCTGCTGCAGCCGCATGGCGCGCTTCACGGCGCGGGCGGCGAAGAGCGCGGCCCACACGATGAAGAACAGGGAGAGCACGCGGGAGAGGACCTCGTTGATGAAGGCCAGTTGCTCCGCGTTGAGGGGGAAGTCCGACGGGAGGCCCAGGAACTCGGGCTCCGTGAAGAGGTAGAGCGAGAGCCCCACGCCGGCGGCCGCGGTGAGCATGTCCAGCGCCACCGTGAGCACCCGCTCCCGCAGGACCGCGTAGAGGACGTCCTTCACGATGGCGAGGAGGAGGAATCCGGCGACGAACGGGAGCACGCGGCCGAAGGAGGGAAGGAACAGGTTGTGGACGTCGATCCGGTCGCCGTCCCCGGCGGCGTGCACGGTGAACAGCGTGTCGCGGATGTCGGGCACGCCGAGCATGAGGAGGACCACCAGCGCGAACCCCGCACGCACGAGACTCGGGCGGCGGGAGGACTCGACGCGGAACGTGAGGTTGGGGAGGTCCACCCGGCGGATGGTGCGGCCGAGGAGGAAGAACAGGATGAGCACCAGGCCCGCGTCGAAGAGGAACGCCTGCACCGCGAGGGACACGACGGTGACGACGGCGGCGCCGCCCGTGAGTTTCCCCGCGGGAAGGACGTTGAACGGGAAGAAGTCGAAGTACGTGCGCGTCGTGGCGGCGATGAGGAGCATCGCCAGGTGGATGGCGAAGACGAGCCCCGTGAAGTACCAGAACGCCGCGTACTGCCGCGGCGGGACGAGGTGGCGCTCGCCGGAGTACGAGACCGCGAGTTGCGACGGGTCCCCCAGTTCCTCCATGGCCCGGCGGAGGTCCTCGGGGCCGGGCTCCTCGGCGCCACGGGCAGCGGACAGCGCCTCGGCCCGATCCCACACGTGGCTCTCGATCTCGCGGAGGATGTCCCCCTTGGCGGACCCGCCGAGGTGTCCCTCGACGCGGTCCAGGAACGCGCGCAGCGCCTCGTCACTCATGGGGCCGTCCCTCCGCCCCGTCCGCCGGGGCCTGCTCCGTCGGGGGCGCCGCGGTGTCGGCCAGGATCGAGCGGAGGCCCTCGTCCACGCGCCTCCAGGTCGCGAGGAGCGCCTCCAGGCTCTGCCGACCGTCGGGCGTCGTCTCGTAGTACTTGCGGGGCCGCGCCTGCTCCGTCACCCAGCGGCTCTCCAGGAACCCCTGCTCCTCCAGCCGCCGCAGGATGGGGTAGAGGGTCCCCTCCTCCACCGCCAGCCCGGCGTCCGCGAGCATCCGCCCGAGCTGGTATCCGTACCGGGGAACCCGGAGGAGCGAGAGCACGGCGATCTGGAGGATCCCGCGCTTCAGTTCCGTCTCGAGCTTCCCTTCCAGGTCCCGCATGCCCGGTCCGTGCCCCCCGCCCGGCCGCCGCCCCGCAGGATACGCCCCGTGGGCCCGTCGTCGGAGGACCGTCCCCGCGGGGGCGGGACGCGCCGCCGTCGACTTCCGCCGCGGGAGGCGGGCCCCGCGGCGCCGTCGAACGGTAGGATGTGCCCCGTGGTCCCCCTCCGGTTCCCGGCCGTGGTCGCCGCCCTGGTGGTCGCCCTGGCGGCGGCGCCCCTCCGCGCGGGGGAGGATCCCCCCTCCACCGCGGAGGGTCCCGGCACGCCGCCCGCGCCCCGCGGGGACGAGGCCCTGGACCGCCGCGCGGCGGATCTCGCGCGCGCGGGGGAGCCGGGGCGGGCGCTCCTCCTCCGCGAGGCCGTCGCGGGGCCCCCCGGGGTGCGGCGCGCCGCCCTCGTCGCCCTCGGCTCCGC
>CAZSIX010000062.1:0-17116 GCA_964607145.1 uncultured Planctomycetota bacterium | reverse complement strand
CGTCCCGGCCCGCGCGCGCCGCGAGGCTGCGGAGCACCGTCCGGAACCAGCCTCGCGCGTTGGAGCGCGGCGGCGAGCGCACCGCCCGGAGCCAGGCCTCCTGCTCCAGGTCGGCGGCCGCGTGCCCGTCGACGGCGAGCGCGCGGGCGACGGCACGGACGAACGCCGCGTGTTCCGCCAGCGGAAGTCCCGGAGGGTCGGCGCCGCGCTCGTCCATGGAACCAAGGATCCCGCCGCGGGCGGAATCGATCCAGGGGGAAGGGGCGTACACTCCCCCGGTGGCCGATCCCCTCCCCTGCGCACCGGCGCCGGCGCGCGCCGCGGAACTCCGCGAGGCGGTCCTGGCGAAGTACGCCCGCGTCGCCGCCCGTCCCGACGGGCAGTTCTCCTACCCCGTGGGGCGCCGCGGCGCGCTGGGCGTGGGCTACGAGGCCGCCCATCTCGACGCCGTCCCCGCCGCCGCCGCGGAGGCGTTCGTCGGCGTGGGGAACCCGCTCTCCCTCGTCCCGCCCCGCGCGGGGGATCGCGTGCTCGATCTCGGTTGCGGGGCCGGCACGGACGTGTTCCTCGCGGCGGCGCGGGTCGGCGCGCGGGGGATCGCCGTCGGGGTGGACCTCTCGGTGGAGATGCTGGGGCGCGCCGCCGCCGCCGCGCCGGGTTCCGCCGCGGGACGCGCGCGCTTCGTGGCGGGGGACCTCGAGTCGCTGCCGTTCCGCTCCGGCGGGTTCGATGCCGCGATCTCCAACGGCGTGCTGAACCTCGTGCCCGACAAGGCCCGCGCGCTCCGCGAAGCGGCGCGCGTGCTCCGACCCGGTGGCGTGCTCGCCATGGCCGACCTCCTCGTGGTGGAGACCGTCCCCGACGAGGTCCTCGCCGACGCCGGCGCGTGGAGCACCTGAATCGCGGGGGCGCTGCCGGGCAGGTCCTGCCTGGCCCTGCTGGAGGCGGCGGGGTTCACCTCCGTCCGCATCGTCGGTGCCACCGGCGTGGGGACGTCCCGCTACACGGCGGCGTTCCACGTCGTCGCCCACCGCGCCTGAGCAACCTCGATTCGGCAGGATCGAGCGGGGACGCTACAATGGGCGCTCCCGAAGCGAACCCACGGAGACACCCCGCCCGCATCGACCCCCGTCTGCAGGAAGGAAGGGAATGGATCGACCCCCCCGCCCCGGAGAGGGACCACCGGCGCCGTGCCGGCCCCGGAGGGGGGAGCGGTGCGCCGCGACGGCGGGACGGGGCGGTGAAGAGTGATCCCCGCGCTCACCGTCGTCCTCGCGTTCTGCAGCATCGTCTACGAACTCCTGCTGGGGCAGGCCATGGCGGCCATGCTGGGCAACACCGTGCTCCGCTACGCGGTGACCATCGGCCTCTACATGCTCGCCATGGGCGTGGGCGCGTTCCTGGCGCGCGGGCGGCTGCTGCGCAGCCCGCTGACCACGCTCCAGGGAGTCGAGATCGCCCTCACGACCCTCGGGGGCGGATCGGTGCTGGGGCTCATCGCGCTGGAGGCATCCGGCGTGCCCCGGGCCGTCTTCGTGGTCGCGGCGCACGGGCTCGTCGTCGTCATCGGCATCCTCACGGGGCTCGAGATCCCGCTGCTCGTGGAACTCCGGTCGCGAAAATCCGCCGACGCCGAGACATCGGTGCTGGGCTGGGACTACGTGGGGGCGTTCGCGGGGACGCTGGCGTTCGCGTTCCTCCTCTACCCCCGCGCCGGACTCGTGGCGGCCTCCCTGGGCACGGCGGCCATGAACGCGATGGCCGGCGTGGCCCTCTCGCTGGAGCGGGGGAAGCTCCCCGACGGCATGGGCCGGCGGCACGGCCGCCTGCTGGCGGTGCAGGGAGGGCTGCTCCTCCTCGTCGGCGCGGGTCTCCTCCACGCGCCGGAACTCTCCGAGCGCGCGCTGGCCCTCTACATGGGGGCGGAGTGACCGCCGGCGGCCGGCGCGTCCGCGGGCGCCACCTCCTCGTGGAGTTCTCCGGCTGTCCGCCGGAGCGGATCGCGACCGTGGAGCGACTGCGGCCGGTGATGGTGGACGCCGTCGAGCGCTGCGGCGCGACGGCCCTCTCCTGGGCGTTCCACCAGTTCGAGCCCGTCGGCGCGACGGGGGTCGTGCTGCTCGCGGAGAGCCACCTGGCGTTCCACTCGTGGCCCGAGGACGGCTACCTCGCGATGGATGTCTTCACCTGCGGCGACGCCATGGATCCGCGCGTCGCCGTGGAGGCCGTCGCGGAGGCCGTGGGCGCGGCGCGCACGGAAGTGAGGTCCGAGGATCGGGGGCCCCGGTGAGCGGTCCGGCGGCGGCGACGGCGACCGCGACCTCGAGGGACGCCTCCCGCGTGGAGACGGCGGACGCCGGCGGACGCACGGAGGGAATCCTCGGGGTCGCCGTCCTCGCGGCGGTCCTCGCGGCGTGCAGCATCCTCTACGAGTTCACCGCCGCCCAGACGCTGGCGCTGCTCGCCGCCAACACCGTGGTCTGGTACTCCATCACGGTGGGGCTCTACCTCCTGGGCATGGGCCTCGGCGCCTTCGCGGCGCGGCGGCTCTCCCGGAACCTGGATCCCTGGACCGGACTGTTCCGCGTGGAGATCGCTCTCACGCTCCTGGGCGCGGCCCTCGTCCCCGTCGTCCACCTGGCCCACATGACCCACGCCCACCTCCTCCACGCGGGGCACGCGCGGTGGGCGACGACGGTGTTCTTCGGGACCGCGTTCCTGGCGTCCCTCGCGGTGGGGGCGCTCACGGGGCTGGAACTCCCGCTCCTCTACCGCATCGCGCGGCGGGGAGGACGGCCGGTGGCGGCCACCCACCCGGTCCTCGGGGCCGACTACCTGGGCACGCTGGCGGGGAGCCTCGCGTTCCCGCTGCTGCTCCTCCCGCACTGGCCCCTCCTCCGCATCGGCCTGTTCGTCGCGGGCGTGAACCTCGCGGTCGCGGGCGTGATCCTCGCGCTCCGCCTGGACGGGAGCCTGGGGGCGGGCCGCCGATCGGCGGTGGTCTGCGGCGTGGCCGCCGGACTCATCGCGCTCAACCTCGGTTCGCCCCGCATCGAGCAGTACTTCCTGCGGAAGTTCTACTACGCCCGCCAGAGCGTGGGCAGTCTCCGGGAGCGCTTCGCCCCCATGGGCGGGTTCCCCGTCGTGGAGCGCGTGCGCTCTCCGTACCAGGCCATCGACCTGGTGGCGGACGTGGCGCCCGACTTCACCGCGCGCCTCATGGGGATCTACAGCCGGAAGCGGGAGCGGGATCCCGCCTATCCCCGGGACCGCGTGCTCTTCCTCAACGGGGATCTCCAGTTCAACACGTCCTTCGACGAGGTCTACCACGAGTGGTTCGCACACGTCCCCGTCGTCGCCGCGGGAAAGGCCCCCGCGGAGATCCTCCTGCTGGGCGGCGGGGACGGGCTGCTCGCACGGGAACTGCTGAAGTACCGCGGCGTCCGCAGCATCACCCATGTGGACATCGACCCCGTGCTCCCGCGGCTGTCGCTGGAGCACCCCGTGCTCCGGGCCGCCAGCGGCGGCGCCCTGGCGGATCCCCGCGTCGAGCGCGTGCGGTCCGACGGCTTCGCGTTCGTGCGCGACAGCCGGCGCCGGTGGGACGCCATCTACATCGACTTCCCCGTGGCCGTCGACTACGACCTCGCCCGGCTGTACAGCCGGGAGTTCTTCCGGTTCGTGCGGCGGCGCCTGCGCGACGGCGGCTACGCGTGCTTCGACGCCACGGGCATCGGGCTCGTCTCCGTGCCCGCTCCCGGCCGGGAGCAGACGCTGGACGCGGCGAACGACTGGCCCGTCTACTACCACACCCTCCTCGCCGCGGGGTGGGGGACCATCGTGCCCTACCTCACCACGCTGGAGGTCGAGAACGACGCGGCGCGCGCCGTGCTCGACGAGGCGGCGAGCCGGTTGCCGCCGGGGAGCCGTCACGCGCGGCTGTTCGCCGCCGCGCCCACGGAGGAGGAGCGGGACGCGCTGCGGGGGGCGTTCGTGCGGGACCTCCTGGAGGCGCACGTCTACATGCTCCAGCAGGGCTTCGTCCTCCTCTCCCCCCGCGAGAGCCCCTTCACCCTGGAGTGGCGGGACCCGGGCGTTCCGCTGGACGTCCTCACGGAGGAGCGGTTCACCCTCTCCTTCCGCGTGCGATTCCCCGCCCCCCCGGAAGTGGACCCCTCCCTCGTGAACTCCATCCTCCGCCCGACCCTCCCCACCTCCCCCGTGTGGGCGCCCCGCCGGGCGTTCTGACCCGCCGAACTCGACGACGACATTCCCGGAATGTTGCGTGCGAGTTCGCGTCCGCGGAAGGGGTCGCGAACCGGCGCCCCCCTCCCGCCGTTCCTCCCGGCGGAGGCCGGGGACGGGTGGAGCGCGGAGGCCACGTGGGGCACTGCCGGGGCGCATGGAGCGGGTCCGCGGTCCTCCCGCTGCTTCTCGCCTCCGCCTGCGGAGGGGTGATCGACGAGGGGCCCGCGGCTCCCCCCTCCCCAACTCGAACGCAACATTCCGGGAATGATGCGTTCGAGTTCGAGGACGACGCCGGCCCCGGGGAGGTCCCTCTCCCGCCCGACGACCCGGACTTCCCGCCGCTCCCGCCTCCGCGGGCCGGGGACTGGCGGACGGCCCGCTCCGAACCGGGGCAGACTCTGGGGGAGTACCGCGCCGCGTGCCGGAACCGCATCACCGAGGACCGGCGCTCGGTGGTGCTCCAGCCCCTCGGGGACGTGGGGGAGCGCCACGGGGCGCTGCTGGAGAAGGCGCGGACCTACGTGGGCGCCTTCTTCCGCTGCGATGCGGTGCTCGCCGACGCGCTGCCGCTCCCGGAGTCCTCCTGGCTGGCGGAGCGCCGTCAGCGGGACGGGGACGGCCTGCTGCGCACGCTGGAGAACCGCCTCCCCGGCGGCGCCGTCGCCTACGTGGGGCTCTGCGACGAGGACCTGACGGCGGGCGAACTGAACTTCGTCTACGGCGTCGCCTCGCCGGCTCGCCGCACGGGCGTCTGGTCCCTCCACCGGCTCGGGGGGGGAGGGGTGGAGGACGACGGGGATCTCCTGCTGCGGCGCACGCTCAAGGTGATGACCCACGAGATCGGACACCTCCTCGGCATGGAACACTGCCTGCGCGGTCTCTGCCTGATGAACGGGTCCAACCACGCCGGGGAGATGGACCGCACGCCGCTCCATCTCTGCCCCGAGTGCGAGGCCAAACTGCTGTGGAACGGTCGCCTCGACGGACGCACCCGCTGGGAGGGCCTCGCCGCCGCCTACGACGTCCTCGGCTTCGCCGGCGAGGCCGACTTCGCCCGCCGCCGGCTGGCACGCTGATGCCTCCGCCGCTCCGGAAGGGGGATTGACCGTTCGCATTCCGTTAGGTATCCTCCCCTCCGGTTGGCAGTGGCTGGGACTCCCGGCGTGGGAGCCGGGGGAGGGCGATGGTCGTGGCGGCAGCAACAAGGCCAAAGGCAAGGGGTCTGCCCAGGGGTCTGCCCGGGGGTCTGCCCAGGGGTCTGACCCCGCAGGGGTCTGACCCCGTCGTGAGGTGTGCGCCTCTCGCCTCGCCTCCGCCTCCCCCCCCGCCCCCCCCGCCCCCCTGGACCCGCGCCGCCCTCGCCGGCGGCGTCGCCGAGATCTCCTCCGCCAACGGCGGCGGGACGCTGTCCCTGGCCATGGCCCTCGTCCTCGATGCCCAGCGCGAGGGGGAACCGGTGGCCTGGGTGGCGGCGGGGGAGGGGACCTTCTTCCCGCCCGACGCCGCAGCGGCGGGGGTGGACCTGGGGGCGCTCCCCGTGGTGCTCGCCCCGGCCGTCGCGGAGGCGCTCCGGGCGGCGGATCTCCTCCTCCGCTCCGGCGCCTTCGGGCTCGTGATCCTCGACCTGGGCGGGTCCGACGGGGCCCCCGGGGCGCGGTGGTGGGGGGACCCCTCGGCCCGGCGCCTCCCCGCGCTGCGCCCCGGCGAGTGGGAGTGCGGCGAGCGGCTCCCCGGCGCCCCCGGCCCCCGCGAACTCGACGCCGACATTCCCGGAATGATGCGTGCGAGTTCGCGGAGCCGCGCCCCCCGGGGCCGCCCACCCGGGGAGCCGTGGACCCCCTCCGTCACCGCCCGCCTCGCCGGTCTGGCGCGGCGCCACGGAGCGACGCTCCTCTGCATCGCCGGAGGGGACGCCGCCGCGGGCCACGGAGGCTCCCTGGCGACGCTCCGCGCGGAGGCGCTCCTCCGGCGCACGGGGGAGGGGCAGTTCCGCGGGCGCGTGCGGGCCCTCCGGGACCGGCGCCGTCCCCTGGGCTGGGTCCACGAGGTGGACCTCCGCGGGCCCGATGGGTTGGGCTAGCCCGTGGCGAGTCCCGGCGGAGGCGGCGTGCGGTGGACCTGCGTGGACGTGCCCGCCCTCCCGCTGCAGGTTCTCGTGCGGGACAGCCCGGGATGGGCGGGGCGGCCGGCGGCGGTGGTGGACCGGGATCACCCCCAGGGGCGCATCCTCCAGGTGAACGGGGCGGCCCGCGCGGCGCGGGTCCTCCCGGGCATGCGCTACGCGCCGGCGCTCCTCGTCTGCCGCGACCTCCACGCCGCGGAGATGCCCTCCGCGCGGGTGCGCCGCGAGGTGGACCGCATCGCCGCGCTCCTCCGGCGCCACACGCCGTCCGTGGAGCCCTGCCGGGAGGAGCCCGGCGTCTTCTGGCTGAACGCCGCGGGGCTGACCCCGCTCCACGCGTCCCTGGACGCCTGGGCCCGGTCCATCGTCGAGGCCGTCGCCGCGGAGGGGCTCTCCGCCCGGGTCGCCGTGGGGTTCACGCGGTTCGGCTCCCTCGTGGGGGCCCGCCAACTCGAACGCAACATTCCGGGAATGATGTCGTCGAGTTGGCGGGTGTTCGGGGACGGGGGGGAGGAGGGGGAGGCGACGCGGGGGGCGCCGCTGGAGATGCTGCCGGTGGAGCCGGGGCTGCGGGAGACGCTGGCCCGGCTGGGAGTGCGGACGGTGGGGGAGTTCCTGGCGCTGCCGGGGGAGGGGGTCCTCCGCCGCTTCGGCGAGGAGGCCCACCGGCTCCAGCGCACCGCCGCCGGGGAAGCGGGGGACGGGCTCGACGCCCTCCCCCCGGAGGAGGAGTTCCGCGCCGCCGCGTCCCTGGAGTACGCGGAGACGGACACGGCCCGCCTCCTGCCCGTGGTGGAGGGGCTGCTGCGCCCGCTGGCGGAGCGCCTCGCCTCCCGCCACCGCGCCGCCGTGGCGGTGGAACTCCGCCTCCGCCTGGACGACGGCACGGGGCGCACCGAATCGGTGCGGCCGGCGGCGCCCTCCCGGGACGCGGCGGGGCTCCTCGAACTGGTGCGCCTGCGCCTCGACGCCACCGCCCTCCCGTCGGGAGTGACGGACGTCGAGGTGGTCCTCGCCTCCGTGCCCGCCCGGGAGGAGCAGCGGACGCTGTTCGCGGAGAAGCCCCGCCGCGACCCCGCCGCCGCGGCCCGAGCCCTGGCCCGCATCCGCGCCGACCTGGGGGCCGGCGCGGTGGTGTACGCACGCCTCCGGGAGGGCCACCTGCCGGAGGCGTCCTTCTCGTGGGACCCGACCCCGCGGGAGGGAAGGGCCGCCGCCCCCGCCGGGGCCGCCCACCCCCCCCCGCCCCCCTCCCTCTCCCCGCCGGACGCCCCCGCGCCCCCGCCGGACGCCCCCGCGCCCCCGGAGGAGCCCCGGCCCCTCGTGCGCCGGCTGCTGTTCCGGCCCCGGCCCCTCCGCTCCCCGTCCCGCAGCGAGCCCGACGGGTGGATGCCGGGGGAGTACGCGCAGGGGCCCGTGGTGCGGCGCCACGGACCGTTCACCGTGTCCGGAGGCTGGTGGGTGCGGCGCGTGCACCGCGACTACCACTACCTGGAGACCCAGCGGGGGGACGTGCTGTGGGCCTTCCACGACCGCGTGCGGCGGCGCTGGTTCCTGCACGGGCGGGTGGAATGAGCCCCCGCGACCCGTCCTACGTCCCCCTCTGGTGCAAGAGCCACTTCTCCTTCCTCGAGGGGGCCAGCGACCCGGGGGAACTGGTGGAGGAGGCCCGCGCCCTGGGCCTCCGCGCCCTGGCGGTGACGGACCGGGACGGCGTGGCCGGCATCGTGCGGGCCCACGTGGCGGCGCGGGAGCACGGCGTGCGGCTGCTGGTGGGCTCCGAGGTGACGCTGGACGACGGCACCACGCTGGTCCTCCTCGCCGCCGACCGCGGCGGCTACGCCCGCCTCTGCCGGCTCGTCACGGAGGGCCGCCTCCGCTCGCCCAAGGGGACGAGCCGCGTGCGCCTCGACGAGGTCTGCGCGCACGCGCCGGGCCTCCTCGCGCTCTGGGGGGGCGGCGGCGGCGCGCGCGGCGGCGACGGCGCGCTGCTGGCCGAGGGGGGCGTCCTGCGGGAGGCCTTCGGCGACCGGCTCTACGCCCTCCTCGCCCGCCACCGCCGCGCCGACGAGGTGCCCCGCGAGCGCCGCCTCCGCCGCGCCGCCGCCGCCCTCCGCGTCCCCTCCGTGGCCGCCGTGGAGGTCCTCTACCACGCCCCGCCGCGCCGGGAACTGCAGGACGTGCTCACCTGCATCCGCCACGGCGTCTCCCTCTCCACCGCGGGCCGGCTCCTCCGCCCCAACGGGGAGCACGCGCTGCTCGCCCCGGAGCCCTTCCGCGCGCTCTTCCCCGACGACCGCGGCGCCGTGGAGCGCACCCTCGATGTGGCGGAGCGGTGCACGTTCTCCATGGACGAACTGCGCTACGTCTACCCCTCCGAGGCGCTCCCCGACGGCACCACCACCGGGGAGCACCTCCGCCGCCTCGTGCTGGAGGGGGCCCGCGGGCGCTACGGCGGCCGCGTCCCGCCGGACGTCCTCGCGCAGGTGGAGAAGGAACTCGCCCTCATCGACGAACTCGACTACGCCGGCTACTTCCTCACCATGCACGAGATCGTGCGGTGGTGCCGGGACCGCGGGATCCTCTGCCAGGGCCGCGGCTCCGCCGCCAACTCCGCCGTGTGCTGGTGCCTCGGCATCACCGCCGTGGACCCGGTGCGCATGGAACTGCTCTTCGAGCGCTTCCTCTCGCGGGAGCGCGCCGAGCCGCCGGACATCGACCTGGACATCGAGCACGAGCGCCGCGAGGAGGTCATCCAGCACGTCTACGAGCGCTACGGCCGGGACCGCGCCGCCATGGTGGCCGTGGTCATCCGCTACCGCGCGAAGTCCGCCGTGCGGGACGTCGGCAAGGCCCTCGGCCTCGCGCCCACGGCGCTGGATCGCCTCGCCCGCTTCACGGGCCACGACGGCGCCCCCTCGCCGGAGACGCTGGAGCGAGCCGGGTTCGACCCCGACGCACCCGCCCACCGGCTCCTCGTGCGCCTCTCCGGGGAGATCCTCGGGTCCCCCCGCCACCTCTCCATCCACCCCGGGGGCTTCCTCCTCGGCCACGAGCCGGTGCACGACCTCGTCCCCGTGGAGAACGCCGCCATGGAGGCCCGCACGGTCATCCAGTGGGACAAGGACGACGTGGAGGCGCTGGGCCTCTTCAAGGTCGACCTCCTCGGCCTCGGCGCGCTGACCCATCTCCGGCGCTGCTTCGCGCTCCTGCGGGCCCACCGGGAGTGCGACCTCTCCATGGCGACGATCCCGCCGGAGGACCCGGAGACCTTCGACATGATCGCCCGCGGCGACACCGTGGGCGTGTTCCAGGTGGAGAGCCGCGCGCAGATGGCCATGCTGCCGCGCCTCCGCCCCCGCCGCTTCTACGACCTCGTCATCGAGGTGAGCATCGTGCGGCCCGGGCCCATCGCCGGAGGCATGGTGCATCCCTACCTCCGCCGCCGGGCCGGGGTGGAGCCCGTGGAGTACCCCCATCCCTGCCTCGTGCCGGTGCTGGAGAAGACCCTCGGCGTGCCGCTCTTCCAGGAGCAGGTCATGCGGCTCGCCGTGGTGGCGGCGGACTACACCCCCGGCGAGGCGGACCAGTTGCGCCGCGACATGGCGGCGTGGAGGAAGACCGGCCGCCTGGACGGCCACCGGGATCGCCTCGTCACGCGCATGGTGGAGAAGGGCATCGCGCCGGAGTTCGCGGAGCGCGTGTTCGAGCAGATCCGCGGCTTCGGCGAGTACGGCTTCCCCGAGAGCCACGCCGCCTCCTTCGCCCTGCTGGCGTACGCCACGGCGTACCTCCGCCGCCACTGGCCCGCGGAGTTCACGGCGGCGCTGCTGAACTCCCTGCCCATGGGCTTCTACTCGCCGGCCACGCTGGTGGGGGACGCGCGGCGCATGGACGTGGAGGTGCGCCCCGTGGACGTGGATCGCAGCGCGCGGGACTGCACGCTGGAGCCCCGGCCCGGCGCCGCGGCGCCGCGGGACCGATTCGCCGTGCGCATGGGCCTCCGCTTCGTGAAGGGGCTGGGCGAGGCGGAGGCGCTGCGCGTGGAGGAGGCGCGGCGGGCGGGGCCCTTCGCGTCCGTCGCGGACCTGGGGGCGCGGGCGCGGCTGGGCGAGCGGGCGCTCCGGTTCCTGGCGGAGGCGGGGGCGCTGGACCCGCTGCGGCCGGGGCGGCGGGAGGCGCTCTGGGAGGTGAAGGGGCTCCGCGGCGCGGCGCCCGTGACGCTGCCCATGGCGGTGGGGGAGCGGGAGGCGACCTTCGCGGCCCTCTCCTCCTTCGAGGAGGTGACGTGGGACCTCCACGCGTCCCACCACAGCGCCCGCGGGCATCCGCTGGAGGGGCTCCGCGACGCCCTGCGCGAGGGCGGCTTCCCCGAGGCCCGCGAGGTCGCCTGGCTCCCCGAGGGGTCCCGCGTGCGCTACGCAGGCCTCGCCATCTGCCGCCAGCGGCCCGGCACCGCCGGGGGCGTCGTCTTCATGACGCTGGAGGACGAGACGGGCTTCGTGAACACCGTCCTCTGGGCCCGCGTCTTCGAGAAGTACGCCGCCGAGGTGCGCACCCTCTCCTTCCTCGGCGTCGACGGCCGCGTCCAGCGCACCGACGGCGTCGTCCACGTCGTCGTCGACCGCGTCTTCGACCCCCCCCTCCGCCGCGCGCCCCCGAAGGCGGCGAGCCGGGACTTCCGGTAGGGGCGGACGCCGGCGCGGCCCGACGGCGCTACGCCTCGACCTCCACCGTCCCCTCCAGGAAGGGCAGGACCCGCCCCGCCAGCAGGACGCGGTCGCCGCGGACCTCGCAGCGGACGACGCCGCCGCGCCGCGAGACCTGGCGGCCCGCGAGGGCGGCGCGGCCGAGCCGTGCCGCCCAGAAGGGCGCCAGCGTGCAGTGGGTGCTCCCGGTCACCGGGTCCTCGGGGATGCCGCTCGCGGGGACGAAGTAGCGGGAGACGAAATCCGCCCCGGGGGTCGACGCGGCGGCGGTGACGACGACGCCGTGCCACGGGAGGGCGGCGACGCGATCCATCGACGGCCGCGTGGCCAGCACGGCGGCCTCGTCGCGGAGGACCGCCACGCAGGCCGTCGCGCCATGGAGTTCCACGGGCTCGACGCCGAGGGCCTCCGCGACGGCGGGGTCCGGCGGGAGCGGCCGCGGCGGCAGGGAGGGGAAGTCCATGGAGAGGTCCTCGCCGCCACAGTCGACGTCGAGGTCGCCGGAGCGGCGCGTCCGGAACCGCACGCGCCGGAGGCCCGGCTCGATCCGCCGGCTGACGACCCACGCGGAGGCCAGCGTCGCGTGGCCGCAGAGGGGGACCTCCACCTCCGGAGTGAACCACCGCAGTTCGTAGGCGCTCCCCCCGCCCACGAGGTACGCCGTCTCGGAGAGGTTGTTCTCCCGCGCCATGGCCAGGAGGAGCCCGTCGGGGAGCCACCGCGGGAGCGGCATCACGGCGGCGGGGTTCCCGGAGAACGGGCGGTCGGCGAAGGCATCCACCTGGAAGAGGGGCAGTCGCATGGTTCCTTGCTCCCGCGGGCCCGGGCGGCGCCTCCCGGGGCGCACATCCTCCCTCGCGGCACGCCGCGGGGCGTGCGCATTCCCCGCCGCGGTGCCGCGCTGCCGGGCCGTCGCCGGCGGGTACCCTTTCTCCGCGCCCCGCCGCCGCCCACGGGACGGGGTCCGCGTCGCGCACGCCTTTCCGGAATCCCCCCCGCCCATGGCGCCACGGTCCAAGCCGGCCCCCGCCCGCGACGACCCCCGAGCGCGACCGCTCCGCGTCGGCGTCTCGGCGTGCCTGCTGGGGGAGAACGTCCGCTACGACGGGGGCCACAAGCACAGCCGCTGGCTCACGGACGTCCTCGGCTCCCGCGTGGAGTTCGTGAGGGTCTGCCCGGAGGTGGAGATCGGGCTCCCCGTTCCGCGGCCCACCATCCGCCTCGTGGCGCACCCGGGCGGACCGCGGCTCGTGGAGCCCGTCTCCGGCGCCGACCTGACGGAGCGCATGCGGACCTACGCCCTCCGTCGCGCCGACGCCCTGGCGCGGCAGGACCTCGACGGGTTCGTCCTCAAGGCGGACTCCCCGTCCTGCGGGCCCGCTCGCGTGAAGGTCTGGCCCCGCGGCGGCGGCCCCCCGCGCCGCGCCGGCCGCGGGCTCTTCGCCGAGGCCGTGGCCGCGCGGATGCCGCTCCTTCCCGTCGAGGACGAGGGACGGCTGGAGGACCCCGCCGTCCGCGGGCACTTCCTGGTGCGCCTCCTCGCCCACCGTCGCGTGCGGGAGTTCTTCGCCGGACCCTGGACCCCGCGGGACCTGGAGGCCTTCCACGCGCGGGAGACGCCGCTCCTCCGGGCGTGCGGGCCGGAATCCCGCCGCGCCCTGGAGTCCCTCGTCGCCGCCGCGCGGGATCGACCGCGGCGGGAGATCGCCGACGCGTACGCCGCCCGCTTCCTCGGCGCCCTGGCCCGCCCCGCGACGCCGCGTCGCCGCCCGACGGGGGAACGGTCGCACTGAGGACGGCTCGCCGGCGGCGCATCTCCCGCCCCTCAAGGATCCCGCAAGATCCCCGTTGCATCCTTCCCTCCGTCGCGGGGGCGCCGTGGCGGCCGCCGCGCGGGACGCGAAAGGAGGCCTCGATGCGGACGACGGCAGGTCGACGGGGGAGCGCGGCGCGAATCGCCGCGGCGGCGCTGGTGACGGTGATGGGGCTCACGCTCGCGGGGCCCGCCCGTGCGGCGGAGGCCGGGAGCGCGGACGCGGCCCGCGACGGCGCGGCCGGGCGCCGGCCGACCGCGTGGCCGGGGACGTCCGCGGGAGCGGCGGAGAGCGGCGCGCTCGCGCGCGGCGGCAAGGGCCCTCCGCCGAAGAAGCCCAAGGACGGCGAGGGGAAGAAGCCGAAGGACGGCGGGGGAAAGCCGCCGAAGGACGGGGAGGAGCCCTGCGACGACGGGGACGGGAAGCCGAAGCCGCCGCCGCCGCCTCCTCCGCCTCCTCCGAAGGACGGCGAGGGCGGCGGGGATCCGCCGCCGCCTCCCCCGCCGCCGCCGCCGCCGAAGGATGGCGACGGTTCCGGCAACCCGCCTCCGCCACCGCCCCCTCCGCCTCCGCCGAAGGACGGCGACGGCTCCGGCGATCCCCCTCCTCCCCCGCCTCCCCCCCCGAAGGACGGAGGCGGGAAGGGGCACAAGCCTCCGCCGCCTCCCCCCCCGAAGTAGGCCGCACCCCGTCGCACGCGCCCCGAGGGCCTGCCCCCTCGGGGCGCCGCGCCGCCCGTGCGCCTAGCGTGGCGAGGTCGCCACCGTGACCGCGATGCGGGCCACGACCACGCGGGCGCGATCCCGATCCCGCAGCGCCCGCTCCAGGAGCAGCGCCGGGTCCCGCGCCACGGGGCCGTGGAACGCCAGCGCGCCGTTCACGTGGACGGCGACGGGCTGCGCCAGATCGAACAGGCCCTCCATCACCTCGATGTCGAAGGCGGCCACGCCCTCGGAGATCACCTCCACCAGGTTGCCGCGCGCCTCCGCGCGGAGGCTCCCCCACGGCCGCTCCCGGCGGAAGGCCGGCGACGGCGCCGCGGGGGGGAACCGCCCGTCCCGCTCCAGCGTCTCGCCGTCCCGGAGCCATCGCAGCCGGAACGGCGCGCCGTGGTCCGTGGCGCCGAGCGCCGTCCGCAACTCGCCGTACGTCCCGATGTCCGCGCCGTCGAGGCCGACGATGACGTCCCCCGCGACGAGACCCACCTCCCGGGCCGGCGTCCCGTCCAGCACCCCGGAGATGCGCACGCCGGGCCCCTCGAACCCCTGGTCCACCGTGAAGCCGATGCGCGGCTTCCCCGGCGGCAGGAGGGGATTGACGTCCGGGAACACGCGGTGCTCCGCGCCCGGGGCGAGCGCCGTCACGCGGATCCAGTCCGCTCCGCCGCCCCGCTCGGCGTCGGCCCCCTCCCAGTGGACGACGGCGGGCAGCGCGTCCCGCCGCACGCCGTCCATCCACGCGAGGATGGCGGACCGCTCCGCGGGGAGATACGACGGGTCGTGGCGATACCCGGTGATCTCGTGCCACAGGACGGGGGCGCGCAGCCCCGCCAGCGCCTCGAACACGGGACGGAGGGCGGCGGACGGGTAGAGGGAGTCCTGGTCCGTGTTGACGACGTACGCGGGGCGATCGAGGAGCCCCCGCAGGTGGACCTGGAGGCCCGCGGCGCCGGCGACGCCGGCGTGCCCGTTGAGCGGGATGAAGCCGGCGAAGGGGGAGCGGGCCGCCAGCGCCAGGTAGAACGAGCCCGACGCGCCGTCGGAGAACCCCGTGGCGAACACGCGATCCTCGTCCACGTTCCAGGTCGTCTTCACCGCGTCGAGGATGCGGAGCACCATGGCCTCGCCGGGGGAACTCCACCACTCGGCGCCGCGCAGCCCGGCGGGCACCACGAGGATCCAGCCCCGCTCGGCCGCCGTCGCGCCCCAGAGGTCGTCCTCCATGACGCGCAGTTGCGCGGCGGTCAGCGGGTCCGGGCGCGACACGCCGCCGTGGAGATCGAACACCACGGGCCACCGCACCGCCGGATCGTAGTTCTCCGGGATGTACGCGATCCAGGGACGCGGTCGGCCGTCCTCCGCGTACTCCCTCTCGATCCAGCCGCGGGGGACGTCGGCGGCGTAGGTGCGCCCCTCCGCCACCGCCGAGGCGAGCACGGCCCCGTCGGCCCCGTCGGAGAGGAGGGCCCCGGCCCTCCGCGAGGCCTCGTCGACCTCCGCCGCGTCCAGGAGGGCGCGCACGCGGGCCTTGACGGCGGCCGGGGCGGGACGGGGGGCGACGGGCGGGGCGGCGGTGGCGGGCGGCGGCGGAACGGAGTCCGGAGGGGGGAGCGGCGCGGGGGAGGCGCAGCCGATGACGGCGGCGGAGAGCGCGACGGCGATGACGACGGTTCGCGGGCTCATGGCCTGCCTCCGGTGGGGGACGGCGACGGGGGGCCCGCCAGCGCGGCCATCACGCGGGTCCGCGCGGCGGCGGGCAGCGCCCCGCGGGCCAGGTCGGCGCAGAGATCGTGGGTCAGCCCCAGCGTGGCGAACACGGAGCGGCAGCGGTCGCAGGCGACGCCCGCGTCGACGGGGAAGGGGACGCCGCGATCGAGGGCCTCCTGCCGCGCCTCCAGGAGATCCATGCAGACGCGCCGCGAGTAGGGCGTGGGAGGCGCGTCGCGCGACGGCAGCGCCGCGGCCACGGCGGCGCGGAGTTGCAGGCGCGCCCGGTGGATCCGCACCCTCACGGTCCCCGGTCGGAGCCCGAGGATCGCGGCCACCTCGGCGCCCGCCATGCCGAGCGCGTCCTGCAGGACGAGGGGGAGGCGGTACCGATCGGGGAGCCCCGCGATGGCCTCCTCCAGTCGCTCGCGGGCCTCCCGCCGGACGGCCCCGTCGAGGGCCGACTCGCCGCCGTCCCCCAGGGTCGCCACGGGCCCGCCGCCGAAGGGGACGACGTCGTCGAGGGACTTCAGCGACGCCGGCTCGCCGGCCTTCCGGCGCCTTCGCCGCGAGCAGGCCCGCGCGGCGATGGTCCAGAGCCAGGTCCCCGGGTCGGAACGCCCCTCGAACCGATCCCACCGCCGCCACGCCTGAAGGAACGTGTCCTGCACGAGGTCCTCGGCGTCGTGGGGGCCCCCGCAGAGGCGGAGGCCGAGGGCGTAGAGCCGGGGACCGTGGAGGTCGAGGAGTCGCGGGATGGCGACCTCGCGCGGCGACCCGGCCCGCACCGGCGCATCGCCGCCGGCCGCGGGGTCCGTGGGTGCGGGTCGTCGCGCGGCCGCCTCCATGGGGCTCCTCCCGTGACCGTCGCCGGAGGGGTCCGGCGGTTCCGTGAAACAGTGGCGCAGATCCCGGCTCCAAGGGAGTGAAGACCGGGCGACGGGTGCCCGGCGTCCGTGAAAGGAGACCTCCCATGCGTCCGTTCCCGCCGCCGAAGTTCCGCGCCGCGCCGTCGGCGCTCGCCGTCGTCGTACTCTCCCTGCTCGCCGGCTGCGCGGCGCCGGAGCCCGTCGCCCCCGCGGCACCGGTCGCCGCGGGCGCCTACGTCCCGGTGCTCGAGCCCTACCCGTGCGAAGGGGTGGACCGCGTGTACTCCCACGGGAGCGTGTTCCTCGCGAGCCAGCCCGACGACGCCGCTCTCGAGAAGGCGTCCCGCAACGGCATCCGCACCGTCGTCAACCTGCGGGGGCCGACGGAGAACGGCGAGTCGGAGCGGGCCCTGGTGGAGCGCCTGGGCATGAACTACGTGAACGTGCCGGTCACCCCGGACGCGCCCTCCGACGGGATGGTGGAGCGGGTGCGGACCGTGCTCGACGACCCGGCCAGCCACCCGGTGATGATCCACTGCGCCAGCGCCAATCGCGTGGGCATGGTCTGGGCCGCCCTCCGGGCGACGCGGGACGGCGTGCCCGTGGAGGAGGCCGTGGTCGAGGGAAAGACCATCGGGATGAAGACCCCGGCGTTCGAGGCGTTCGTGCGGGACTACGCCGCACGGCACGGCGGGAAGTAGTCCCCGCAGGGCGGGGAGAGGGGCCCCGGCGGCCCCCCCCCGCACGGCCGCCCCGCCGTCGCGGCGCGGCCACCGTCCGCCTCCGGCGGAGGCCGGGGCCGGGTGCCGCGGGCACGGCCGTGCCCCCGCCCCCGCCCCGATCCGCCGGTTTGACTCCCCGCGCCGGACCGTCTAAGTCGTCGTTCAACAACAAGTGGAACGCACCGAGGCCCAGCGAGAAGCCCGCG
>CAZSIX010000061.1:0-18485 GCA_964607145.1 uncultured Planctomycetota bacterium | reverse complement strand
GCTGAGCGCCGCGGCGGAGCGCGTGGCACTGGCGGTGGAGGAGGCGGCCGCGGGCCTCCCCGGTCCCGGGGCGCGGGACGGCGTCGCGCTGGGCGCCGCGGCGGCGGCGCTCGTGAAGGCGGCCCGCCTACCCGGCTTCAGGGGGGACGTGAAGGCCCGCATCGCGCGGGCGAGGGACGCGGGCCGGGCGCTGGAGGGCGCGGCGCTGGCGCTGCGCGCCGTCCCCGTGGCCCGCTCCCTCGGCCTCCTGCTGGATCTCGTGGCCCGCGGGTTCGCGGTGCGCAAGCGGGAGCGCGGCCTCCTCGACTTCGAGGACCTGGAAGGGGAGGCGCTCCGGCTGCTGCGGCGGGACCGGGAGGTCGCCGAGGAGGTGCGCGGGCGCTTCGACCACCTGCTCGTGGACGAGGTGCAGGACACGAGCCCGGCGCAGGAGGCGCTGCTCGCCCTGCTCCGCGGCGACGGGGACGGACGGTGCTTCGTCGTGGGCGATCCGAAGCAGGCCATCTACGGCTTCCGCGGCGCCGACGTGCGGGTGTTCCAGCGGGAGCGGGCGCGCGTCGGCGAGCCGGGCACGGTGGTCCTCCAGGAGAACTTCCGGAGCCGCGCGGAGATCCTCCGCTTCGCCAACGCCGTGCTCGCGCCGGCCTTCGCCTCCGGGGGACGCGACCAGGTCCCCTACGAGCCCCTCGTCCCCGCCGCGGCCCACGGGGAGAAGGCGATCCCCTCGGTGGAACTGCTGGTCGTCGACGGCGCGGAGGGGGAACCCGTCGGCGAGATCCGCGTGCGGGAGGCGGCGGCGCTGGCGGCCCGCCTCGCGGCGCTCCTCGGCGAGGGCGGCCTCGCGACCACGCGCACCGGTCCCGACGGCATCGTCGAGGGGCGGGCGCTCCGCTGGGGGGACGTCGCCCTGCTGCTCCGCGCCACCTCCGACATCCAGACCTACGAGCGGGCGCTGGCGGACCGGGACATCCCCTACCAGGTCGTGAAGGGGCGCGGGTTCTTCGAGGCGCGGGAGGTGGTCGATCTCGCCCACCTGCTGACGGCCCTGGAGAACCCGCGGGACGAGTTCGCGCTGGCGGTGGCGCTGCGGAGCCCCTTCGCGTCGCTGGACGACGACGCGCTCCTGGCGGCGGCCCTGGAGCGGGACCGGGGTCCGCGCGGCACGGTGCTCTCCGACCTCCTGGCGCCGGATCGGCGCGCCCCGGCGGGACTCGCTCCCGCCATGCGGGGCCGCTGGGAGCGGTTCCGGGAGGTCTGGATCGATCTCCTGGCGCTCCGGCGACGCGGGCGGCTCCACGAGATCGTCGACGGCGCCCTGCGGCGCACCGGCTTCGACCTGGCGGTCCTCCTCCGTCCCCGCGGTCGGCAGGCGGCGGCCAATCTCCGGAAGGTCCGCGAGCGGGCGCGGCGGTTCGAGGCGGAAGGCCTCGGCGGCCTCGGCGAGTTCGCGACGCTGCTGCGACGGCTGCGGCTCCGCGAGGAGCGCGAGACGGAGGCGCCGCTGGAGGCGGCGGACGCGGTGTCCATCCTCACGGTGCACGGCGCCAAGGGACTGGAGTGGCCGCTGGTGGTCGTGCCCGACCTGGAGCGGCGGGCGCCCTCCGGCTCCGACGCGGTGCTGCTGGGGGACGGCGCCGCGGGGCTGCGGATGAGGGGACCGAGGGGCGGGCTCCCGACGCCGGCGTGGGACGCGCTGCGGGCGGCGGAGGACGGGCTCCGCGGGGCCGAGTCGGTGCGCCTCCTCCACGTGGCGGTCACGCGCGCGCGGGAGCACCTCCTGCTGTCGGCGGCCCACGCGGCCCCGCGGGGCGGGCGGGCGGGGGATGACGGCGGGGACGGGGACCCGGGGGAGGGCGGCGAGACGACGGGCGGCACGTGGCTCCGGCTGGTGGAGGCGGCCCTCCCCGGCGGCGTGCTGCCGGCGGAGACCGGCGTGGTCGCGACGGCCCGCGCCGGGGACGGCGTGGCGGAGGTCCGCGTCGAGCGCGTCCGCTCCGGCGAGGCGACGCCGGAGCCGCGGCGGTGGTCGCTGGCGCGGGCCCGTTGGAAGCGGCTCCTCGCGGGGCGCGGTCCCGGCGTGCGCGTCCCGCGCGGGGAGCGGCGCGCGCTGGCGGCCTCCGTGGAGGCGGTGCGGTCGCTCCCGGAGATCCCCGACGACGGGACGCCCTACCTGGTCACCGTGTCCGCGCTGCTGGACTTCCTCGAGGACCCGGAGCGCCACCGGCGGCTCCACGTGCTCGGCATCCCCGACCGCGCCCCCGCGGCGCTGCCGGGGATGGACGGCGAGTCCCGGGACTTCCCCGCCGCCCGCGGGGAGGCGACCCTGGGGGGCGAGGGGGCGCGCCGGGAGATGCGCGCCGGCGACGACGACGAACTGCCGGCCGGCGGTCCCCCGCTCCGCCCGGTGCCGCGGCGCGTGCGCGGCGTGGTGGCCCACGCGGCGCTGGGGCTCCTCCCGTTCGAGGACCTGGGGGACGGGGCGCGCCTCCGGCGGTTCGTCGGCGACCGTCTGCGGGAGGAGATGCAGGGGCCCGCCGACGGCGAGGTCGTGGAGACGCTGGCCCGGTGGGTGGAGCGGTTCCTCGCGTCCCCGCTGGGCGGGGAACTGCTGGCCGCGGCGGCGCGGGATCGGGACTCGGTGCGGAGGGAGGAGTCCTTCCTCTATCGCCTGCGGCCGGGACGGGGGGAGCCCGGGGTCCTCCTCCGCGGGCAGGTGGATCTCGCCTTCCGCGACGGGCGGGGGGAGTGGGTGGTGGCGGACTACAAGGCCGGCGGCGTCGGCGAGGGCCGCCGCGCCCGGCGCCGCTACGGCCTCCAGGTGGGCCTCTACGCCGCCGCCCTGGAGGAGGCCGGCCTGCCGAGGCCCGCCCGCGCCCTCCTCGTCCCCCTGGGGGACGGCGAGAGCGCCCCCGTGGACGTCCCCGGCGCGACCGCGGCGCTGGCCGTGCTCCGCCCGCTGGTCCGCCGGTTCCTGCGGACGTCCTCCTTTCCCGCCTGACGCCCTTTCTCCAGCGGGGGTCGGACCCCCAGGGTCCGACCCCGTCGTGAGGCTCTCGCCGGCCCCCGCCGTTCGCGCGCCCGTCCCCCGACCTCCGCCCCCTCCTCCCGCGACACCCCGCGCCTCGTGAAACCCTCCCGCCCAGGCCCCCTCCACGGCGCGCTCGTCGCCGCTCCCCCACGTTAGTGACCGTGTCGAAACAACTGCGGGAATTCGAGCGGCTGCGGCGGCCCGGCCCGGCGTTGCTCGTCGCTTGTGGCCCGAGAGGGGCCATCCCGGGGTCGGGCTGCCACCGGCAGCCCGACAGGTCCCCGGGAGCCCTGCTCCTCGCGCCTTGGTCCGGACCGCCTCGCTCGCTCTCGGTTCTCCGCAGCTGTTCCGACACGGCCACTTACCATCCCACCGTGGCCCGTCCCGTCACCCTCGCCGCCCTCCTCGCCGTCGCCCTCGCCGCCGCCGCCCTCGCCGTCGCCCAGGAGGGTCCCCGCGCCGAACTCGCCTGGCGGCGCGACGTGGCCGCGGCCTTCGCCGAGGGGAGGGAGCGGAACGCGCCGCTCTTCGTCGTCTTCCGCTGCGAGACCTGAAAGGACTGCGCGGAGTTCGACGGGCAGTTGGCCCGTCCCGGCGAGGCGGTCCGGAAGGCGCTGGAGGCCTGGATCCCGCTGCGGGTGGTCGACATGGGGGACATCGACCTGGAGACGTTCCGCTTCGACTACGACCTCACCTTCTGCGCGCTGCTCATGCACCCCGACGGCTCCATCCTCCACACCTTCGGCGGACGGGACGCGACGGGCGCCGAGTCCCACCTGTCCGAGGCGGCGCTGGCGAGGGCGCTGACGGCGGCCCGCGCGGCCTTCGACGCGCTGCCCCCGTCGCGCAAGCCCCCGCCGAATCGCGCGCCCCGCACCGTGCGCGACTACCCGCCCATGGAGCGCCGCATCCGCGAGGGGAAGGCGAAGGGCTGCGTCCACTGCCACACGGTGAACCAGATGGAGACGGAGACGCTGCGCGAGGAGAAGCGCTGGCGGCCGGAGGCGGCGTGGCGGTGGCCCGACCCGGTGCAGGCGGGGCTGCGCCTCGACGGTGTCGACCAGGCGGTGATCGCCGAGGTGCTCCCCGGGTCCGCCGCGGCGAAGGCCGGCCTCCGCGCCGGGGATCGCCTGACGCGGTTCGGGGGCCAGGACGTGATCACGTTCGGAGACGTCTCCCGCGTGCTGCACGAGGCGACCGCAGCGGCGGCGCGGCTGGAGGTGGCCTGGACGCGGGAGGACGCTCCCCGGACCGGCCGGCTGGAACTGGCGGCGGGCTGGAAGACGCCGGACCCGCTCACGTACGCGTGGCGGTCCAGCAAGTGGCCGCTCTCGCCGAAGCCCGGCTTCGGCGGGCCCGACCTCTCCGCGGAGGAGCGGCGGCGCCTGGGCGTCCCCGAGGGGAAGTACGCTTTCCGCGTGAACTACCTCGTGGACTGGGGCGCCGAGGCGGAGACGGGCCGCAACGCGCGCAAGGCGGGCCTGCGCAAGGGGGACGTGGTGCTCTCCGTCGCCGGGAGGGACGAGTTCGCCGGGCAGGACCACTTCCACGCGTGGTTCCGCCTCACGCGTCGCGTGGGGGAGACGGTGGACGTGGTGGTGCTGCGCGACGGCGGGCGGCAGGTGATCCGGCTGCCCGTGATCGAGTAGCGCGGCGGACCGCGGAGGGACAGGCGTGGACGCGGCGGGGCCGGGCGGGACGGCGGACGGGCGGGACCCCGGGGATCCGCCGCGCCTCCCGCGGGCGCTGCTGCTCATGCGCCACGCGCGTCCGGAGCGTCCCTCCGACGACGTGGAGGACGCGGACCGGCCCCTCACGCTGGCCGGTCGACGCGACGCGGTGCGGGTCGCGCGGTGGGTGATGGAGAAGGGCCTCGTGCCCGACTTCGTCGTGGCGTCCCCCTCGACGCGGACGGAGGAGACGGTGATGCGCCTCCTCGAGACCTGGGAGCGGGAGGACGACGCCGACGACCCGGATCGGTCCGCCTGGCCCGACGCGATCTACGGGGCGACGCTGTCGGATCTGCTCCAGGCGCTGGCGGAGGTCCCCGCGGCGCACCGGCGCGTGCTGCTGGTGGGGCACAACCCGTCCGTGGGCGTGCTGCTGCGGCATCTCTGCGGGTCCGCCGTCCGCGACGGCACCGCCTTCTCCCCGGGCACGCTGGCGGCCATCCGCATGCCGCGCGACTGGACCGACCTCCCCCCGGGGTGCGGGGAACTGGCGGGGATGGTGGACCCGGAGGAGTTGTAGGGGCCCGCGCTACCGCCGGATCCCCTCCAGCACCTTCCGCAGGGCCGGCTCCACGTTGTCCGCGAGGACGCCGTGGCCCTCCACCGTGGGGTGGATGCCGTCGGGGAGGTTGAGCGAGGGCCGCCCGGCGACGCCCTCCAGGAGGAACGGGACGAGGGGGACGTCGAACTCCTCCGCGAGGCGCGGGAAGACGCCGGCGAAGTCCCCCGCGTAGGGGGCGCCGTAGTTGGGGGGCAGGCGCATCCCCAGCAGCAGCGGCCGCGCCCCCGCAGCCTGGACGCGCCCGAGGATGCGGCGGAGGTTTCGCTCCATGTCCTCCACGGGCTGGCCCCGCAGCCCGTCGTTGGCCCCCAGTTCCACGACGACCACGGCGGGCTTCTGCCGCAGCAGCCAGTCGAGCCGCGTCACGCCGCCGGCGCTGGTGTTGCCGCTCACCCCCGCGTTCACCAGGCGGAACGGCAGCCCCGCCGCCGCCAGCCGCCGCTGGAGCACCGCCGGGAACGCGTCGTCCCGGTCCAGGTGGAGGCCCGCCGCGAGGCTGTCGCCGAGGAAGACGACGAGGGGCGCGTCCGCCGGCACCACCGGCCGCTCGTTCGCGACGCCGGCGGCCCCGCCCGGCGCCGCCGTCCCGCGGCCGCAGGCGGAGAGGACCCCGAGCGCGAGCACGAGGACGAGCGGGAGAGACGGAGGGGATCGGGACACGGTGGTCGTTATAGCCCCGGCGGCGCCACCCCGCGCACCGCGCGCCCCGCCGGCCTTGTTTCCCCGACCCCCGCGCCGCGGATACGGTTCCGCGTCCCCGCCGGGACCCGCGCGTCGGCGGCCGCGGGGAGAGGGGGAGTCCATGGGATCGGGCCGGGCGGCGCCGGGCCGCGGCGGGAGTTCCCGTTGAGCGGCGTCCCGCGCGTCGCCTGCCGCGGCGTGGTGAAGCGCCTCTCCAGCGGCGGCCGCGAGGTCACCGTGCTGGACGGCGTGGACCTCGAGGTCGCGGCGGGGGACGTGGTCGCCGTCCTCGGCCCCTCGGGGAGCGGGAAGTCCACGCTGCTCGGCCTCATGGCGGGGCTCGATCGGCCCACGGAGGGCTCCATCCTCCTCGACGGCGAGCCGCTGGAGGGCCTCGACGAGGACCGCCTGGCGCGGCTGCGCAGGGGCCGCGTGGGCTTCGTGTTCCAGTCCTTCCAGTTGCTGGGCAATCTCACGGCGCTGGAGAACGTGCTGGTGCCGCTGGAACTCACGGGCGTCGCCGACGCGCGCCCGCGGGCCCTCGACCTCCTCGGCCGCGTGGGACTCGCGGAGCGCACGCACCACTATCCCTCCCAGTTGTCCGGCGGCGAACAGCAGCGCGTGGCCCTGGCCCGCGCCTTCGCGCCCTCGCCGTCCCTCCTGCTGGCCGACGAACCCACCGGCAACCTCGACGCGGCCACGGGGCGCGAAGCCCTGGACCTGCTGCTCTCTCTCCGGGAGGACCGCGGGGGGACGCTGGTCCTCGTGACCCACGACCCGGAGGTCGCCCGCCGCGCGCGGCGGCGGGTCCACCTCCGGGCGGGCCGCATCGAGCGCGTGGAGGAGGACGGCGCCGGGGCCCCGGAGGGGGCGGGCGGTTGACTCCCGCCGCGGCGCTGCGCTGGATCCTGCGGGAGTCGCGGGGCGCCCGGGGCCGGCTCCTGTTCGTCGCCGGGTGCCTCGCCGTGGGCGTGGCCGGCGTCACCGGCGTGCGCTCGCTGGTGGCGGCCATCGAGGGGGGCGTCCGATCCCAGTCGCGGGAACTCCTCGCCGCGGACCTCGCCGTGGACGGCCGGCGTCCCCTTCCGCCGGAACTGGACCGGGTCATGGCGGCGGTCCCCGGCGTCGAGCGGTGCGATCTCCGGGAACTGGCGACCATGGTCTCGCTGCCCGCCGCGGAGGACGGCGCGCCGGGCCGGAGCCGCCTCGCGGAACTGAAGGTCGTCGCCGGGCGCTACCCGTTCTACGGGGACCTCGTCCTCGATCCGCCCCTGGACCCGGCCACGGGCCTCGGGGACGACCGCGTGGCGGCGGCGCCGGAACTGCTGGACGCGCTGGGCGCCGGGGTCGGCTCCACGGTGCGCGTGGGCGGCGCCGACTTCCGCGTCGCGGCGCGCATCGTGCGCGAGCCCGACCGGCTCGGCTTCGCCGCCCTCCTCGGCCCGCGCCTGATGCTCGGCGCGGAGGGACTGGAGCGGGCGCGTCTCCTCGGGTTCGGCAACCGGGTGCGGTACCGGGCGCTCTTCCGGGTCCCCGGCGACCCGACGCCGGAGGCGCTCCGCGCGCTGGCGGGCCGCATCGGGCGGGAGGTTCCCGGCGCCGCGTACCTCCGCGTGGAGACCCACCACGACGCGCAGCCGGCGATGCGGCGTGCGCTGGATCGCTTCGGCTCGTTCCTGGGCCTGACGGCGCTGCTCTCCCTCCTCATCGGCGGGGTGGGCACGGCGCAGGTCATCCGCACGTGGATCGAGGGGAGGACCGCGGAGATCGCGGTGCTCCGCTGCATCGGCGTGACGCCCCGGGGCGTCACGCTCCTGTTCCTCGCCCACGCCGCGCTGCTGGCCCTCGCGGGAAGCGTGGCCGGCGCGCTCGTCGGCGCGTCGCTCCCGTTCGCCGCCGCGGCCGCCGCCCCGGAACTCGTCCCCGGCGGCCGGGTCGACGCCTTCCAGCCGGCGGCGGCGCTGCAGGGCGTCGCGCTGGGAGTGGCCGTGGCGGTGCTGTTCGCGCTCCCCGCCCTCGCCGCCGTGGGGCGGGTGCCTCCCGCCCGCGCGCTCAGGGCCGACGCGGAGCCGCTCCCGCCGCCGCGCGCCGTGCGGTGGGGTTTCGCGGCGGTGATCCTCCTCGGCGTCCTCGGGGCGGCGCTGACGCAGACGGCGAGGCCGGCCCACGCGCTCTGGTTCACCGGCGGCCTGGCCGCCGCGGCGCTGCTGCTGGCGGCGGCCGCCTCCGGCGCGACGGCGCTGGCCCGCGCCGTTCCGCGTCGGCGGCTCCCGCCGACCCTCGTCCACGGCATCGCGGCGCTGGCGAGACCCGGAGCGGGGACGCGCGGCGCCGTCATCGCGCTGGGGCTCGGCGTGCTGGTGGTGCTGGGCACATGGCTCGTGCAGTCCCGGCTCGATCGGGGCCTCCGCGCGGCGCTCCCGGAGGCGGCGCCCACGGTGTTCCTCGCCGACGTCCAGCCGGACCAGTGGCGCGGCGTCGAGGGGATCCTCCGCGAGCGGGGGGCCACGGCGGTCGACTCGGTGCCCGTGGTGATGGCGCGCATCGAGTCCGTGGACGGGCGTTCGGTGCCGGCGGTCCCGGGAGGGGAGGGGCAGGACGGCGAGCGGGGCCGGTGGGTCCTCACGCGGGAGCAGCGGCTCACGTGGAGGGAGACGCTCCCGGCGGACAACCGCATCCTCGAGGGCGCGTTGTGGAGCGACCGGGACCGCGCCGAGGTCAGCATCGAGGACGGCTTCGCGCGGGACCTGGGCGTCCGCGTCGGGTCCACCCTCGTGATGGACGTGCAGGGCGTTCCCGTGGAACTGGCGGTGACGAGCATCCGCTCCGTCGAGTGGCAGTCGTTCGGCATCAACTTCTTCATGGTGGTGGAGCCCGGCGTGCTCGATCTCGCGCCCCACTTCCGAATCGCGTCCGCGCGCGTGCCCGAGGAGGCCGAGGGGTCCGTCCAGGACCGCCTCGCGGCATCCTTCCCCAACGTGACCATGCTGCGCGTGCGACCCATCGTGGAGAAGGTGGCGCGGATGCTCGATCGCGTCGCGCTGGCGGTGCGCGTCCTCGGCTCGTTCTCCATCGCCGCGGGCATCGCCATCCTGGCCGGCGTCGCCGCCGCGGGCGCGGCGCGGCGGGGGAGGGAGGCGGCGCTGCTGAAGGTCCTCGGCGTCACGCGGTCCGGGGTCGTCTCCCTCTTCGCCGTCGAGTTCGGACTGCTGGGGCTCGTCGCCGGCCTGGTGGGCGCCGCGGGGGCCTTCGCCCTGGCCCACGCGTTCCTCGACGCCGTCCTCTCGTTCTCCCCCGACCTCCCGCTGGTGGCCCTGCCCCTCGCCGCCCTCGCCACCGCCGCCCTCGCCGCCGCCGCGGGGCTCGCCGCGTCCACCCGCGCCCTGGCGGCGCGGCCGGTGGAGGCGCTGCGGTAGGGACTCCCCGGCGCCGCGCGGCGGGGTCAGAACTGGAAGTAGATGAACGCCTCCTTGAAGGGCGCGAACGCGGCGAGCATGAGGGAGACGAGGAGCCCCCACAGGAGGCCCACGGCGGCGGGGGAGCGGATCGCCTCCAGGCGCCGGATCGCGCCGGTCCCGCGCAGCGCGTGCACGGCGGCGCAGAGCAGCACGAGGAACACCGTGCGGTGCACGTCCTCCGGCCGGAAGTGGCTGTCGGGCCATCCCCACGGGCAGAACATCCCGCCGAGATACGCGCCCGCGGCCTCGATGGACCCGGACCGGAAGAGCACGCGTGCCGGGATCATCAGGTGAAACGTGAGGAGGATCGCCGCGGCG
Organism: uncultured Planctomycetota bacterium; assembly: GCA_964607145.1. Classification (GTDB taxonomy): domain Bacteria; phylum Planctomycetota; class JAJSAM01; order JAJSAM01; family JAKLKS01; genus CAZSIX01. The sequence goes on along the minus strand of CAZSIX010000061.1, from coordinate 8,708 downwards.
TCGCGCGGCCGGATGGGTGCCTCCCGATCGAACCGCCGCCCCCTCCAGGTCGCCCACGTGCCGTAGAGCGCGAGCAGGAGGAAGTGGACGAGCCCCCACACCACGAAGTTCCACCCGGCGCCGTGCCAGAGCCCCACGGCGAGCATCACGACGAGGACGTTGAGCAGCGTGCGCGCGCGCCCCCGGCGGGATCCGCCCAGGGGGAAGTAGAGGTAGTCGCGGATCCACGTCGAGAACGTGATGTGCCACCGGTACCAGTACTCCACCGGGTTCCGGGCCAGGTAGGGCCAGCGGAAGTTCTCCCGGAGCCGGACTCCCATCAGGCGGGCGCAGCCGATGGCGATGTCGCAGTAGCCGGAGAAGTCCAGGTAGACGACGAAGGCGAACGCGAGCGTTCCGAGATAGAGATCCCACGGCGTCGCCCCGCCGACGTGCTCGTGGGTGAAGTTCACGTGGACCGCCAGCCAGTCCGCGAAGACGATCTTCTTCACCAGGCCCCAGAGCACGCGCGTCGTCCCGGCGACGAAGTCCTCCGCCGTGCCCCTCCGGTCGGAGCGCAACTGCGGGAGGAGATCGGGGGCGCGCTCGATGGGGCCGGCGACGAGCTGCGGGAAGTAGGCGACGTAGAGCGCGAAGGTCCCGAAGTCCCGCTCCGCGGGCAGCCGCCGGCGGTAGACGTCGACGCTGTAGGCCATCGTCTGGAACGTGTAGAACGAGATCCCCGCCGGGGCCGCGAGGCCGAACGGGCCGACGAACTTGAAGAGGGCGAGCAGACCCAGGTTGCCCACCAGGCTGGTCGCCAGCCAGGCCCGCCGCGCCCCCGCGCGGGCGTCGGGATCGAGCGCGTCGATGCGCAGCGCCACGACGTAGTCGAGGACGCTGCTCCCCAGCAGGAGGACGCAGGCCCACGGCTGCCCCCACCCGTAGAACACGTAGGACGCGAAGAGCAGGAACACGCGCAGCGCGCGGCCGCCGAGGAGCCTCGTGGCGAGGAGCACGAGCGGCAGGAACACCGCGAACGGGAACGAGTGGAACCACATGGCTCCCCGGTCAGCCCGGCCCGCCGGCGGAGGCCGGGTGCCGCGGCGGCGGGGCGTGCCTCCTACTCACCGAGCGCCCACCGGACGTGGGGGACGAGCCGCTCCGCCAGCCTGGCGTGCCCCTCCCGCGTGAGGTGGCTCCAGGTGAAGAACAGCCCCGGCGGGAGGTCCTTCAGCATGTCGACCACGCGGACCCGCCCGTCGTCCCGGAAGAGCCGGGCCGCTGCGGACGCGAGGCCCGCGAGCGCGGGCTGGCTGGCGTCGTCGTACATGAACCAGCAGACCGGCTGGCTCACGATCAGGAGCCGCGCCTCCGGCGCGCCGGCGCGGACGACCTCGCGCAGGTCCTCCAGCAGCGCGTCCCCCTCCGGCCCCCAGGGCTCCGCGGTCCGCACGCCGGGGATCCCGGGACCCGCCCGGCCACCCTCCAGGTCGGCGAGGAAGCGCAGGTCCGGAAGGCCCGCCGTCGTGGGGAACCAGTTCCCGGCGCGCTGCTCCACGAACCGGTGCCGCCACCGGACGAGCCCCACGTGGGCGGCGAGCCAGCCGGGCACCTCGTACGCGGAGTGGCGATCCAGGAACCGCTCCGGGAGGAGCCGCCGCACCTCCGGGAGGTAGGCCAGTTCCTCCACGTCGGATCCGGTCCCGGACAGCGGCTCCGTGCCGGACCGGCCGGAGAAGTTGAGGCCGCCGGCGACGAGCACGATGGCGTCGGGCCGGTGCGCCGCCGCCCGCGCCGCCAGCACGGTCAATTCGGCGCCGCCGCCACCCACCACGGACCAGTTGAGGACGCGGACGCCGCGGCCCAGGCGCCGCTCCACCTGCGCCGGGAAGAGCGTCGGCCCGGGGAACCGCGCGTTCCACGTGACCTGGCCCTGGGAGTTGCTGAGGACGATGACCAGCCGCTCCCCGGCGGGCCGCGGCCGGGGCCGGGTGTAGGCGACGAACCCGCGCTGGTGCGTGGGGATGCACGGTTCCGCGTAGGAGTCGGGGAGCGGGGCCCGGGCGAGGGCGAGCCGGGCCGCGCCCTCGCAGGCGGCGAGCGTCGCCAGCGCCACCAGGCCGGCGCGGACCGGGACGGGGATGCGCGCGATCACCGCGGCTCGATCACGATCTTCCCGAACACCCGCCGCGCCTCCAGCATCCGCTGCGCGTCGGCGACCCCCTCCAGCGGGAGCACCGCGTGGAGGATCGGCCGGAGGCGGCCCGCGGCCAGGTGATCGAGCACGCTGCGGAGTTCCTCCCGCGTGCCCAGGTAGGCGCCCATCAGGGTGATCTCCTTCGAGAAGAGCCGCCACAGGTCGAGGTCGGCGCGGCGGCCCGTGTGCGCCCCGCAGGTGACCAGCCGCCCTCCGCGGGCGAGGGACGCGATGCTCTCGTCGAAGGTGGCGGCGCCGACGTGCTCCACGACGACGTCCACGCCGCGGCGGCCCGTGAGCCTCCGCACCTCCGCGGCGAAGGGCCCCGTGTGATCCAGCGCCGCCGCGGCGCCGGCCTCCAGCGCGCGGGATCGCTTCTCCGCGGAACCGGCGGTGGCGAGGACGCGGGCCCCGTGGAGGAGCGCGATCTGGACCGCCGCGCCGCCCACGCCGGAGCCGGCGCCGAGGACGAGCACCGTCTCGCCCTCCTTCACGCGCGCCCGGGTGACGAGCATGTGCCACGCCGCGAGCGTCGACAGCGAGGCCGCGGCGGAGTCCCGGAACGTCACGCCGTCGGGGAGCGGGAGGACGATGTGCGCCGGCGCCGTCACGAACTCCGCGAAGCCGCCGGGGCGCGTGAGCCCCATGGCGGTGGGCCGGAGGCAGAGGTTGCCGGCGCCCCGGAGGCAGGGGCCGCACGCCTCGCAGGTGGCGCGCGTGTGGATGGCGACGCGTCGGCCCGGGGCGGGCGCCGACCCGTCCACACCGGCCCCGTGGGCGACGACCTCGCCGGCGATCTCGCTGCCGGGGATCTGCGGCAGCGGGACCGCGACCTCGGCCCGGCCCTCCCGCACCAGCAGGTCGATGTGGTTGACGCCGCAGGCGCGGACCCGCACGAGGATCTCGCCTTGCGCCGGGACCGGCGTCTCCACCTCTTCCACCCGGAGGACGTCCGCCGACCCGTGTTCGTGGAAGCGCACCGCCCTCATGGGGGGGAGGATAGTCTGACGCCGCATGAACCGATCCCGCTTCGCCGCGCTGACGTTCACGGCCGCCGCGGTCTGCGCGCTGGTCCTCTGGTTCCTCCTGGGGCGCGGCCCGGCCGCCGGCCCCGCGCCGACCCCCGCGGAGACCGCCGCGGCGAGGGCCGGTCGGGACGAGGCGGCCCCCGCGCCCCCCTCCGGTCCCGTGGCCCCCGCGTGGGTGCTCACGGGGTACGGGTCCGTGGTGGGCACGCTGCGGGAGTACGGCACCGATCGCCCCCTGTCGGGCGTCCGCGTGCTGCTCCGCGCCGGCGTGCCGGGCCCCGGCGAGGAGATCGCCGCCACGACCCAGTCGGACGGCTCCTTCGCGTTCCCCCGCGCCGCGCGGTTCGACGCGTGGACCTTCGTCGCGCCCCTCGACGCCCCGCTGGCGCAACTGGAACTGGCGGGCGTGGCCGTGGACGCCGACCGGGCCACGGACCTCGGCGTGCTCTACGCCACGCCGGGCTTCCAGGTGCGGGGCGTGGTGGTGGACGACCGCGGCGCGCCCATCCCCGGGGCGGCGGTGCGCGCCATCCGCGCCCGGCCGCGCGCCGGCCGCATGGACTTCCTCCGCGTCATCCGGGAGATCGACGTGCCTCCCCCGTCCGTGGACGCGGCGACGACGGGACCCGACGGCCGGTTCGTGCTCTCCCGCGTCCCGCCGGGAACCTACGACTTCGAGATCCGCGCCCGGGGGTTCGCGCAGGCGCTGGAGCGCGGTCTCGTCATCACCCCGGAGGGGGCGGCGCGGGACCTCCGGTTCGTCCTGCCCCGCGGGTTCCCGCTCTCCGGCCGCGTGATCCGCAAGTCCGAGGGGCCCATCGAGGGACTCCCCGTCATCGCCTTCGAGCAGCCCGAGAGCGACATGGCGGTGTTCGACCTGAACAAGCGCACCACCGTGACCGACGACACGGGGGAGTTCCACCTGGAGGGCCTCTCGCCGGGCACCGCCAGCCTGGTCGTGAGACCCACGGGGGAGCCCTTCGCCCTCATCCTCGACATCGCCATCCCCGCGCAGGACTACGTGGAGGTGGTCATCGAGGGGGACGCGTGGCTCGAGGGGCGCATCGTGGACGTCGAGGACAAGGCCGTGGCCGGCGCCCAGGTCTACGTCCTCAACTTCGACGGCAGTCCGCCCATGGTCGGGGTCGCCGTCACGGACGGGTCAGGGGCCTACCGGATCAGCGGGCTGAAGAGCGGGCCCGTGCAGGTGTTCATGGTGCAGGCGGAGGGCTTCGGCACCTACCCGGCGGACGTCATGGCGCTCCTCATGGGACGGAGTTCCGAACTGGTGCTCCAGAAGGGCGGCAACCGCAAGGACGTGAGGCTGGAGGCGGGGGGGATCGTGCGCGGCTCCGTGCTGGAGCAGGGCACCGACGGGCCCGTGGAGGGCGTGAAGGTCTCGCTGGCGGCGCCGTCGTCGATGTTCGGCGGCGTCCGCACCACGACCACGGGGCCCGACGGCGCGTTCGAGATCCGCAGCGTGCCCCTGGGCCCGGCCATGCTCATCTGCGCCAAGGACGGCTGGTTCCAGCCCGGGGTCACGCCGCAGACCATGATCACCATGGCCATGTCCTCCATGGGCGGCGCCAAGCCCGACACGGGGGAGGGCGCGGTCATCCGCATCGAGACCCCCGGCGCCGAGGTGGAGCGGACCCTGCACCTCTCCCGCGGCGTCACGTTCGCCGGACGGGTGGTGGACGCGGCGGGGCAGCCCATCCCCGGGGCCCGGGTGCTGCTCCAGTTCGCCTCCACCGGTCGCGGGTTCATGCGGGAACTGAACAACTTCTTCCCCCTGGGCGAGGCGCGCCTGACGGACAACGAGGGCGCCTTCTCCATCCCCGCGCCGGCGCCGGGGCAGAAGGTGCGCATCCTGGCGCGCGCCCAGGGGTTCCTGGAGACGGCCAGCGAGGATCTCACCGTGGCGAAGGACGGCTCCGCGCCGGCGGCGGTGGAGATCCGGATGCGCTCCGGCGCGTCCGTCGAGGGACGCGTCCTCGACGCCGCGGGGAAGCCCGTCGAGACGGCCCTGGTCCGGCTCGCGAAGGAGGAGGACGGCGACGACTGGGGCCGCCAGTGGAGGCTCCGGCAGGCGCGGCCCACGCAGACCGACCGCGACGGCCGGTTCCGCGTCGAGAACGTGGAGACGGGGCGCATGTCCGTGCAGATCGAGCACGCCCGCTACCGCTCCGCCTCCGTGACGGGCGTCGAGACCGCGGAGGGTAGGGCGGCCTCGGTGGAGGTCCGGCTGGAGGCCGGCCTGGCGCTGCGCGGCAACGTCGTCGGCCCCAACGGCCGCCCCTTCGGCGGCGCCCGCGTGGAGGTCACCTTCCATGGGGAGGTGCCCCCCGGCGGAGACCCCTACTTCCGGCCCCGGGACGACCTGGTGACGGACGGCGGGGGGAACTTCCTCGTGGAGGGCCTCTACCCCGGGTTGTACACGCTGGAGGCGTCGGCCAAGGGCGTGGCGCCCAGCGGTCCCGTGGAGGTGGAGGCGGGGGCCCCCGCGCTGACCCTGCGGCTGGGACAGGCCTACCTCATCACGGGCACCGTGAAGACCCGGGACGGCGTGGCGCTGTCCAACGTGCGCGTCCACGCGGAGCGCGTGGACGGCGAGGACCGGGAGCGCGTCGAGTCGGTGAACACCAACCGGGACGGCCGCTTCGAGATCCACGATCTCCCCGGCGGCAACTACGAGATCCTCGCGGAGGCGGGGTGGGGCTTCGGCTCCTCCCGCCCCAACCTCCGCCCGAAGCGGATTCCCGACGTGCCCGCGGGCACCCAGAACCTCGCCATCGAGGTGGAGGAGGGGCTTCGCGTCGCGGGCCGCGTGACGCTCATCGACGGCACCCCCGTCGCCGAGGGGTGGGCCTCCGTGAACAGCCGGGGCGAGGGCGGGGGCAACACCAACGGTCCCATCCTCGAGGGGGCGTTCGATCTCTCCGGCGTGGCGCCGGGGAAGGCGGACCTCTGGATCAACGTGCCCGATCAGTCGCCGAAGCACCTCGAGGTGGAGGCGGGGAAGACGGACCTCGTCATCGTGCTCGGTGGGGGCGGCACGGTGACGGGGCGCATCCTCCTGCCCGACGGCTCTCCCGCGGGCGGCGCGTGGGTCTCGGCGCAGCAGGGCGACGGGGGGAGCACCTCGGTGCAGGCGGGTCCCGACGGCGCCTACGTGCTCAAGGGAGTCGGTCCCGGCCGGTTCCGCGTGCAGGCCGGAGTCCAGGTCGACGAGAAGCACCTCGGCGGCCAGACCGACGAGATGGACATCGCCCAGGGGGGGACGCTGACGGGCGTGGACGTGGAGTTGCGCGGCGCGGAGTGACCCTCAGCGGATCCCCGGGAACACCCGGGCGCGCTCCTCCTGGATCCACGCGGGGTCCAGTTCCCCCTCGATCACGACGTCGTCGAAGCGGGCCTCGCTGAGGAGGACGAACAGGCCCGGCTTCACACCCGTGAGTTCGTACTTGTTGTCGCCCACCGACTTCCCCTCGATGCGCTTCCCGCCCACGACGAAGCGGGCCTGGCCCTTGTCCTTGGACACCTCGATCTCGATCCACTTGCCCGACGGGACCTTCGGCTCCTCGGAGACGCCGGTGCGGACGAACCCCACCATGTCGGGGTCGGTGGCGCGCCACATCCCCTTGCCGAAGACGAAGATGACGTTGCCGGGGAGCTTCTGCTCCTTGGCGCCCTTGCCGATGGTGAAGAACTGGTTCCCCACGGTGAACATCAGGTGGTTCATGAGATCCCGGGGCTCCATGAACACCGCCCCCATGTCCTGGGGCGGGATGCCGGGGCGCATGCGGAAACTCATGGTCACGGAGCCCGGCAGGAACCGCGCCCTGTGGAGGAACGCCGCGGCGCCGCGGCCCGTCACGTCGCCCCGCTCCACGGTGAAGGTGCCCTTCGTGGGCACCATGAACGGGTACTCGTGCTCCCAGTCCTCCGCGTCGGCGGCGTCCTCCCACTCGTAGGTGAGCGTCACGCGGCTGCCCTGCCACGTGGTGTGGCCGCGGAGGAGTCCGGCCACGCCGTGGCCCTTCTTCACCACGTCCGAGAGGCGGTCGCGGATCTCGGGTCCGTAGTTGCGCACCGCGGCGGTGTCCGTGTACTCCGTCAGCAGGCGGTAGAACCCCCGCTCCGCCTCCCCGAGCCGCCCCGCCTCCGCCGCCTCCCGGGAGGCGCGGAAGAGCGTCGCGGCCTCCTCGTCCCTCGTGGGGATCGCGGGCTCCTTCTCCGTCGGCGGCGGCGGCTCGCCGCGGCGCGGAGGCACGGGGCCCGTCACGGGAGGGGCGCCCCCCGGGGCGTCGCCTCCGGGGGCCTCCGCGGGGGCGTCGGGGGCCACGCGCGGGCGGAGCCGGTAGACCCGCTCCCGCTCCCTGCGCGCGCGATCCAGCATCTCCCCCGTGGCGGTGCGCACCGCCCGGTCGACGCAGGCCACGGCGGTGCCCCAGTCCTGCCGCTCGACGGCCTCCTGGGCACGGTCCAGGAGCGCCGCCACGCCGTCGGCGGCCACCTGCATGAGCGCCCGCGCCGTGCGCTGCGCGCGGTCGCCCACCAGCGTCTCCTCGTGGCGCCGCGCGAACTCCAGGAGGAGGTCCTCCCCCTCGGCGGGGCGGCCCTCGGCGGCCAGCGCCTCGGCCCTCGCCTGGACGCGGGCCAGTTCCTCCGCGGCGTCCCGCTCCGAGCCGCGTCCGACGGATCCGTCCTCGTCCTGGGCCGCCGCCGCCGCCGCCGTGTCGGCGAACTCCCTCGCCAGCGTGCGGAGGCGCTCCGCGGCACCGGTTGCGTCGCCGGCCAGCCGGCGGGACCGCGCCTCGTCCAGAAGGCGGAGCGCCTGCTCCTCGCGGGCGGCGCGCGCGGCGGGAGTGGCCGGCGCCGTCGCCAGGGGGCCGAGCCGCGCCGAGATCTCCCGCTCCCGGGCCTGGGCCGCGATGTACTCGTCCCGGCGCCACTGCTGGACCGCGACCCAGCGGGCCGCCGCCCACCCGAAGGCCGCCGCGGCGAGTCCGACCCCGAGCAGCGCCGCAGCCTTCCGCGCCCGCTGCCCCGGAGGCCTCCGCACGGAGGCCCCCCCTTCCTCCTCCGAGAGCCGCGTCGCCTTCTCGAAGAGGAACGGGGTCCCCGACACGGTGAAGCGATCGCCCACGCGGAGGTCGTGGCGGGCGACCTCCTTCCCCGCCACGCGCGGCGCGGGCGGCGTCCCCGTGGGGAACAGGAACGTGCCCTCCGGTCCCACCTCCACCTGGGCGGACGCCCCCGCGAACCGCTCCGAGCGGGCCACGGGCACGCCCCCGTCGCCGAACCCGATCCACGTGATGGGGTCGAGGAGTTCGTGCACCACGGGCACGCCCCGCCGGTCGAACACCAGGCGCACCGTGGCCCGCTTCGGGCGGAGCGCGGCGGCGGCGGCCACGGCGGCGCGGGGGGCTGGCATCGGCGGGGGCGGGGGCGGAGGCGGCGGCGGGGGCGCCGACGCCACCGGCGGGGCGACGGCGATG
>CAZSIX010000060.1:0-18914 GCA_964607145.1 uncultured Planctomycetota bacterium | reverse complement strand
CCCTCCCCCGCCCGGCCGGTCGGAGCCGCCGGAGCCGGAGCCGGCCGCGCCGCCTCCCGCCGGGGGCGGCGGGGCCGGCCCGGAGGAGGCCGGTGCGCCCGGCCTGCCGCCCTCGGCCTTCGAGGACGTGCACGTGCTCCCGCTCTTTCGCGATGGGCCCGAGGCGGTGAAGCGGGGTCCCGTCCTCGTGGTGGATCCCGACGGCGCCCGCGGCGCGCCTCCCCGGACCGTCCCGCCGGAGGAGGTGATCCGGCGCGTGCGCGCGGCGGCGGAGGACGCGGCCCGCATCGAGGGGCTCCGCGCGGCGGATCGCGAATCGGTGCGGCGCTACTTCGAGGCGCTCCGGGCCCTCCTCGAGGGGGGCCGGTGACGGCGACCCTCCTGCCTCCGGCGCTGCTGGCGCGCGTGGCGCGGATGGAACTCCGCCTGCGGGGGCCCGCGGGAGTGCTCCCCGGCGGCGTCCGACCGGCCGGGCGCTCCGGCCAGGGGACCCTCTTCCGGGAGTTCCGGCCCTACTCGCCCGGGGACGACCTCCGCTACGTGGACTGGAACGTCTACGCCCGCCACGACCGCCTCGTCACGAAGCGCTTCGAGGCGGAGGAGGCGGCGCGCGTGGTCCTCGTCCTGGATGCCAGCGGCTCCATGGCTGCGGGGGAGGGGGGCCGCCTCCTGGCGGCGGCGCGAGCCCTCGCCGTCGCCGGCGCCGTGGCGCTGGCGCGGGGGGATCGGGTGGAGGCGGTGCGCCTCCCCGGCGGCGAGGCGCACGGATCGGGCCGCCGCGGCGACGTGGGCGCGCTCCTGGAGTTCCTGGCGGCGCCGGCGACGGGGGGGCCCACGGACCTGGGGCGGGGCATCGCCCGCTGCCTGCCCGCCGCCCGCGGGCGCGCCCTCGCCGTCGTGGCGTCCGACTTCCTCGACCCCGGCGGCTCCTGCGCGGGCGTGGACGCGGCCCGGCGGAGGGGCTGGGACGTGCGGGCGCTGCACGTCCTGGCCCGGTCCGATCTGGAGCCGCCCCCCGGGGGCCGCCTGCTGCTCGTGGACGCGGAGACCGGCGAGGAGCGCCCCGTGGACCTCGGTCCCGCGGAGCGGGAGCACTGGCGGGTCGCCGCCCTCGGTCGCGTGCGCGCCTTCCGCCGGGCGCTGCGATCCCGCGGCGTCCCCTGGACGCGCATCCCCGCCGAGGGGGACGACCTCCCGGCCCTGCTGCTGGCGCTGCGCCGCGGCGGCGTGCTGGCGTGAGCGGCGGCTGGCGCGTCGCGCGCCCGGAGGCGCTCTGGCTGCTCCTCGCGGCGCTCCCCCTCGTGTGGCTCCACCTCCGGGGCCTCCGCCGGAAGCGGGTGGTCCTGCCTTCCCTCCTCCTGCTCGACGCCGGGGCGGCGGGCGTCGCGACGCCCCTCCGGAGCGGGGTCCGTCCGCGGGACGTCCTCGGGCTGGCGCTGGAACTGGCGGCACTGTGCGCCCTGGCGCTGGCGGCGGCGCGGCCGGAGCGGGGCGGGTCCGACGGGGCGGCGCGCCCCGTCGCGCTGGTGCTCGACGGCACGGCGTCGACCATGGCGGGGGGGAGGTTCGACGCGCAGCGGGAGCGGGCGGCGGCCCTCCTCCGCGCCCTCCCGCCCCACGTCCCCGTCACCCTCCTCTTCGCCGGCGGGGACGTGCGGGTGCTGGCCGCGGCGACGGACTCCCGGGGGGCCGTGGAGGCGGCGCTGGCGGCGGCGCGGCCGGTGGTCTGCGGGGCGGGGTCGCTGGGGCGGGCGGCGCGCGCGGCGGCGGCGGGAGGGGCGGAGGTGGTCGTCTTCACCGACGGGTGCGACCCCGAGGGCCCGGTCCTCGCCGCGGCCGGCGCGGCCACCGTCGTCTCCGTGGGCACACCGCTCCGCAACGGGGCCCTGCTGACCGTCGAGGCGGACGGGGACGGGCGGCGTTTCCACGTCCGGCTGCGGGACGTGGACGGCAGCCGGGCCGAGGCGACGCTCACCGCGGAGGGCGGCGCCGCACCCCGGCTGTCCGTCTCCCGCGCCCCCGGGGACGCCCTCGCCGCGGACGACGCTGTGGATCTCCCCCCGGCGGCGACCCCGTCCCCGCCACGCATCGCGCTGCTTGCGGCGGGGGGGCGGCCCGACCCGTACCTCCGGGCGGCGCTGGACGCGGCCTCCGGCCTGCTGGACGGGCCGCGATCCGTGGCGCTCCCCGCGGGAACTGCGGTCCCCGCGGGCATCGACGCTTGCGTGGTCGTGGCGGGCCAGCCCCCGGCGGGCCTCCCGTACCTCCGGTTCAGGGCGGGGGAGGGCGGGGAGGCCCCGTCGGTCCTCCCGGGGGAGTCCCACCATCCCGTGCTGCTGGGCGTCGACACGGCGGAACTGGTGGTCACGCGGGGCGCGACGCTGGAGCCCGAACCGGGGGACGCGATCCTGCTGGACGGGCCCGCCGGGCCCCTCGCGCTGGCGGGCCGGCGGGGGGGCCGGCGGGCCGTGGAGGTGGGGTTCCTCCCCGCCGAGTCGACCTTCCCGCTGGGGGCCGCGTTCCCCGTGTTCGTGCGCAACGCCCTCCTCTGGGTGACCGCCGATGGGGGGACTCCGGTGCCCCCGGTGCTGCGGGCGGGGGCTGTGGTCGCGTTCGCGACGCCGGGGGTTCGCGGAGCGGTGGTCCTCGCGGGGCCCCACGGCCCGGCGGGGCGCGCCGCGGCGACGCGGCGACCGGTGGTCGCCGAGGGAGGACGCGTCCGGTTCCGCGTCCCCTGGCCGGATGCGCCGGAGGCCTCGCTCTGCACCCTCGAGGTGGACGGCCGGGAGCACGCCGTCTTCGCCGCCGCCCTCCTGGACGAGGCGGAGTCGGACCTCGAGCCCCGCCTGCCGCCGTCACCGGCGGGGGCGGGCCACGTCCGGCGGAGCGGTCCTCCGTCGCCGCCGCGGGACGGTGGCGCTCCCCTCGCCCTGCTGGCGGTCGCGCTCCTCCTGGCGGAGGGAGTCCTGTTCCGCCTGAGGCGCCGGGTCGCTCCCGCCCCCCGCGCGGATTCCTTCCCCGCGGTCCGCGCCGGGCCGTAACCTCCGGCACCGGGGACGAAGCGCCCCCGGCCTTTCTTTTTTTTTTGCGATGACATCGCAAAAGGAAAGGGAGGTCCCCACCGTGCAGCCCCACGTGGATCCCTTCTCCCGCATCGGCGGAGAGGGGATCACCTTCGACGACGTCCTCCTCGTGCCGGCCTACTCCGAGGTCGTGCCTTCCAGGGTGGACACGAAGTCCCGCTTCACGCGCCGCGTCGCCCTCAACATCCCGCTCGTGTCCGCCGCCATGGACACGGTGACGGAGTCGGCGCTCGCCATCGCGCTGGCCCAGGAGGGGGGCGTCGGGGTCATCCACAAGAACCTCGGCGTGGAGGACCAGGTCCGCCAGGTCGAGATCGTCAAGCGCAGCGTCGCCGGCGTGATCTACGACCCCGTGACGCTTCCCCCGGGGGAGACCGTGGGGCGCGCCAAGGAGATGATGGACTCCCACGAGATCTCCGGCATCCCCATCGTGGAGCCCGGGGATCGCCTGGTGGGGATCCTGACGAGCCGGGATCTCCGCTTCCAGAAGGACCTGGGGCGGCGGATCGCCGACGTCATGACCCGCACCGACCTCGTGACCGGCCCCCTCGGCACGACCCTGGACGAAGCCAAGGACGTGCTGCACCGCGCGAAGGTGGAGAAGCTCCTGCTGACGGACGCGGAGGGGCGGCTCTGCGGGCTCATCACCATCAAGGACATCAACAAGACGATGCAGTTCCCGGCGGCCAACCGGGACGCGCTGGGCCGGCTGCGCGTGGGCGCGGCGGTGGGCGTCTCGGCGGAGGATCGCGATCGCGCCGCGGCCCTGGTGGCCGCCGGCGCGGACGTGCTCGTGGTGGACAGCGCGCACGGCCACTCCTCCAATGTGCTGCGCACCGTGGAGTGGGTGAAGAGCGCCTACTCCGACGTGGACGTGGTGGGCGGCAACGTCGCCACGGAGGAGGGGGCGCGCGACCTGGTCAAGGCGGGCGCCGACGGCGTCAAGGTCGGCATCGGTCCCGGCTCCATCTGCACGACGCGCATCGTCTCCGGCGTCGGCGTCCCGCAGGTGACCGCCATCATGAACGCGGTCCGGGCCTGCGATCCCGAGGGCGTGCCCGTCATCGCCGACGGGGGCATCCGCTACTCCGGCGACATCACCAAGGCGCTCGGCGCCGGCGCCAGCAGCGTCATGTGCGGGTCCATCTTCGCGGGCCTCGCGGAGGCGACGGGCGAGACCATCCTCTACCGCGGCCGCACCTTCAAGGCGTACCGCGGCATGGGGTCCATCGGCGCCATGGTGCACGGGAGCCGGGACCGTTACCGCCAGGAGGGGGCCTCCCGGGACAAGCTCGTTCCCGAGGGGGTCGAGGGCCGCGTCCCGTACCGGGGCCCGCTGGCGGACTTCGTCTACCAGCTGGTGGGCGGCATCCGCGCCGGCATGGGCTACGTCGGCGCGGCGGACATCGAGACGCTCCGGACGCGCAGCCGCTTCGTCCGGCAGACCGGTTCCGCGGTGCGCGAGGCGCACCCCCACGACATCGCCATCACGAGGGAGGCGCCCAACTACCAGCGGGGCGCCGACGAGGGCGACGGGGCATGACCTGCGTCCTGGTCCTCGACTTCGGCTCCCAGTACACGCAGCTCATCGCCCGCCGCGTGCGGGAACTGGGGGTGTTCTGCCGCATCGTCCCCTGCACCATCACTCCCGACGAGGTCCGCGCCGCGTCCGCCGGCGCCCTCGTGCTCTCCGGCGGACCCGCCTCGGTCTACGCCGGCGGCGCCCCCACCTGCGACCCCGCCCTCCTCACGATGGGGCTTCCCGTCCTGGGGATCTGCTACGGGCAGCAGCTCCTCTGCAGCCTCCTGGGCGGGCGCGTGACGCCGGCCACGGAGCGGCGCGAGTACGGCCACGCGGTGGTGCACGTGGAGGACGACGGGGACCTGTTCCACGGCCTGCCGCGCGACCTCCAGGTCTGGATGAGCCACGGCGATCGGGTGGAGGACGTCCCGCCGGAGTGCGTCGTGCTGGCGCGCACCGCCAGCGCGCCGCTGGCGGCGCTGCGGCACGCCCGCCTCCCCGTCTGGGGCATCCAGTTCCACCCGGAGGTCCACCACACGCCCGACGGCAAGCGGGTGCTCGGCAACTTCCTGTTCCGCATCGCCGGCCTCTCCGCGGACTGGGTCATGGCGGACTTCCTCGGGGCGGCCGTCGCGAAGGTGCGCGCCCAGGTGGGGGACGGCCGCGTGGTCTGCGGCATCTCCGGCGGCATCGACAGCGCCGTGGCGGCCCTGCTCGTGCACCGCGCCATCGGGGATCGCCTCACCGGGATCTTCGTGGATACGGGGCTGCTGCGGACGGGCGAGCGCGAACTCGTGGAGTGGGAGTTCCGCGAGCACTTCCGCGTGGACATCCGGGTCGTCGACGCGGCGGATCGCTTCCTGGAGGCGCTGGCCGGCGTCACCGACCCGGAGCGGAAGCGGAAGATCATCGGCCGCGTGTTCGTCGACGTGTTCGAGGAGGAGGCGCGGCGCATCGAGGGCGTCCGCTTCCTCGCCCAGGGCACGCTCTACCCCGACGTCGTCGAGTCGGTGTCCGCGTTCGGAGGTCCCTCCGCCACCATCAAGACGCACCACAACGTGGGAGGCATCCCCGAGGACCTCGGCCTCGACCTCGTGGAGCCGCTCCGCGATCTCTTCAAGGACGAGGTCCGCGTGCTGGCGCGCGAGCTGGGCCTCCCCGACGAGATCGTCTGGAAGCAGCCCTTCCCGGGGCCCGGCCTCGCGGTGCGCTGCCTCGGACCGGTCACCGCCGAGCGGCTCGAGGCGCTCCGCGCCGCCGATCTCGTCGTCCGCGAGGAGGTCCGGGCGGCGGGCCTGGAGAGATCCCTCTGGCAGTGGTTCGCGGTCCTGCTGCCGGTGCAGAGCGTCGGCGTGATGGGGGACGAGCGGACCTACGAGTCGTGCGTCGTCGTCCGCGCGGTCACCAGCGAGGACGCGATGACCGCCGACTGGGCGCGCCTCCCCCAGGAACTCCTGGCCAGGGTGAGCGGGCGCATCGTCAACGAGGTCCGCGGCGTCAACCGCGTCGCGTACGACATCACCTCCAAGCCGCCGGGGACCATCGAGTGGGAGTAGGGGCCCGCGGCTCACCGTCGGCGTCCGCCCGCTCCGCGGGTCCGCCTCCGTCGCGGTCGTCCGCTCCCGCGCCGTGACGCCCCCTCTTGCCATGTGCCCGGGCTGCCGGGCACTGGTCGCCGTGGGGACGCCCCGGTGCGGCTACTGCGGGTGGGACCTCGAACTCACGGAGACGCGGCGGCGCGGCGGCCTCGTCCAGCGGTTCTTCCGCGGGCCCGGCGGGGTCACCCGGGCCCTCGTCACCGCCAACATCGTGGTGGCCGTGGTGACCGCGGTCGCGTCGGTGGTGGCCACGCGCGCCGTGGCGGACGTGCCCGTCGGGCCCCTGCTCCTCGGGGGGGTCTGGAGCCCGGGCACGGACGCGCTCCTCCTCCTCGGCGGCGCGGCGCCGGGGCTCATGGCGGCGGGGGAGATCCACCGCTTCGCCGCCGCCGTCTTCCTGCACGGGGGGATCCTCCACCTGGGCATGAACATGATGGCGCTGCGGCAGGTGGGGCCGCTGGTGGAGGAGGCGTGGGGGTCGGGCAAGATGCTCGCCGTCTACCTGCTCTGCGGTCTCGCGGGCACGGCGGCCCGGCTGCTCTGGTCGGGGCCCGACGGCCCGGACGCGGGCGTTCCGTCGGTGGGGGCCAGCGGCGCCATCGTCGGTCTGTTCGGCGTGCTGGCGGCCTTCGGGCTCCGCATCGGGGGCGAGCGCGGGAGGGAACTCTTCCGCGCCATGGTGGAGCCCGTGGCGTTCATCCTCGTGCTCGGCATCGTGCTGGAGTTCCGCGGCGGGGGCATCCAACTCGACAACGCGGCCCACGCGGGCGGGTTCCTCGCGGGCCTGGCGGCGGGGTTCGCCACGTCGTTCGGGGTGCGGTCGCGGGGCAGCGTGGCGGTGGTGCGCGCCTGGGATCTCGGCGCCACCGCGCTGGCCGGCCTCTTCGCGGCGTCGCTGCTGCCGGGGATCGCCGCGCTCGCCCACCTCGCCCGCTGACGCCTCCGCTACCTCCCGCCCTCCCCGACGGCCTCCGCCAGGATCCGGTGGTGGTGGATGAGCGAGATCCAGGCCTCGAGGATCTCCCGGTCCAGCGCCTCCTTCTCGGAGAGCCCGTCGGCGCGGCGGAGTCGCTCCAGGTAGGTCCGGAGCACCATCGCCTTCTCCACGAAGCCGGCGGAGACGACCTCGATGTGGAGTTCCACGACGGCCCGGTACGAGTCCAGCGTGTCCTCCATGAGGCGCTCCAGCTTCTGCTCGTCGGTCCCTCCGGGGTAGGCGTTCTCCAGGTCCGTGAGCCTCGACTCGATGAACGTCCCCACCACGTCGTCCGCGCTCTCCTCGAACTTGCCGAGGTCCTGGCGGAACCGTTGCGTGATCCACTCTTCCAGGGCGACCCGCATCCTGGCCGGGGCCTCCAGCGCCGCGTTCTGGACCCGATCGGCGATGTCCGGCGCCGCCGCCACGGCCGCGTCGACGGCCCGGTCCCGCAGGCCGGGGAGCGCGCCCTCCACCTGGGAGCCCGCGATCTGCACGACCCCCTCCGCGTCGAACTGGGCGAGCGAGGAGCGGATCCACGACATGTAGGCGATGACGAACAGGTTCAGCGCCACGACGGCGATGATCGTGGTGCGCGCGCGCTTCCCGTCGGAGCGGGCCTCCGCTTCCGCGCGCTCGACGAGGGAGGCGAGGTCCGCGACCCGTTCAGCGGTCATGGTCGCCCCCCTCCGCCGCCGGTGCCACGCCGAGTTCGATGGTCGCGCCGTCGTCGATGGAGTGGGGCTCGTCCGCGGAGAGGATGTGGCGATCCAGCCGCTGCAGCAGGAGGTGCGCGAGGTGGCGGGTCAGCCGCTCCTGCTCCCAGGCGTCGAACCGGCTCGGTCGGAACGCCTCGGCGGAGTCCGCGAGGGCGACGATCTCGCCCCCGACCTTCCGCTCCAGGCCCCCCAGGATCGCGCGGTGGTCCTCCAGCACGCGGTGCATCCAGCGATCGACGAACTCCTGCCGCGCCTCCTCCGAGTCCAGCCCCGGGAACCGGGACTTGAGCCGGCCCCACTGGCGGTCCTCGATGCGGCGCACGGCCGCCTCCAGTTCGGGGCGGGCGCGGGCGGCGAGGTTGGCCTCAAGCACCTGCCACTCCGCGTCCATGGCCCCCCGGAGCAGCGGGAGCGTCTCGTCCGTCCGCTCGCGGGCCACCCGCTCGTACTCGGGGAGGATCCGCTCCGCCGCCTCCCGCGCATGGGCCGCGAGGACGGGCTGCAGCCGCGCCGCCTCGGCCTGGAGCGGAGGCTCCAGCGCCTCCCACCGGAAACGGGAAGCCGCCATGGAGTAGATGGACCAGAGGAACCCGGCGATGAGGCAGAACATCGCGAGGGCCCCGAGCCGGCCGGCGACGCGCGCGCGCCGGCGGGAGTTCGCGGCCTCGTCGAGGAGCGCCGCGAGGCGGTCGAGCGCCTGCGGCGATGGGTCCACGGTCATGGCGGCCTCCCGGCGCGGTGGGGGAGCCGCTGCGACCGGCGCCGCCGAGCCCCGGTGGCGCCGGCACGCCGCGCCCGCCGCCCCGTGTCCGTGGCGGCGCGCCCCTTTTCCGCGTCCATGCGTCTTCCCGGGACCACTGTACCGCGCGGGCCGGCGGATTGCGCCGGCCGATTCCCACACGGGGGCGACCGCGGCGGTCCGCCCGTCGGATAGGATGGGCCGGCCGCCTCCCCGGATCGGGAGGTGGCGCTCCACGGGGAGGACCGCCATGCTCCGCACGACCCTGATCGCCGTCGCCGCGCTCGTCGCCTCCGCCGCGCCCGCGCGGGCCGCGGACCTCCCGGCGGAACTGGCGGAACTGGAGAAGGAGGGCGCCCACTGGTTCAACGTGGCGGGCGACACCGACCTCTCCATGTCGGAGCGCAACGAGGCGCGGAAGAAGGCGTGGGTGAACCTCTACCGCGCCAAGGAGATCCTCGACCGCCACTGGGACGAGCACCCCGGGGACCAGGGGCGCATCGAGGATCGCCTCATGTCCGTGGGGCAGAAGGTGTTCTGGATCCGGAAGGAGAGCCCCATCGGCCTCCTGGAGTCGACGGGGGTCGGGCCGAAGGCGGACGCGTTCTCCGGCGGCACCAACTCCGACGGGCGGAAGAAGCAGGCCGACTGGCCCGACCGGGAGGACCCGGCGAAGGAGGGGAACGCCCCCGGCGATGCGCCCCGGACTCCGCCGCCGACGTCGCCGCCGCCCTCGACGGGGCCCGCCGCTCCGCCCGCGGCGCCGACTCCCGCGGGCCCCGACCCGGAGAAACTGTTCGCCGAGGCGGAGGCCTACGCGAAGAAGCACCGCGCCGACACCGCGGGGATCCTGGATCGCTACCAGGCGGTCATGCTGGCCCGGCCGGATCCGAACAACACGCTGTTCCAGAAGGCGGCGGAGCGGGCCGGCGCGGCGCAGGCGGCGCTCAAGGACGTGTACCGCCGCCTCCGGAACGAGGACCCCGACTCGCTGAAGGACGTCGACGGCCCCGACCTCCGGCGCATGGTCCTGATCCTCTCCCAGGACCTGGGCAACCGGGACTCGGCGGTCCGCGCCCGGGCGGCGAAACTGCTGGGGGACTTGGGCTCCAGCGAGGGGACGTACCCCCTCGTCAAGGCCCTGCGGACCGAGAGCGACGGGAACGCCACGGCGGCCATCGGGCGGGCCCTCGTCGCCATCGCCGGGGGGAAGACGACGGAGCAGTTGAAGGGGCTCCGGGACGACAAGGCGGGAAGCACGGCGCTCGACCTCCTCCTCCAGATCCGCGACCGCAACCCCGTGGATCGCCGGCTCGCCCTCGTCGCCATCGGGCCCTTCGCGCTCTCCAAGGACGCCGCCGTCGCCGACCGCGCCGTGGACGCGCTCATCGCCACGGGCAAGGAGGGCGCGTACGGGCTCGTCGAAGCCCTGGGCACGAAGAGCGTGGACACGCGCGTGAAGATCATCGATGCCCTGGGCCAGACCGGCCACCCGAGGGTCGCCGCGCCGCTGTCGGGGTTCCTCCTGCTGAGCGACGATCCCAACGTGAAGCGGCTGCGCGAGGCGGCCCACGCCGCCATCAAGTCCCTGGGCGAGCCCGCCGTGCCCTACCTGTTCCAGGGACTCCGCAGCCCCTCCACCAAGGCGCACACGGCGCTGCTGCTCCGGGAGATGACGGGGCAGCTGTTCAGCATGAGCCGCCCCGGGGACTGGCAGGCGTGGTGGAAGCGCACCCACCCCGACTGGAAGCCGGAGAAGGACTAGCGCGTACGGCGCCGGTCGGGCACGCTTCTCCCCCCGATGACCGGCACCGGACCCTCCGCCTGATGAACCGCCTGCGGCTCCCCGCCCTCGCCCTCCTGATCCTGGCGTGCGTCCTCGCGGACGGCCCCGCCGCCGTGCGCGCGCAGGACGGGCCGCCGGCACCGGCGCGGCGCGTCGTCGTGTTCGGCATCGACGGCGCGGACGCCGGGGTGTTCGAGCGGCTGCTGAAGGAGGGGAAACTGCCCCACTTCCGGGCCCTGGCGGACCGCGGGTGCTGGGGTCCGCTGGCGACCTCCAACCCTGCGCAGTCGCCGGTCTCCTGGGCCCAGTTCCTGACCGGGTCCAATCCGGGGAAGACCGGGATCTTCGACTTCATCCGCCGCAACCCGGAGTCGCCGGGCAAGCTGGAGATCGGCCTCGTGGGGCGCACGTGGACGACCCGGGGCCTCCCGCCGCGGTCCGTCGTGGCCGCCGCCCCCGCACTGATCGGGCTGCTCGCCGGCGTGCTCGCCTGGCTGCTGGCGGTGCTGGTGGGGCGCATGGCCGGCGCGTCCGTCCGCTCGCGACGGCTCGCGGGGACGATCCTCGGCCTCCTCGCCGCCGGCGGCGCGGGGGCGGGGGCGCACCGGGTGGTCCGCTGGATCCCCGACCGCGTGCCTGCCGCCGTGAACCTCCGCGGAGGCACGCCGCTGTCGGTGGTCCTCGGCCGGGCCGACGTGCCCGCCACGTTCCTGCTGGCCCCCATGTCGTTCCCCGCCGACCAGGAGAAGAACCTCCGCGTGCTCACCGGCCTCGGGACCCCGGACGTGCAGGCGACCTGGGGCTTCTACACGGTGTTCACGGACGAGATCCGCGACCCCGTGGAGGCGGAGACCGGCGGCTACCTGTTCCATCTCCCCTTCGGCGACGGCGACCGGGCCGTGACCCGCGCCTACGGTCCGGAGGACTTCACGCGGAGCCCCGCGGAGCGGGCGGTCGTCGACCTCGCGGCGCGGGAGTCCTCGCTCCTCTGGGACCGCGCCCCCGGCGTGCCCTCGGCGAAGCGGCTGCTCGAGCGGCGCGCGAAGCACGCGTCCCTCGCCGCCCGCGTGTCCTGCCTCGTGGAGGTCACGCGGGACCTGGCGGCGAAGCGGGCCACGGTGCGCGTGGGACGCGGCGGGCCGCGGCCCGTGCTCGACCTGCCCCTCCCCGCGCCGGCGGAGGGGGACGTGGCGCTCCCGGCGGCGGGGGACGGGTCCGTCACCTGGGGCCCGCCGATGGTCCTCTCCGAGGGGGCGTGGAGCGGTCGCGTCGAGTTCGAGTTCCGGCTGAACCCGCTGCTCCCGCCGGTGAAGGCGCTGGGGCGGTTCCTCCTCGAGAGCGTGGGGGGGCCCGGAGGGAAGTTCCGCCTCCTCCTCACGCCCCTCCAGATCGACCCGCGGTCGCCGCCCCCCGGCATCGGGCTCTCCTGGCCCGAGGAGTACGCCCCGTCGCTGGCGGCGAAGGTGGGCCTGTACGACACGCTGGGCTGGCCCTGCATGACGAACCCCGTGAAGGACGATCTCCTCTCCGACGAGGCGTTCATGCAGCAGGTGCGCGCGCTCGTCGAGGAGCAGCGCGCGATGATCCTCGCGGAACTCAGGGAGCCCGACTGGCGCGTGTTCTTCACGCTCGTGTCCGCGGTGGATCGCGTCCAGCACGTGATGTGGCGTCACACCGATCCGCTGTCGCCCACCTACGATCCCGCGGAGGCGACGCGCCACGGCGGCGCCGTCGAGGAGATCTACGTCTCCATGGACTTCCTGCTGGGGGACATCGTCGCGACGGCGGGGGAGGGCACGGAGGTGGTGGTGCTGTCGGACCACGGCTTCGCGCCCTTCCGGCGCGGGGTGAACCTGAACAACTTCCTCCTCGACAAGGGCTTCCAGACCAACGCGTCCGCCGGGGGCGGCCCGGGCGACGATCGCACCGTGGCGCAGTTGTTCTCGGGACGGGACTTCTTCGATCGCGTCGACTGGGCGAAGACGAAGGCCTACGCCGTCGGCCTCGGCGGGATCTTCATCAACCTCGCCGGGCGGGAGAAGGACGGCTCGGTCCCCGCGACGCAGTATGACGCGGTGGTGGCGGACATCAGCGCGGCGCTGCTGGCGCTCCGCGACGGCGACCGCCCGGTGGTGCGCGCGGTCTACCCGGGCCGGGCGATCTACGCGGGGCCCTTCGCGCAGAAGTACGCCCCCGACCTCGTGGTCGGGTTCGAGCGGGGGTACCGGGTCTCGTGGCAGACCACGCTGGGCGGCGGAGGCCGGACCACCATCGAGGACAACCTGTTCCGGTGGAGCGGAGACCACTGCTCCGTGGACCCCTCCCTCGTCCCCGGGATCCTCGTCTCCTCGCTTCCGCTCCAGTTGAACGGCGCCGCCGTCATCGACGTCGCCCCCACCATCCTCGACCTCGTGGGCGTGGCCGTTCCGGAGGAGTGGGACGGCAAGAGCCTCGTGGGAAAGTAGCGGCGTGGAGGCCCCCGCGGACGGGACCGCCCCGCCGCCACCAGGCGCCGCCGCGCCCCCGTGGTGGCGGCCCATCCTCGGTGTCGGCTCCCTGGGCCTCGGCGGATTCCAGGTTCTGGGGGCCGGTTTCCTGATGGCGATGGCCGCCCTCGGTCCCGGCCGGGCGGCGGGTACGTTCGCGCTGGTCGCGGCGGCGTGGGCGCTCCCCGGTCTGGCGCTGGCGGTGGCCGGGTTCGGCGTCCTCCAGGATCGCCCGTGGGCGGGGCGTGCGTCCGTGGGGGCGGCCGTCGTCTTCGCCGCGTGCGTGGCCGGTCTCGTGGCGGGTCGCGCGGCCCTCCCTCCCGCGGTCGCCGACGCCGCCGAGTGGGCCGAGGCCAGGCCGGAGGCGCCCCCCCTGCTGATCGACTACCTGAGGGAGTCCCGCCGCCGCTCCGGCGTCGACCTCCGGGACCCGGAGGCCGCCGGACTCACCGGCCTGGTGTACGCCGGCTGCTGCGCGGTGCCCGTTCTGCCGTGGTATGGACTGCTGCTGGTGGTGGCGGGGATGCGTTCCGCCGCGCGCCGAAGTCGGGCACCCCGCGGCGGTTAGACAACGGTAGCCTTCGACCGGCGTCCGTCGTCGGCGTCGCGCGGGAACCGCGGGCGATCTCGAACCAGACCCGTGGTGATGCCACTCGCCCCGCCGGGCCGGAGGCGCCCGTGCGTTGCGTGAACGCGCGGCCGTTCGTCACCCCGGCAAGGAGGGCGATGGGCGTCTCGGGGAGGCGGACCGAGCCGTGGCCTGCGGCGAGGAGTCGCGTGTCGCGCTTCGAAGCCATGGTCGCTCACTACCGAGGCCTCACCGGGCCGTCGTCCGTGGAAGAACGGGGGCGTTGCCCAGCCGGGCCGCTCGGAAGCAACCCAATGCAGAGCCAGGTCGCAGCACCGACCGTCGGGGTGCCACCGGCCCTTGCATCCCATACGGCCCACGCCTCGTCCGGATCGCCGTCGTGGAACTCCCAGTCGCTCGAGGCAAGCGCCCGGGCAACATCTCGGATCAGGTTGATCGGATCACCGCTACGGTCAACGGCGACGTTGACGTACGTGACGTATTGGCTTGGGTCCTTGTAGTACGGTTCGAGCCTCAGGACTCGGCATTCACCCCACTCTGCCAGGGTCGCGCACAACTGGCGGCTCAGAACCCTCGCCGTCGCAGCGTCACCGATCTCGAAGGTCGCTCGAATGACCATGCTCATCGCTCTCCTGCCCCCAAGTTCGCCTTGTCCTTCATCCAATTGGCGGCGAGTCCAACTGCGGGAACACCCGGGGATCGACCGGCGGCGGAATGTAGTCCCTTGCGACAATCTCCTGCAGGAAGGCCGTGGGAAGCGCGACGTCGTGATCCTCGATGTAGTCCGGCAGGTCGTCCATCCACGCCCACCTGCCGTCGGTCCGCCAGGACACGCTCCCACCAAGGCGCTTGCCAGTAATCGGATTCGGGAACGCGGCTCGACTCGTGGTCGCGATGCACGCCGCGGTGGTCAGGTACCTGCGCAACCGCGCCTTGTCGTAGGTCGCGGTCACGTCCGGTCGCACGAACTCCCGGATGCTCGGGCAGCTTCGGTACTTCGGGCCGTACTCACGCCAGTAGCCGAACCACCCATGCGGCCAGCGATCAACCTCGGTCATCCTGGCCTGCCTTCCGGGAAGGAGGGTCGCCACGAACCCGCATTCGCCGTCGCACTCGTCGAGTGGCAGGAGAGCCTCTGGACCTTCCACCGTGTCAGTGGAATCGAGCCGACGAACAACCTCGCTGAGAGGACGATCCGCAAGGCGGTGCTCGGGCGAAGGGGCCCGTACGGGTCCATCAGCGCGGCCGGGTCCCGCTTCCATGTACCCACCCTCGAGTAGAGGTCGCAGCCGCTCGATGGCGGCCACTCGGACGGCGTAACCTCGGATCCCTGCAGGCTCTCGCGAACAGAGCGAGCGACCTCCCAGAGGCCCACGTAGTCCTCAAGGCCCTCGATAAGAGTGCTCCTCTGGATCGGATCGATCTGGGTCATCTGATGAACTCTAGCTTGTCGATGGGAACGCCGGGGATGTTGACATCCACCGTTGGTGGACCGAAATTCGACGCTGGCCGGAAGCCCACGTAGCCACCACCCGGGAACTCCACTACCTTCCCAGGATGACCCGGCGGCGTGACTGCGCTCCCCTGGCTTGGCGTCCCTCGGCGGCAGCCGCTTCGTCGAGCGGATGCTCACCGTCTGCGGGAGCCTCTGTGCGCAGGGGCGCGCGATCCTCGGTTCTCTGGAGGAGAGCATCCGGGCGGCACTCAACAGCCACCCTCACCCTTCGCTCCTCCTTGCCCGCGCCGCCTGAGCCCACCCGAAGTTCACTGTTGTCGCGGGGACACCGGGCCGCGAGGAGAGGGGCCAGCTCGGCGGACCGCCAGCAGCACTCGGTGCGACCCGCGGATGCGTTCCTCGCACTCGACCATGGTCCCTGGCACGAACTCCCACACCTCCGCCTGGGGGTGGTAGTCGGAGGGACGGAGCACCTCGAACACTGACCCTCCAACTCTGCGTGCCGGCGCAGGGGCCCAAGCATCAGATCCCTCGTTGAGGAGGCGGATGTAGATCATGTCACTTGCTCCAGGGGTTGAGGTGTCCCTGCTACTCGACATACAGGACCTCCCTCGTCGTGTCGTCGATGACCACCGACAGTCCAGTCTTCGGATGGACACACCGTGTCGCCGTGCTCGCCGGATCGATGTTGTTCGGAGCTGGGGAATGTGTTCCTCGCACCGATCGCCTCGTCAATCATCTGCGGCGTCCAGCCACGGTCCGCCATCTTGTTGGCCCACTGCGTCGGCGAGTGATGGCCACCGGGTCGCCACTCGCCTGGCTTTACTGGTTGTTCGGCGGCGAGGTCGACCGCGCTGCTCTCCGCCGCTCGCGGCGGGTTCAGTTCGTCGTTGGCGGCCCGAGGCGCGGCGACCACAGCCGCGCGACCGACCACCGCGACATCGCGCGGTGGATGGACCGCGCGTCCGCATAGCCGAGCGCAGTGGCGGCCTGCTCCAGGGTGGCGCCCTCCCGGAGGAGGCGTCCGTGGCAGCACGCCCGGTAGGCCTCCACGACGGCGCCCGCGGTGCAGCCCCATCGCCGTGGGCATCCCGGGACGGGGAGCCAATCCCCGTGCCTCATCCGGGCGGTCCACGACTTCACGCACGGCGCCTCCAGCGCCGCCAGTGCCGCCAGCGCCCGCAACAGTTCCGCGGGGAACGGCCGCGGATCCGGGAGCCACTCCAGCAGCGGCGGCCGGGGCCGGAGGCACAGCCGGAGCCCCGACTCCACGGCCCCGCGGACGGCGATCCGCGGCACGCGCACGCAGCGCGCCGGCCCGAATCGGTATGGTGGCGTCGGCTCCGCCCCCTCGAAGAGGTCGACGGTCTGAATTCCGGTGCGGACGTCGCCCGGGAGTGGAGACGAGAAGAGGCGAGGGGAGGGGACCGACGCCCGCCGGCCGGCTCCCCATGGCCCCGGGAGGGCGGGACTACCCGGATCCTCCGCCAGCACCACCCTCAACCCCTCGCCCGCCGCGGCGTACCCCGCCAGCAGCAGCGCCGGCTCCCGGTCCCGGAGGATCTCGGGTCCCACCACGATGACCGCCGGTCGCTCCAGTTCGGCGAGTGCCCTGTGCACGTCTCCGCCAGCCGCCACGATCCTCGGCGCGACCCTCGTCCCCAGAAAGACCACGTCGTCGCGTCGCCACCCTCCCAAACACAGGAGCGAAATCGGGATCATCGGCCCCTCCCCCGGTCCATTGAAGGAGGGCCTCACAGGCAAACGGCGCGCCGGATGCGCCCCGGGGCGTGGCCCATGGCGAGTGTCCGGAATCCTGGATTCCGGGGCCTCCGGCGGGGTCGGAAGTGTCCGGAATCCCGGACACACGGAGTGGCCAGGCCAGGGGCCAGGGGGGAAGGCGGCGGGGGTCGCCAGCGGCGGCGTCACGTGATCCGCCGGCAGCACCCGTGGTGGCCGCGGGACGTTTGCCAGGGACGCCGGTCGACCTTGCGGGGGAATGCTGGAGAGGCGCGTCCGGGCTCGGCTCAAGAGGCGGGGCGGCTCTTCCCTCGTCCCCCCGCTCGCGGCGTGGGACTCGGCGCTCCCGCGAAGAACGGGACGTCCGCCCTCGCCAACTCCGGTATCGTCCCCTCGATCTTCAGGAACCGGCCCTGCTCGGCGATCTCCGGCTCCGTGGCGGCCCGGGCCTGCCCGCCGCAGAGGCTCCTAGGGGTCGATGAGCGCGGCGGGGTCGCGTCTCCTCGAGAGGATGCTCACCGTCTGCGAGAGCCTCGGGACCCAGGGACGCTCGATCCTCGACTCCCTCGAGGAGAGCAGTCGGGCCGGGCCGCTGCGGAGAGCCTCAACCGTCGCTCCTCCCAGCCCGCGCGCCGTGACTCCCTACGGCACGTAGAATGTTTCGGACGATCCCATTGCCGAGTCCGAGACGCTGCCTCGAACTAGAGCTCCCCACCCCTTGCTGCTTACGTCCTCGCTCGTAGCAGCACGAGCCTGCCCCTCCGCGAGGACATCAGGCCGGTACCATGCGGCCCCCTTGATGTACCCGACCGGGTCAGCCCACGCCGCCCCACAGAGGGGGCAGTACACGAAGACCCGGCGATTCTTGAGACCCACGAGGAAGACGACCTCGGAGGTGTCGCCGCACACCGGGCAGTCACCTACGACGAGGAGTTGGCGTCGGCTCTTCGGCGTCATGCGCCGCTCCTCCCCTTGTGGCGCGGGACGAAGCCCTCGCTCATGGATGCACCTCTGACGTCACTCTGGCGGGCCGAACTGGGCCCCGGGATAATAGTCCGTCACCTTGCCTGGAGGGGTCGCCTGTCTTCCCTCCAGAAACCGGATCCTCGCCTCGTTGTACCGAGTCGCTGCGTCGAGGCGCATGGGGTCGTTGGCATAGGTCCGCGGAAGCTCGTCCATCGCGTATCGATAACGATTGGCAACCAACTCCCGCTCTTTCAGCGTCAGATCGCTGAGGGGGCGATCACCCTTGAGCACCGCCTTCGCATCCTCCATCCGGCGCGCTGGGAGGGGATTCTCGGGCCCGTAGCCGGGCCCACCCCGTGAACCCCTACCACGCCCCGTAACCGTTCAGGGGGTCAAGGCCTCCGGCGGCGGATCCGATCAAGGGGGCGTGAAGAAGGAACACGTCACGAAGGACTCGCCGCGGGAGGCGCTGTGGCGGCGGGTGTGCGTCCTGGAGGCCGCGCGCTCGAAGCTCACGAAGCAGAATCGCGCCCTCCGCTACGACATCCAGGTGTTGAAGTCGAAGGTCAAGGAACTGACGGCGCGGCTGGGCCTCGATTCTACCAACTCGTCGATGCCGCCGTCCTCGGACAAGCCGTGGCGAAAGCGGCCGAAGAGGGAGTCCTCGGGGAAGCCCTCGGGCGGCCAGCCCGGGCACAAGGGGACAACGAGGAAGCCCTTCGAGCGGAAGGACGTCGACCGCTTCGTCCCGGTGCTGCCGGGGCGGTGCTCGAAGTGCCGGCGGATGCTCCGCGCCGAGGACGCCGTCGGGGAGCCGGTCCAGCACCAGGTAGTCGACATCCCGCCGGCGGCGGCCGAGGTCACGCAGTACGACCTCAACCAGTGCCGCTGCCCCGACTGCGGGACGGTGACCCGCGCCGAGCTGCCGAAGGGCGTCCCGATGGGCATCGTCGGCATCCGGCTCCAGGCGATCCTCGCGCTCCTGACGGGCCGGTGCCGCATCAGCCGCCGCGAGGCGCGGGAGGTCGCGGCGACCCTCTTCGGCTGGAAGGCGCTCGTCTCCCTCGGCACGGTGGCGACGATGGAGAAGCGGACCTCCGCGGCGCTCGCCCGTGCCTACGACGACGCGCTCCTCACGATCCAGTCCGCGCCCTTCGTCCACGTGGACGAGACCTCGTGGCGGGAGGCGCGGGACAAGGCGTTGCGCGCGCCGCTCGGAAAGTGATCCACCCGCCGTTTGGAAAGTGATCCACC
>CAZSIX010000059.1:0-19231 GCA_964607145.1 uncultured Planctomycetota bacterium | reverse complement strand
CGGGCCGGGGCCGCCGCGTCCGCGGCCGCCGCCGCGCCCGTCCTGCCGTCGCACGCCGGCGCCACCCCGCCGAAACCCTCCCCCGCCGCGGGCCCGGGCGCGCCCGACGCGGGGACCTCCGATCTCCTCAAGGCCAAGCGCCGCGCGAAGAAGCGCACCCAGTGGGAGGACAACCAGTGACGGAGCCCCTGCCCGCCGACCCCCGCGAGCGCGCGGATCGATTCCGCGCGCGATTCCAGGAACTGCGCGACGAGATCGGCAAGGTCATCGTCGGCAACCGGGAGGTCGTGGACGCCGTCCTCGTGTGCCTGTTCTCCGGCGGCAACTGCCTGCTGGAGGGCGTGCCGGGACTGGGCAAGACGCTGCTCGTGCGCACGCTGGCGCAGAGCCTCACGCTGCGGTTCTCCCGCATCCAGTTCACCCCCGACCTGATGCCCGCGGACGTCGTGGGCACCTCCGTGCTCACGGAGGCGGACGGCCACCGCACGCTCCAGTTCCAGAAGGGCCCCGTGTTCGCGAACATCGTCCTCGCCGACGAGATCAACCGGGCCACTCCCAAGACCCAGTCGGCGCTGCTCGAGGCGATGCAGGAGCACACCGTCACCGTCGGCGGCACCACCCACCGCCTGCTGGAGCCCTTCTTCGTCATCGCCACGCAGAACCCGCTGGAGATGGAGGGCACCTACCCGCTCCCCGAGGCCCAGCTCGATCGCTTCTTCTTCAAGGTGATGGTGGGCTACGCGACGCGGGAGGACCTGAACGAGGTCCTCCGCCGCACGACGGGGCACGAGCGCGCCGAGCCGCGACCGGTGATGGACGGCGGCGAGGTCGAACTCTGGAAGGCGTTCGTGCGGCAGGTGAGCGTCGCCCCGCACGTCGCCGACTACGCGACACGGCTCGTCCTGGCGACCCACCCCGGCGGACCCCTGGCGCCGGAGGAGGTCACGAAGTACGTCCGGTTCGGCGCCAGCCCGCGCGCCGCGCAGGCGCTCCTCCTCGGGGGCAAGGTCCGGGCGCTGGTGGACGGGCGCTACAACGTCTCCTTCCGCGACGTCGCCTCCGTGGCGACCCTGGCGCTCCGCCACCGCGTCATCCTCGGGTTCGAGGCCGAAGCGGACGGCGTGGACACCGAGGTCCTCTGCGCGCGCATCCTCGCGCACGTCCAGCAGGCCGACCTCCTGACGGCGGAGTAGGGCGCGGCCCGTGGCCCTGCTGGAGAAGGACTTCCTCGTCCGCCTGGAGCGGCTCGAGGTGGCCGCCCGCAAGGTGCGGCGCGGCGTGCGGCGGGGCGAGCGCATGAGCCGCCGCCGCGGCTCCAGCGTCGAGTTCGCCGATCACAGGCCCTACAACGTCGGCGACGACCTCCGCTTCCTCGACTGGAACATCCTCGGGCGCATCGATCGCATGATGGTGAAGCTGTTCCACGACGAGGAGGACCTGGCCGTCCACCTCGTGGTCGACGCCAGCGCCAGCATGGACTTCGGCGAGCCGACGAAACTGCTCTACGCGCTGCGCGTGGCCGCCTCCGTGGGGCACGTGGCGCTGGCGGGCCAGTGCCGCGTGCGCCCCGCCGTCCTCCGCGCGGGGGGCCGCATCGAGTCCCCGGGCTACCTGCGCGGAATGCACCAGTCCCGGCGGCTCCTCGACTTCCTGGAGGGGGTCGCCGCGGAGGGCCCCAACGCGCTCGCCGACGGCCTCCGCCGCCTCGCCGCGGAGACGCGCCCGAAGGGTGTGCTCGTGCTCGTCTCCGATCTCATGGACCGGGACGGCATGGACCGGGCGCTGGGAGCGCTGGGGCGCTGCTCCGCGGAACTGTACGCCGTGCAGGTCCTCGACCCCGTGGAGACGGATCCGCGCGTGGAGGGGGAACTCCGCATCGTGGACAGCGAGGATCGCTCCGCCGCCGACGTGAGCATCTCCCCCGCCGTCCTCGCCGCCTACCGCCGCCGCGTGACCGCGTACCTGGACGCCGTGGAGTCGGCCTGCCGCCGGCGGGGCATCCGGCGCGTGATCGCGTCCACGGATCTCCCCTTCGAGCGCCTCGTGCTCGAGGTGCTCCGGCAGCGGGGACTGCTGCGGTGACCTTCCTCTCGCCGGCCTTCCTCTGGCTCCTCGGGCTCTCGGTACCCATCGTCGCCCTCTACTTCCTCCGCCAGCGGCAGCAGGTGACCGTGCTGCCCACCAACTTCCTCTGGGTGCAGGCGGTGGAGGACACGCGCAGCGCCGCCGTGCTCCGGCGGTTCCTGAAGAGCCTCCTCCTGCTGCTCCAGCTGCTCGTGCTCGCGCTGGCCGTCCTCGCCCTCGCGGGCGCGACGGCGTCCCTGTGGACGCAGGGCAGCCGCCGGCTCGTGGTCGCCCTGCTCGACCGCAGCGCCTCCATGGGCGTGGCCGACGGCGCCGACGGCCGCACGCGTCTCGAGGAGGCGCGCGCGCTGCTGCTGGGCGCCGTGGAGGGACTCCGCGACGAGGACCGCATGATGCTCGTGGCGGTGGACCGGGGCGCCGAGGTGCTCGTCCCCTTCACCGGCGAGAAGGAGCGCCTCCGGCGCGCCGCGGCGGCGGTCACCGTGCGCGACCTGCCCACGGACCTCGGCGAGGCGGTCCTCCTCCTCCGCGGACAGCGCGCGGCGACGGCGGGCCGCACGCTGGAGGTGCTCGTCCTCTCCGACGGGGCGTTCCCCGACCCGGGCACGCTGGAGGGGGCGGAGGTCTCCTTCGTCCCGGTGGGGACCGCGGAGGAGAACACGGGCATCACCGACGCGCGCGTGCTGCGCGGCGGCACCGGCCCGCCCACGCTGTTCGTCTCCGTGGAGTCCTTCGGCGGGGCGCCGACGGATCGCACCGTGGCGCTGCGGCGGGACGGCGCCGTGCTCGCCGCGCGCCTCGCCCGCGCCACGGCGGGGAGCCAGGCCGTGGCGGTGTTCCCGCTGGAGAACGTGGAGCCCGGCCTCCTCGAACTCCACCTCGAGGGCAGCGACCCGTTCCCCGGGGACGATCGCGCGTGGGTGGTCCTCCGCCCCGACCCGCCCCGGCGGTACGCCATCTACGGGAAGGGCAACCGGTTCGTGTCGCAACTGGCGGCGCTGCGCCCCGGCATGGAGGGCCCGCCGGAGGCGGTCGCCGACGGGGCGGCGCTGCGCGCCCTGGGGCCGCTGGACCTGGTGTTCTACGACGGGGAGGTGCCCGGGGACCCGCCCCCCTCCCGCGCCGCCGTCTACGTGGACTGCGTGCCGCCCGCGGGCCCCGTCACCGCGGCGGGCGCGCTGGACAACCCTCCCGTGCTGGACTGGTCCCGCACGCACGCCCTCACCCGCCACGCCGAGTTCTCCAGCCTCATCGTGATGGAGGGGCTCCGGCTGGAGGGCGTCCCCCGCTCCGGCGTGCTGGTGGACAGCCCCCAGGGGCCGCTGCTGGCGCTGGTCACGCTGGGGGACCAGGAGGCGCTGTTCCTGCCCTTCGACCTGGCGAAGTCGAACTTCCCGCTGCTGCTGGCGGCGCCGCTGGTCATGGCCAACGCGTACGACCACTTCTTCTCCACGCGGCGCCCCGGCGACGAGGAGGAGGTGCTCCGGACGGGGGAGGCGCTGGAGCGGCGACTCCCCCCGGGCGCACCGCTGGAGGTGCGCGTCCCCGGCGGCGAGCGGGCCACGGTCACCGCGGGGCCCGACGGGCGGGTCGTGTTCCGCGACACCCTCCGCGCGGGACCCTACGCGCTGGCGAGCGTGGCGGGCGAGGGACTGGCGGCGGCGTCCCTGCTGAACCGTCGCGAATCCGACATCCGGCCCCGCGAGACCGTCGCGGCGGGCGGCGTGGTCCACGAGGCGAAGCCGGAGGCGGTGCGGACGAACGTCCTCCTCCGGGACCCCCTGCTGCTGCTGGCGCTGGGGTTCCTCCTCCTGGAGTGGGTCCTCTGGACGCGGAGGCGGTAGGCGACGCCTCCCCCCCGCGGCGGACCGTTTCTTCCCCGGGCGGCCCGCGCGCCGCGAGAATGCCCCCATGCTGGACCGCTACGGCCGGCGCATCTACAACCTCCGCATCTCCGTCACCGACCGGTGCAACTACCGGTGTCTGTACTGCATGCCGGAGCGGGTGCGGTTCAAGCCGTCGCCGGAGAACCTCTCCTTCGACGAGATCCTCCGCATGGTCCGGGTCGCCGTGGATCTCGGCTTCACCGACTTCCGCGTGACCGGCGGCGAGCCCCTCGTGCGTCCCGGCATCCTCGGGTTCCTCGCGGGACTCGTCGCCACGCCCGGCGTCCGCCGCGTCGCCATCACGACCAACGGCCACCTCCTCGGCCGCCACCTCGAGGATCTCGGCCGCATCGGCGTCCGGAGCGTGAACCTCTCCGTGGACTCGCTCCGCGAGGATCGGTTCGTCCGCCTCTCCCGCGGGGGCGACCCCCGCCTCGTCTGGGACGTCATGGCGCGGGCCGCCGCGGACCCCCGCTTCCACCTGAAGGTCAACGCCGTCGTCATCGGCGGCATCAACGACGACGAGGTCGAGGACCTCGCCGCCCTCACGCTCTCCCACGACCTCGACGTGCGGTTCATCGAGTACATGCCCTTCGGGTACTGGGACGAGGCGAAGGCCACGGACCTCGTCTCCGCGGACGAGATCGAGCGCCGCCTCCGGGCCCGGTTCGAGATCGAGCCCGGCGAGCACGGCGACGCCGACCCCGGTCCCGCGGAGTACCTGCGCCTCCGGGGCGGTCGCGGGCGCATCGGCCTCATCCGCCCCGTGTCCGACAAGTTCTGCCGCGACTGCAACCGCATGCGCCTCACCGCCGACGGCCGCCTCAAGCCCTGCCTCCTCGTGGAGGAGTACCGGGACGTGCGAGGCCTCCTCCGCGGCGACGCGACGGACGCGGACATCGCGGCGGTGTTCGGCGCCACGACGTTCACCAAGCCGGAGAAGCACGGCGGCTACCGCCTGTTCTCCATGAACGAGACCGGCGGCTGACGGACGCGCCGCGGAGCGGGGGGAGCGACGCATGGGCATCGAGGCGATCGTCGACCGTTCGGGACTGCGCGAGGTGCGCCGGCGCGTGGAGCGGCGGCAGCGCCTCTCCCGGGAGGACGGGCTCCTCCTCTACACGCACCCCGACCTCTCCGCCGTGGGCGCCCTGGCCAACGAGGTCGCGGAGGCGCGGCACGGGCGGGACGTGGGCTACAACGTCAACCGCCACATCAACTACAGCAACCTCTGCCGCCTGTCGTGCATGTTCTGCTCCTTCGCGCGCCGCGTCGTGGACGAGAAGGGCATCGGCTACGAGTTCTCCATGGACCAGATCCTGGAGCGCGCCCGCGAGGCCGACGCCGCCGGCGCCGACGAGGTCCACATCGTGGGCGGCCTCCACCCCGACCACCCCTACGCCTTCTACCCCGCCATGCTCCGCGCCATCCGCGAGCGGTTCCCGCGCCTCCACCTGAAGGCGTTCACCGCCGTCGAGATCGACTACTTCGCCGGCCTCGCGGGCAAATCCGTCGAGTGGGTCTTCGACGACCTGCGGGAGGCGGGCCTCGGCTCGCTGCCCGGCGGCGGCGCCGAGGTGCTGTCGGACCGCGTGCACCGGAAGATCTTCCGCGACAAGATGCCCCCCGCGCGCTGGCTGGAGATCCACGCCATCGCCCACCGCATGGGCATCCGCAGCAACTGCACGCTCCTCTACGGCCACGTGGAGCGCGTGGAGGAGAAGGTCGACCACCACATCGCGCTCCGCGACCTCGAGGACCACGCGCCGGGATTCATCACGTTCATCCCGCTGCGGTTCCACAACGAGTTCAACCAGTTGCGGAACGTCCCCATGGTCCGCGCCGTCCACTCGCTGCGCGAAGTGGCCGTGGCGCGCCTGCTGCTGGACAACATCCCCCATGTGAAGGCCTACTGGATCATGATGGGCCTGGAGACGGCCCAGCTGGCGCTCCAGTACGGCGCCGACGACGTGGACGGCACGGTGGTGGAGGAGAAGATCACGCACATGGCCGGTGCCACGACCCCCGAGGGCGTCACCGAGGAGTTCCTCCGCACCCTCATCCGGGAGGCGGGCAAGAACCCGGTCCGGCGGGACACGCTCCATCGGCCGGTGGCGGCGGGGGCCCCCGGCGGGGCCGTCAAGGACGGAGTCACCTTGGAAGTCGATACCTCGCAACTCTAGGCATTGCAGGGCTTTGGGCGCTCAGGCGTCCAACGAGTAGATGCCGCAAGTGGACCCCCTCGGGACCCCCGTGGTACGCTGCGCGCGACGGACCGGCCGATAGACGCCGGAGACAGACATGCGGAACACCGACTCCTCCGAAGACGTCCTCCGCAGGGAGGCCGTGGATCTCGCCACCGACGTCGCGGCGGTCCTCCTGGACCTCCGCGCGATCATCGCTCCCCGCGACGCCTACCTCGTCTCCATGGAGTGCGTGCGCATCGCGGATCGCATCCAGCGGGCCCGCGCCGCCACGGAGCGCGAGGAGATCCGCACGCGGTTCCGCGAGGGCCGCACCGCGGCCCAGCGGGCCCTCGTCGCGCTGGAACGGATGGGCGCCATCTACGGCGTCCCGAGGAAGCACACCGACGGCGTCTACCGCCGCATCCACCTCCTGGCGACGACCCTGAACGCCCTCGCCGCGCTGGCCTAGTCGCCGGCCGGCGGCCCGCCGCCTCCGCGCCCCCCGCGTCCCCGCCTCCCGCGTACCCCCGGCGCGTAACCGCCGGTGCCACCTGAACGGTATGCTCGCACGTACGCGCCCTGAGAGTCCCCGGTCCCCGGAGACCCCCGTGCCCGCCGCCCTGCTGACGCCGACGCCGACCCCCACCACCGGGGACATGCTCCACCGGGCGGCGGTGGAACTGGCCGTGGACGTCGCCGCGCTGCTGCTGGAGCACCGGGACCGGGTGGGGTCCGACGACGCGGTCCGGTTCGCCGGCGACGCGGTCCGCATCTCCGACCACCTCGCCGCCGCGCGCCGCGCCGTCGGCGGGGACGAGCGGCGGGAACTCCTCGGGCTGGCCCTCTCCGCCGCGCGCCTGGCCGGCCGCCGCCTCGGCACGCTCGCCGAGCGCTCCCGGCTGCCGCTCCTCCGCACGGCGGAGGTGCACCACAACCTGCGATCCCTCACGCGCGCGCTGGAGGCGCTGGCGGACACGCCGCCGTTCCCGTGAGCGGCGGGGGCGTAGAATCCCCCCCGTGTCCACTCCCCG
The DNA here is from genome assembly GCA_964607145.1 of uncultured Planctomycetota bacterium. GTDB lineage: Bacteria > Planctomycetota > JAJSAM01 > JAJSAM01 > JAKLKS01 > CAZSIX01. The sequence goes on along the minus strand of CAZSIX010000059.1, from coordinate 12,043 downwards.
CCGGAGTCCCCCGACGCCCCGGGCGCTGCTCGCCGCCGCCGTGCTCGCCGCCGCGGGCTGCGGGGGCCGCTCCTCCGGATCGGACTCCGCCCCGGGACGCCCCGGGACCCCCCTCGAGCCGCGCCCCCCCGCCTACCGGGACGCCTCCGCGGAGGCGGGCGTCGCGTTCACCAGCCTCCCCCGGGTGGACGCCGTGGGCTACGGCCAGGGGCTGGCGCTGGCGGACTTCGACGGGGACGGCGACCTCGACCTCTTCCTCCCGCAGGACCGCGGCCCCTGCGCGTACTACCGCAACGAGGGGGGCTTCCGCTTCACGGAGCTCGCCGCCGCCGCGGGGCTCCGGCTCTCGGAGACGGAGGCCCACGCGAAGTGCGCCGCCGCGTTCGACTTCGATCGGGACGGGCACCTCGACCTGTTCGTGGGCACCACCGGGGACGGGAACCGCCTCCTGCGGAACCGCGGGGACGGGACCTTCGAGGATCGCAGCGCGGAGTCCGGCGTCGGCGGCGGCGCGGACTTCACGGTGTCCGCGACGGTGGGCGACTTCGACGGGGACGGCTTCCCCGATCTCTACCTGTGCAACTTCGTCGGGACCGACTTCGCGAGCCCCTTCGACTACGTGCGCGCCCCCGCGCCCAACCGGCTCCTCCGGAACCACGGGGACGGCACCTTCGGCGACGTGGCGGCGGCGCTGGGCGTGGACGACGGCGCCGCGTCCTGGGCGGCGCTCTGGTGGGACCTCGACGGCGACGGCTTCCTCGACCTCCTCGTCGCCAACGACGTCGCGTTCCTCCCGGAGAACGGGCCGCGGGACCGCGCCTTCCGCAACGGGGGGCCGGGCGAGAGCTTCCGGTTCGAGGATCGGGCCGGGGCGTGGGGCCTGGCGGAGGCCCACTCGGGGATGGGCTTCGCCGCCGGGGACCTGGACGGGGACGGGGTCGCCGACCTCTTCTCCACGGACCTCGGCGCGGACGAACTGCGCCTCCTCGGCGGACCGCCCCCCTGGGCGGACGTCGCGCCCGCGCTGGGCGTGGACGGCGACCGGGACGGCGCCGGGCGGATCCGCATCTCGTGGGGCGCCGCGCTGGCGGACCTCGACGGGGACGGCTTCACCGACCTGCTCGTCGCGCGGGGGACCCTCGGGGTCGAGGCCCCGCCCCCCGGTTCCCCCTTCGTCCAGTCCTCGTCGCTCCACCTGAGCCGGCGCACGCCCACGGGGGCGTCCGCCGGGCCCCTGGGCGACCGCGTGCTCGTCGACGCGACGGCGGAGTGCGGGCTCGCCGCGCTCCACGTGCCCGCCGCCCGCGCCGCCGTGCCCGCCGACCTCGACGGGGACGGGGACCTCGACCTCGTGATCTCCACCCGGGCCGGCCCCGCCGTCCTCCTGCGCAACGACGCGCCCCCGCCGCGGGAGTGGTACGGGGTGCGCCTCCGCGGGACCGCGTCCACGCGCGAGGGGTGGGACGCGCGCCTGGAACTCGCCCGCGACGGGGCCGTCGTGCGGGACGTGCTCTCCGCCGGCGGTCAGCCCGGCGCCACCCTGCCCCCGGAGCGCATCCTCCACGCCCCCGCCGGCGGTCGCGGGCCCGCGACCCTCACCGTGCGCTGGCCCTCGGGCGCGGTCTCCACCGTGGAGGCGCGCCGCGGGAAGTGGACCGTCGTGGAGGAGTAGGCGAGCGACTCACCGCTCCGGCGCCGCCGGGGACCCGTCGCCGTCCACGCCCAGCCACCGGTCGCGGGCGGCGAAGAGGTCCTCCGCGGAGGCGTGGCCCAGCGCCGCCGCCACGTCCTCCGGGGCCGGCGCGTCGCCGGCGAGGCAGCGGGCGAGGAGTTCCCGCAGCAGCGCCCCGTCCCCGGGCCGCTCGTCGGCCAGCAGGTGGAGGAGCAGCGTGTCCGCCTCGCCGTGGAAGACGGGCACGAACATGTCCGGCCGCTCGTCGCAGAGGGCGCTCCTCCGCGCGTGGCGCACCACGTCCCCGTAGACCTCCAGGGTGAGGACATCTGCCGGGGCGAACGGCTCGAGACCGTGCTGCCGCAGCGACTGGAGCATCCCCTTCCACGACCGGTCGAGCGCCTGCCCCGTGCACGCGGCGGCGACGACGTCGGCCACGCCCTCCTCGAGCCAGAGCGGCAGCGCCGCCCCCGGCCGCGCCAGCGCGTGGAGGCGCGCGTGCACCGCCTCGTGCGCGACGTCCGTGGTCTCGCAGACCGGTTCGTCCCGGTCCAGCGCCAGCGGGGAGAGGAGGAGGACGCCCTCCTCGCGGAGCGCCAGCGCGACCACCGACTCGGGCACGGGCATGGGATCCACCCGGGGCGCGACGGCGGCGGCGAAGGCCGCCGCGGAGGGCGCCACGACGATGATCGCGGGCGCTCCCCGGGTCCCCGCGGCGACGGGGAACCGGCGCGCCAGTTCCGCCTCCGCCTCCCCCACCACGACGCACACCCGCCGCAGCGCGTCCAGGTCGAGGGAACTGGCCGCCTCGGCGACCAGGACCGGGCGGGACGCGACCTCCACGCGATCGTAGGCGGCCCAGGCCAGCGCGGGGATGGTGCGGAGGCGGGCCTCCGCCTCGGCCACGCGATCGCGCTCCACGGACGGGGTCGGCGTGGCGACGGGATCGGGCGGCGCGGGCGGAGCGACCGCCACGGGAGAGGGCCCGTCGCCGCGCCACGCCAGCGCGAGACCCACCGCCACCAGCACCGCCGCCGCCAGCGGCAGCGCCCAGGCCGGCGCGGCGGCGGGGCGGAAGGGCTCCGGCGCCGAAGCGGCGACGGGCGGGACGTCGACCCCCTCGGGGCCGCGGACCCGCGGTTCCAGGTCGCCGGCGGCGAACCGGGCGCGCAGGCCCTCGCGGAACCCGGGACGCGGGCGCGCCTCCCCCGCCGCCCGTCTCAGGGCGTCGGGCAGATCCTCGTCGACGGTGTCGTCACGGTGGTTCAAGCGGTCGGCCTCCCTACCCCATTCCCCGCGGACGGGGAAATCACGCGCAACCCTCGCCCAGTTCCTGCCGGAGCGCGGCCCGGGCCCGTCCCAGCATTCCCTCCACGGCCTTCTCCGTGGCCTCCGTCCGCAGGGCGATCTCGCGCACCGACTGGCCCTCCAGGTACTTCCACCGGAGGAGATCCCGGTACCGGAGCGGCAGCGCGGAGAGCGCCCGCAGGAGGCGGTCCTGCATGTCCCGGTCCCCCGCCGCCTCCACGGGGTCGTCGCGGGAGCGCAGCCCGTCCAGGACCGGTCCCGGGTCCGCCGCCAGGGCCGCTCCGGGGGCGCGGGCCTTGCGGACGAGATCCCGGATGGCGTTGCGGCTGATGCCTCCCAGCCACTGGCCGAAGTCGCCGCGGGCGGGGTCGAACCGGCGCATGTGCAGGAGCGCCCGCGCGAACACCTCCTGCGTGACGTCCTCGGCGACGTCGATGCGGCGACCGACCCGGTAGAACACGAACTCGTACACCGGCTCGAGATAGCGGTCCACGAGGCGGCCCCGCGCGTCGCCGTCCCCCGCCATGGCGAGACGGACCAGGTCGGCGTCGGTCTCGCGCGGGGGGGCCTGGCTGCGGCCGCGGCTGGCCATGTTCGGTGGGACCCTCGGGACGGGGACCGGCATCGTAACCCGGGACGGGGCGCGGGGGCGGCGGGGGACGACGGGCGCGCGCGGTACCATCCCGCGCTTGTCCCCCCGCAACGCCCCGATGGTCTCGCGGTACACCTACGCCCTGCACGCGCGTGCGGCGGTGCTCGAGGGCGTCATGGCCGGCGTCCTCGTGACCCACGACGTGGTGGCGAGGAAGACTCTCGGCGCGTCGCCGGAGCAACTGGTGCTCCTCACCATGGCGCCGGGCGCGTCGTGGCTCCTCGCCCTGCTCTACGCCCACCGCATCCAGGACGTGGAGCGGACGCGGCTCTTCCTGTGGGCGGGGGCCCTGGGCCGGCTTCCGCTGCTGGCGGTGGCCGCCGTGGCGGGCCCGTGGCCCTTCCTCGCGGTGCTCGTGCTCCAGGGGCTCTTCCAGACCGCCCTCATCCCGGCGCAGAACGCGGTCTACCAGAACAACTACGACCCCAACTTCCGCGGGCGGCTGTTCGGGCGGGCCGCCATCTTCGGCGGGCTCGCGACGGCGGTGGTCGCCATCGGCACGGGCTGGCTCATGGACGCCATCCCCGGCGCGTATCGCTGGGCCTACCCGGTGGCGGGCGTCGCCGGGTTCGGCGCCTGCCTCGTGTACGGCTCCATCCGGCAGCGCCGGCCGGGGGGCCCGCCGGGTCCGCCTCCGCCGCCGGTGGCGGCCATCGTGCCGCCGAGGGGCCCCCGGGCGCACGCCGTCTCCCTGCTGCGCGACGTCCGTGCCACGGTCCACATGACCATGGTGGCCTCCCCCGGGTTCCGGCGGTTCGAGGTGGCGCTCTGGATCTACGGGCTCGGCTTCATGTGCATGCAGCCGGTCTTCGCGCTGCTCTTCGTGGACGAACTCCACGCCGGGACGACGGAGGCGGCGCTGGCGCGGGGGCCCGTGTTCTACGCCGTGAACATCGCGGCGCTGGCCATCGCCGGACGGATGTACGACCGCGTCGGCCTGGAGCGGCTCTCGGCGCGGGCGTGCACCATCCTCATGGTCTTCGCCGTCTCCATGGCGTGGGTCGAGACCGCCGGGTCCGCCATCGCGCTCTTCGCGCTCTACGGCCTCGGCATGGCGGGCATCTCCATCACGTGGTCCATGGGGCCCGTGCGCTACGCACCTCCCGGCCAGGCGGCCCGGTTCATGGCCATGCACGTCTTCCTCGTGGGCCTCCGCGCCGTCGTGGGCCATCCCCTCGGCGGCTGGGTCGCCGCCAGGTTCCACTCCACGCGGCCCACCTTCGTCCTCGCCGCCGCCCTCTTCGGCCTCGCCACCGTCCTCATGATCCGCGCCGACCGCCTCGCCACCGCGACCGGCGCGCCCCGCGCGACGACGACATTCCCGGAATGACGCCGCCGAGTTCGCCCCACGAACTCGCACGCAACATTCCGGGAATGATGTCGGAGGGAGCGGGGGGCCAACGGGGAGGGGGCGGGCGGCATGATGGGGGTGTGAACACGGAGGACGCCGCCCGACCGGGTCGCCCGCTGGAGGAGGAACTCCTCGCCCACGCGGAGTGGGTCCGCGCGCTCGCCCGCCGCCTGCTGCGGGACGACGACGCCGCGGAGGACGTCGCGCAGCAGACGTGGATCGCCGCGTCCTGCCGCCCCGGGGACGACCCCCGGCCGCTCCGCCCGTGGCTCGCCCGCGTGGCGCGGAACTTCGCGCTCCAGCGCCTCCGCGGGGAAGGCCGCCGTCGCCGCCACGAGGAGGCCGCCCCTCCGGACCCCCGCCCGACCCCCTCCCCCGCGGAGGTCGCCGCCCGCGCCGAGACCCACCGCCTCCTCGCGGAGGAGGTCGCCGCCCTGGAGGAGCCCTACCGCACCGCCGTCTACCTCCGCTACCACGAGGGCCGGGAGCCCGCCGCCATGGCCCGGGACCTGGGCGTCCCCGCGGGCACCGCGCGCTGGCGGATTCACCGCGGGCTGGAGATCCTCCGGGAGCGGCTGACCGCCCGGAGCGGAGGCGATCCCGACGCCTGGCGCGCGCTGCTGCTCCCCGTTGCGTGGCCCGGCCCCGCGCCGGGCCCCCTCCCCGACGCACCCCCGGCCCCTCCCGCCACCACCCCCGCCGCCCCCCTCGCCCTCGGAGGTCTCCTCATGGCGTCCAAGACCGTGGCCGTCCCCGTCGCCGCCGCGACGGTCCTCCTGCTGGCCGGACTCTGGGCCACCGGCGCGCCGTCCCCGCCGGCGCCCCCGCCGCTCCCCCCGGAGACCGCCTCCGCGCCCACCGTCCCGCCGCCCCCCCGCGCCGCCCCTCCCTCCTCCCCCCTCCCCCCCTCCACCGCGGCCGCCGCGGACTGCGCGACGCCGCCGACCCCGCCGGCCCCCGGATCCCCCCCCGACGCCCCCCCGCCCCCCGTCCCCGCGGAGCCGACGCTCCTCCGCCTCCGCATCGTGGACGAGGGCGGCGCCGCCCTCGCCGACGGGGCCGCCCGCCTCGTGGACTGCGCCGCCGAGGGGACCGCCGCCGTCGCCGCCGACGGGACCGCGGTGCTCGCCGTCGGCAGCCACCGCGCCTCCGGCGCCCTGACGGTGCTCGTCTCCGCCCCCGCCCGCGCGTCCCGCCGCGTGGAGACGTCCTTCGCCGCCGGCCGGACCACGCACCTCGGGGACGTCGTCCTGCCCCCCGGCGGCGCCGTCACGGGCCGCGTCACGGACCCCTCCGGGGACGGCGTCGCCGGTGCCCTCGTCGTCGCCGGGGACCCGACCCTCGGCGCGGCGGAACTTCGGGAGCGCCTGCTCTGGCGGTCCGGCCAGTTCGAGGGGGCGGAGGCCGCCGAGACCGCCGCCGACGGGACCTTCCGCCTCCCCGGACTCCCCGAGGGGCCGGCGCGACTGTGGGCGGCGAAGGACGGCTTCCGCCCCGCCCACTCCGCCCTGCTCCAGGTCCGCGCCGGGCAGGAGACCGGGGACGCGTCCCTCGTGCTCAGCCCCGGCGAGCCCGAGGGAGACATCGACGGGACCGTGGTCGACCCCGACGGAGCGCCCGTGCCGGAGGCGCGCATCCGCTTCGCCTACGAGGCCCGCGGGTCGTCGGGGAGCGGGTCCACCTCCGCCGACGCGCAGGGACGGTTCTCCCTGCACGCGACCGCCGACGCCCCCTACGGCGTCGCCGCGACGGATCCCCAAGGGCGGTTCGGCGAGGCCGTCGTCGCCGACGTCCGCCGCGGCACGCGGGACCTCGTCCTCCGCCTCCCCGTCGCGCGCCGCGTCCTCCTGGTGGTGCGCGGCCCCGACGGGGCGGAACTCGCCGGCGCCTCGGCGGCGGTCCTCTACTCCGGCAGCGTCCCGGAACTGCCCGACGCCGCGCGCGTCTTCGAGGAGGGGCGCGCCGACGGCGCACCGCCGCCCCCGGCCCCCGCCGGCGCCGGCCAGGTCTCCGCGCCCGTGGAGGGCGGCCCCGCGGGCGGGCCGCGCGGACCGCTGGCGCTCGCCCTCCCCGCCGTCGAGTTCCGCCTGCGCGTCGAGGCCCCCGGCTTCGACGCCGGGGAGTTCGGCCCCTACGCGCCGGACTCCGTGGGGGACCGCATCGAGGTGGTCCTGAAGGCGCTCCCCGGCGTGCGCGGCCGCGTGACCGCCGACGGCCGGCCCGTCGCCGGCGCGCGGGTGATCGCGCTCCGCGCGTACGGACCCCGGCAGCGCGCCACGGTCAACGGGTTTCCCGCCCGCAACGCGCCGGGGGAAGTGGCCGCCGCCGTCGCCGACGGCGAGGGGCGGTTCGCGCTGACGCTGCGCGAGAGCGGCCTCGTCGTCCTGCGCGCCGAGGGGGGCGCCGACCGCGCCCCCGCGGAGGCGGGACCGCTGAAGATCGACCACCGCGTCGGCCTCGACGGAGTCGACCTCGCCCTCCCGCTGCCCGGCGCCATCGAGGGGCGCGTGCTCCCGCCGCCGGGACTCTCCGGTGCGGGCACCATCGTCGGCGTGTCCCGCGGGGACGGGTTCGCGCGCACGCTGCGGGCCGACGGGGAGGGGCGGTACCGCTTCGAGGGCCTCATGCCCGGCCCGTGGATGGTCCGCGCCCGCGAAACGGAGATCGTCCCCCACCGGAGCGAGATGTCGGTCCAGAACATCCCCCTGGGTGCGGAGTTCGAGATCCCCTCCGTGGTGCGGGTGGAGGCGGGCGCCACCGCGCGGTACGACATCGACCTCTCGCCGGGAGGCCGGACCGCGCTGGCGGGGCGCATCCGCGAGGACGGCCGGCCCGTGGCCGGCCTCGTGGCGCTGCTGCTCCCGCGGGGCGGTCTCGACGCCACCGACGGGACCCCGAGCACCGTCACCGACGGGGAGGGGCGGTTCGTCCTCGCCGCCCCCGGACCCGGCGCGTGGAGGGTGATGGTCCGCACCCCGGGCCGGGACGAGGGCCGCCTCCTCCTGCGGGACCTCCACCTCGGGAGCGGCGAGACGCCGTGGGAGGTCGATCTCGTGCAGGGCACCCTGGCGGGCCGCATCGACCCGCCCGCCGACCCCGCGGCGGAGCGCCGGGTCCTCCACCTCGTCGACCTGCCCGACGGGACCACCGTCCTCACCGCGCTGGATGCCTCCCCCGCCGGCGTCCTCACCCCCCGCCCCGTCCCCGCCGGCCCCGGCCGCATCGTCCTCCTCGGCGATGGCGTCACCGACCCCGACCCCCGCACCTGGCCCCTCCTCCTCTCCGTGGATGTCCCCGCCGGAGGCACCCGGCGCGTCGGGGAGTAGGGGGGGAGGGGGGACGGGGGGGAGGGGGCGAGACGACCCGGGGCCCCGGAGCGCGGCGCCGGCTCCACCGGGTCCCCCGGGAATCGTCCCCCTCCCCGCTCCCCCCCGTACAATGCCCCGTCCGACGTGCCACCGCTCCCCGATAGCTCAATGGTAGAGCATGCGGCTGTTAACCGCAGGGTTGTAGGTTCGAGTCCTACTCGGGGAGCCAAGCCCTTCGGCCACGGAACGGATGCCGTTTCCCGTTAACGGACCGACGCCACGAGGCCCATCCGCGGCCCCCGCCCCATCCCCTCGCGCCACGCGGGGTTGCGTCCGCTCCCGCCCGAGCGCTGATTCTCTGTTCCGTGACCGGGAGAGTGGCCCCCCAAGGCGAACCCCCGGGGTTGCCCTTGGGACCCCGGCCGGAGGGCTCTCGAACTCTCTCGCTCTCTGGTTTACAGGGGCCGTAAGTTAACGGGGGGGGTTGGTGTTGGGTGCCCAGGCGCAGAGGTGGGCAAGGCACCCCCCGCACTCGCATGCGGAGCGGTTGCGATTTCAACCGATGAACTAGGAACCCGCCTCGTCCAGCGAATCTGAACTCGTGTCGCCAGGACCGGGTACCATTCGTGTGGTCGATGTGGCAGGTCATAAGGAGGTACGGCGATGCAGCCCACCCAGACTGGAACCCGAGTTGTGCGTCGCACTCCGCAGGATCCCGCAAACTACATCCTACAGGCCGCCTACCTGTTCTCCGCTCGCACGGAGGGCGGTCCGATCGCGACTGGCCCGTCCTCGGCACCCTGCCAGCAGTCCTGCAAGAGCTGCGGGGGCGGGTGCTACGGATGCAAGGGATCGAGCCAGAGCAAGGCCGCCATCGCGTCTGTTCGCTCTGATGAAAAGGCATGCCCGAAGCCGACCCCTTCGCTTCACTCGGCCTAGAGACACCTAGCCCGGAGCTAGAGGCAGGACTCACAGACGCGCTTGTGCGCTTGGAGTCCGCGCGGAAGTCCGGGCTGATTGGCTCGCTTCACCGGGCATTCTCGTTTTCCGATGAGCCTCGATTCTGGCAGTACTGCTCCCTTCCTCCGGGGGCTGGGCTGGATACCAACCCTGAATCAACTGCCACATCTCGCTTCGAGCTGGAAGCGAAGGTGAAGGCCCTCGGGGAGTGCCTCGAACGCGTCAGCCTTGCGCTCGGCAAGACGCCGTTGATCCAAGGGTCCTTTAGGGATTTGGGTCCCAGCGGCGCACTCGATCCCGCGTCCTTTCTTGCCTTCGACGAGGCTGTGCTTGGATGCACTCGCGCCAGCCACGTTGACGTCATTCGTAGCGCAGAACTCGGGTGGATTCGAGGCACACGTCTAGTTGACGGCGCGCCATCCCTGATTCCCGCACAGTGCGTGTTTGTCCCCTACCCAAGAGACGAGCCGCCGATCTGTCCCCACATCAGTACTGGCGCCGCATGCCATCCGGACCTTCGAGAGTCGACAATGGTAGGGCTACTCGAGTGCCTCGAGCGAGACTCCTTCATGCTGCAGTACCTTGCTCAACTCCCAAGCCCTGTTGTTTCGCTCGAAGGGCCACTCTCGCACATCGCCGCGTACTTCCGCCGCTACCACTTGGAACCTCGCGTACACAGTCTCACTGCCGGCGGGTTCGTGCCGACCTTCGCTTGCGTCCTCATTGACCGATCTGGCATGGGACCGGCGATCTCAGTCGGCCTCTCAGCTGGACGGTCACCCGACGCCGCCATCGAGAAGTCGATGCTCGAGGCACAGCAGATTCGCCAGTGGACGAGGTTCTCGCATGACTCGGAGGCACACGGGACAAGCGCGCGAGGACCCAATGCCGACCCGCTTGTAAGGCGTGGATTGCATTGGTACACAATAGACATGATCCAAGAGCTTGATTTCCTTGTTGGACCGCCTGTTGGCGTCTGCGACATCCCAATATGCCATTGGGAACTCGATGACCTTGTATCGGAGTTGGCATCTCACGGACTACTCGCGTACCGAGTTGACCTTACACCTCCGGCAGCGGCCACCGCTGGCCTCAGCGTAGTCAAGGCGGTCGTTCCAGGACTGCACCCGCTTTACCTTGATGAGAGCATGCCCTGTCGGGTCACGGAGAGGCTTAATGGGCTACTCTCCGGTCGCGCGCCAAATCCAATACCGCATCCGTTCATGTAGCCGCGAGGGACCAATGAAGAGCGAACTGCAGAGGCTGGTCGACCTTGGCCAGCAGTGGACCCCGGCGCCAGGCACGCCTAGCTCCGACCCTCCTGTGTCTTGGACTCGGGTGTTTTTCAAGGAGTACCCCAGATTCCCATCTCACCCGCTTCGCTCCGAGCCTCCAGCACTCCACTTGGTGGAGAGTCTGGAACGACGGCGGTCAGACCGGTCATTCAGCGCCCGCCCAATCCCGTTCGGTGCGATGTCCACACTTCTCCACTACTCTGCAGGGCTGAGGTCTCGCTACACTGAGACAGATCGGTTCTACCCTTCCGCAGGGGCGCGATACCCTCTCGAAGTCTACCTTCTCTCGAGCACTGTGGACGAGATCAAACCTGGGCTCTATCACTACTCGATCCTGGGAGATTCCCTCGAGGAGTTGGTCGCGCTCTCCGAGCCGCGTTCCTGGGAGAACGTGTTTGGTCCCGAGGTGTGCGCCGACAGTCCGAGCTTCCTCGTAATCACGTCGGTGTTGAGTCGTTCTGCAGTCAAGTACGGCACCAATGCCTATCGGCTCTCACTCTTGGAGGCCGGTCATATTGGCGGGAATCTCTGCTTGCTAGCTACTAGCCTCGGACTCGCAATGTGTCCACTTGGAGGATTCGACAGAACGACACTGAACCGCTTGCTGGACCTCGACGACGATGAAGTTCCTATGTACTGCTTTGCTCTGGGCCTTCTAAAGTAGGGGACTGGGCGCTCGCGGAACTGCCCGCTTCCCTGGCGTTGCTTTGTCTCTTCGCACGCAATCTATTCCCTGGGCCGGGCCTCTCCGCCAGCCCGAACACCGGACTGTGGAGAATTGCGCTCCTAGACGCGGACCTTCCCTTTTCCCCCGCATGCCGTGCAAGTCTGCCATCCGTCCCAGATCAGGAATGAGTCATTGATCCTGCCCTTTCCCCCACATGAGCCGCAGTCGACGATTGCGCTTCCGGGCCTGCTCGAACCTCCTGACCTCCTCCTGGCAACTCGTCCGCATTTAGTGCAGACACCGCGCACCATTGTGGAGCCGCAGTCAAAGCACTTCACGTTACCCTCCTTGCGACGCCTCTCGGAGGAAGACCTCACGGCAAACACGCAGCCGCGCCAAGCGGGAGGGTATCCCATCGACTCACTGGCCTCAACAGGAATCTGCCTCGAGGACCAGAGTGGCGTGCCCCGTCCTCATGCTCTAAAGACAATGTCCCTCGTCGTCCATCACGCCCAGTGGCGACCCGCGCGTGGAGATCGACAACAACGCGGTCGAGCGCCACATCCGGTCCATCGCGGTGGGACGCAACAACTGGCTCTTCTGCGGGAGCGTGGACGGCGGCCGCGGCGCGGCCATCGCGTACACGCTGATCGAGTCCGCGAAGGCCGCGGGCGTCGAGCCCTTCGCCTACCTCCGCGACATCCTCCAGCGCCTCCCCGGCCTCCCCGTCGAGCGCGCCGCCGAGTTCACCCCGCGCGCCTGGGCCGCTTCGCGGTGTCAACGAACACCCAGTCCTACGCAGTTGGTGAACACCCAGTGTTACGCACCCG
>CAZSIX010000058.1:0-19338 GCA_964607145.1 uncultured Planctomycetota bacterium | reverse complement strand
CTCCGGCGCCGCCGCGCCCGGCGGTGGCGCTGGAGCGGTCCGGCGACGCGCCGCCGCCGGGCGTCCCCGCGCCCGCGGGCACGAAGTGGAAGGTCAAGACCCCGGCGGGGGAGGAGGTCGTCGAGTTCCATCGGCGGGACGACGGCATCGCGTTCCTGTGGAAGGGGCGCACGCTCCGCGGCCGGCCCCGCGACTCGGGGAAGACGAAGTACGAGGACGAGGGCGGCGCCGTGGTCGTCGAGGTGAAGCCGTCGGACACGGGGTTCAAGGTCCGGCGTCCCGACGGCTCGCTCCTCTGGAAGGTGCGGTTCGCCGGCGGGGAGGTCCTCGTCGCGCAGGACGAGGAGATGAAGGACCCGTGGACCCTCGACCCGTCGGAGGGGAAGTGGCGCGCGCGGCGCGGCGATCGCGAGGCGGGCGCCGCCAGGACCTACGCCGACCGCGGCAAGGTGGAGGTCAAGGGGCCCGGGAACGAGGAGCGGTTCGGGATCCGCACGGACCACCCGTCGGCGGCGTTCGCGATGCTGCTGGTGGAGGACATCGACGACGTCCACCGCTACGCCGTGATGGCGGAACTGCTGGCGCGCGGCCGGTGATCCTCTGGTACGCCGCCGGCGGGGGACTGGGCCACCTCGTCCGCGCGCGGATCGCGGCCGCGGCCCTCCGCCTGGAGGGGCCCGTGACGCTCCTGACGGACTCCCCGTTCGCGGCGGATCCCCGCGTCCGGGGCGGGTGGGAGGTGGAACCGCTCCCGCGGGCGGCGGGCGCGGGCCGGGGGGCGGGGGATCCGTGGGCCGCTCCCGTGCGCGACGCAATGGCCCGCGTCCGCCCGCGCCTCGTCGTCCTGGACGCCTTCCCCGGCGGGCTCCGCGGCGAGTGGTGCGGGTTCCATCCGGGCGTGCCCGTGCTCCATCTCGCGCGGCGGCTCCGCTGGAAGGAGTACGCGCGGACCCTCCGCGGCGGGGCGCCGCCGCGGATCGAACGGGTCCTCCGGCTGGAGCCCCTGGAGGGAGTGCACGAACGGGCGCTGCGCGCCGTCGCGGGGAGCATCGACGACCTGGACCTCCGCTGCGCCCCCGTCGACGGGCCGCCCCGCGAGCGCCGCCCGCGTCCGCTCTGGCTCGTCGTCCACGCCGGCCCCCCCGACGAGGTGGCGACGCTCGTCGCGTACGCGCGGGACGTGGCCGCGGCGGAGGGGGTGCGGCCCCGCATCGAGCGGGTCGTCCCGGACGACGCGGGGCGCCTCGCCGTGTTCCCCGCGGCCCCCCGGTTCCCCGCCGCCGACCGCGTCTTCACCGGCTGCGGGTTCAACGCCATGCGCGAAGGGGCGGCCCTGGGGGAGCGCCACCGGTTCCTCCCGTTCCCGCGGCGCTACGACGACCAGCCGTGGCGGGCGGCGCGCCGGCGGGCGGAGCGCGCCGCGGCCGCGCAGGCCGCGGCGACGCCGTGAGGGCGGAGGCTCCCCCGCCCGCCCCGCTCGCCACGCGCGTCCGGCCCGCCCCCGGTCGCCCCGCGCTCTACGCCTCCTTCGACACGATCCCGTCGGCGAAGGGGGCGGCGGCGCACATCGAGCGGTTCTCGCGCGCGCTCTTCGCCCACGCCGGCGGCGGAGTCCTCTTCGCGCTCGGGGAGCCGGGCCTGCCGGTGCACCAGGCGGACGGGGCGACGGAGGTCCTCCGGTTCCGGGCGCCGGAGCGGAACCTGCTGCTCCGGGCCACCGCCTTCGGGGATCGGCTGGCGACGCTGGTGGAGGACATGGGCCCGTCCCTCCGCCTGGCGCAGTTCCGCGACCCGTGGAGCGGCATCCCCGTGCTCTCGCGGCGCCCGCCGGGCTGCCGCACCCTCTACGAGGTCAACGGCCTCCCCTCCATCGAACTCCCGGAGCGGTTCGCGGCCCTGGACGGGCGCACCGTGGAGCGGCTCCGCGCGCTGGAGCGGCGCTGCTGGAGCGAGGCGGACGCGGTGGTCACGCCCTCGACGGTGATCCGGGAAAACCTCGTGCGCCTCGGCGCCCCGGCGTCCCGCATCCACGTCGTCCCCAACGGGGCCGACCCGCCGCCTCCCGCCGGCCGTCCCCCCGACGCGCCGCCCCGCTGGATCCTCTACCTGGGCGCGCTCCAGCCCTGGCAGGGCGTGGACGTGCTGCTCCGCGCGTTCGCGCTGCTGGCGGACGTCGACGACCTGCACCTCGTCGTCGCCGCGTCCGTGCGCCCCCGGGCAGGCCGGCCGCTCCGCCGGCTCGCGCGCCGGTTGCGCGTGGCGGCCCGCGTCCGCTGGCTCCACCGGCTGGACCGGCCCGCGCTGGCGGGCTGGCTGCTCCACGCGGCGGTCTCCGCGGTGCCCCTCACCGAGTGCCCGCGCAACCTGGAGCAGGGCTGCTGCCCGTTGAAACTGCTGGAGTCCCTGGCGGCGGGGGTTCCCGTCGTCGCGTCGGACCTCCCGGCGGTGCGGGAGATCGTGCGCCACCGGGATCACGCGATCCTCGTGCGCCCCGATCGGCCCGCCGACCTCGCCCGGGGCCTGCGCGTGGCCCTGGAGTTCCCCGACGCCACCGCCGCCATGGCCGCCCGCGGTCGCGACCTCGCCGCCGCCCGGTACCCCTGGAGTCGCGCCGAGGCGGGACTCCGCGCGGTGCTGGAACGGCTGGAGGGGCGGGGGCGGCGCGACGACGGTCCTTGACGCACTCCGCCCCGCGGCGGGAGGATCGGACACCATGGGCCCCGTCTCGAGGGAGGCGATCGCGGAGGAGGTCCGGCGCCTGCTCGCGGAGGATCGCGCGGGCGGCGCGCTGCGCCCGGTCGAGGAGTACCAGGCCCGGTTCCCCGGAAACTGGGACCTCGTGGCGCGGGAGTTCCGCGCCGCGGAGCGCGACCGCGGGGCCGCCGGTCTGGCGGTGACGGCGGTGGGCGGCGCCGCCGCCCTCGGCGCCGCCGCGGAGGGAGGGGGGCCGGAGGCACGCATCGGCCCCTACCTCCTCCTGCGCGAACTCGGCCGCGGGGGGATGGGGGTGGTCCACGAGGCGCAGGATCTCCGCCTGCAGCGTCGCGTCGCGCTGAAGCTGCTGGCGCCGGGCTTCGCCGCGTCGGGGCCGCTGCGGCTCCGGTTCGAGAGGGAGGCGGCGGTGGCGGCGCGCCTGGACCACCCGGGCATCGCCGCCGTCTACGAGGCCGGGGAGGCCGATGGCACCGCGTTCATCGCCATGCGCTTCGTCGAGGGCAGGCCCCTCTCGGAGTGGATTGCCGACGGTCGCGCCGCGGGCCGGGGCGGCACCGTCTCCCTCCCCGGCACGGCGTCCGACGCGGAGACCGCCGCCACCCCGTCCGACGGCGCGCGCACGACGGGGGCCCCGGGGCGCACGGCGGTGGACCGCGTGCTGCGGTTCTTCGAGGGAGCGGCCCGCGCCCTGCACCACGCGCACGAGCAGGGACTCGTCCACCGGGACGTGAAGCCCGCCAACCTCATGGTGGCCCGCTCCGGGGAACCGGTGCTGCTCGACTTCGGGCTCGCGCGCGAGGAGGAGGGCGAGGGGCAGGGACTGACCCAGACGGGGCACCTCATGGGCACGCCCGCGTACATGAGTCCGGAGCAGTTGACCGCGCAGCGGATCCGCGTCGACCGCCGGACGGACGTCTACTCCCTGGGCGTGAGTCTCTACGAGGCGCTGACGCTCGCCCTGCCGTTCGAGGCGCCCACGCGGGAGGGCCTCTACAAGGCGATCCTCACCTCCGATCCGGCGGACCCGCGCCATCGGAACCGCGCCGTGGGGGCGGACCTGAAGGTCGTCATCGAGACGGCCATGGAGAAGGACCGGGACCTCCGCTACGGGACGGCCCTCGATCTCGCGGAGGATCTCCGCCGCGTCCGCGAGCGGGAGCCCGTGCGGGCGCGGCCGCCCGCCGCGATGGTCCGCCTCTGGCGCTGGGTCGAGCGCAGCCCGACCCTGGCGCGGGTCGGGGCCGTCGTGCTCATGCTGGGAGTGGGCCTCGGCATCTCGGCGTTCGTGGTGGTCAGGTCGGAACGCGACGCAAGGGACGTCGCCCTCGAGGGGGAGCGGGCACAGGCGGCGGCGAAGGAGTCCGCCCTCGCGCGGGAGCGGGAGGCCCGCCTCGCCGCGGAACGCGCGAGGGAGGCGACGGAGCAGGCCCTTCGCCGGGCCCGCGCGCTGGGGCTCGTCGGCGCCTCCCGCGAGGCGGGGGAGTCGGACCCCATCCTGGCGCTCCACCTCGCCATCGCCGCCGCGGAGCAGGAGATGCTCCCCGCCGTCGCCGGGAGGCTCCACGAGGGACTGGTGGCGGCGCGCGAGCGGGCGGTCCTCCCGCACGGGGTGCCCGTCGGGCACGTGGAGTGGTCCCCGTCCGGCGATCGCGTCGCGACGGGAGCGGAGGACGGTGGTGTCCGCCTGTGGGACGCCTCGGGTCGCGCGGGGGCGGTGCTCACCGGGCACACCGGCCCCGTGCGGGCGCTGGCATGGTCGCGGACGGGCGATCGCCTTCTCAGCGGATCCGCCGACGGCTCGCTCCGGATCTGGAGTGCGGACGGCCGCTCCCTGGCCGTCCTCCGCGGGCACTCGGGCCCGATCCTCGACGCGGCGGCGCTTCCCGCCGGCGGCTGGATCTCCGGTTCCGAGGACGCCACCGCGCGCCTCTGGTCCGCCTCCGGGGAGGACGGACCCGTGCTCCGCGGGCACGGGGGCGCGGTGGGCCGGGTCGCCGTCTCCGGGTCCGGCGATCTGCTCGCGACGGGGGCCGCGGACGGGGTCATCCGGCTCTGGCGGGCCGACGGCACCCCGCGGGGCACGCTCGAGGAGGACGGCGCCGTGACCGTCGTCCGCATCTCCCCGGCGGGGGATCGCATCCTCTCCACCTCCCGCCGGCGGGAGGTCCTCCCGCAGGAGGCGAGGCTGCGACTCCGCATCCGGGATCCCTCCGGGCTCGTGCTGGCGACGATCGAGGGGTTCGTGAACTTCGTTGCGGACGCCGCGTGGTCCCCCGACGGCGCCCGCGTCGCGGTGCACAACATGGAGGGGTCCGTCTCCCTCTGGACCGCGGAGGGCGCGTCCGTCAGGGAGCGCGCCGTGAGCCCGCTCGCCGTCGGGAACGTCGAGTTCTCCCCCGACGGGTCGCTGGTGGTGGCGGCCTGCGCGGACAACGCCCTCCACGTCTGGGATCGCGAGGGCGAGGAGGTGGCCGTCCTGCGGGGCCACCGTGCGGCGGTCCCGATGGCACGGTTCTCCCCCGGCGGGGATGCGCTCGCCTCCGTGTCCGACGACGGCACCGCCAGGCTCTGGGCCGTGGATACGGGCGAGATCGGAGCCGCGGTCCCCTTCGGGCGCGACCGGGCGGTTCTCGGCCGCATCTCCGCGTCGGGTCACCGGGTCGCCTGCTGGGAGCCGCGAGGGAGCGCGATCCGGATCCTCGACGGGGCCCTGCAACCCGTGGCGGACCTCCGCGGGCTGCCGGCGCCCGTGGCCCTCGTGGAGGGGGACCGCGAACTGCGGCTGCTGGCAGTGGTCCTGACGGATGGCAGCGGGTTCCTCGCCGACGGATCGACGGGGGCCCGCCTGCACGAGTTCCCCGCCGGCGAACCGCCCCTCGCGGTTCTCTCGCCCTCCGCCGCGGGGGATCTCCTCCTCGCCGTGGACCGGGCCGGCGGGTCGGCGCTCTGGAACCCGGCGGGGCAGCGCGTGGCCGTGCTCGAGGGCGGGACGCCGGGACGGATCGGGACCCGGGCGTGGGACCCCGACGGCGCCCGCGTGGCGATCACGCGGGGACCGGAGGTGCGCGTCTGGCGGACCGACGGCACCCCGGATGCGTCGTTCACGTGCGAATCCCCCGTCTTTGCCATCGCGTTGGAAGCGGGAGGCGGGCGCATCCTCGTGGCGCGGGGGACCGTGGCGTCGCTGCACGACCCGCGCGGGGAGCCGCTGGCGGTGCTGCGCGGGCACGACCATGTCGTGCGGCGTGTCGCGTTCTCTCCCGATGGCGCGCTCCTGCTGACGGGAGGGATGGACCTGACGGCGCGACTGTGGGACGCGTCGGGCGCGCCCCGCGGAGTGCTCCGGGGTCATCGCGGGGAGGTGCTCCACGGCTCCTTCGCCAGCGATGGCGCCCGCGTGATCACGGCGGCCCTGCGGGACTCGGTCCGCGTCTGGGACCTCGGGGGCAGGGTCGTGGACGAGATCCGGATTCCCGGCAGTCCCGTCGAACACTCCGCGCGCGCCCGCGACAAGGACGTCGTCCTGACCACGCACGCCGACGGCGTCCTCCGGTTGTGGACCCTCGACACGGGGGAACTGCTGCGACGGGCGCGGTCCCGTCTCACGCGTCCCCTGGATGAGGAGGACCGGATCCGGTACCGGGATCTGCTGGGAGACCTCCCGGGGCGGTAGCGCGCCCCGGCGGCCGGCGGGCGGTTTCCCACACCCCTCCAGACCCCTCCCCCCGGCCAGACATGGACCGGCGGGGCCGTTGTGGGAGGATGTCCCCGGAGCGGGTGACGGCACCGCCGGCCGTGGGCGGCGGTCCGGGCTCCCGGTACGGACCCGGAGGCAGGCATGGATTCGAGAACGCTGGATCTGGCGGTCGCCATCGGCGGCGCCGCGGGTCAGGGCATCGCGACCCCGGGGAACATCCTCGCCCGCATGTTCACGCGGCGGGGGCTCCACGTCAACGCGTACAACGCGTACCAGTCGATCATCCGCGGCGGGCACATCTTCCTCACCATCCGCGTCAGCGATCGCCCCGTGGGGACCCACGGCGACCGCCTCGACGTGCTCGTCTGCCTCAACCAGGACACCATGGATCGCCACCTCCGCCTCATGGGCGCGGGCACGAGCGTGGTCTACAACAGCGACTCCATCCAGCCGGGCGCCGCCGCGGAGGGCGTCCAGCTCTGCCCGCTGGCGGTGCGCGAACTGGTGGGGGAGGACGCCGACAAGACCATCCAGAACACGGTGGCCCTCGGCGCCATGGTGGACCTCCTGGGCCTCGACTTCGACGTCCTCGAGGCGTCCCTCGGCCTCACGTTCAAGCGCAAGGGCCAGGAGGTGATCGACAAGAACGTCCGCGTCGCCCGCGCCGGCTACGAGCACGCGAAGCACGCGTTCCGCTCCCGCTCCGGCGCGTTCCCCACGGGGCCGAAGCCCCTCGGCCTCTGGACCGGCAACGAGGCCCTCGCCATGGGCGGCGCCGCGGCGGGGGTGAAGTTCTACTGCGCGTACCCCATGAGCCCGTCCACGGGCGTGCTGCACTGGATGGCGAAGCACGGCCGCGACCTCGGCATCATGGTCCGGCAGGTGGAGGACGAGATCGGCGTGGCGAACATGGCCATCGGCGCCGCCCATACGGGTGCCCGCTCCATGTGCGCCACCTCCGGCGGCGGGTTCGCGCTCATGACCGAGGCCGTGGGCATGGCGGGCATCATGGAGATCCCCGTCGTGTTCATCGACGTGCAGCGGGGCGGACCCTCCACGGGCCTCCCGACGAAGACCGAGCAGGCGGACCTCTGGCAGGCGCTGGGCGCGAGCCAGGGGGACTTCCCGCGGATCATCGTCGCGCCCACGGACGCGCTGGACGCGTTCCGCACCATCCCCGAGGTCTTCAACCTCGTGGACCACTACCAGTGCCCCGCCATCGTCCTCTCCGACCTGCTCATCTCGGAGGGCACCTTCAGCGCCGACTTCGACGACGTCGACCTGCATCCCGCCATCGATCGCGGCGCGCTCATCCGCCAGGGCGCCCCGGGGAACGGCTACAAGCGCTACCTCGTCACGCCGGACGGCATCTCGCCGCGCGCCGTCCCCGGCGTGGAGGGCCACGTCCACGTCGTCTCCTCCGACGAGCACGACGAGGACGGGGGCATCATCTCCGACGAGTTCACCGACCCGCGGAAGCGGCTTCGCATGGCGAACAAGCGTGCGCGGAAGATGGCGGACTGCCTGGACCGCATCGCCCCGCCGGTGCTCGAGGGGGCGGAGGACGCCCAGGTCACGCTCCTCGGGTGGGGCTCCACGCGCGGGGTCCTCGGAGAGGCGTGCGACCTGCTCGCGAAGGAGGGCATCTCCGCCAACATGCTCGTCGTGAAGTGGCTCGTCCCGCTGCACGGCGACGCCATCGTCGCCGCCGTGGGCGGCGCGAAGCGGCTGATCATGGTCGAGCAGAACCAGTCCGGCCAGTTCGCGCGCTTCCTGCGCGGCGAGACCGGCGTCAACGCCCACGCGCACATCCGGAAGTACGACGGCGAGCCGCTGGCGCCGCACCACGTCGTGGACGGCGTGAAGTTCATCCTCGCCGGCTCCACCACCCTGTACGTGCCCGAGCACGAGATCTCGGTCTAGGAGGACGCGATGACCACGGCCGCGGCGCTGACGGCGAAGGACTTCAAGTCTTCGGTCCACCCCGACTGGTGTCCCGGCTGCGGCGACTTCGGCGTGCTCGCCTGCCTCCAGCGCGCCTGCGCCGAACTGGGTCTGAAGCCCCACCAGGTGGTGACCGTGAGCGGCATCGGCTGCTCCTCCAACCTCCCCGGCTACATCAACACGTACGGCATGCACACGCTGCACGGACGATCGCTCGCGGTCGCCACGGGCGTGAAGATGGCGAACCACGAACTCACCGTGCTCTGCACCGGCGGGGACGGGGACGGCTACGGCATCGGCGGCAACCACTTCACCCACACGGCCCGCCGCAACGTGGACCTGACCTACATCGTGATGAACAACCAGATCTACGGGCTGACGACGGGCCAGACCTCCCCGACGAGCCTGCCCGGTATGAAGACCAAGAGCAGCCCCTTCGGGAACATCGAGTTCAACTACAACCCCATCACCTCCGCCATCATGAACGGCGCGACCTTCGTCGCGCGGGCGTTCAGCGGCCACGGGAACCACCTGGTCGAACTGATGAAGAAGGCGGTGCTCCACCGGGGCTTCTCCATCATCGACACGTTCAGCCCCTGCGTGACCTTCAACCACGACAACGACTTCAACTTCTTCCGCCAGCGCATCAAGCGCCTGGAGGACGAGGGCCACGACCCGTCGGACTGGAAGGCGGCGTGCGAGAAGGGCCTGCTGTGGGGGGACACCATCTACACGGGGCTGTTCTTCGAGGTCGACCGGCCCTCCCTCCACGAACTCGACCCCGTCCTCGACACCGGCGGCCCCATCGCGCGGCGCTCCGAAGCCCTCACCGCGGCCCAGGCGAAGCGGCTGCGGGCGGAGATGGAGTAGCGCCCGTCACTCCCAGGCCTCGACCAGCCGCCTCCGCGCCGCGGCGTCGTACTCCGCAGGGAAGGGCACCTTCCGCCCGGTGACCTTCTCCAGCGCGTCATGCACCGCCTTTGCGAGCGCGGTGCAGGCGCGCGCCTGCGCCGCCTCCGCCGCGGGCGGCGGATAGGCCCGCGCCAGCGCATCCCGCACGGCGGCGCGCGCCCCCTTCACGCGGGCGGCGATGGCGGCGAGGGCGTCCACGGAGATCCGCGTCAGCCCGTTGAGGAACTCCCCCGAGGCGGCGAGGGGCGCGATGACCGCCACCGAGTCCGCGGTCCCGCAGGCCCCCAGCGCCTCCACGGCGCGGATGCGGAGCACGTTGGGGTTCAGGCTGTCGCGGGGCTCCTTCACGACGGCCTCCAGGGCGGGCGCGGCGGCGGGATCGGCGGCCTTCTTCAGCGCGGCGCAGACGACGTAGCGGAGCGCGTCGTTGGGCTCCGCCAGGAGGGCCGCCGCGCGCGGCACCACGGGGGCGGGACCCTTCGCCTCCAGGATCTCCAGGGCGCGGAGCCGCACCAGCACGTCCCCGTCGTCCAGCGCCTTCCTCGCCTCCGCCGCGGAGCCGGATTTCTCCAGCGCGTCCGCCCGGGCGTCCGCCCGTCGCAGCCCGTCGACCGCCTCCGCCGAGGCTGCGCGGGAGACCTTCACGCGCCCCGTCTCGCGGAGGAACGACTCCACGGTGCGGCCCGTGTCGCCCAGCCGATCCAGCGTGGCGGGGTCGATGAGGAGGTGCTGCGGGTACGCGGACATGCCGAGGCGGAGGCAGACCCGATCCGCGGCGCGGTCCGCGTCGTTCCCCGAGAAGTCCCGGTAGACGTACAGCCAGACCGCCCTCTCGTAGGCCGGGGCCAGCGCCGCGTTGGGGAGCAACTGCTCCTCCATCACCACGCAGTGTGGTCAGTGGGTCTTCGTGAGGTAGACGAAGAGCGGCTTCCCGCCCTCCAAGGCCCGCGCCCGGGCCTCGTGGAAGTCGCGGACCCAGGGGGGGCCCTTCGGCGGGGTCTCGCTCCCGCCGAGGGCGGTGGTCCCGGCCAGGGCGAGCAGGACGGCGGCGACGGCGAAGCGGGCGGTGGAGCGCAGGGGACACCTCCTGCGCGGAGTCTACCGGCCCGTCAGGGGAGCGCGATCTCCACGTCCGTCGCGGGCACGTCCCGCGCCCCCAGCGCGATGGCGGTGGGCAGGCCGGGCACGACGAGGGCGAGGTCGTGCATCCCCGCCCGGCGGGCGACGAGGCGGAAGCGACCGGCGGCGGCCACCTGCGCGACGTCCGGGGGGGGCGTCTCGCCGTCGGAGGTCCGCGGGGTCGCCAGCAGCGTGATGCCCCCGCGGACGCCGTAGGGCCACGGCGCGATGCGTCCCTCCAGCACGTGGCCGCAGACGACGCGCACCTCGACGGTGGCGCCCGGGCGGACCGGGCCGACGGGTTCGGCCGAGAGGAGGTTTCCCCACGTCGCCGTCACCGTGAACGCGTGATCCGCGAGCCCCTCCAGCAGGAAGGTCCCGTCCGCCTCCGTACGCACCTGCCCCATGCCCCCGCGGGAGAGGTCGGCCCCGGCGTCGCGCGTCTGCGCCGTGATCAGGAAGGGCCCCCGCGGCTCCACGCCGGCGGCCGCCACGACGCGGCCGCGCAGGGTCCCGCCGCGGCGCACGGTGACGGTGACCGGATCGGGCCCGGGGGAGACGGAGGCAAGGGTCCCGCCAATCGTCCCCGGCACGCCGCCCACCACCACGTCGTAGGCCACGTCCCCGCGGAGGACGGGACTCCGGAACTCCCCCGCGCCCGCCGCCACGGAGAACATGGTGACCCCGGGACCGCCCTCGCGGGTCCCTCCGGAGGGGAAGAGGCGCACGCTGAAGGAGGACCCCACGGGGTTGCCCGCCTCGTCCACGACGCGACCCGCGATGCGGGACCCGTCGGCGGCGTCCGCCCCGGTCGCGGCGCCGTCCACGCCCTGCGACCCTCCCGCGCGCGCCCTGCCGGAGAACCCCGCGGGCGGGCCCTCCCCGGCGGCGGCGCCCGCCCCCAGGGCGGCCTCGGCGCGGCGAACGAGGTCCAGCCGGTGCGCCTCCACCTCCCACTCCGCGGACTCGTTCGCGCCGGGGGCGCGCAGGGTCACCCACTCGGAGGCGTCCCCCGGGACGAACTCCACCAGGCTGGCCCCTGCCACGTCGACGCGCAGCGTGTCCCGCTCGACCCTGATGCCCGCTCCCGCGACCGTGCCGCCGGCCCCCGCGCCGCCGTCCGCAGGCTCCAGCCTCCCGAGTTCGAACTCCCGGAGCGGGTCCTCCGGCGGGACTCCGACGCCCTTCCCCGTCGGCGCCGCCGTCCGGGCCGCGGGCGCTCCCGCCGTGCCGCCCGCCGCCTCCGCGACGGGGGGCAGCGTCCTCGGGGTCGTGTCCCCCGGGAGTGGACCGCCCGTGGGAGCCGCCGCCGGCACCGGCGCCGCCGGCGCGACCTCCCCGTCGGGCAGGAGCCACCACGCCGCCCCCGCCGCCAGCGCCAGCGCCGCCGTCGTCGCGACGACCGCCCGGATCCCCATGGCCGTGACCTCCCTCCACGTCAGTTCCGCGGCGCGGGAGGCGACGTCACCGCCCGTCCACGCACCGGCCTCCGCGACGGGGGAGGCGCTCCCGGGAAGGAACGAGGCCGGCGCCATGCGCGCGCCGCCGGGGAGCAGGGCGAGGAGCCACGCCCGGCGGTCGCCGCGGTGGTCCCCGTCCAGCCGATCCCGCAGCAGATCGAGAGCCCGGCGGAGCCGCGTCTTCACGGTCTCCGCGGGAACGTCGAGACGGCGGGCGATCTCCGCGGGGCTCAGCCCCTCGAAGAAGCGGAGCACCACCACGGTCCGGTAGGGCTCCCGCAGTTCCAGCGCCGCCCGTGTCGCCCGGGCCAGCACCTCCGCCCGCGCCACCGCCTCCGCCGTGGAGGCCAGCGCCTCGGACCGGGCCGCCGCCTCCTCCCGCGCCCTCCGCCGCCCCTCGGCCCGACGGAGGTCCACGGTCAGCCGGCGCAGCACCGTCCCCAGCCAGGCGCGGGGCGAGCGCACCGGCTCCCCGTGCTCCAGCGCCCGCAGCAGCGCCTGCTGCTCCAGGTCGTCGGCGGCGGCGGCGTCCCGCGCGAGGGCGAGGGCCGTGCGCCGCGCCCAGCCCCTCTCCGCGAGGAGCGCCTCGACGTCCGGCCGGGGGGTGTTCTCGTTCACTTCCATCCAGGGGACGGCGCGGCGGGGCGGCGGGGTTCAGGGAAATGCGGATCGGCGGGACGGGCGCACCGCCCGGAGCCGTCCCGTACCATGCTACGCGGCGCCGGCGGGGGCCGGGCGGGGCTGGAGACGGGAGGGCGCTGATTGGGAGGAGACGCGACTCCGGGCGACGGGCGGCCGACGGCGGAACCCGCACGCGCCGCGGGGCACGTGACGGGCGGCAATCACCCTTCGCCATCATCGGGGGGAATTGTGTTGCAATGGATTGGGAATGGCGTAGAGTCCCCGGCGTCCTTGCCTTAGTTGGAGTGGTTCTAACGAAGCATCGACACCGCGGCCCCCATGGGGGGGACGCGGTCTTTTCATGGCCCGCAGGGGGTCGAACCTCGGCGGGCGCAGCATCAGGAGGTCTCATCGATGGCGACCGGTACGGTCAAGTGGTTCTCGGATCAGAAGGGCTTCGGCTTCATCTCCGGCGACGATGGCAAGGACGTCTTCTGCCACTTCTCGGCGATCAAGTCCGACGGCTTCAAGACGCTGCGTGACGGGCAGAAGGTCACGTTCGAGGTGACGCAGGGCGAAAAGGGCCTGCGCGCGGCGAACGTCGTCCCGCTCGACTAGCGCAACGACAACCGACCACCAGAGGCCCCGGGGCGAAAGCCCCGGGGCCTTTCGATTCCGGGAGGGCGCGGGGCGCGGAGGAGCGTGCGCGGGAACCGGACGCGCCTACGGCTCCGCGTACCGCAACCCCTTCCGCGACTCCACCCAGGCGGCGAGGTGGCTGCCGCCGGAGTCCCCGTCGCCGAAGGAGACCTCGACGGGATTCGACGGCGTCGCCGCCATGGCGACCTTCGACGCCTTGAGCGTGAAGGCCCCCGTCGCCGGGTCGTAGAGGAACCTCGCCTTCGGCGCGAACCCGCGAGCCGAAGTCCACTGGAGCCGGCCGCGCTTCTCCTTCCACAGGGGATGCGCGGGGAACGCCGCCGCGACGACGGGCCCCTCCCACCCCCCCACGCGGAGTTCGAACCCACCGGCGATGAGGTCGGCCGGCGCCGTGGCCGGCGCCAGGACCCCGGCCAGTTTCACCCTCCCCAGTCCCCTCTTCGCGGCGATGGAGCCCTTCGCCACCACGAGCGAGAGGTTGCCCGGCGCCCGCGCCTCCGCCGGTCCGGCCCACGCGGACGCGCCCGCGGCGTTCTCGGCGCGCACGCGGAAGCGCCCCGTGCGGTCCGCCACCGGCGCCGGTCCCCGCCATGCGGTGGCGCCGACGCCCACGATCCCCGCGGACGTCCACGCGACGCCGTCCGTCGACCGCTCCACGCGGAACGCGACCTCGTCGTCGGATCCGTCGCTCCACGCGACCTCCACCTCGGCGCCGCCGGAGAGGACCGCCGCCACCACCTCCCCGGGCGCCGCCGGCGCCGCCGACGCGGGGCCCGTGGTCGCCGTGGTCTCCGCGGTCCAGCGGGAGACGCCCCCGGCGTTCCGCGCGCGGACGCGGTAGGTCCGTGTCGAGCCGGGGAGCAGGTTGCGGTGCTCGAAGGGGGAGGCCGTCGGGGATCCCGCCGCCGCGAAGGCGCCGCCCGGTGCGCGCACCTCGACGTCGTAGGACCACGCGCCCGGGGAGGCGTCCCACGAGAGGTCCACGGAGCCGGGCGCCACGGGCACCGCCGCCGGGTTCGCCGGCCGCGTCGGCCCGTCGGCGAGGACGAGCAGCGCGCCGTAGGGCGGCCCGGGCAGCGGGGGCGAGGCGTCCACCACGGGGGGCGTCGCCGTCGTCGTCGTCCCCGCGAGGAAGAGTCCGGGCCCGGCGGTCGCGACGTGGAGCGCGGAGGTGGACTTCCCCACCACGAGGGAGGACGAGCGCACCGCCCCGTTCCCCAGCACGCGGACGAAGGCGGCGCCCGTGTCCGAGGCCGAGGGGGCGGGCGCGCCGGCCACGCCGTCGAAGAGCGGGAAGTCCGGCGACGTGGTCCAGCCGCCGACGACGAATCCCCCCGCGCCGTCGGGGGCGATCCGGGCCGGCTCGTCGTCCCCCGAGCCGCCGTGCCGCAGCGCCAGCAGGCGGGCCGATCCGTCGGCCGCGTAGCGCGCGAACAGCATGTCCCGGGCCCCCTCCGGCGCCACCGGGTCTCCGGGTGCGGGGAAGCCGGGGGACTCGGTCCATCCCGCCCAGAGGACCGTTCCGTCGTCGTCCTCCGCCACCGCCGTCCCGCCGTCCCAGTCGGTTCCCCCGACGTAGGTGGCCCTCCCCGGCGCGCCGTCCGCCGCCAGGAGCACGAGGAAGCCGTCCTGCGGTCCGGACAGCGCGGGCTGGACGGCGCCCGCCACGGGGAAGTCCGGGGAGGAGGTCGTGCCCGCCACCGCGACGGCGCCGCCCGCGAGGAGCGCCACGCCGACGGCCCGGTCCTGGAGGTAGCCGCCGAGGTGGGTCGCGAACTCGAGGGTCCCGCCGCCGGGCGCGATGCGCGCCACGAACCCGTCGGCGCCGCCGCCGGCCTCGCGCGCACCGGGACCGAGGACGGGCAGGTCGGTGGCGTCGCTCTCGCCTACGACCACCGCGGCCCCGGCGGGCGTCACGGCCATGCCGAGGATCCCTTCGAACCCGATCTGCCCGCCGTCACCGCCGTAGGGCGTCGCGTAGACGATGGACTGCCCGTCGGCGGCGAGGGCGACGACGTACCCGTCCCGCCCCGCGCCCTGCGCCGCCAGCGGGTTCACCTGCGGGAAGTCCCGCGGCGCCGCGCTGGTGCCCGCCACGTAGACCCGTCCCGCCGCGTCGGCGGCGACGGCGGCCACGTCCTCCTGGAGCGCGCTCCCCACCTCCACCGCGAAGAGCACCGTCCCGCCCGTGGGATCGAGCTTCACGACGAGCACGTCGGAGTCCACGTCCACGTGGGGGCCGGGGGGCACGACGTCGAGGATGCGCACCGCCAGCAGCCAGTTGCCGGCGGGGTCCACGGCCACGCGCGTGGTCAGTTCCTCGCGGCCGGCGTAGCCGAAGGCGGAGGCGTAGTCCACGCGGGGGTCGATGGACAGCGGGAGCGACGGGTCCGCGGGGCCGAGGTCGATGCGCGCGCGCGGCCCGGGGCCGGGAAGCCAGCGGGCCTCCACGGCGCGGCGCCCCTCGGGGCCCTCCTGCCACGCCACGGGGCGGGAGTGCAGGAACGCCCCGTCGCCCGCCTCGACGCGGAGCGCGCCGGAACCGGTCACCGTCACCGCGGTCGCGCCCTCGAACCGGAAGGCGAGCGCGTCGGCGGGAGCGCCGGGGGCGAGATCCAGGTCCCAGGTGAGCGCGTCTCCCTCGCCGCGCCAGCGGAGCCGCGCCCCGGGGAAGGCGTCCGCGGTGGCGACCCCGGCGAGCAGGGGGAGCCGGGACCGCCAGGCTCCCGGCCGGGCCCCGCGGAAGGAGGCGAGCGGGCCGGGGGCGGCTCCGTCGCACGGGGTCCACCGCAGCGGGGGGGCGGCCTCCGGCGCCATGCGCACCGCCCACGCGCCGCCGCGCGGCGCGGGCGCGACCAGCAGGACTCCCTCCCCGTCGAACGCCGCCGTGCAGCCTCCGGCGCGGCCCACGAAGCGTGTGGCGGCGGGGGCGTGGCCGTCATTCTCGAGGAGCAGGGCGGGGACGGAGGGCACGAAGGAGGGGCGGGTGGGCGCGGGGTGCGCCGCTTCCCGTGAAGGCGCGGTCCCCGCCGATCCCGGGGCGGTGCCGGGCGCCGCGGCGAAAGCCGCCGCCACCAGCGCCGCCACCGCCGGGCGGATCCCCGTGCGCCATCGGGTCGCGCGTCCCATCGCTCCTCCCGGCCCGGTCCCGCGCCGGCGCCCTCCGCATCGTAGCGCGAACCGCGCGGCGCGACCCGCCCCCGCGAACTCGCACGCGACATTCCGGGAATGTCGTCGTCGCGTTCAGGCGAGGCGGCGGGGGAAGCGGAGGGCGGTGAGGACGAGGATCGCGGCGGCCATGGCGGAGAGGACGGCGGCGTGGAGGCCGAGTTCCGCCCAGCCGGCGCCGCGGAGGATGACGCCGCGGGCGGCGTCGATGAGCCACGTGGTCGGGAGGGCGTGGCCGAGGATGCGGAAGGGCTCCGGCATGGAGTCGAGGGGGAAGACGTACCCCGACAGGAAGATGGACGGGATGACGGTGCCCATGGCCATCTGGATGGCGGCGTCCCGCGTGCGCGCCCGGGTCGAGATGAGGAGGCCGAGGCCGAGCATGGAGAGGACGAAGGGCAGCGTGAGCACGAGCAGGGTGGGGAAGGAGCCGTGCACGGGCACGCCGAACAGCAGCACCATGAGCGCCGCGATGACGCAGAACTCCGCCACGGAGAGGACGAGGTAGGGCAGCGCCTTCCCGAGGACGACCTCCGACGCGCGCACGGGAGTCATGTAGAGCATCTCCAGCGTCCCGCGCTCCTTCTCGCGCACCACGCTGCCCGCGGTGAGCATCACCGCCAGCATCTGCGTGAGCACGACCATGAGCCCGGGGACGAAGAAGTTGGGGGACCGCGTGTCGGGGTTGAACAGCACCCGCGGCCGCGCCTCCACCGGGAGGGGGCGTCCGCGCAGCACGCGCCGCAGCGACTCCTGCAGCGCCACGGCGCCCGCCGCATTCACGGTCTCGCCCGCCACGGAGGACTCGGAGCCGTCCACGAGCACGAGGAACTCCGCCGTGTCCCCGGCCAGGAGCTGCCGCGAGAAGTGCTCCGGGATCTCCACGCCCACGCGGACCCGCCCCGCGACCAGCAGCCCGACCATCTCCTCCTGCGTCGCGGGGAAGGCGACGACGTCGAAGTCGTCGGTGTTCTCCAGCGCGCGGAGGAGGTCCCGGCTCTCCTGCGTGCGGCAGTCGTCCAGCACGGCGGTGCGCACGTGGCGGACGTTGGTGTCGATGGCGTAGCCGAGCAGCACCAGTTCCACCACGGGGATGAAGAGCGCGAAGAAGAGCGTCGCCGGGTCCCGGAGGATGTGGAGGACCTCCTTCCGCGCCAGCGAGAGGATGCGGCGGAGGGAATCCATCACGGGGCGCGCCCCCCTCCGGCCGCGGCGCGGCGGCTGAGCGCGATGAACACGTCCTCGAGGCCCGCCTCCGCGGGGCGGACGCGGGCCGGGTCGAGCCCGAGAGCCCGCGCGTCGACCCCCTCGTCCACCAGCGCCCGCACGCCGTCGCCGTAGATGGTGGCCTCCCGCACGCCGGGCCGATCCCGCAGCGCCCGCAGCAGGATCGAGGGGTCGCCGTCCCGCACCTCGATGCGCCGCGTCCCCGGCGGCGAGACCTCGGGCAGCGCCCGGAGCGCGGCGGGGGAGCCCACGGCCAGGAGCCGCGAGAGGTGGAGGTACGCCACGCGCGAGCACCGCTCCGCCTCGTCCATGGAGTGGGTCGTCACGAACATCGTGATCCCCTCTCCGGAGAGGCGGAACAGCAGGTTCCACACCTCGCGGCGGGCCACCGGGTCGATGCCCGCCGTGGGCTCGTCGAGGAAGAGCAGCCGGGGCCGGTGGAGCAGCGCGCACGCCAGCGCGAGGCGCTGCTTCCACCCGCCGGAGAGGCGCGCGGCGCGCCGATCCCGGTAGTCGCCGAGGCCGGTGAGTTCCTCCAGTTCGGCGCGCCGCGCCCGGGTCGCCGCGCGCGTCATCCCGTAGATGCCCGCGTAGAACTCCATGTTCTCCGCCGCGGTGAGGTCCTCGTAGAGGGAGAAGGACTGGGACACGTACGCGATGGCCCGCCGCACGCGATCGGGGTGCCGGGCCACGTCCTCGCCGAGGACCGACGCCGATCCGCCCGCCAGGGGAAGGAGGCCGCACAGGGCGCGGATGAGCGTCGTCTTCCCGGACCCGTTGGGGCCGAGGAGACCGAACACCTCGCCGGGCGCGACGGCGAGCGTGACGCCGCCGACGGCGGTGAAGGCGCCGAATCGCACCGTCACGTCCCGCACGTCCAGCGCGGCCTCCACGGCCCCGCCCGTCAGCGCGTCCCCGCCGCCGGCGGGAAGCGCACCTCCGCCGCCATGCCCGCGCGGAAGAGGCCGTCGGGGTCCTCGACGCGCACGCGGACGCTGAACACCTGGTGGCGCCGCTGGTCCGCGCTCTGCACGTTGCGCGGGGTGTACTCCGGCTGCGTCGCCACCTGCTGCACGACCCCGGCGAAGACGCGATCCCCCTGGCCGTCGAGGCGCACCTCGGCGCGGCGGCCCGGCGCGAGGCCGCCGAGGAACGGCTCCGGCACGAACACCCGGACGCGGAGTTCCCCCCGGAGCGCCAGTCGCGCCACGGGGGCGCCCGGCGCGACCACGTCGCCGCGCCGCACCGCCAGCACCTCGAGCGTGCAGGGGGAGGGCGCCGTCACCACGCCCTCCGCCACCGCCGCCTCCGCCTCGCGGATCGCGGCCCGCGTCGCCGCCAGGCGGGCCCGGGCGAGGGCGAGGTCCTCGGACCGTGTCCCCTCCTCGATCAGGCGCGCCTCCGCGTCGAGACGGCGGGCCTCCGCCTCCGCGGCGGCGATCTCCTCCGCCCGCGGGCCCAGGGCGACGACCTCCGCGCGGGCGCGGGCACCGTCCAGGCGGGCGGCGGCGCGCTCCCGGTCGGCGCTGGCGGCGTCGAGGGCGTCCTCCGACAGCGTGCGCTCGACCACGAGCCGCCGGAGGCGGACCAGTTCCCGCTCGGCGAGTTCCAGGTCGGCGGCGGCGGCGGCGGCGTCCGCCCGGGCCGCGCGCACCTCCTCCGGCCGGGGCCCCGCTCGGAGCAGCGCCACGCGGGCCCGCCCCGCCTCCGCGGCCGCCGCGGCGGCGGCCCGCGCCTCGGGCCGGGGACCGTTGCGCGCCCGCAGCAGTTCCGCGTCCGCCGCGGCGAGCGCCGCCTGCGCGGCGGCGAGACGCG
>CAZSIX010000057.1:0-20007 GCA_964607145.1 uncultured Planctomycetota bacterium | reverse complement strand
GAGGACCCGTCGCGCAGGCCCCCGCGCCCAGCGCCGCCGCCAGCGCCGCCGCCGCGTGCCGGGCGCTCACGGCTTCGGCCCCGGAGGTGCCGCCGGAGGCGCGGGGGCGAATTCCGGCGTGCCCGCGGGCCGTGCCGCGGCGCCCCCGGGGCCGAACTCCCGCTGCATGGAGTCCAGTTCCCCCGCCGGCCGCGCGCGCGGTGCCGGGAGGGGATGCTCCGGCGTGCTCTCGACCTGGAGCGTGGTCGTGGGGAACGCGAAGCCGACGCCGAGCCGCTCCGCGAGGCGGATGACCTCCAGCATGAAGTTCTGGCGCTCCCGGAGTTCGGCGCCGAAGTCGGGCACCTCGAAGAAGACGACCACGAGGATGTTGAGGGAGGACGCCCCCCAGTCGTTGAGGTAGACGTGGGCCGTGTCCTGCCGCATCCGCGGGTTGGCGCGGACGATGCCGCGCACGCCCTCGCAGAACGCCTCGATGACGAGGGCCGGCGTGTCGTAGCGGATGCCGAGGACCGTGCGGAACCGCCGGAAGCGGCGGCGCCCCATGTTGTCCACGGTGGAGTCGACGAGCTTCGCGTTGGGCACGCTCACCACGGAGTCGTAGTAGGTCCGCACGCGCGTGGAGCGGAAGCCGACCTCTTCCACCGTGCCCTCGACCCCGGAGACGACGACGGCGTCCCCCACCTGGAACGGGCGATCCAGGAACACGGTGACGGAGCCGAACACGTTGGCGATGGTGTCCTTGGCGGCGAACGCGACGCCGATGCCGACCACGCCGAGACCGGTGAGCAGCGAGAGCACGTTGACCTGCAGGTTGTCGAGGATGAAGAGCGCCCCGCCCGCGGTGACGAGGATCTTGAGGCTCTTCCGCACCAGCGGGACGAGCTGGTCGTCGAGGCGGGAGTCGGTCCGGTCCGCGGCCGCCTGCAGGTGCGCGCCCACCACGTCCGCCAGCCGGTAGCAGACGAGCACCGCCCCCAGCGACGCGAAGAACTTCGCCGCGATCAGCGCCGCCGCATCGAGGTCGACGGGGGCGCGCGGAAGCCCGAGGAGCGGCGTCGCCACGACGAACGTGATCGCGACGGCGAAGAAGCCGAGCGGCCGCGAGGCCTCGTCGGCGGCCTTCGTGGATCGCTCCTCCCACCCCCGTCGTCGGAGGATGGCCAGCAGCGCGAGGTGGGCGATGAAGACGACGACCCGGTGGGCGAACCAGGAGAGCAGCGCGAGGCCGACGATGCCGAGCCACTGCCAGTGCTCCAGTCCGAGCGCCCGGTCGCGCAGGGACTCCGGCACGTGCCGCCGGAGGGAGAACGCGTCGGTGCGGACGGCCCCGCTGGCGAGGAAGCCGTTCCGCATCACCGCCACCCGCCCCAGCGTCTCCGCGGAGAAGAGCCAGCGGCCGTCCACCAGCGCCGCGCTCACCGCGCCCTGGGAGGTCTGGAGGGTCCACGTGCGCAGGGCGGCGACGGCACCCGCGTCGGGGAGGGACCCCTCGGGGATGCGCCCGTGGAAGTCGAGGACGTCCTTCAGGGCCCGGGCGAGGTCCGGACCCCTCGCGGGACGCTCCGCCTCCGGGATGCCCGACAGGTCGAGGAGGTCGACGGCCGCGTCGAGCCGCTCGGAGCGCCCGAACGTGACGACCTCCTCCATGACCCGGCGGAAGCCCTGGAAGAGGTCGCGGGGGGAGTCGGGGCGCCGGGCCGGCGCCGGGGCGGGAGCCTGCGGGGCCGGAGCGGGCACCGGGATGGGCAGATCCTGGGCCAGGACCGGTCGCGCCGCCGTGGCGGCGAGGCCGAGAGCCAGCGCGGCGCCGACGAGGAGCCCCGGGCGCCGTGATCCCCCGCGGCTCCTCACGGGCTCTTCGGGGCCTCCGCCGCCTCCCGCAGCACGTCCTCGGCCACGAAGATAGGCGCGCCGGAGCGCACCGCCAGGGCGATGGCGTCGCTGGGGCGCGCGTCGACCTTCACCGTCTCGCCGTCGCGGTGGAGGTGCACGAGCGCGAAGAACGTCCCCCCCCTGAGGTCCGTCACCTCGATGCGGGAGACCGTCGCGCCGAGGGCCTCGACGGCGGTGGCGAGCAGGTCGTGGGTCATGGGCCGCTGCACCGTCTCGCCGCGGAGGGGACGTCCGATGGCGCGGGCCTCGAAGCGGGCGATGACGATGGGGAACACGCGCCGCTCGCCGCCCTTCTCGCGGAGGAAGACGAACTGCTCCTCCGCGGTGTCCCGCAGGACCAGTCGGGTCAGTTCGCACTCGACCATGGCGGGCCATCGTACCCCATGGCCGGCGCAGGAGCGCGGAGCCCGGCGGCGCGGTGATCAGGCGTCGTGGATCGTCAGCACGCCGTTCCCGTCGCGGTCGAGGCGGCGGAACACGGCATCGCCGCCGCCGAACTCCGACGGCGTCACGACCCCGTCCCGGTTCCCGTCGAAGAGGTCCCACGGGGAGCGGGTGCGCGGGACCGGGTCCTCGGGCTTGACCAGCCCCTCCGGCGGGACGATGACGACGGTGGCGCCGTACTTCCCGGTCCGGCGCTCCGGGTAGCGCGTCTCCTCGAAACTCACGCGGCCGTCCCGGTTGGCGTCGTAGGCGTGGAAGAACGACGTGCGGCCGCCGAGGGCCTCGTACTCCTCCAGCGAGACGCCGTTGTCGCGATCGAGGTCGAACAGGCCCACGAACTCCGCCCGCGGCGGGTTCTTGCGCAGCCGCTTGAGTCCCTCGAGCTGGCGGTGCATCCAGGAGAGCAGTTCCCGACCGTCGAGGACGCCATCCCGGTTCCCGTCGTGGCGGAAGAAGTCGTCGGCGGCCTCGGCGCCGGCGTGCTCGGAGCGCTGGATGCGCCCGTCCCTGGGGGCGCGATCGAGTTGCTCCAGGACGTCCCGCGCGCGCGCCGCGGGGTCGAAGCGGGGATCGCCGACCTTGAGCCGCTCGACCTCCTCGGCGGTCCAGCGCTTCGGAGCGGCCGGCCGCGGCGCTTCCGCCGGGGAGGGCTCCGGCGGCAGCCCCGCCGCCTCGCGCGCCAGGCGCGTGCAGAGGGCGCGGAGTTCCCGCTCCGTCACGACGCCGTCCACGTCGCCGTCGGCCAGGAGGTGGAGCCCGCCCTCGGGGAGTTCCGCGCGGGAGAGGACCCCGTTGCCGTCGGTGTCCAGGCGGGCGAAGCCGTCGGCGGCGGCGCGCAGGCGATCCAGCGTCCCGTCGTCCTCCGCCGCGGGCGCCGCGATGGGCAGCAGGAGCGCGACCGCGGCGACGACAGCGACGGATCGTCCCATGGGAGGTCCTCCGGCGGCCTCCGCAGTATCCGTCGAATTGCCCGCGTGTCAACGGCGGAGCGTGTCAGACTCGCCGGCCTCCCCGGGCCTCCACCCCGGCGGGGGGGCGCGGTGCGGCCCCGGTCGCGGAGGAACGTCCCGGTGTCCGACGCCGTGCCGCTGCTGCGCGTGCATCGCGGTCCCGTCGTGGAGTCCATCCACTCGGGCTCCGTCGCCGTGCACCACGACGGGCGCCTGGTGGTCGCGTGGGGCGACGTCGCCTCCCCCGTGTTCCTCCGCTCCAGCGCGAAGCCCTTCCAGGCGCTGGAGTTCGTCCTCTCCGGCGCCGCCGACGCGGTGGGCGCCACGGAGGAGGAACTGGCCGTCGCCTGCGCCTCCCACGGGGCCGAGGAGTTCCACGTCGAGGCCGTGGAGCGGCTGCTCGCCCGGGGCCGCCTGGACGGCTCGGCACTCCTCTGCGGCGCCCACCCGCCCGCCTGCACGCGGGCCTCCGTCGCGCTGGCGCGATCGGGAGGGAAGCCGGGAACGCTCCACAACAACTGCTCCGGGAAGCATGCCGCCATGGTGCTGACGGCGCGCCACCGCGGCCAGACGCTGCACGACTACCTGGACCCGACCCACCCGCTGCAGGTCGCCAACCGCCGCAACCTGGCCCTCTTCGCCGACATGGACCCCGCGGACATCCTCCTCGGGACGGACGGCTGCAGCGCCCCCGTGTTCGCCCTCCCCCTGGAGCGCGCCGCCAGGGCGTTCGCCCGGCTGGCGGACCCCGACGACGGGATCCCCGCCCCCGCCGCCGCCGCCGCCCGACGCATCGTCGCCGCCATGATGGCCCACCCGCGCATGGTGGCCTGGACGCGGGAGGGGGACTCCGCCCTCATGGCCGCCGCCCCGGGCAGGATCGTGTCGAAACTGGGCGCCGAGGGGCTCCAGTGCGTCGCGGCCCCGGGGCTCCGGTGGGGACTCGCCCTCAAGTCCGCCGACGGCGGCTCGCGGCTGCGCCTTCCCCTGACCCTTGCGATCCTCCGCGGGGCGGGCATTCTGTCGGACGCGGAGGCGGCCACCGTCGGTCCCGCCGCCGCCACGACGCTCCTCAATCACCGCGCGCTGGAGGTGGGCCGGCTGGAGGTCGTCCTGCCGGGCCCCGTTCCCCGGGCAACGCCGCCGCGGTAGACTCGACGCCGTGCGGAAGGTCACCGCCGTCCCCCGCCTGACGAAGCGAGCCCGGGACGCCCACAAGGGGAGTTTCGGCCACGTCCTCGTGCTCGGAGGCTGCCCCGGGCTCACCGGGGCCCCGGTGCTGGCGGCGGAGGCGGCGCTGCGCGCGGGCGCCGGGCTCGCCACCGTCGGCTGTCCGCGCGCGGTGCAGCCCGTCGTGGCGGCGCGCACGACGTGCGCCATGAGCCTCCCTCTCCCGGACACGCCGGGGGGGGCGCTCTCGCACACAGCGCTCGCGCCGGCGCTGCGGTTCTCGGCGCGCTGCCGGGCGGTGGTCCTCGGGCCCGGGCTCGGCCGCGACGGGGACACGGC
Source organism: uncultured Planctomycetota bacterium (assembly GCA_964607145.1). Classification (GTDB taxonomy): domain Bacteria; phylum Planctomycetota; class JAJSAM01; order JAJSAM01; family JAKLKS01; genus CAZSIX01. The sequence goes on along the minus strand of CAZSIX010000057.1, from coordinate 15,208 downwards.
GGAGTTCGTGGCCTCCTTCAGCACGTCCGTGGAGGCGACCACGGTCGTCGACGCGGACGGACTGAACGCCCTCGCGGGCCGGGCCGAACTGCTGCGGGACGCCGCGGGGACGTTCATCCTGACGCCCCACCCCGTCGAGGCGGGCCGGCTGCTGGGTCGCGACACGCGATCCACCGCCCCCCGCGACCGGCGCGCCGTGGTGGAGGAACTCCACGCGCTGACGGGAGCCGTCATCGTCCTGAAGGGCCATCGCACCCTCGTCGGCGACGGGGGTCGCCTCTACGAGAACCTCACAGGGAACCCGGGCATGGCCACGGCGGGGAGCGGGGACGTCCTCTCGGGCGTCATCGCCGCGCTGGTGGGCCAGGGCCTCCCCCCCTTCGAGGCGGCGGTCCTCGGCGCGTGGGTCCACGGGAGGGCAGGGGACCTGGCGGCCCGCCGGACGGGCGAGGTCTCGCTCATCGCCACGGACCTCGTGGAGTCGCTTCCCGCGGCCTTCCGATCCCGGCGGTGAGTCCCCGCCGCGGAACCCGGCGCGGCGCGGTCTCGTTATGATCCCCTGATGCCCCCCCCGCGCTTCCCCCCCGCCGTGGTGCTCCTCGCCGCCCTCCTCGCGCCGGGGGCCGCCGCCGGGGAGGAGGAGCCGGGGGACATCCCCGTGCCGGGCTATGCGCTCCCCCCGGGCCTCACCGACTCCGCGCGGCCCGCCGGCACCCGCGGGGAGGTCCTCGAGGCGGCCCTGCGGTCCGTCACGCACCCGCGATCCGGCGAGGCGGCGCGGGAGGGATGGAGGACGCTGGCCGGACTCGGCCGGGACGCCGCCCCCGCCGCCGTGGAGCGTCTCCGGACGGCGGACTGGTTCGGGCGCTCGCTGCTGCTCCGCGCGCTGGGCTCCATGGAGGAGCCCCTCATCGAGCCGCTCCTGGTGGAGGCCGCCGGGGACCCGGCCTGGGCGGTCCGGGAAGCGGCCGCGGAGGCCCTCGGCCGCGCGACCTCCCCGGAGGGCGCCGTCGCGCTCCTCCCCATGCTGGAGGACCCCTCGTGGCGCGTCCGGCAGGCCGCCGTCGAGGGGGCGAGGAGGCGCGCGCTCCGCGGGCACCTGGACCGCGACGCCGTCTCCGCGTCGCTGCTCCGGCTGGCCGCCGGCGGGGACCCGGACGTGCGCTTCGCGGCCTGCCTCGCCCTGGCCGACCTCTGCGAGCCCCGCGCCGCGGACGTCCTCCTGGACGCGCTCTCCGCCGCCGTGGCGGCGATCCCCGCCAGCGCCGACGATCGGGAGGATGACGCCGAGGGGGCCGGCGCGTGGCGGTTCCGCGCGGCGATCTCCGACGCGCTGCGGCTGCTGCGGGGAGTGTGCGACGGCTGCGGGGCGGACCCGCGCGTCTCCGACGCCCTGCGGGCCATGACCATGGAGACCACGCGTCCCCTGGCCGCCCACGCGCTGCGGGAGTGGTTCCGGCTCCAGCCGCCGGAGGGCCGGCGGGATCCGGCGGCGCTGTCGGCCCTCGTCCACGCGTACGTCCACGCCGAGGGGGCCGATCCCGTCGCCCTGGCGGCGCTGGAGCGGACCCTCGTGGATCTGGGGGAGGACGCCGCGGCGGCGCTCATGACCGCCATCTCCGAACCGGATCGGGCGCGGCGCCTCGACCACCAGGGGGGGCGGGTGCGCGTGGCGCTGGACCTCGTGGTGCGACTCCGCGGCACCGCCGCCGCGGACACGCTGGCGACGCTGCTGGCGGATCGGCGGGTGCGGGGAGGCGTCCGCGAACATGCCGCGGAACTGGCCCGCCGCCTCTGCCCCGCCGCGCTGGGCCCGCTCTTCCGGACGCTCTTCGCCGACGGGAACGAGGACTACGGGATGCAGTCGCTCCTCCTCAAGGCCATCGCCGCCTCCGGGGGCGACGACGTTCCCGCGCTCCTCGCCGAGTCCCTGGTCTCCACCACCGGCGCCCCGCCGCCCCGCCCCGTGCGGCGGGCCGCCGTCGAGGTGCTCCGGACGCGGACCGATCTCCGCGACGAGGGCGTTCTCCTCCGCGCCGCCGCATCGGAGACCGACGGGGACGTGCTGGCGGGCGTGCTCTCCCTCCTCCGGGACGGGGCCCCCGCCCGCGCGGCGGAGGCCCTGGCCCCCTTCCTCGACGACCCGAGGGAGCAGGTGCGCCTCGCCGCCGCCGACGCGCTGGAGAAGGCGCCGGGGCCGGCCACCGTGCGTCTCCTCCTCCGCCGCATCGACGCCGAGGACGGGCGCGCGCAGGGGGATGCGGACCCGGGGGACGACGCGGAGTTCGCGCGCGCCGTCGAGGAGCGCCGGACGGTCCGCCGGATCCGGCTGCGGACGGCGCTGGTGGCGTCGCTCCGGTTCGCCGCGGGCGGCGAGGCCGCGCCCGTGGTCGCCGCGCTGCTCTCCCACGCCGCCCCCGAAGTGCGGGAGGCGGCCGCCGCGCACCTGGGCGCCCTCCGCGACCCCCGGGCGACCCCCGCCATCCTCGCCGCCCTCGCCGCCGAGGGGGCCCGCGCCGCCGCCGGCGAGCCGCCGGTCCCGGGCCTCCGGGACTCGCTGCTGTCCGCCGCCGTCGCCTGCGGAGGCCCCGAGGCGGACGCGTTCGTGGACCGCACGCTGGCGGGACCCGACGGGGAGGCGCGTTCGCTGGTGCTGCGGGCCCTGGCCACGGGGGACCCTCTCCGGGCGGCGCCGGAGTCCGTGGCGGCGCTGCTCGACCGGGCTCCGGCGGGCTCCCCCGACCGGCTGCTCGCCATGGAGGTTCTCGGGCACCGGCGCGTCCCGCCGAGGACCGATCTCCTCCTCCGCGTCCTCCGGGAGGCGGCCCATGACGAGGAGCGCCGGAAGGCCATCGAGACCCTGGGCCGCACCCGCGATCCGGCGGCCGTGGGGTCCCTCGCCGCTCTGCTGCCGGCGGCGTCCGTCGACGGGATGGACGAGAGGGAGTTCGCCGCCGGCATCCTCGCGGCGGAGGCGCTGGGCGAGATCCGCTCGCCGACGGCGGCGCCGGCGCTGGCGGCGCTGCTGGCGCGGCACCTCCCCTCCGCATTGCGGGGCGACGGCGCGTCCGCGCCGGCCCAACTGGTGGCCGTGACGATGGGCGCCCTCGGCCGCTGCGGCGGCGACGTCGCCCTGCGCGCGCTGTGCGACGCGGCCTTCGATGCCGGGTTCTCGCGCGCCGCGGAGACGGCGACCCGCGCGGAGCCGGAAGCCCGCGACCCGTCGGCTCCCGTCCGCCCCGTCCTCCCGCCGGCGCTGGACCCCGTGGCGCGCGCCCTCGCGGCGGCGCTGGGGCGCTTCCGCGACGGCCCCCTCTCGGAGGGACTGGCGGCGACGCTCACCCGCCTCGAGACCGACGGGCGCGCGTTCGCGCTGTCCGAGGAGTGGCTCGCGTGGCTCGCCGACGCGCTGGGGGCGCCGCCGCGGCGGCTGCCCTACCGCCCGCGCTGGTCCGCCCGGATCGTCCTCATGGAGCGCACCGTGCTGTGCGCCCCCCGGGAGACCCCCTTCGATCGCGAGGCCCGGTACCGCCTCTTCCAGCAGACCACGGAGGTGGTCCCCGACTGGTCCGCGGCGGCCCTCCACCTCGAACGGTGGCGGCTCGTGTTCCGGGCCCACGATCGGTTCGGCGCGGACCGGGAGGCGGAGGTGCTGGACGGGCTCGAGCGCGTCGTCGCCGGAGGCGCGCTGCTGGCGGCGGGCCGGACCGCGGAGGGGCTGGACGCCTTCGACGCCGCGGTGGCCGCGTCCGGGGAGAGCGAGACCGTCGCGCGCCTCCCCGCCACGGTCCTCTACCGCGCCGGCGCCCACCTCGATCGGGCCGAGGCCCTGGCCCTCCGGGCTGTGCGTTCGGAGCCCGGCAGCGCCGTCGCCGCCCGGCTCCTCGGCCGCATCCGCCTCGCCCGGGGGGACGCGGCCGGCGCCCTGGAGCCGCTGACCACCGCCTTCCGCCTCGCGCGGGGAGGGGCCGAGGGGGTGGCGTCGCGCACCGCCTGGTACGCCTTCGCGCTGGCGCAGGCGCTGGCCGCCACGGGGGACGTCGAGGGCGCCCTGGAGACCCTCGCCCCCGCGCTGCGGGCCGACGACACGGTCCTCGATCGGGCGCAGGTGGACCGGTCGCTGGCGGCGGTCCGCGCCCTGCCGACGTGGGCCGAGGCCCTGGACGCCGCGCGCGCCGCCTTCGACGAACAGCCGTAGTGCGCCGTCCCCCCGCGGGGACAGCGACTGTCCCCCTCCACGGTCGCCGGAGCCCCGCGGGACGGCCATTCCCCCGGGAAACCGAACGGCACGCCCCGTGCGTTCCTCCCTTCCGTGTCGGGCACGACGCCCGTCAAAGGAGGTGAGTCATGCGGTGGATCCTGGCTTCGGTGCTGGCGACGGCGGCGACCCTGGGGACGGCCTCCCCCGCGTCCGCCGGGGACGGCTTCATCGAGTTCCGCTGGGACGCCCCCCGCGTGCGCATCGAGGTCCGGCGCTCGGAGCCGTGCCGCTACGTGGCCGGGCGCTGGGTCGAGCGGGTGGAGCGCGTGGTGGTCCGCGAGGGGTACTGGCGGCGGGTCGTGGAGCCGGCCCGGTACTCGTGGCGGTTCGACTTCCACTGCCGGCGCTTCGTCCGCGTCTGCGTGCAGGAGGAGACGGTGCGGCGCGAGTGGGTGCCCGCCGTGGTCGAGGAGCGCTGCACGCGGACGTGGGTCCCGGCGCGCTGGGACTGCGCCTGCTCGCATCACCGCTGAAGTCGGACGCCGCACACCCCGATGAACCCGGAGGGGGCGGGCCGGACGGACGCCGACGCCGGCCCTGCACGACGCGGCGGCATGGTGCCGCCGGTCGAACGGCCCCGCCTCGGTACCGCCCCCTCCCAATCCGGCGCCGCCCCCGCGGCGCCGGGAGCCCTGCGGGGAACCCTCCGCGGAGCGTAGAATCCCGTCCGTGAGCGCCCCCCGGGAGACCTGGTCGGACCCCCTCGTGGAGCGCTACGCGTCCCCCGAGGCCGTCGCGCTGTTCTCCCCCCTCCGCAAGTTCGGCACGTGGCGGAGGCTCTGGGTCGAGCTGGCCCGGGCGCAGATGGACCTCGGCCTCCCCGTCTCCGCGGCGCAGGTGGAGGAACTCGAGTCCGCCGTGGACGACATCGACTTCGCCGCCGCCGAGGCCCGCGAGCGGGAGGTCCGCCACGACGTGATGGCCCACGTCCACGCGTACGGGCTCCGGTGCCCCGGCGCGCGACCGATCCTCCACCTGGGCGCGACCAGCGCGTACGTGGTCGACAACGCCGACGTCCTCATCCTGCGGGACGCCCTCGCGCTCGTCGCCGCGCGTCTCACCGACGTCGCGGTCGCGCTGGCCGGTTTCGCGGAGCGGTGGAAGGACCGGCCCGTGCTCGCCTTCACCCACCTCCAGCCGGCGCAGCCGACGACCCTGGGCAAGCGCGCGTGCCTCTGGCTCCAGGACGTCCTGCTCGATCTGGAGGAGGTCGAGGCGCGCATCGCCGCGCTCCGCTTCCTCGGCGTGAAGGGCACGACGGGGACGCAGGCGTCCTTCCTCGAACTGTTCCACGGGGACGACGGGAAGGTCCGCGAACTGGATCGCCGGGTGGCCGCGGCATTCCGCTTCGAGCGCACGTGGCGCGTGACGGGGCAGACCTACACGCGCAAGGTGGACGCCGCGGCCCTGGCGGCGCTGTCCGGCATCGCGCAGTCGGCCCACCGGTTCGCCAACGACGTCCGCCTCCTCATGCACATGAAGGAACTGGACGAGCCCTCGGAGCGGGCCCAGATCGGCTCCTCCGCCATGGCCTACAAGCAGAACCCCATGCGTTCCGAGCGGATGACGGCGCTCGCCCGGCACGTGATTGCGCTCTCCGGCTCCGCGGCGCAGACGGCGGCGGAGCAGTGGCTGGAGCGCACGCTGGACGACTCCGCCGCCAAGCGCCTCTTCCTCCCCGGGGGCTTCCTCGCCACGGACGCCATCCTCGTCCTCTGGGCCAACGTGGCCGGAGGCCTCGTGGTGAACGAGGCGGTGATGGACGCCGCGCTGCGGCGGGAACTCCCCTTCATGGCGACGGAGGCGATCCTCATGCGCGCCGTGGAGCGGGGCGGCGACCGGCAGGACCTCCACGAGCGCATCCGGGTCCACTCCCGCGCCGCCGCCCACCGCGTCAAGGGCGAGGGGCTGGACAACGACCTGCTCGCCCGCATCGGCGCGGACCCCGCGTTCGCCGCCGTGCGCGAGGAGATCCCAGCGCTCGCCGACCCCGCTCGCCACGTGGGCCGCGCCCCCGCCCAGGTGGAGGAGTTCCTCGCGGAGGAGGTGCGCCCCGTCCTCCAGCGGCGCCGCGACCTCGGCGGGCCCCCGGCGGACGTGCGGGTCTAGGTCGGGCTAGAGCCCCGCCCCCGCCGCCGCGCGCAGGCGTTCCGCCGCGGCCATGTCCTCGGGCCGGGCCCCGGGGCCGAGCAGGTTCCGCTCCTCCCCGGGATCCGCGGCGAGGTCGTAGAGCGCTTCGCGGACGACGCGGGGACCGTCCGCTCCCTCCGGATCCGTGACGCGGACGAGTTTCAGCCGCCCGCCGCCGTCGGCCGGGGCCTGCACCGCGAGGAAGCGGTACCGGAACGGCGCGAACGCCGCCTCCGGCGCGCCGGGCATGGCGACGCGGGCCTCCTCCTGCGACCGGGCCATGGGGCCGTACGCGGAGACCACGGTGCGGGGGAGCAGGGGCTCCTCCCCGAGCGAGACCGAGTCCGCCCCGCACCCCTGGGGGGGCGCGACACCGGCGGCCTCGAGCACGGTCGCGTAGAGATCCTGGAGCCGGACCTGCGTGTCCACGACGCGACCGTCGTCGAGACGGCCGGGCCAGCGGACCACGAGCGGAACGTGGAGCACGGGATCATGCACGGAGAGCGCGTGGTTGAGTTCCCCGTGCTCGCCGAGGTTCTCGCCGTGATCGCCGCAGATCGCCACGAACGCCCCCTCCAGCAACCCCTCCCCCTCCAGGTCGTCGAGGATCCCGGCGGTGAGCCGGTCGGTCCGCCGGACCGCCCCGTCGTAGGCCCGGGACAGGTCATCGATGGTGGCCGCGGGAATGGTGCGGCGGCCCACCAGGTGCAGTTTCGCCTCCAGGTCCCCCACCGCCGCGGCGGCGGCCGTCGCGCCGGGCACGGCACCCTCCCCGTGGACAGCCGCGACCTCGGGGCCATCGAGGACGTAGGGGAGGTGCGTCTCCATGAGATTGACGAACAGGAACACCGGTCGGTCGTCCCCGCGGACGGCGCGGCGGCGCAGCGCCCAGGCCCGCAGGCGATCGCGCACCGCCTCGCCGGCGACGCCGTGCTCCGGGGACCGGAAGGCCTGGAAATCGAACTCGAACCCGTCGGTGAGCCCCGTGAGGGTGGACACCACGGGGTTCGCACTGACCGCCACGGTCTCGTAGCCCGCCGCCGCCAGCGTCGCCGCGAGGGGAGTCAGGCCGGGGCGGATGCGGTCCCCCATCCCCTCGCGCATGCGGTGGTTCCAGGGTCCCACCCCGGTGAACAGGGAGGCGTGGGCGGGCGCCGTCCAGGGCGCGGGGGTGTAGCAGCGCCGGAACACCGCCCCCGTGGCCGCCAGGTCCGCGAGAAGGGGGGTCGTGGGGCGCGGGTAGCCGTTGACGGCGAGGCGGTCCCCCCGGCAGGTGTCCCAGACGATGAGGACGATGTTCGGTCGGACCGCCCGCGACTGGAGGGACGGCGCCAGCGCGCCGGCGATGGCGAGCGCGATCAGGCCGACGAGGACGAGCGCGATCCCGCCGCGGCGCCGGCCCGAACCGGACCCTCCGCCGGCATCGGGCCCGCGTTCCATCGCCGTCCCGTCCGCTCGAGGGCGCCCCACCCCTCAGTCCCGGGGCGCGGCGGAAGGGATCACAGGTAGCCCAGCGCGCGGAGCGCGCGCAGTTCCTCCCCCGCCTCGCGCGGGATCAAGTCGAGGGACGCGACACCGATGGAGTCGAGGAACCTCCCGCGGAGCGCGGCCAGGGCGGCCGCGTCGGGCTGCGCCTCGCGCCGCCACTCGCCGTCGGCGTTGCGGCGCCAGACGTGCTCGTTCCGCCACGCGGCGTTGAACTCGTAGCGGACACCACCTTCGGAGATGGCGTAGACCACCCCGTGACGCTCGACGTCGGGCGCGCCGCACCCGGCGGCGGCCAGCGCCACGGCCCCGGCCACGACGACCAGCGGTGCAAGGATCCAGACCCGTCGTACGGTGGGCACGCAGCCTCCTCGAGGTTCCCGGGAGGGAATGAAGGTGCCGTAGCGCAATCCCCATGCCGGCGCGCGCGAGGCTGCGGGGGGCCTCGGATCCGTAAGAACCGCCCGAGGTTGCAACGCCGCCCTGCGATCCCGCGGCGACGCCGGGGATCAGGAGGCCGCGACCACGACCCCGATGGCGCCCAGGATGGCGAGCACGAGGAGGAGGATCTTGACCCAGGAGTACGGCGCGTCGCCCCGGACCTCACCGGTGCTCCCGTTCACCAGGAAGCGGTACACCCTGTCGCGATAGCGGTACGAGGAGACCCAGACCGGGAGGAGGGCGTGCTTGTAGCCCCGCGCGCGCACGACGGTCCGCACGTGCAGCCCCGAGTGCGTGTCGCCGGGGACGTCGCCCGCGCAGCGGCGCTCCTGGAACCCCAGGATCTCCGCCTGCGCGGCCTCCCATCCCTGCACGACGTCCACCGCGTAGACCTCGGCGGACCAGCCCGCCAGGTACTCCTCGCGGTAGGGAACCAGGTCTCCCAGGGGGAAGGGCAGGATCCCGGCGAGCAGTCCGCCGTCGAGCCCGCGGCTGGCGCACACCAGGTGGTCGTCGTAGGAGTCCGTCCGGCTCCCCGAGGCCGGGACCCACCGCGTGTGCCGCACCGTGCGGCGGTGCTTCCCCGAGCCCGTGGTCACCCAGTAGTGGTAGCCCGCCAGCGCGGTCCAGTCGGAACTCGCGTGGGCATCGAAGGTCCAGAACGGGACCAGGACGCCGCGCATCTCGGCGAGGCTGGACCGCGTGCGCAGCGCGTTGGGGCGGAACCAGAGGCCTCGCAGCCACGCCGAGAAGAGGGTGCGCGCGCGGGCGTCGTCCACGGCGAACGGGAGGACCGCGTGGGGGAGGATCCGGGCGGCAGCGCCGTCCTCCTCGAGCACGCGGCTGGATCCGCAGTACGGGCAGCGGCCCGCCTTCTCCGTGGGCGGCACCTCCACCACGGCGCCGCAGGATTCGCAGTCGGTCCTGCGCGCCGCACGGGGAGCCTCCGCTTCCCGGCGCGCCGCGTCGAGGGCGGCCGCGAGATCCTGCTCCGCCACGGCGCCGCCTCCGACCGCGACGGCGGTGACGACGCCGCAGAACGGACAGCGGAGCCCTCCCGCCGCCGGATCCCACGAGAGCGAGGCACCGCAGCCGGAGCAGGGGAACCGCGCCGCCGCGGCGGGGGCCCGGACGTCTTCGCTCACCCGAACTTGTGGCCGCACTTCAGGCAGAAGTGGGCACCGGGAACGGCCTCCGCGCTGCACTCGGGGCAGGTGGACTTCGCGGCCACCGCCGTCCCGCACTTCAGGCAGAACCGGGAGTCGGCGGGCAGGTCGGCGCTGCACTTGAGGCAGCGCACGGACACCACCGCCGGCTTGCCGCAGCGGGCGCAGAAGCGCGCATCCATGGGCATCTCGTTGTGGCAGCCGGCGCACGCGACGCCGGGCTTCGCGGCGGTTCCGCCTCCGCGGCCCGCCGCCGACTCGAAGATCATCCCGGGAAGGATGGCGCCGAAGCCAATCCCCGCCGCCATGCCCATCCCCTGCGCGGCCGCGCCGCCGGAAGCGCCGGCGGCCGACTCCAGCGCGTGGGCCGCCTTGTACTTCAGGAACGTGTCGACGTTCCCCACGGCTCCCATCGAGGCCCGGGCGTCGATGGCCTTCTGGACCTCGTCCGGCGGCGTCACGGACTGCACGTAGAACTGCTGGAGTTCCAGGCCGAACTTCCGGAACTCCCCGGTGAGGTAGACCTGGAGGGCCTCGCCCATCTCCCGGTACTGGCCCGGGAGATCGAGCACCGACGTGAGGTTCTCGCCCAGGAAGTCGTTGAGGCCGGCCACGATGATGGACCGCACTTGCTCCTGGATCTCCCCCGTCGTGAACGAGTCGTCCCCGGCCACGAGCCGGTTCACGAAGACGGCCGGCTCGGCGACGCGGAAGGTGTAGGTCCCGTGGGCGCGGAGGCGGACCAGCCCGAACTCCTTGTCCCGGAACGCCACGGGGTCCGTCGTCCCCCACCGCATGTCGGTGAAGGTCTTGAGCGTGATGAAGTAGACCTCGCACCGGAAGGGGCTCTTGAAGCCCCAGGGCAGCGCCAGCAGGTTCGTCACGATGGGGATGTTCAGCGTGGAGAGCGTGTGGCGACCCGCCGGGAGGATGTCCCCGCCCTTCCCCGAGGAGTAGAAGACCGCGCACTGGTAGTCGCGGACGATCAACTGGGCGCCGAGCTTGATCTCGGCGCTGCCGTTCTCCGGGATCCGGTGCGCGATCTCGTCCGACACCTGCCCCGGGTACTCCAGCACTTCGAGGAACAGTCCCACCGCTCACCTCCTCCGGGCGGCACGCCGCCCCCGCCATCCTAACCGCTCGCCGGGCCCACTCGCCGCGCCGGATCCGCGACCCGCCCCGGGCAGCGCTGCACGAACCCCCCCACCGCCCCGCGGTTCGCCCGGCGCCGCGCGTAACGGCGGCTTTACGCCCGGAGCGCGTCTTACGGCGGATCGGGGCGGTCGCCCGGAGGCGCGCGGCACGCTCCTTGCGGTCCATCGGGCGCGGCCCTCCGGGGGGGCCGGGCGGCGGAGTCCCCGGCGGCGGAGGGTTGCGACCGGCATGGCCACTGTGAGCGTGCGGAGGCGACGGGTCCTCGGTTTCGGCCTGGCGGGCCTGCTCGCGATCGCTTCCGTCGGTGCGGCCCTGGCGCAGCCCGCGGGCCCTCGCGTGGAGCGTGTGGGCACCGTCTACGTCGTCCGCTCCGAGCGGGTCGAGTACCGGTTCGACCCGACGTTCCGCACCGAGTTCGTCGACCTCGGACCGGCCCCGGTCTCCGGCACCTCCGAGGACGGCGCCGCGCGTCGCGCCGCCGTCCTCTCGCTGCGCGCCGCCCTCCTGCGCCACCTCGGGTTGCGCGACCTCCAGGAGATCCCGCAGGAGGGAGAGACCGAGTTGCGCGCCCTCAAGGCCCTGGGTTACCTGTAGCGGTCCGGCTCGCCGCGGGGCACTCCGCCGGCGGCCCCGCGCGGCACTCTCGCCAGGCACCTTGATCTCCGCGGCCCCCTCCACGCCTGGCCCCGGACTCCGGCGGTGGCGCGTCCTCGTCGGCGCGGTGGCCCTCCTGGCTGCGACGGCGGCGGCGGCGGCGATGTGGCTCCGCCCCGGCCCTCCCAGGCCGGACATCGTGCTGTTCGTCTGGGACACCTGCCGCGCCGACCGGACGTCCGCGTACGGGCACGGCCGTCCCACGTCGCCGCACCTCGACGCCATGGCGAAGGAAGGGGCCCTCTTCCAGCGATGCCTCTCCCCCTCCCCCTGGACGCCGCCCGCCCATGGGTCGCTCTTCACCGGCCTGCTTCCGCGCCGGCACGGACTGCGCGAGGGCGAGGGGGATCAGATCCATCGCCGTGTCCCCCTCCTCGCCGAGACCCTCGGCGGGGCCGGCTACGAGACCGTCGCCTTCACGTGCAACGCCAACGTGTCCGTGGCCAACGGTCTGTCCCGCGGGTTCCAGCGGTTCCAGCCGGTCTACGACCAGGTCGAGATCCGCGGGACGGCGGACATGGCGCGGGACGCCGTCGCTACGTGGCTGGCGGAACGCCAGCGGCAGGGAGCCCGCGGCGGGAGGAAGCCGCTGTTCCTGTTCGTCAACCTGGTCGACGCCCACATCACGCTCGACCCGCCGGAGGAGGACGTCGCCGCCGTGCGCGACGGCGATGTCGCCGACGAGGACCTGGCCCGGGCCCGCCTGGTCACCCAGCGGGACGCCCTTGCGCACCTGCTGGGGGTCCGCCGCATCGAGGACCCGGTCCTGCGGGGCATCCGCTGCCTCTACGACGCCGGGATCCACCTGATGGATCGGCGGACCGCGGAGATCCTCGACCTCCTGCGGGGCGCCGGGCACATGCAGGACGGTCTGGCCATCGTCACCTCCGACCATGGCGAGAACCTCGGCGAGCACGGCCAGATGGACCACCGCCTTTCGCTCTACGACACCCTCCTCCACGTGCCCCTGGTGATGAAGGGCGCCGGCGGCTTCACGGGGGGCCGGCGGGTCGCCGCCGACGTCCGCCTCCAGGACCTGTACGCGACCATCCTCTCCGTCGCCGGCGTCCCCATGCCCGTCGAGGCCGGCCTCGACTCCCTCCCGCTCCGCACCGAGGCGGCCGCCCCGCGCGTCTCCCTGGCGGAGTTCTCGCGGCCCCTGGCCTCCGAGGAGGTGGTCCGCTCCTGGATCGGGAACGTCCCGCCGGAGACGTTCCTCCCGTTCTCCATCAGCATCGAGAGCATCACCGTGCCCGACGCCTCGCTCCCCAGGTTGAAATACCTGCGCTACCTGCGGCAGGACGGGAACGGGAGGGTTTCGCTCCACCGGCAGGAGTTGTTCGACCTCGACGCGGACCCCGGCGAGGCGCGGAACCTGCTGGCGCCGCCGGCGACCGACGATGCCGCCGGGCGGGCGCGACGGCTCGCCGCCCTCCTCGACGCGGGGCGCGCCTCCCGCTGACGGGACGCGCCGGGCGGGCGACCGGAAGGGGATAGACTCCCCCGGTGCGACCTCCACCGAACCCGCCCCCGGGCCGTCCGCGCGTGGGCACGGTGCTCCGGCTGGACGTGGAGGATCTCGCGTTCGGCGAGGACGCGGTCTGCCGCCACGAGGGATACGTCCTGTTCGTTCCCCGCGTGCTCCCCGGCGAGGTCATCGAGGCGCGCGTCACGGAGGCGGGCCGCAAGTACGGGCGGGCGGAGCCCCTGCGCATCCTGGAGGCCTCGCCCGCCCGCGTGGAGCCCCGGTGCCGCCACTTCGGCGCATGCGGCGGCTGCACCTGGCAGCACCTGCGGTACGACGTCCAGGCCCGGACGAAGGGGGAGCTCCTCCGGCGGCTCCTGCTCCATCGCGTGGACGCGGAGACGGCGGCCGTCGTCGAGAAGACGCGCCGCATGGCGGAGCCCTGGGGGTTCCGCGAGAAGGTCCAGTGGGCGGTGCAGGGGCGGGCGGGGGCACCCCGGATGGGGTTCTACGAACTCCGATCCCACCGACTCGTGGACGTGGAGGAGTGCCCCGTCCAGCCCGCCGCCGCCGTGGAGCGCGCCCGCGCGGTCAAGGACCTGCTCCGGCGCCGGCGCATCCCGCCGTGGGACGAGGACCGCGGGACGGGCGTCGTCCGGCACCTCGTGCTCCGCTCCACGGCCGACGGAGGCGACGTCCACGCGACCGTCGTCGTGGGCACCCCGCGCTTCGCGGGATCGGAGTCCCTGGCGGCGGACCTCGCCGCGCTCCGCCCGCCGCTCTCCGGCGCCGCCATCAACCTCAATCCGGAGCGCACCTCCCGGGTCCTCGGCGCGGATACGCAACCGCTGACCGGCCGGCGGCACTGGACCGTCGCCGTCGCCGGAACGACCTTCCGCGTGGGACCCACCTCCTTCTTCCAGACCAGCACGGCGGGGGCGGAGATGCTCGTGGAGGAGGTGCGCCGCTGCGTGCCCGCCGACCGATCGCTGCGCGTGCTGGACCTCTACGCGGGCGTGGGGCTCTTCGCGCTGACGGTGGCGGATCGGGTCGGCGAGGTCGTGGCCGTGGAGGAGCACGCCGCGGCGGCCCGGGACGGGGAGGCCAACGCCGCCGCCAACGGCCGGGCCAACGTGCGCTGGATCCGGGCACCCGTCGAGCGCGCCGTCGCGGATCGCTCCCTGGGCCGGTTTCCCGTCGTCATCGCGGATCCGCCGCGCGAGGGGCTCGCCCCCGGCGTGCTCAAGGGGATCGTCGAGGGGTGCCGCGCGCGGACCCTGCTGCTCGTCTCCTGCGATCCGACCACGCTGGCGCGGGATCTCGCCCTCGGACGGTCCCTGGGCGGCACCGTCGAGCGCGTCGTCCCCGTGGACATGTTTCCCCACACGCACCACCTGGAGACCGTCGCGACCCTCCGCTTCCCCGTCGGCGCGGCCACCGGCGCGGCCCCGGGCTAGCCCCGCCGCCGTCGGAGCATCGGGGTACGCTGCGTCGCAGATTCATGCCCCCCTCCCCGCGCCCCGACCTCCCCGTCGCGCTCACCATCGCCGGGTCCGATCCCAGCGGCGGCGCCGGCCTGCAGGCGGACCTGAAGACGTTCCACGCGTTCGGCGTCTACGGGGAAGCCGTGCCCGTCGCCCTCACGGCCCAGAACACCCTGGGCGTCACCGGCGTCCACGAGGTCCCGGTGGCCTTCGTCGTGGCGCAGCTGGACGCGGTGTTCGTCGACGTGCCGCCGGGTGCCGTGAAGACGGGCATGCTCGCCACCGCCCCCCTCGTGGAGGCGGTCGCGGGGTTCCTGCGGGAGCGGTTCCGGGGACCCCTGGTGGTGGACCCGGTGATGGTGGCGACCTCGGGGGCTCCCCTCCTCCGCGGGGACGCCGTGGAGGCCGTGCGGCGGCGTCTGCTCCCGCTGGCCCGGCTCGCCACCCCCAACGTGCCCGAGGCGGCCATCCTCGCCGGCGTCGACGTCCGCGACGAGGCGTCCGCCGTCGAGGCCGGCCGTCTCATCCTCGCCATGGGCCCCGCCGCGGTGCTCGTGAAGGGGGGCCACGGGGAAGGCGCCGAGGCGGTGGACCTCCTGGTGGAGCACGCCGGCGTGACCCGGTTCGCGCGACCCCGGCTCGTCACGCGCGCGACCCACGGAACCGGCTGCACCCTCTCCGCCGCCATCGCGGCCTGCCTCGCCCGGGGACTTCCGCTGGCGGAGGCCGTGAAGCGGGCCGGGGACTTCGTCCACCGGGCCATGGTCGCCGCCTGGGGACTCGGCGCGGGTCACGGCCCCGTGAACCACATGGTCCCGCTCGGAGGGTCGGCGTGAAGCCCCGCCCCCCTTCCGTCGCGATCCTCGGCGCGGGCGCGCTGGGCACGACCCTGGCGCGGGCCCTCCGGCGGGCGGGCTGGCGGGTCACCGCGGTCTGCCGCAGGGACCGCGCACGCGCCCGGGCCGCG
>CAZSIX010000056.1:0-20072 GCA_964607145.1 uncultured Planctomycetota bacterium | reverse complement strand
CCGCGCCCCCCCCGCCCCGCGGCGAGCCGGACCCGCACCCGCACACGGTCACCGCGGTCCCGCCGCCCCCGCCGCCCCAGCCGGGGGCGCCCACCCGCGTCGCGCCGCGGATCGTCGTCGTCCCCCACGGTCCCCGGGAGCGGGGCGGACCCGGTCCCCGCTCGCAGCGCTTTCCCGTCCTCGCGAAGCTGTTCGTGAACCTCGGGGAGGAACTGCACGAGCACGTCATCGGCTGCTCCCGCGTCCGCATGGGCCGGAGCGCCGACAACGAGATCCTCGTTCCCGATCGGCTCGCCTCCAAGGCGCACGCGGCGCTCCTCATCGAGGGGGAGCACTCGTGGGTCGAGGACCTCCACAGCCGCAACGGGACCTTCCTCGGCCGAATCCGCGTGGAGGGGCGCGTGAGCCTCGCCCGCGTGGACACGCTCCGGATCGGGAACACGCGCCTCCTGTTCTGCCGCGGGGACGCCCGGGCCGCGGATCACTTCCGGTTCTGCAGCCGCGGGCACCCCAGCGAGGCCGCCGCCCGGTTCTGCGGCGCCTGCGGCTCCCCGGTGGGGTAGCGGCCGGAGCACCCCTACCCGAGGACGCTTCCCCGGGGCCCGCGGACCGGCGATACTCCGGCGGTGGGATTCTGGGACTTCCTCCGGGGACTGTTCCGCAAGAGGGACGCCGCGGCCTGGGCCGCCGACGCGCGCGAGCGGCTCGCCCGCGGGAAGACCGCGCGGGCGCTGGCGGCGGCGGAGCGCGCCGTGGCGATGGCGCCGGGACAGACCGACCTCCTGCTGCTGCGTGCGGAGATCCTGAAGGCGCTCGATCTGCAGGAGCGGGCGCTGGAGGACCTCCTCGCGGCGCTGGATCGGGACCCCGGGCGGGCGGCGGCGCTCGTGGGGATGCTGGAGGAACTGGAGCCCCGCGCGCCCCGGCCGGATCTCGTCTGGGCCCGGACCTGGCCGGTCTACGCGGCGCGCGGGGATCTCCCCCGCGCGGCGGAGCGGCTCACCGCCATCGCCGCCCGCGGGGAGCAGGTCCGGGGCCAGTTGCGGGCGCAGTGCGAGGCCATGGTGCAGGGCACCGGCGAGCGGCGGGTCGCCCACCTCGGGCTCGCGGTCCTGGCGCGCGAGAGCGGCGACGCGACGGGCTCCGTGGATCGCATCCTCGAGGCGGCGCGGGACGGCCGCGCCGAGGATCTCGCCTTCGCGGACAACTTCCTCCAGGACCTGCTGGGCCGGCGACCGGGCCTCCGGGAGGCCGTCCGCGCGCTGGCGCGCATCCGGGTCCTGCGCGGCGAGACGGAGGAGGCGCGGGACCTCGTCACGTGGGTCCTCCGGCGCGACCCCGTCGCGGCGGGGGATCTGCTGGAGTCGCTGCGGGAGGGGGAGACCACCGTGGCGACGTTCGCGCTGGGCCTGCTCGAGGACCTCGAGCGGGACGCGCGCGTGACGCCGCGCATGGCGCTGCTGCTCGCCCGCGGCCTCCTGGAGGATCGCCGCGGGGCGGAGGCGGCGTCGGTGATCCTCCGCGCCCTCGCGCGGGACGGTTCCGCGGCCGCGGAGTTCCTGCCCGTGCTGACGCAGGTGATGCGGCGCGAGGGCGGGCTCCCGGCGCGGGAGGCCCACGCGCGGGCCGCGTCGCTGGCGGGGGATCCGGAGTCCGCCCTCATCACGGTGGAGGAGTTCCTGGACGAGGACCCGGCGCGGGCCCTCGCCGTGCTGGAGACGCTGCCCGCGACGGTGCGCAACCAGGGCGAGGGGGCGCTGCTCCTGGCGCGGGCGCGGGCCGGCCTCGGGGATCACCCGCGCGCCATCGCCGACCTCCGGCGCTGGTGCCTGGCCGCGGGGGCGGTGGCGAGCGACGTCTCGCTCCCCCACGTCCGCGCCGCCGCGGAGGCCTGGCCCGGGGAGCCGGGCTACGCGTTCCTGCTCCACGACCTGCTCGTGGCCGGAGGGGAGCACGCCGCCGCGGGGGAGGTGCTGCGGGACCTCGTCGCCCGGCTCCCCGTGGAGGGGGAGCGCGTGGCGGCCCGCGCGGAGGCCCTCCTCGCGACGGCGCCGGACTGCTTCCCCGCGCTGCTGGCGTCGGCGCGCGCGGGGATGGCCATGGGCACGGATGCCGCCGCCGTCCTCGCCCCGCTCCGGCACGCCCTCGAGGTGCGGCCGGAGCGGGAGCCGGAGGTCCTCGCGGAGGTCACCGCGGCGGAGCGCTGGGTGGCCGGGAACCAGGCGCTGGAGATCTTCCGCGCGGAACTCATCCTCCGGGCGGGGCGCCTCGACGAGGGGCTGGACCTGCTGGAGGACATCGTCGTGGCGAACCCTTCGCGGGGGCCGGAGGCGCTCACGGTCCTGCGCGCCGTGCAGGGGGGCGCGGGGGCGGGGGACCCGCGGCCCCTGCTGGCGGAGCACCGCGTCCGGCGGGCGCTCAAGGACTACGAGGGCGCGGTGGCGCCGCTCCGGCGCGTCGCCGACCTCTCCGCCGGCCTGCGGACGCGCGTGCTCTCCCTCCTGGACGAGATCCTCGCGGAGTCGGCGAACTGCCGCGGCGCCCACCGCCAGGGAGTGGAGATCGCGATCCGGCTCGGCCACGGCGCGGCGCCCGTCCTGGAGCGGCTCTCGGCGCTGCTGGAGATCCCGACGCCGCCGCGGGACACGGAGTTCGTGACGCGCCGCGCCACGGCGGTGCAGGCGCGGACGCCGACGGTCGCGGGACACCGGCTTCTCGCCCGTTGCCACGTCCACGCCGCGCGCTGGCCCCTCGCCACCGAGGAGGCGCGCCGCATGGTGGCGGCGGACCCGGCGATGCGCGGCGAGGCGGCCGCCGTGCTCGCGCACGTGCTGGGCCGCGCGCCCACGATGCTCGAGGCGCGCATCCTCCTGGCCTCGCTCCACGCCTCGCTGGGCGCCGTGGACGCCGCGCGGGAGGTGCTGGTGGACGCCGTCCCGCGGACCGACGCCGTGATCACCGCCATGCGGGATCTCGTCGCCGCGTACCCGGAGCACGCCGGCGCGCGCCTGGATCTCGTGGACGCGTTCATCAAGGAGCGCCGCCTCGACGACGCCCTGGAGGCCGCGGGCCGCGTGCTGGCGTTCCAGGATCCGCCGCTGGAGGAACTGCGCGAGCGGATCCTCCACACCCTCGAACTGGCCCCCGAGTACGGGCCCGCCCTCTACGTGCTGGCCGACATCCACCACCGGTCCCGCGAGTGGGAGCGGGAGATCGCCGCGTGCGATCGGGTCCTGCGCATCGCGCCGCGGGAGGCGGAGACGGTCCTCGGCAGGCTCGATCGGATCCTCGAGGCGGACCCCCGGTGCCTGGAGGCGGCGCTGGCGGTGGTCCGGCTCCACCGTCTCCACCGTAAGGCCGACCGCGTGGCGTCCGAGGGGAAGCGCGCCCTGGAGATCGCGCGCGACCCCGCGGAGATCTCCCGCGTGGCGGAGGCGCTGGCGGACCTCGAACTGGACCTCGATCCCCACGTCGAGTTCCGCGAGGTCCTCGCGGAGGCCCTGGTGCGCGCCGGCCGCGCCGCCGACGCGGTCGGAGGCGCGCGGCGGCTCCTCCACCTGGACTCCGGGCGGGCCCCCGTCGTCGCGCGCCTCGCCGAGCGACTCTCCGGGGAGGAGGGGCAGACGGGCATCGAGGCGCTGCGACTGCTGCATGACGCCCACCTCGCGCGGGGGCGCGCCGCCGACGCGACGGCCGCCGCGGCGGCGCTGCTGGAGCGCGACCCGGAGCGGGTGGCCGAGGTCCGCGAGCGCTTCGCCGCCGCGCTGCAGGCGGACCCCGCCTGTTCCGCCGCGGCGGAGGGGGTGGCCTCCACGGCGGTCCTCATGGAGGACGCCGTGGGGGCCGTGGACGCCCACCTCCACAACCTGCGCCGCCACCCGGAACTGCGTCGGGAGACGGGCCGGGCGCTGGCGGCGCTGAAGGACCGGTTCCCCGCGTCGGCGGCCCCCTCGCTGGCTCTCGCGGAGTACGTCCATCTCCCGCTGGACCTCCTGGAGGACGCCGCCGCGGACCTGGAGACGGCGCTGGAGCGCGCGCCCGCCCGGCACGTCCAGGTGCTCTCCCTCGCCGCCATCATCCTGGAGCGGGACGCGCGCTCCCCGCTGGGCCACCGGGCGCGGGGCCGCGCCCAGGTGGCGGCGGAGGACCCTGACGGCGCCGTGGCGACCTTCCGGGACCTGGCCGCCCTCCATCCGCGTCACCGGAAGGATGCCCTGGCGGGACTCGACGCCGCCCTGCGCGTGCAGCCCGACCACGCCGAGGGCCAGTACCGCCGCGCGGAGATCCTGCTCTCGCTCGACCGCGCCGCGGAGGCCGAGGAGCAGGCCGCGGCGCTGGCCACGGCGCTGCGCAGCGACTCCCCGTGGCATTTCCGGGCCCACATGCTGCTCGCCGGCACGCGCGAGGCGCTGGGCGACTTCCCCGGGGCGCTGGACGCGCTGCGCGCCGCCGCCATGGCGCATCCCGACGAGCCCGCCGTCTACCCCCGCATCCGCGCGAACCGCGCCGCCCGGCTCCGCGCGCGCGCCGCGGCCCTGTCCGCCGCGCCCGCGTCGGCGCGGCCCGCGGCGGACCTGGATCGCGGGGAGACGCTGCTCGATGCGGGGGACCCGCGCGGTGCCCTGACGGGCGTCGGTCCCCCTCCCGCGGACCCGGAGGCGCTGGCGCGGTGGCGGGTGCTGCGGGCCCGCGCCTTCCTCGTGCTCGGCTCCGCGCCCGGCGCGCTGGCGGAACTGGAGGAGGCCTTCGGCGTGAAGGGCGTGGAGAAGGGGGGGACACCGACGGGGCGGGACGCCCTCCTCGTCGCCGGCATCGCCCACCTGCGCGCCGGCGAGACGGTGAAGGCCATCCGGCGGTTCGAGATGCTCGCCCGCGTCGACCCGGCGCACGGCCGCGTGCGGGAGATCCTCGACCGCCTCTACGAGGAGGACCGGCGGGGCGGGGACCACGCCCTCGAGGTCACCTCGGACCTCGAGGCGCTGCCCGCGGCGGCGGGCACGGAGGAGCGGCATGGCTGATCCCGTCCAGCCGCAGGGGCACGCGCTGGAGATCTGTCCCATCTTCTCCACGCCGGCGAAGGTCGACGCCCAGGGCCGCGTCGTCACCTGGAACGAGGAGCCGTGCCGCGAGGCGCGCTGCATGTTCTACCGGCGGCGCGACGGCGTCTGCACGCTGACCTTCGTCGCCGACGTCAGCGAGGAGGTCGCCGACCTCCGCGACGAGCAGCGGCACACGGCGGCGGAACTGGAACGCCTCCTGGCGGAGACGGGCCGCCGCGCCGAGCAGAGCACCCGCGTGGCGACGGACTCCGTGCGGGCCGACCTCAGCGTCGAGTTGCGACGGCTCCAGGCGGACCTGGCGGACGTGAAGCGCACGCAGGGCGGGCTCGAGTCCAACACGGGCGAGTCCCGCGCGGCGCTGGTGGAACTGGTGGAGTACGACCGCCAGCGGCGGCAGCGGGAGGAGGCGGAGCGGGAGAAACGGGAGCGGGAGGCGCGCAAGGCGGAGGCGGCGGCCCTCCAGAAGCAGGCCCGATCGCACTTCCGCACGGGCCGCCGGGAGGAGTCCGTGGCGGCCCTCTCCACGGCGCGGGACCTCGACCCGGACAGCGCCGAACTGCTCTCCGACCTGGGGGCGGCGCTGGTCGCGGTGGGCCGCCTGGACCAGGCGGAGGAGCCGCTGCGACGCGCCGTTCGCGCCTCCGACACGCTGGCGGCGGCGCGCGTGAACCTCGGGCAGTACTTCCTCCTGCGGGGGGAGCCGGGGGAGGCGGTCACGGTGCTGGAGGAGGCGGTGCGCCTCGACCCCGCGTCGGCGGCGGGCTGGAACGGGCTCGGCAACGCGCGGTGGCGCCTCGGGCGGTTCCGCGCCGCGCTGGAGGCGTGGCACCGCGCGTGGGACCTGGACCCCCTCTGCGAGTCGGCGCGCGTCAACCTGCTCCGGCAGCAGGAACTGGATTGACCCCGTGCGCCGCGTCCTCCCGCCGGCGGCGATGGCGCTGCTGGCGGCCGCCTGCGGCGGCGACGGGTCCGCCCCGGAGGCTGAACCGGCGCCCGCGGCGGTCCCCGCGGCGCCGCCCGCGCGCCGGGACCCGTTCCCCGCCGCCGCGCCGCCGCGGGATCGGGAGTTCCCGCCGGAGCCGGAGTTCCGCCGCACCGATCGGGAGGCCATGGTGGAGCGACAGTTGAAGGCCATCGGTGTGACCGATGCCCGCGTCCTGGACGCCATGGGGAAGGTGCCGCGGCACCTGTTCGTGCCGAAGGAGTTCATCGAGTCCGCCTACGACGACACGCCCCTCCCCATCGGCCACGAGCAGACCATCTCCGCCCCCGACATCGTCGGCTACATGTCACAGGCCCTCGGCGTGGGGGAGGGGGATCGCGTGCTCGAGGTCGGGACCGGATCCGGCTACCAGGCGGCGGTGCTCGCGGAGATGGGGTGCCGCGTGTTCACCATCGAGATCGTGCCCCCGCTGGCCGCCTCCGCGGAGACGCGGCTCCGGGACCTCGGCTACACGCGCGCCACCGTGCGCTGTGGCGACGGCTACGCCGGCTGGCCCGAGGAGGCCCCCTTCGACGGCATCCTCGTCGCCGCCGCCCCGGAGCACGTCCCCCAGCCCCTCGTCGACCAGTTGCGCCCCGGCGCCCGCCTCGTCCTCCCCGTGGGGCCCCGGGGCGAGACCCAGCGCATGGTCATCCTGACCCGACGCCCCGACGGCACCGTCGACCGCCAGGAGACCCTCGCCGTCCGCTTCGTCCCCCTCACCGGCCGGGGAGGCACGGAGAAGGGGAAGTAGCAGTCCGCGGGACGACCCGCCTCCTCCGCCGCTGCTCGAACCGTCACCCAGGCCCTACGGGAACCTCAGGACTCCGTTGACGTTCTTGGGGTTGAAACTCGAGCCGGGCAGCGCGACGAACGTCTCGGTATCCGTGGCGCGCTGGCTGCCGAGCCACAGTCGCACCGAGAAGCGCGTGTCGGGAGGTCCGGAGAACTCGAGTCCGAGCACCTTGACGGTCGCTCGCCCCCGCCGCGGCTGCACCATCACCATCCAGCGCTCCCCGTCGTCTCCGATGCCGGACCAGCGGTGCCGTCCGTTCGGCGAGTAGTTGACGGTCCAGGTCCCATCCCCCGACGGAACGCGCAGGGTTCGCGTATCCGCTCCGGGCCCGACGGCGAGTCCCAGGTCATGCAGTACGGGATCGAACTCGACGTCCTGCCCCGGGCTGAGCGGATCCAGCGCGAGGGTCGCCTGCATCCGATCCCGGCCCGCCTTGACGAAATCCCTGACCTCGCCCTTGACGACGCGGGTGGAGAAACGGGATGTCGGATTCTCGGCGAGCATCAGCGCGATGCTGGTGGGGTTCCCGAGGCCCGTCACTAGCGTCTCCACTCCGCTGCCGTCGAGATTGGCCCGGAGGATGCGCTGCCCGCCGCCGCTCGTCCAGTACATCTTGCCGCCGCGCACGTCGAGCGCGATGTCCTGTGGACTCGTGAGGCCGGCTCCGATGAGCACTTCGACGCTGGTCCCGTCGACATTCGCGCGCAACAACTTGTGGCTACCCGAGAAGTTGTTCGTCCAGTACATCTTCGCGCCCAGCGGGTCCACCGCGATTCCCGTCGGATTCGTGTTCGCACCGGTCGCGACAACGATCGTGACGTCGGAGCCGTCGAGGCGGGAACTCATGATTCGATCGACCTGAGGCAACGTCCAGTAAATGCGCCCGGCCAGAAGGTCGACGTCGAAGTCCTCGACGAACCCAAGGGCTGACAGGAGCACCTCCGGTGTGCCCCCCCCGAAGCCCACTCTCGCGAGTTGTTGCGTCGCCACGTCGTTGAAGTAGATCCATCCCCCCGCGCGATCGAGGACGATGTTGCGCGGAAAGTTGAGCCCCGGGATTCCCATCGCGGCGGCGCCCGCGCCGTCGATCCCGGCGCTCCACAGATCCTTGCCGTCGGTCCAGTACATGCGACCGCCTGGAACGTCCAGCGCGACGCCAGATGGGCGGAACATGCCCGTCGTGACGACGCCCGCTACCCCGGAACCGTCGAGGGCGGCGGTGGAGATATTGCTGGACGGCCCCGTGCGGTCGTCGCTCCAGAACATGCCGTCGGCGCCCGCAGCGGCTGCCATCATCGAGACCGATGCGGCGACGAAGATCCGTCGCAGAGGGGAGAACACGCCCTGGGAAGCAGGCATGGGGGAACCTCCAGGAGGGAAGGTACTCGGGCGGGCATGGTACTCCGGAGCCGAAGCGCCAGCAAGTCCCGCGGTCGCAACACGACAGCGCGCCACCGACCCCGCCGTAGCCGCAGCCCCCGCTACCGGACGTCCCGCGCCAACCTGAACTCCAGTCCCACGGTCCTCGACGAGACCTTGAGGATCACCGGCGGTCTCCGCTTGAACGCCGACGCGCGGACGCGGGCGCGGACGGCCCGCACGAGGGGCTCCGGCAGACCCAGCGCGGGGAGGTCCCCGGTGCGCCGCCGGAGGTCGAGCCACTGGTAGAGCACGCGGTCGGCGTCGGCGTAGGTGAACCCCAGCTCCCCCTCGTCGGTCTGGCCGGCCCAGAGGTCCGCGGTGGGGGGCTTGTCGACCACCGCGGCGGGCACGCCGAGATGACGCGCCAGCGCGCGGACCTCGGTCTTGTAGAGGTCGCCCAGCGGGTTCACCGCGCTGGCGGTGTCGCCGAAGACGGTGCAGTAGCCGAGCAGGATCTCGGTCTTGTTTCCGGTGCCCACGACGAGGGCCCGCTCCGCCGCCGAGAGGTCGAAGAGCGCCGTCATGCGGATCCGGGCGGCGAGGTTGCCGCGCCGGAGGCGGTCCGCGCCGTTCCCCGGCAGCGCCGCCTCCAGGGCCCGCAGCGCGGGTCCGAGGTCGACGGTGCAGAGCGGGACGCCCGCCGCCTCCGCCACCGCCGCGGCGTCCACCGCGGAGCGCGGGTCGGTGCCGTCCACGGGCAGGAACGCGGCCACCACGTTCCCCGGTCCCACCGCCCGCGCCAGGAGGAACAGGGCGACGGCGCTGTCCACGCCGCCGGAGAGCCCGACGACGCCCCGCTCGAAGCCCGCGGTGCGGATCTCCTCCCCCAGAGCGCGCGAGAGCACGCGCGCCGCGGCGGGGGCGTCAATCCTCGGGGCGTCGGCCGCGCTCGCGGAGAGCATCCTGGATCTCCCTGGCCACCATGTCCCGCCGCTCGTCGCGCACCAGGGGGAGCGCCGTCCGCGCCCGCCGCACCTGGTCCGGGTCGATGTCCGCCGCCACCATCGCCTCCTCGCCCTCGGGCCCCCCCGCCAGCAGCGCGCCCGAAGGCGCCCGGATCTCGGAGGTGCCCGTGAAGGTGACGCCCTCCTCGGTGCCGACGCGGTTGGCATGCACGACGAAGACGCCGAGGAACCGCGCGTAGGCCTCGTTCAGGAGGCGGAGCACGCGGGCGCTCCCGAAGCCCTCCTCGCCCCGGCCCTCGGTCAGGTCCCGACCGGGGCTGGCGCTCATGCCGAGCAGCACCTCCATGCCGCGGGCGGCGAGGACGACGCCGGAGGAGAGGTGCCACAGGTCGCGGCAGACCAGCATCCCCACGGAGAGGCCGAGGGCCTCGGAGCGGTGCACGCGCAGCCGGTCCCCGGCGGTGAAGTAGCGCCCCTCCTCGAACATCCCGTGGTTGGGGAGGTAGACCTTCCGGTGCACCGCCGCCACGCCGCCCCCCTCCAGCAGCACGGCGGCGTTGGCCGGCGGACCCTGCCGCGTGGGCACGAGGGCGCCCACGGCGACGACCATGGGACCCGCCTCCCGCGCCAGCGCCGCCAGCGGCCCGCCCCGCAGGGGGACCGCCATCTCCGCCGCCAGGTCGCGGACGCAGTAGCCGGAGAGGGAGAGTTCGGGGAACACGAGGAGGTCCACCCGGTCGGCGCGGGCCCGGGCGATCCATCCGCGGTGGGCCTCGACGTTCCCGTCGAGGTCCCCCAGCACGGGGCGCACCTGTGCGGCGGCGACGCGCAGCGGGCACCTCCCGGGCGGGCGGCGTCCCTGCTTCTCCGCCCGGTGGCGGAGGTTGACGCCCCTCCGGTGCCATCCTAGGATGAGCCGTCCCGAATCCCCGCAACTCCGAGGAGGACCCCGCATGCACCGAACCCGTGCCGCCGTCGTCGCGACGGCGTGCCTGCTGGTCCTCCCGTCCGTGGCCCGCGCCGACCTCGTGCGCCTCATCGGCGGCGAGTGGGTGGAGGGCAAGGCCCAGCAGGGGCGCGACGGCAGCGTGAAGATCAAGGGCTACAAGGGGAAGGCCTACACGTACCCGGCCTCGGAAGTGAAGGTCATCGAGCCGGCGGAACTCTCCTGGGACGTCTACGCCAAGCGGCTCCGCGCCATCTCCCCGACGGCCACCGACGACGAGTGGGTGGAGGAGCACCTCAAGCTCACACGGTACCTCCAGGAGCGCATGCAGTACTGCGCGGACCTGAAGGAACTGGTCGACAAGGAGTACGACACGATCCTCCGCAAGGCCCCCGAGTGCGAGGAGGCCCGCGTCGGCCTCGGCCACGTGAAGTGGGCGGGGAAGTGGTTCAAGAGCCCCGCGGACCGGGACAAGTACCGCAAGTCCGCGCCCGCCGCCGAGATGGAGGCCCTGGGGTTCGTCAAGTACAAGAAGACGGGGCTCTGGGAGGTGAAGGAAGACGTCGAGGCGATGGAGGCGGGCAAGGAGAAGTACCAGGGGAAGTGGATGACCCCCGACGACGTGAAGATCGCCAAGGGGTACGTGAAGAACGAGAAGGGGGAGTGGGTCTACGCCAAGGACCTTCGCGCCCAGCAGCGCGGGAAGGACGTGGACGAGAAACTCGGCGAGAAGCCGGAGACGACGCAGGTCAGCGATCACTTCCTCTTCGTCTCCTGGCACGACGCGAGCGAAACGGCGCAGTTGAAGGACCTGGCGGAGCGCGCGTACGCCTGGTGGCTGAAGGACGTCCTCGGCGAGACCCCCGACGACGGGAAGCCCCGCGCCGTGTTCGACGGCGAGATCGAGGTGTTCGCCGTGGTGGACCCGAAGCGCAAGGAGAAGTGGCTGGACACGTTCGGCCGGGACTTCGGGTACGGCGACGAGGTCGTGGACCACCGGAAGAAGCACGGCGCCGGCTGGCACGGCGTCGTCCCGCCCCACTTCTTCATCAGCGGGAAGGAGACGGAGAAGAACCGGCCGCGCAACCCCGAGGAGGACTACGAGAACACCGCAGGGAGCGTCGCCAGCATGGTCGGCCGCATCCTCCTGGATGCCAGCCGGGGCGTGCAGAGCCCCCCGTGGCTCCACGAGGCCAACGCCTTCCTCACGGAGATCGAGTTCCACGAGTCGGCGGACCACGCCTACGTCAGCAAGACCCAGTACCGGGAGCAGGTGGCCGACAAGCAGGGGTCGAAGACCAAGTACCTGGACTTCGTCAAGACGCAGGTCCAGCAGCGCCTGGACCGCCCCTTCCGGGTCATCTTCACCATGGACCTCAACCGGCTCGACTGGGCCGACTCCATGAAGGCGTGGAGCCTGCTCAAGTTCCTCCTCGCCGAGCACCGCGCGAAGTTCCGGGAGATGCTGGTCACGCCCATGCTCCAGCCGGAGTTCATCACGCCGGCGCAGATCGAGGCGGCCCTCGTGGGGGCGAAGCCGAAGGACCCGGCGGAACTGAAGGACTTCAAGGCGAAGGACGAGGGCGCGGTGCCCACGGCGAACCTCATCCTCATGGGCCCCGGCGCCATCACCGTGCTCCCCGACAGCAAGGAGGATCGCGCGCGCCGCGGCGCCTACTCGGAGGCGTGGCTGGAGGCGGGCATCGGCAAGCCCATCACGGACATCGAGAACGACTGGAAGACCTGGATCCTGAACCAGTAGCGCGGGCTACGGGGTCTCCAGTTCCTTGATCTTCCGGGCGACGACCTCGTCCTTGTCCGGGCCGCCCAGTTCGAGGTACTTCTTGAAGTGCGCCAGCGCCTCCGCGGGCTTGTCCAGGACCTCGTCGCAGAGTTCGGCCATGAAGATGTGGAGCCACTCGTCGTCGGGCGCCGCCTCCAGCCCCTCCGCGTAGGTCTTCTCCGCCTCCTCGAACTTCTGCTCGTCCTCCTCGATGCGGCCGCGGGTGAGAAGGGCGCGCGGGTTCTTCGCGTTGGCGTCGAGGGCGCGCTTGATGGAGTCCTTCGCCGCGTCCAGCTTCCCCGCCGCGTAGGCGATGTCCGCCAGGAGGCGGTGGGCCTCCGAGTGGTCCGGCTCCGCCGCCAGGAGCCTCTGGAGCAGCCCCTCCGCGTCGCGCGACTTCCCGAGGACGAAACTGATGTCCGCCGCGTACCAGAGGGCCCGCTGGTGGTCCGGGACGCGCTTGAGGACGGCCATGTACTCCTCGAGGGCCTCCTTCGCGCGGGTCGTCGCGTTGAGCAGCCAGCCGAGGTGCAGCCGCGGCTCGATGAGGTTGGGGTCCAGCTTGGTGGCCAGGCGGAGCGCGGACTCCGACTCCTTCAGCCGCCCGGCGCGGTGGAGCGCGTACCCCAGGTCGGTCTGGCACGCGGCGCTCTTCGGGAGGAGCGTCGCCGCCATCTCGAACGAGGGGAGCGCGGTCTTGTAGTCCTTCTCCGCCTCGAACGTGCGGGCGAGCGCCGTGTGGGCGGCGGCGTCGCGCTGCCCGGCGTCCACGGCCTGGAGCGCGCTCTCCCGCGCCTCCTTGACCTTCCCCTGGACGAGGAGCACCTCCGACAGCCGCACGAGGACGGGGACGTTCCCCTTCTCCAGCGCGACCGCCTCCCGCAGCACCGCCACCGCGCCGTCCCCGTTGCCCGCGTCGGCCAGGAAGTCGCCCAGTTCGAGGAGGAGGTCGGGGCGATCCACGGGCGTCTTCAGCGCCTCGCGGAGCACCCGCTCGCCGGCGGCGATGTTGGCCTCCGCCCCGGCGACGGCGTCCGCCTTGACCCGGAACCCGGCGGGGACCGCGCCGCCGGGCGCGGCGAGGGCCTCGTCGGCGATCTCGACGGCGGTGCCGAACTCGCCCCGCGCGACATGCGCGACCGCGGCGAGCCGCAGCGTGGAGGCGCTGCCGGGGCAGGAGAGGCGCGCGACCTTGGCGGCGGCCGCCGCCCGCTTCGTGTCCCGCTGGGCGAGGAGGGTCCGGAGGACGCCCTCGTGGGCCTCCGCATTCGCCGGGGCGGCGGCCACCGTCGCCTCGTACTCCTTCAGCGCGCGGGCGTAGTCGCCGGCGTCGAAGGCGGCCTTTCCGCGGGCGAGGCGGGCCGCAGGGTCCTCCTGCGCGGCGGCGGCCCGCGGGAGCAGGAGGGCGGCGCCGAAGGCGGGGGCCACCCCGCCGACGAGGAGGAGCGCGCCGACGGCGAGGCGGCGGGCCCGGCCGCGGGGGGGCGGCGACGCGGGCGGTGCGGGAACGGCGGGCGCGACGGCGGGACGGTGGGTCAGGACTCGGCTCCCCGGTCGCCGATGGCGTCGTCCGCCCGGCGCGCGAGCTGCATGTCCACGGTCCGGCGGCGGAGTTCGTCCTTCTTCTTCGCGGCGTCCTTGGTGCGGGACTGCCCCATGCGCCGGGAACCCCCGCGCCGGCTGCCGCCACCGCCGCCACCACCGCCGCCCCCGCCACGGGCCAGCGCCATGTCGGCGGCCACGAGGGACCCCGCCGCGAGGGCGGCGACCACCAGGAGCCACGACTTGCGCATCCGCAAAGGACACCTCCGCCTGAGGAACGGGCCGGGAACACCCCCGGCCACCCGTGTAACACTAGCGCGGGGGGACGGGTTGCGCAACGGGGAAGGCGACGGGGGGGGCGGGCCGGGGGTCACTCGTCCGACGCGTCGGGCACGGTCTCCTCGGCGTCGTCCACGGGGGGCGGGGCGGGGGGAGGCGTGTCGTCGCCCTCCTCGCGGACCATGGGCGTCACGTCCACGAGGCGGTCTCCCTGCGCGAGGCTGATGAGCCGGACCCCCTGGGTGTTCCGCCCGATGACGCGGACCGAGGAGCCGGCGGTGCGGACGATCATCCCGCCCTCGGTGATGAGCATCAGGTCGTCGTCCTCGCGCACGGGGTTCACGGCCACGACGGGTCCGTTGCGGTCGGTGGTCCGGATGTTGATGATGCCGAGCCCGCCGCGGTTCGTGCGCCGGTACTCGGACAGGGCGGTGCGCTTGCCGTAGCCGAGGGCGCACGCGGTGAGGACCGTCTGTCCCTCTCCGGGGGCGATGAGCGCGACCACGTGGTCGTCGTCGCCGCGGAGGCGGATGCCGCGGACGCCCCGCGTGTTGCGACCCATGGTACGCACGGACTCTCCGGGGAACCGGCAGGCGTAGCCGTTGGCGGTGGCCATGAGGAGGTCCTGGCCGGGGCGCGTGAGGACCACGCCGACGAGGGAGTCCCCCTCCTGGAGGCTGATGCCGATGATCCCGCCGGCCCGCGGCCGCGAGTACGCCTCGAGGGCGGTCCGCTTGACCAGCCCGCGCCGCGTGGCCATGACGAGGCTCCGATCCCCGTCGAAGTGGTCCACGGGGATCACCGACGCCATCCGTTCGCCGGACCGGAAGGGGAGCAGGTTGACCATGGCCCGCCCCTTGGAGGTGCGGCCCCCCTGCGGGATGTCGTAGACCTTCAGCCAGTGCAGCTGGCCGAGATCGGTGAACACCAGCAGGTAGTCGTGCGTCGACGCCACGTGGAGGGCCACCAGGTAGTCGGTGTCCTTGGTGTCGGCGCCGGTCACGCCCCGCCCGCCGCGGCCCTGCTTGCGGTAGGCGGCCACGGGCGTCCGCTTGACGTACCCCTCGTGGGAGATGGTCACGATGACGGTCTCCTCGGCGATGAGGTCCTCCATGGAGAGTTCCGTCGGGTCGTCGGTGATCTCGGTCCGGCGCTTGTCCGCGTAGCGGGACTTCAGTTCCTCGAGGTCCTCCACGATGAGCTGGAGCACCAGCCGCTCGCTGGCGAGGATGGCCCGGTACTCGGCGATCTTCTCCATCACCTCGCGGTACTCGGCCTCCAGCCTCTCCCGCTCCAGCCCCGTCAGTTTCTGGAGGCGCATCTCGAGGATGGAGTTGGCCTGCACCTGCGAGAGGCCGAACCGCTCCATGAGCCCGGTCCGGGCGGCGGCCGTGTCCCGCGAGGCGCGGATGAGGGCGATGACCTCGTCGATGTGATCCAGCGCGATGCGGAGCCCCTCGAGGATGTGGGCGTGCCGCTCCGCCTGGCGCAGGAGGTACCGCGTGCGCCGCCGGATCACCTCGACGCGGTGGTCCCGGAACCGGAGCAGCATGTCCCGGATGGGCATCGTCTCCGGGCGCCCGTCCACCAGCGCCACCGCGTTCACGCTGAACGTGTCCTGCAGCGGCGTCCGCTTGTAGAGGTTGTTGAGGACGACCTCCGCGTCGGCGTCCCGCTTGCACTCGACGACGACGCGGACGCCCTCCATGGAGGACTCGTCGCGGAGGTTGCTGATGCCCTCGATGGCGCCGGACTTCACGCCCGCGGCGATGGACTCGATGAGGCGGGTGAGGTTGACGTTGTAGGGGATCTCGGTGAACACGAGTTGCGTCTTGCCGCCGCGGAGTTCCTCGCGGTGGACCCTCGCCCGCAGGCGGATCTGCCCCCGGCCCGTGGCGTAGGCGTCGCGGATGCCGGCCCGCCCGCAGATGAGCGCGCCCGTGGGGAAGTCGGGCCCCGGGACGATGGCGAGGATCTCGTCCACGGTGATGGAGGGGTTCTCGATGACGGCGATCACGGCGTCGCAGATCTCGCCCAGGTTGTGGGGCGCGATGTTGGACGCCATGCCCACGGCGATGCCGCTGCCGCCGTTGACGAGGAGGTTCGGGAACCGCGCCGGAAGGACCGTGGGCTCGTCCCGCGTGTCGTCGTAGTTGCGGACGAGGTCGACGGTGTCCTTGTCGAGATCGTCCAGCATCTCCATGGCGGGGCCCGTGAGACGGGCCTCCGTGTACCGCATGGCCGCCGGCGGGGAGCCGTCGTTGGCGCCGAAGTTGCCCTGACCGTCGACGAGGGGGGCGCGCATGTTGAAGTCCTGCGCCATGCGGACGAGCGTGGGATACACGACGCCCTCGCCGTGGGGGTGGTAGTTGCCGGAGGTGTCGCCGGCGATCTTGGCGCACTTGCGGAACTTGGACCGGGGCCCCAGGTTGAGGTCGTTCATCGCGACCAGGATGCGCCGCTGCGAGGGCTTGAGGCCGTCCCGCACGTCGGGCAGCGCGCGGGCCACGATGACGCTCATGGCGTACTTCAGGTACGACTCCCGCATCTCGTCCTCGATGAGGAGATCGCGGATGTTCTCCTGGGTGCCGGGGAGCGCCATGGATGGGCCTCGAGGGGGATCGGCGGGAAGTGCCTAAGTTATTGATGCAAAAGAGTTTGAGTATTGCCGACGGGGGCCCGGATCGGGAAGGAAAATCTCCCCCGCGGGGGGTCCCGACGGCCCGTCGGAACCCCTCGCGGGGCAGGGGGTTACGCGGGCCCCGCGCGGGCCGTCAGGGCCCCCCCGCGGCCTCCCGCCGCAGGGCCGCATCGAGGAGTCGCGACCCCGCCGCGCCGGCGCTCCTCGCCGCCGCCGCCGCCCGCGCCCAGGCCTCCGCAGCGGCGCGGGGACGGAAGTGCGCGCGCAGCATGTCCCCCCACACGAGCAGCGCCTCCGCGCGCCGCGCGTCCAGGGTGCGGGTCGACCGATCGCCGCGGGGCGGATCCATGGACGCGACGAGGCGGACGGCGTCCTCCGCCGCCCGCACCGCGTCCCCGTCGCGCCCGTCGGCGAGCAGGACGAGGGCCTCGATCTGGGCCGCCCGGGCGCGCTCCTCGGCGGGGGGCGTGCCTCCCGGGATCTCCGGACCCGGCGCCGCCCGCTGCGCGAACTCCAGGGCCGCGAGAGCGAGGACCGGCCGGCCGCCGGCGCGGCGCCGCGGGGCCCCGGACAGCGTGAGCCCGCGGGCGTCGGCCCCGCGCGCCCCTTGCCCGATCCACCACATCGCCACGGAGGTGTCCCCGCGGGCGAGGGCCGCCGCCGCGCGCTCCACGGCGACGGCGGGGTGGGGTCCCGCCCACTGCGCCGGGAGGTCCGCGGCGGCCACCGCCGCGAACACCGCGAAACCGGCCATCATCCCGACGACCACGCCGCGGATGCGCCGCCGGTACGCGGCGCGGACCCCCCCGTCGACGGCGAATGCGCGGAGGAACGCGACGCGGTCGGCGATGGAGAAGTGGCGCCAGCCGGTGATCTCCCGGATGCCCCCGCTGGCCGCCGCGATGCGATCGAGGCTCCGGACGAAGGGATGTTCCCCGGGCTCCGCCGCGCCCGCCGCCACGGACCGGAGGAAGGGATGGCGGGCCGGGTCCCGCAGGACCTCCCGCGGCCCCTGGCCGTCGTCCAGTCCCGTGGTGAGGAGGCCGTGCACGTCCGCCTGCTGCTCGAGGCGGCGGGACACGAACCCGAACACGACGCCGAAGTAGAGCAGCAGGGCCCCCATGGCCGCCAGGCCCGCCACGACCTCGTCCCCCGCGAGCCACGGCTCCCAGGCCGCCGGCACCAGCCGCGGCGCGGAGAAGAGCGCCAGCATGAACGCCACGGTGAAGAGGAAGAACAGCGGCAGGTGGTGGTGCAGCGCGTGGCCCGCCTCGTGGGCGAACACCGCCTCCACCTCGTCGGGCTCGAACTGGTCCAGGATGGCGTCCGTGAAGAGCACGCAGCGGAACGGCCCTCCCACGCCGAGCACCGCCGCGTTGGGCATGGTGCCGCCGGTGCGCCACACGTAGAGGTCGTGGTAGCGGAGGCCCACGCGCGCGGCGTACGCCTCGAGGCGCGCGCGGAGCGGCCCCGGCGGCATGGGGCGGGCGCCCAGCGCGATCATCGCGAGGCGGGGCGCCGCCAGGAACGTGAGCGCCAGTCCGGTCACGGTGAGCAGCCCGCGGACGATGTCGAACCGCCCCGCGAGGTGATCCAGTTCCCGGAAACCGGGGACCCCCGCCGCCGCCGCCGCGACGGCGCCTCCGAAGAACACCGCCGCGAGGACCACCGGGAGCAGCACGAGCCCCGCGAGCCGCGCCGATCGCCCGAAGGACCGCACGAACGATCCCTCCGCCAGTCCCACGCGACGCTGCGCCGGGTGGGTCGCCGCCGCCCCCAGCACGCGGAGGAGCAGGTAGGGGGCGAGTCCCGTGAAGAGGAGGGCGGCCTCGCCGCCCTCGGCGCCCGCCGCCGCCACGACGCTGCCCCATCCCCCCGGCCCCGCGGCGAACCAGGCCGCCGGCAGGGCCAGGAGGCGGTGCATCCCCAGGGCGGCGCGCAGGCGGCGGAGCGCCGCGCCCGGGTCCGCGCCCGGGCGGAGGGCCGACGCGGCGAGGGCGCCCGCGACGCCTCGCCCCAGCGCGTAGTAGCCGGCCATCAGGAACAGGAGGCCGGGGTAGGACGGATCCCGCGTCGCCGTCACGCTGCCGGCGATCCAGAGAGCCGCGATCAGGTGCAGGAGGAAGTCCACGGGGGGGCAGAGGGTACCGCAGGCGGTTGGGGATAGGATGGGAGGGGTTCCCATGCGCCGATTCCCGCTTCCGTTCGCCGTCGCGTCCCTGGTGGCGGGACTCGCCCTCGCCGGCGGGGGCACACCCGTGGCGGAGGTCGAACCCGACGGCTTCACCCATCCCCTTCCGCAGCCGCTGGGGGCGGTGGGGCCCACCCCCGTCTGCGTCGAAGGCACGCTGGACCCCACCCACCCCACGGGGCTGGAGCCCGGGGACCGGGACGGCTTCTCCTTCACGCTCTCCGGGGACGCCGTCGCCGCGCGTCTCACCAGCGCCGTGGGCGCCTCGTTCATGCTGGCCCTGGCCGAGGACGGGAACGAGGGCCCCCCCGCCGGCATCGCCACCGTGGTGGGGCGGTCGCCGCTGTCCCTCGACGTCCCCGGCCTCGTCCCCGGCAACACCTACCGCGTCGGCGTGGCCGTCTTCTCCGACGGGGCGCCGGCCCCCTACTCCCTCGTCCTGTCGGCGGAGGACCTGCTTCCCCCCTGGTCCGGCGACCTCTGCGTCGCCCCCGCGGGGGAGACGGATCCCGACACCTCCCTCCTGGACGGCACCGATCTCGGCGACTTCTCCCGCATCCTCTGCGGCGCGGGGGTCCTCGACGCCGCCCCGCCGGAGGAGGGGGTGCCGGGGGACGAGGATCGGTTCCGCTTCCGGAACCTCCTCCCCGTGCCCGCGCGGCTCACCGTGGTCGCCGACCCCGGGGAGGTCCGCGTGGTGGTGGAGACGCTGGTGTTCGTGGGGAGCGTGGAGCGTGCCTCGCTCTCGTTCGGCGATGTGGGGGTGCTGGACCTGGCGCCGCTCCGGCCCGGGGCCACCTACGTCCTCCGCCTCTCGACGCCCCCCGGGTCCCCGGCGCGGGCCTATTCGTTCCACCTCGAGCCCGTCGCCGCGGCGCCGCCGGAGCCGGGGTTCCCCGTGGACCTCGCGTGGGCCCGCATCCGCCTCCACGAGGACCCGGAGCGCACCTCGTTCACCGTGCGCGGGACCTTCGACCCCACCGCCCTGCCGCCGCTGGACCGCGCCGCCGGGGCCACGGTCCGCGTGCGCACCCTGCGCCAGGACCTCGGCCAGAGCGCGCTCGACGAGGACGACCTCGGGCGCCTCGTCTACCGCGGCCTCCCGGGGTCCGCCGGCATCCGCCGCCTGGTCCTGGATCCCTTCCTCGGCACCCTCCTCCTCCGCGGCCGCCGCGGCGACCTGGGCGCCGCCGGGGACGGCGAGGTCCGCGTCGAGATCCGCCTCGGCGAGCAGGCCCTCGAGGGGGGCGCCGAAGCCGTCGTGCGCCGCAACGGCCGCCTGCTGGTGGTGCGGTAGTCGTCGTTCAGAGGCCGCCGTACGGCGTCAGGCTCCGATTTGTTCTTCGCGAGCGGGTTCGCCGGGCCGGCGTGTCGCAGCCGACCCCGGGTCCGACGCCCTCCGCCGCGTCTGGCCCGTCCTGTTCGTGGGGGGGCGCGGGAGGTGCACGGAGGTGGCGACGGTGGAGGGAGTTGGGACGACGGAGTGGTGGGTGGGCAGCGCGACACCCTGTCCCGCGAGCGGCAT
>CAZSIX010000055.1:0-20554 GCA_964607145.1 uncultured Planctomycetota bacterium | reverse complement strand
GGCGGGCGGGGCGGCGGTGGCGGCCGGCTTCGCGGCGGGCGCGGCGGGCTTCGCGGCGGGCGCGGGGGTGGGCAGCGCCTTCTCCAGTTTCGCGACGTGGGCCTTCGCCTCGTCCCGGAGGCGGCCGAAGATGGCCTCCAGGGCGGGATCGCCGGCAACGGACTTGAGCGTCTCCTCGTACTCCGCGCGGACCCGCCGGTTGTGATCGAGGGCGAAGTCCACGAGGTACGGGATGGAGAGGTAGTTCAGGTCGAGGCGCCAGTACTCGAACGCGCGGATGGTGGGGCCCGCCTGCAGATCCTCGCGGAGGCGCTCCGTCATCCACGCCGCGGTCAGCACGTGGGCGGCGGCGATCTCCTGCAGGACCGGGAGCGCCGGCTCGTCCGCCGGCGTCACCCACGCGGAGGAGTTGAGGATGTACCCCTCCACGGAGTTGTACTCCCGCGAGAGGACCCTGTTCACCAGGCGGACGGCGTCGGCGCGTTCCATGGGCTACCTCGCCATCGCGGCCACCCAGTCGGTGGCCGCCCGGAGAAGCGCCTCCGCCGGGCCGGCGAAGCCGCCGAGGCCGCCCACGAGCAGGGGCGCGGTGCAGACGCCGATGAGGAACGTGTCCATCAGTCCGAGGTCTCCCGCGGGCTCCTCCGCCGGCGGCGGCTGGAGGAACATGGCCCGCATCAGGCCGGCGTAGTAGTAGAGCGAGATCGCGCTGGTGAGCAGCCCCACCACGGCGAGTCCGTACAGCCGCGCGTCGATGACCGGCTTGAAGAGCAGCACCTTCCCCCAGAACCCCGCCGTCGGCGGGAGGCCCGCCAGGGAGATCATGAGCACGGCGATCATGACGGCGATGAGCGGGCGCCGGCGGGCGAGGCCGTTGTAGTGCCTCATCTCCGTGCCGCCGAGCACGGGGCGGAGGAGACCGACGATGCCGAAGCCGCCCACGGTCATCAGCAGGTAGACCCAGAAGTAGAAGAGCACCGCTCCCATGGCGGCGCCGTCGGCCACGGTGAGCGCCATGAGCAGGTATCCGGCGTGCGCGATGGACGACCAGGCCAGCATGCGGCGGAGGTCCTGCTGCCGGAGCGCCGCCGTGTTCCCGACCACCATCGTCGCCACGGCGCCGACACCGATGAGCCAGTGGGGCAGGGGCCCCGGCGGGAGGAAGCCGAAGGAGACGTCCGCGGGGACCGCGTCCGCCGGTCCGCCGAACGTGCCCAGGATCC
Organism: uncultured Planctomycetota bacterium; assembly: GCA_964607145.1. Taxonomy (GTDB): domain Bacteria; phylum Planctomycetota; class JAJSAM01; order JAJSAM01; family JAKLKS01; genus CAZSIX01. The sequence goes on along the minus strand of CAZSIX010000055.1, from coordinate 19,331 downwards.
GGACGGCGATGGCGAAGCCGGCGGCCTTCGAGGCCGTGGCGAGGAAGCCGGCCACGACCGTCGGCGCCCCCTCGTACGCGTCGGGCGCCCAGAAGTGGAACGGCACGGCGGAGACCTTGAACGCGAACCCGGCGAAGACGAGCACCGCGGCCGCGAGCGCCGCCGGCGAGGGGCCGTCGATGCGGAGCGCCTCGGCGATGCCCGCCATGGACGTCGTGCCGCCGATCCCCACGAGGTACGTGAGCCCGTACAGCATGGCCCCCGACGCGACGGCGCCGAAGATGACGTACTTCAGGCCCGCCTCGCTGGCCCCCCGCTCCCCCTTCCGGTACCCCACCATCAGGTAGCCGCTGTAGGAGACGAGTTCGAACGCGAGGTACGCCGTCAGCACGTCCACCGCCGCCGACAGCGCGGACATGCCCACCAGCGAACCGAGCAGGAGGACGTGGAACTCCGACTGGTCGAACCAGTCCTGCGCCCGGCGCATGGCGAACATCAGCGAAAGCCCCGCCGAGGCGAGGAAGAAGATCCGGAAGATGCTGGCCATGCGGTCCACGAGCAACGGTCCCTGCGGTTCCACCGCGCCCGGTTCCCGGAGCGACAGGAACACGACAGCCAGCGTCGCCATGACCGTGACGACCGAGATGCGCGGGGCCAGCCGGGCGCGCTTGCCGAGGAACGCCTCCAGGACCACCAGGAGGAGGATCCCCGTGGAGAGGATCACCTCCGGCAGCGCGGCCCGGAGGAGGGCCCCCACGTCGGGCACCGAGACCGCGAGCGTCCGCAGTCCGTCGAGCGGGAGGAGGGAGGGGCTCACAGCGCGGCCTTGACCTCCGCCATGCGCGCGATCAGCGCGTTCACCGTCGGGTTGAAGATGTCCAGAGCCAGCCGCGGCCAGATGCCGAGCACGATGGTGACCGCCGCAAGGGGCAGCAGCGTGGCCCACTCCAGCGGGAGGAGGTCCGGCCAGGGAGCCTTCGGCGGGTGGTGGTGATCGTGGCCGCCACCGGCGTGACCTCCGCCGTGGGCGTCGTCACCGTGCGCGTCGCCGCCGTGCCCGTCGCCCGCCGGCGCCGCCGCGCCGTGCCCGTCGCCGTGGCCGTCCCCGTGGCCGCCGCCCTCGCGCGGCGTGCCGAGGAACACCTTCCGCAGCATGGAGAGGATGTAGACCGCCCCGAAGACGATGCCGAGGGTGCCCAGCAGGGTGAACAGCTTGGCGTGGTGCATGGTCTCGGACTTGAAGGCGCCGAGGAAGATCATCACCTCGGAGACGAAGCCGCTCATGCCGGGGAGACCCAGGGACGCGAAGAACCCGATCATGGCCAGCACCGAGTAGCGGGGCAGCATCCCCAGGAGGCCGCCGAACCGGTTCAGGTCCCGGTGGTGGACGCGGTCGTACATCACGCCCACGAGGAGGAACATCATTCCGCTGATGGTCCCGTGGTTGAACATCTGGAAGATGGCGCCGCCGACGCCCTCGGGCGTCATGGCGGTCAACCCGAGCAGGACGTAGCCCATGTGGCTGACGGAGGAGTAGGCGACCAGTTTCTTCCAGTCGGTCTGGGCCAGCGCCACCAGGGCGCCGTACACGATGGACACCACCGCCAGGAGCGCCAGGAACGACGACTGCTCATCCACCACCTCGGGGAAGAGCGGCCACGCCATCCGCACGAGACCGTAGCCGCCCATCTTGAGAAGGACGGCGGCGAGGATCACGGAGATGGGCGTCGGCGCCTCCACGTGCGCGTCGGGGAGCCACGTGTGGAACGGGAACACCGGGACCTTCACGGCGAAGCCGATGAAGAGCGCGAAGAAGAGCGCCGTCCGGATGCCGGGATGGTCGTGGAAGAGCAGCGGAGCGTCCCGCAGGAGGTGGGGGATGGAGAGCGTCCCCCGGTCCCAGTACATGGCGAGGATGGCGCCCAGGATGAGCACCGATCCGACGAGCGTGTAGAGGAAGAACTTGATGGCCGCGTACTCGCGTCGCGGCCCGCCCCACACGCCGATGAGGAAGTACATGGGGAGCAGCATCAGTTCCCAGAACACGTAGAACAGGAACAGGTCCATGGCGACGAACGTCCCCATCATGGCGCAGGCGAGCAGCAGGAACATGGCGTGGTAGCCGCGGGGCGAGCGCTCGATGTTCCATGACGCCAGCGAGGCGACCAGCGTGATCAGGCCGGTCAGGGCGATGAGGATCATGGAGAAGCCGTCCACGTCCAGTTCGTAGCGGACCTCCATGCCCGCCACGCCGAACCATGACGCGCTCTCGTGCAGGCCGGAGTGGAACAGCCCCTGCGAGTTGGGGTCGATGCCGCCGATCACCAGCGGCCCCTGGATCGCCTGGACCCCCTCCAGGTACTTGACCAGCGCCGCCATGGAGAGGGCGAACAGCACCCCGCTCGTGAGGACGGCGATGAGGCGGGCCCGTTCCTTCGTTCCTCCGAAGGCGAGGACCGCCAGCATCCCCACCAGGGGGACGAAGATGAGGAGACTCAGCCAGGGTATCGTCATCCGGACCTTTCCTTGCCGCTACCCGTAGGTTGCCGCCAGCACCAGCACGAGCACCGCGGTCGTCACCAGCGCCTGGTAGAGGTACACGCGCACCTTCCCGCCCTGCATGCTCGAGAACAGGCCGCCGGCCCCGTACGCGAGGCCCGCGGCGCCATGCACGAACTGCCCGTCCACGACCTCCCGGTCCGTCCAACCGGCGGCGTCGCCGAGGCGGATGCCCATCCGGCCCACCGCGTTCACCGCGCCGTCCACGACCTCGCGGTCGAACAGCGCGAGGAACTTCGACAGCGCCACGCTCCCGGCGATGGCCGTGCGGTCGTAGATCTCGTCCATCCAGTACTTGGCGCGCCACGCCGTCATGGCGGGCGCGAGGATCGCGCGCATCCGGCCGCGCACCATCCCGCCGGGCGATGTCCCGTACAGGAACCACCCGAAGCCGATGCCGCCGAGGCCCGCGGGAATGGCGACGAACAGGAGCCGGAAGTGCCAGACGTGGTACTCGTGCTCGATGTGGGTGTAGGCGGCGAGATCCGCCGCGGAGAGGCTCGCCGCCAGCGAAGCCGGCTCGTACCGCGGGTAGTAGCCGAACCCGTAGATCTGCTCCGGAACGAGGAACCTCTCGTGCCACAGGTACCCGGCGCCGATGGCCATGGCCGCGAGCACCACCAGCGGGATCGTCATGACCGGCGCCTCGTGGGCGTGCTCCCAGCGGTCCCGCTCCCGCGGCTCGCCGAAGAACGTCAGCCAGGTGAGGCGGGTCATGTACGCCGCCGTCAGGAACGCCCCGGCGACGAGGCCCCCCATGCAGGCGAGGCGGACCACGTGGAACGCGTCGTGCTCCGACGCGGCCAGCGCCAGCAGGATGGAGTCCTTCGAGAAGAAGCCCGCCGTGAAGGGGACGCCGCAGATGGCCGCCGTCGCCACCATCCAGGTCCAGAACGTCACCGGGATCTTCCGCCGGAGCCCGCCCATCTGGCCGATCTCCTGCGTGTGCACCGCGTGGATGACCGAGCCGGAGCCGAGGAAGAGGCAGGCCTTGAAGAACGCGTGCGTGATGAGGTGGAACATCCCCGCGTGGTAGCCGAGGATCCCGCCGGCGCCGAGGCCGGCGAACATGAAGCCGAGCTGGCTGATGGTGGAGTACGCGAGCACCTTCTTGATGTCCGTGGCCGTGATCGCGATGGTGCCGGCGAAGAGCGCCGTGAAGGTCCCCACGACGGCGACGGCGGGCAGCATGGCCGGGTGGACGGCGAACAGCGGGTACATGCGCGCCACCAGGTAGACGCCGGCGGCGACCATGGTGGCCGCGTGGATGAGCGCGCTGACCGGGGTCGGGCCCTCCATGGCGTCGGGCAGCCACACGTGGAGCGGGAACTGGGCCGACTTGCCCATGGCGCCGAAGAAGAGGCCGATGGACGCCAGCAGCGCGACGTTCTCCGGGAGCGCGCCGGAGGCGATGGCGCCGAAGATGTCCTCGAACCGGAACGAGCCCACCTGCGAGTAGAGGAGCAGGATGCCGAGGAACATGCCGACGTCGCCCACGCGCGTCGTCATGAACGCCTTCTGGCAGGCCGCCTGCGCGCTGGGCTTGTGATAGAAGAACCCGATGAGCTTGTAGGAGGACAGGCCCATCAGTTCCCAGCACACGTAGAGCGTGAGCAGGTTGTCGCTCACGATGAGCCCGAGCATGGAGAACGTGAAGAAGCCGATCCAGCGGAAGAACGCCCCGAACCGCGGATCGCCGGCCATGTAGCCGTTGCTGAAGACGTGGATGAGCGTCGAGGCCAGCGTGACCATGGCGAGCATGGCCGCCGCCGCGTGGTCGATGTGGAACCCGAGGAAGATGCGGATCGCGCCGGTGCGCATCCACTCCAGCGGCTCCGCGGCGGCCACCTCGGGGGCCAGCGTCGCCGGCGACTTGCCCCAGACACCGGCGACCACGAGGAACGCCGCCACGAGGAACGACAGGCCGATGCAGACCGTCGACGTGATGGCGGTCTGCCGCGGGCGCTTCCGCTCGGTGAAGAGCGCGAGGACGGCCCCCAGGAGCGGGAACGCCAGGATGAGGGTCGGGGCGAGGACGTGCAGGGTGCTCACGGGCTCATCCCTTGAGGGAATCCGCTTCGTCCACGGAGACGCTGCCCGTCCTCTCGAAGACGTTCAGGAGGAGGGCCAGGGCGATGGCGGCCTCCGCGGCCGCCAGCATGATGATGAAGACCGCGAACACCGGCCCCTGGAGGTCCAGCGCGGTGAAGCGGCCGAACGCGATGAGGTTGATGTTGGCGGAGTTCAGGATCAGTTCGATGCCGATGAGGACGCCGATGGCGTTGCGGCGGGACACCACCGCCAGCACCCCCAGCGCGAAGAGGGCCGCCGACAGGAGCAGGTAGTGCGTCAGCCCCGGCTGGAGCAGCGCGCGCAGGACGGGATTCTCGGGCATCACGAGCGCCCCCCCCGCGCCAGGCGGGCGGCGCCGATGAGGGCCACGAGCAGCACGATGGACGCGAGTTCGAAGGGGAACAGGTAGTCCGTCATCAGGAGCGTCCCGATGGGGCCCGTGGTTCCGCCGGCGAGTTCCTCCGGCGGCGCGCGCTCCGCCCAGCGCGTTCCCGTCACCGCCCAGGCGAGCCCGAGGAACGTGGGCACCGCGACGAAGAGGCCCTGCAGCACGGTGACGCGGCTGATCTGGCGGAACTCCAGCGGGAGGCGATCCGTCAGCAGGACGCCGAACACGATGAGGATCATGATGCCGCCCACGTAGACCACGACCTGGGCGACGGCGATGAAGTCGCTCCCGAGGAGCGCGTAGACCCCGGCGATGGCGCTGAACGAGGCCATCAGCGCGAAGGCGCTGTGGTCGACCTTCTTCGCGGCCACGGCGTAGGCGGCGAATCCCAGGACGACGGCCGCCAGCCCGTAGAACATCAGGGCCGGGCCGAACGTCGCGAGCGCCTCCGTGACCTTGTCGAGGATCCCGTCCAAGCGCGTCTTCCTTCCGTGCTCTGGCCGCCGTGCCCGCGCCCCGCGGGACCGGTGGTCGCCCCCGGCTAGGCCGCCCCGGCCCCGCCGGCGGCCGTCTTCGCCGCCGCCGCGGCGGCGGCCTTCTCGGCCTCCGCCTTCCGCTTCTCGATGTCGTCCAGCGCCACCTGCGTCCGCTCCCGGATGGGCCGGATCCCCAGGTGGAACGGCACGATCATGTCGTCCCGGGAGTACCCGGTGAGGTCGTACTCCTTGCCCATCTTGATGCAGTCCACGGGGCAGGGAGGGACGCAGAGGTTGCAGAACAGGCACTTCTGGTAGTCGATCTCGAACCGCGTCAGTTTCGCGTTCTTGCCCTTGCCCTCGGACTCGATGTAGATGCACGCCACCGGGCAGGCCTTCGCGCAGTTGTCGCAGGCGATGCAGCGCTCCACGTCGTACTCGTGGATCCCGCGGCTCGAGTCGGGGAGCACCTTCTTCTCGTCCGGGTACTCGAGCGTGAAGGTCGGCTCGAAGATGTGGGACCACGTGATCTTCATGCCCTTGAGGGTGGTCACCACCCCGGCCTTCAGATCGCCCATCCAGTCGCCGACGCTTCCCATCACTTCCCCCCGAGGAACGGGACGCCCATGGCGACCCACGCGGCGGCCCAGACGAGACACCCCATGGAGATGGGGAGGAGGAACTTGTAGCAGAGGTTCATGACCTGGTCGACGCGGAGCCGCGGCAGCGTCCACCGGAGCCACATCATCACGCTGACGAGGAGCCCCGTCTTGAGGAAGATCATCGCCGTCCCGATGGCGTTGGCGGCGATGGCCATGCCGGTCCCCTGCGCCGCCATCTCCTTCAGGTCCAGGAACGGAAGGCCGTGGTCCCAGCCGCCCAGCCAGAGGACGACGGCGACCCCGGAGAGCACGAACATGCCGGCGTACTCGGCGAGGAAGAAGATGGAGAACCGCATGCCCGAGTACTCGGTGTGGAAGCCGGCCACGAGTTCCGACTCCGCCTCGGGCAGGTCGAAGGGGGCGCGCTTGAGGTTCGCCAGCGCGGCGATGAAGAACACCACGAACCCGACCAGGTTGGCGGGAAACGCCCAGAGGATGCCCCAGTTCCAGAATCCGCCGGTCTGCTGCCCCACGATGGCCTGCACGTCCAGCGTCCCCGCGGAGAGCACCGGCACGAGGGCCGCGATGCCCATGGGGACCTCGTAGGAGACCACCTGCGCGGCGACGCGCATGGTGCCGAGGAGGGCCCACTTGTTGTTGCTGGCCCACCCCGCCATGATGACCCCGATGGCCTCCATGGAGCCGATGGCGAGGACGAACAGGATGCCGACGGCGATGTTGGCGGGGATCCACGAGGGCCCGTAGGGGAGCACGACGAACATCCCGAACGCGCTGACGAAGACGACCATGGGCGCCAGCGCGAAGAGCACCTTGTCGGCCCCCGTCGGGACGAGATCCTCCTTGCCCAGCAGTTTCACGCCGTCCGCCAGCGTCTGCAGGAGTCCCTGCGGGCCCACGCGGTTCGGACCGATGCGGGACTGCATCTTCCCCGACAGCCGGCGCTCCAGCCAGATGGAGAGCAGGCCCACGGGGGTGATGACCAGCAGCACGACGATGTGGGCCCAGACGAGGGCACGGAGCGGGGCGATGTCCCACAGCCGCGCGATGAGTTCCGTGGCGTCCGCCAGCACCGGGCTCACCGGTCCACCTCGCCCAGCACGATGTCGATGGAGCCGATGATGGCGACCAGGTCCGCCAGGAGGTGGCCGCGGCTGATGCTCCCGAGGACGGCGATGTTGCAGAAGGACGGTCCCCGGATGCGCATCCGCCACGCCTGCACGTCCCCGTCGGAGCGGCAGTAGATGGCCAGTTCTCCGCGGGGGTTCTCCGCGCGGAAGTAGACCTCGCCCGCGGGGGGGCGCAGGAGCTTCGGCATCTTCGCGGAGATGGCGTCGGGGTTCTCCGGCGGCGGCAGGGACTCGATCTTCTCGAGGCACTGCCGGACGAGGGACACCGACTGGACCATCTCCAGCATGCGGATGTAGTGGCGGTGCCAGCAGTCCCCGAGGACGCCGACCTTCTCCCCCTCCGGCGTCCCGTGGCCGACGGGGACCTCGAACCGCAGGTGCGGGTAGACCGTGTAGGGTTCGTCCCTGCGCACGTCCCAGTCCACGCCGGCGGCGCGGAGGGCGGGGCCGGTGATCCCCCAGTCGTACGCCAGGTCGCGATCGAGCACGCCCACTCCGGCGGTGCGCTCGATGAAGATCTTGTTCCACGTCATGAGGGTGTTGTACTGGCCGATGCGGTGGTCGAGTTCGTCCATGAGCGCGCGGCAGCGGCCCACCCATCCCGCGGTCAGGTCGCGCGCGATGCCGCCGATGCGGATGTAGTGGTAGAGCATGCGTCCGCCGGAAACCTCCTCCATGAGGTCCAGCGCCGTCTCGCGCTCGCGGAACGCGTACAGGAACGGCGTGATGGCGCCCATGTCGAGGCCGTACGTGCCCACGGACATGAGGTGGCTGGCGAGGCGGTTGAGCTCCGCCATGCACACGCGGATGTACTGCGTGCGTTCGGGCACCTCCGTGCCGAGGAGCTTCTCGATGGCCAGCGCGTAGCAGAGTTCGTTGTTCATCGCCGCCAGGTAGTCGCAGCGGTCGAGGTACGGCGCGAACTGCGCGTAGCGGACGTTCTCCCCGATGCGCTCCTTGCAGCGGTGGAGGTTGCCCACGTGGGGCATCAGGTCGAGCACGACCTCGCCGTCGGTCTTGACCACCACGCGGAGGACGCCGTGGGTGGCGGGGTGCTGCGGACCCATGTTGACGACGAGTTCGTCGGTCCGCACATCGCGGAGGTCCTGGACCCGCTGGATCACGCCCCACCTCCGGCGGCGGGGGGAGGCGCGGGGGGCGCGGCCGCGGCCGCGGCGGCGGACTTCGCGGCGGCGGCCGCCGCGGGCTTCGGCGGCGCGGCCGCCTTCACCGGCGGGAAGCAGTGGCCGGTGGTCTTCTCGTAGGCCCGGAGAACGGGAATGCCCGGGATGCCGTGGTACTCGGCGGGGTACTCGTAGTCCTTCCGCAGCGGGAAGCCGACCCAGTCCTCGGCGCAGAGGATGCGGCGGAGGTTGGGGTGGCCCTCGAACCGGACGCCGAACATGTCCCAGCACTCCCGCTCGTGCCAGTCGGCGGCGTTCCAGAGCGGGACAAGGGTCGCGATGCGCGGGTCCACCCGATCCACGTCGGCGCGGAGGTTCACCCAGTGCCGCAGCGTGTAGGACCAGAGCCGCACGTCCACGGCGAGGGTCTTGCGGTCCTTGGAGTCCACCGCCGTGAGGTCGTGGAGCGTCTCGCAGCGGAGGGCGTCCTTCGCGTGGGCGGCGGCGTCGGCCCACACCGCGGGGTCCACCCGGACGAACGGGTAGATGCCCTCGTCCTTCGCCTCGAGGACGCGGTCCCCGAGGCGCGCGCGGAACGAAGCGGAGATCTCGGCCGGGGTCATCGCCGCCGCTAGACCTCCATCGCCCCGGCGATGCCGGGCCGCGACGGCGCCTCGGTCTCGCGCCGCGCGGGGAGGTGGAAGCCGCCCCTGTTGTGGTGGCCGCCCTCCATGGCCGCGTCCATCCACTGGCGCTGCTTCGGCGTGCCGCGGGACCAGATCTTCTCCTGGAGGCGGAAGAGGCCCTCGATGACGGCCTCCGGGCGGGGCGGACAGCCGGGCACGTGGACGTCCACGGGGACGATGAGGTCCACTCCCTGCACGACGTGGTAGCCGTGCATCGAGTAGGGCCCGCCACCCACGGTGCATGCCCCCATCGCCATGACCCACTTGGGACCGGGCATCTCCTCGTAGAGGCGCTTCACGCGGTGGGCCATCTTGTAGTTCACCGTGCCCGCCACGATCATCAGGTCGGACTGGCGGGGAGTCGCGCGGAAGACCCCGGCGCCGAGACGGTCCATGTCGTAGCGCGTGGCGGCGGACGCCATCATCTCGATGGCGCAGCAGGCCAGGCCGAACGTCATGGGCCACACGGCGTTCACGCGGGACCAGTCCACGAGATGGCGGAGGAGTTCCACGCGCGTGAGGATCGCCGCCTCCTCCTGGTCCTCGACGGCGGGGTTCATCAGGTTCCAGTCGGACTTCCTGTAGACCTCCACGCGTTACCCCTTCCGTTCGGCGGCTGCGGCGGCCACGTCGGCCGCGTCCCGCCCGGCCTGGGCCTCGCGGGCCTGCTGCAGGCCCCGCGGGATCCACTCGATGTCCCCCTTGCGCCAGACGTAGGCCAGGCCCGCGGCGAGGATGGCGACGAACACCGCGGCCTCGGCAAAGGCCAGCATCCCCATCCCCGCCTCGCGCAGGGACTTGAGCGCGACGGCCCAGGGGACCAGGAAGATCACTTCCACGTCGAAGATGAGGAACACCAGCGCGATGACGTAGAAGCGGATGTCGAAGCGGATGAAGGACGTCCCGTAGGACGGCTCGCCGCACTCGTAGGCGAGTCCCTTGACCGCGCCCGGCTTGTCCGTCCGCAGGAGCCGGGACAGGACGTTCACGTTGAGGATCACGAACCCGGCGCCGAAGATGACGAAGACCAGGACGGTGAGGAAATGGTCGGCCAAGGGTCTCTCCGGCGTGATCCGGCGGGGGGCAGCGAACCTCGGACGAGGCTGGGTCCCCGGACCGGGAGGCGCAATCCGGGCGATGGCGATCCAGGTCCGCCGATCGTAGCCACCCCCACCGGCCCCCCCAAGATTTGGATTCCCGCCCCCCGAACCTCCCCCCGGGGTCAGACCCCGAGGGGGTCAGACCCCGCTCGCAAACCGCGCCCGCGCCGCCTCTTGCGCGCCAACGGGTTGGGGCCGGTGCCTGACCCCGGGGGGGCTTCGTTTCATGGGTGACGCACGTGTCCCTTCGTCCGGCGCAACGACTTGCGGCAGGGGTCTGGCACCGGAAGTGCCTGACCCCGGGGGTGGGGGGGGGGCGGCAGGGGCGGGGTCTTGGGCGGGCGGCGCGGGGGGGCGCCTATCATCCGCCGATGGACTTCTCCATGTTCTTCACGCAGCTCTCCGTGGGCGTGCTGGGGCTGACGCCGCTGGTGCCCTGGCGCTCCGTGGGGAAGGGCTACTACCTCATGAACCTGCTGGTGGGACTGGGCCTGCTGCCGCTGGGGTGGTTCTTCCGGGCGACGGCGTCCCGGGGGGAGTTCCCGCGGTTCGCCCTGGACGCCGACGGGGCGACCAACACCCTCATGGTGGCCTACGGGGTCCTGGCGCTCCTGGCGGTGTTCGTGTTCTGGGTGGGCCGCGGGGAGCACGGCGCGCGCCTCACGGCCGCCGCCGCCGTCGCCGGGTGGCTGGCCGTGGCCTCCGACGGCATCCGGGCAGCGGCGCTGGCCCAGGGGCCCGCCGCCTCCCCCCTCGCCGTCGCGCTCAACTACGTGGCGGGGGCCGGGGTCCTCGGGAGCGTGCTCGGCGCCATGCTCCTCGGCCACTGGTACCTGGTGGTGAAGGACCTCCCGGTGACCCCGCTGAAGACGCTCACGGTGCTCATCTTCGGCTTCCTCGGACTGCGCGTGGCGCTGCTCGCCCTGGCCTGGGGGATGGACCCGGCGGGCTTCGCCCATGCGTGGGACGGGCTCTTCATCGTGGCGCTGGTGCGCGTGCTGTTCGGCCTCGGCTGCCCCGCGGCGATGTCGTGGATGATCTGGGGGACGGTCTCCATCCGGTCCACCCAGGCGGCCACGGGCATCCTCTACGGGGTATCGGTGTTCGTCCTCATGGGGGAGGCGGCCTCGCGCCACGTGTTCCTCAGGACCGGGTTCCCGCTCTGATGTGCCCCCCGCCCCCGCCGCTCGAACTCTCCCTCGCCTGCCCCTCGTGCGGCGCCGCCGTGGAAGTCCCCGACCTGGCCGCCGCGCCCTCCCTCTCCTGCCCCTGCGGATGGACCACTCCCCGGCGCGCCGACGTGCCGGACCCGGAGGGCCGCGTGATCCGCTGCCCCGCCTGCGGGGACCCCCGCCTCTACGTGCAGAAGGACTTCAGCCGCCAGGTGGGTGTGGGGCTCCTGGCGGGGGGGTTCCTGCTGGCCGTCGGCCTCGGCGCCCTGCTGGGCCCCTGGGGGTTCTTCGGGACGCTGGCGGCCTCCGTGGGCCTCGACAGCCTCCTCTACCTCGTGGCGGGCCAGGTCGTCATCTGCCACTGGTGCGAGGCCCACGTGCGCGGCGGGCCCGAGGCCTATCCCGCCTTCGACCTCGAACTGCACGACGTGATCCGGCACCAGAAGGAGGTCGCCGCCGCCGGGCACCCCGTGCCCGACCACGAGGGCGCCGCGGCGCCCGGCACCGGGTCGCCGCCGCTCCACCCGACCCGCTACGACGGGTGAGTACGTCGGGCTACAGCGTCCCCTGCGGGACCTTCTCCACGCGCTCGATGACCGCCTGGCCGAACAGTTTCCGGTGGTGCTCCGCGGCCCTCTCGGCGTACTCGGGGTCGGAGTGGTTGTCGATGTTGACGGAGCAGAGCGGACCGCACATGGAGCAGACCGCGCGGTCGGCGTCCTCGCTGGTCTCGCGGTACCAGCGGGCCTTCTTCCCGTCGAACGCCAGCGCGAACATCCGCTCCCAGTCGAGCCGCTTGCGCGCGTCGGACATCTCGCGGTCCCGCTCGCGGGCGCGGCCGGTCCCCTTGACCACGTCGCCGCAATGGGCGGCGATGCGCGTGGCGATGACGCCGTCCCGCACGTCCTCCCGCGTCGGCAGCCGCAGGTGCTCCGCCGGCGTGAGGTAGCAGAGCATGTCCGTCCCCGCCGCCGACGACAGCGCGCCGCCGATGGCGCCCACGATGTGGTCGTACCCGGCGCCGCAATCCGTGGGAAGGGGTCCGAGCACGTAGAAGGGCGCCCCGTTGCAGATCCGCTTCTCCAGCTGCACGTTGGCCTCGATCTCGTGCAGCGGGACGTGACCGGGCCCCTCGATCATGGCCTGCACGCCGGCCTTCAGCGACCGGCGCTGGAGTTCGCCGAGGACGAACAGTTCCTCCAGTTGCGCCGGGTCCGTGGCGTCCGCGTTGGCGCCGGGCCGGAGCCCGTCCCCCAGCGAGAGCGTCACGTCGTGCTCCAGCGCGATCTCCAGGAGGCGGTCGAACTCGGCGTAGAGCGGGTTCTCCCGGCCGGTCTTGCGGATCCAGGCCGCCGTGATGGAACCTCCGCGGGAGACGATGCCGCACACCCGCGGGGAGTCCTCCAGGCGGGCGATGGAGCGCTTGGTCACGCCGCAGTGGACGGTGATGTAGTCGACACCCTCGCGGGCCTGCCCCTCGATCACGTCCCAGATGGACTCGTCCCAGGCGTAGACGCCGGAGCGCCACGCCGCCTCGTAGATGGGCACCGTGCCGAGCATCACCGCGGAGCGGGTCACGGAGCGCTGCCGGATCTCGTTCAGCCGGGGACCCGTGGAGAGGTCCATGACCGAGTCGGCGCCGTACTCCACCGCCCAGTCCAGCTTGTCCATCTCCTCGTCCGGGTCCTCGTGGTCCGCCGAGGAGCCGTAGTTGGCGTTGACCTTGGTCTTCAGCCCCTTCCCGATGGCCCGGACGATGGCGTGGGGCCGGTTGCGGTTGTAGGGGAGCACGATGGTGCCGTCGGCGATGCCCGCGCGGACCTGCTCCACGGGCACGCCCTCCTCCCGCGCCACGAATTCCATCTCCGGGGTGACGACGCCGTCGCGCGCCTGGGTCAACTGGGTCATCGCGTCCTCCTCCGTCCGGCCACCGGAACCGCCGGGTCCCGCTCCGGCGCCGTGGGAGGCGGGTCCTCCCCGCCCTCCTCCGGCCCGTCGCCGCGCGGCGGTTCCGGCGGCGGCAGCGGCCGCCGACCGCCGAACCCGGACGCCTCGTCGTGCCACCACTCCACCGCCCGCTCCCCGCGCCGCCAGCAGAGGAACGCGGCCTGGCCGTCGACGCGGGCCGGGAAGTCCACCAGTCCCCTCCGCGGGTCCTTCAGCAGGACCCCGGCCTGATCCAGTTCCGCGGCCAGTCGCACCAGCGCGGCGCGCGCCGCGTCGCGGCCCCGGGACGCCTCGTTGAGCGCGCGATCGCGATCGGCCCCCTGGAGCGCCGGATCCTCGCCCCGCCAGATGCGGGCCTGCTCCCTGCCCGCCGCGTCCAGGCGGGCGAGGGACTCGGCCACGTCGTCCACGATGGACCGCACGTAGGGGAGCGCCCGGTTCGCGGACTCCGCGGTGAACAGGCGCTTCGGTTTCGCCCCGGCGTCCATGCGCGGTCCCTCCCGTCCCGGGCCCGCCGCCCGGCGCGGGGCCATCCTACCGTGCCCCGGTCCCGGCGTTGTCGCGGACGGCGTCGAGCACGTCCCGGGCGTGGCCGATGGGGTTGACCCGCGCCCACGCCCGGGCGATGCGGCCGTCGGGACCCACGAGGAACGTGCTGCGGGAGACGCCCATGAACGTACGGCCCATGAACTTCTTCTCCCCCCACACGCCCCACGCCTCGAGCGTGGCGTGCTCCTCGTCGCCCAGGAGGAGGTACGGGAACTCCTTCTTCGCCGCCCACTTCGCGAGTTTCTGCGGCGAGTCCGCGCTCACGCCGAGGACCTCGGCGCCGGCCGTGCAGAACTCCGCGTACAGGTCGCGGAACCCGCAGGCCTCGACGGTTCAGCCGGGGGTCGCCGCCTTGGGATAGAAGAAGACGACGACGGGTCTCCCGCGGAGGTCCGCCAGGTCGACGACCCCGCGGTCCCCCGACGGCAGGCGCAGCGCGGGGGCGGGCTCCCCCTCCTTCGGCTCGGGCATGGCTGATCCCTCCTCCGCGCGCTTCGATGCGCGGCGGGGCGAGTCTATCCCCCACGGCCCCGGCCGCCGCGAAGGAGCACCGCGGCATCCCCGCCGGGCGAACCGGGCGCTTTCCGCCCGCGTTGAACGAATCCGACGGCTCGCGCGTCCAAGTAGGATGGGATGGGTTGCGCCGACGGAGTCGCCGGGAGGAGGGACGTCCATGGGCTGGAGCCGTGGGTTGGCCGCGCGCGGCGCGGCGCTGGTGCTGGTGCTCGGGCTCTTCGTCCCGCGGGGAGCCCCCCCGGCGGACGCGCAGGAGGTGCGCGCCCTCGGCGAAGGGGCCATGTACGTGGACTACGACACGTACTGGGCCGCGACCCCGGAGCTGCGCTCCCTCTCCGAGCAGTCCCTGGCCCTGGCGCTGGAACTGCACCGGGAGATGGACGCCCTCCGCGAGGCGGAGAAGGACCCGGCGAAGGTGCGGGTCCACCGCGCGAAGGTGAAGTCGCTCCTCGAGGAGTACCGCGCCAGGAAGGCGCGGCTCATCGCCGTGGTGGACACCATCCTCCACACCCCGCCCCCGCGCATGGCCGACGTGGAACTCCTCCGGAAGCTGCGCGACACCGAACTGATCGACATCTCGTGGAACAAGCGGAAGTTCATCGACTGCCTGCGGGACGTCGGCCGGGCGCTGAAGGTGGACTTCGTGATGCACTACGACGTGAACAAGTTCAACACCGTCGAGATGGACTTCCCCCGCCAGTCGGCGGACGGGATCCTGCGCACCATCTGCGCCGGGTTCGAGTCGGAGTACATCATCCACAACGGCGAGATCTGCATCATCAAGAAGCTCAAGCGCAACGACGAGCGGCTGCTCCGCTACTTCAAGGACCACCCCGAGTGGAAGTACTGGGAACCGGAGCCGGAGACCCCCATCGGCGAGGAGGACGACCTGTGATCCCCCCCGCCCCCGTCCCCCCCGCGGCCCCCGCCCGCCCGGGGCGGCTCGCCGCCGCCGCGCTGGTGCTCTGCGCGCTGGCCGCCGGCGCCGCCGCCCTCGAGGGCGACGGCCCGAAGCGTCCCGGCGGCCGCAAGGGCACCGTGGACGACATGGACCTGGCGCTCCTCCAGCAGGGGCTCCTCAAGATCTACGTGACCGAGAGGGAGTCCGGGATCAACGAGGCCCGGCTGCACGAACTGAAGATCTCCAGCGAGGTGGACGGCGCGCCCGACGAGAACCGCCTCGTGAAGCCGTCACCGGAGCAGCTGGAGGACATGAAGAAGCGCCAGAAGGCGATCTTCCACTTCCTCCTGCAGGAGAAGACCAACGCCATCCAGATCGTGAACCTGGTGGACAAGGTCCTGGGCACCGAGGTGCACCTCCCCGGCGAGGGCCGCGCCGAGCGCGCCATCCTGGAGAAGGAGGTGGACCTCATCGACATCCCCGGCGGAACCTCCTTCGACGAGGCGTGCAAGATCATCTCCAAGGCGCTGGGGTGTCCCGTGGAGGCGGAACTTCCGGACCTCACCAACTTCACCATCCGCATGCTCCTGGAGCGCACCACCGGGGAGGCCATCATCAAGCAGGTGACGGCGTCGCTCCCCATGGAGTGGCGCATCGAGGGCGGCACCCTGATCTTCCGCCACATCGAGCTGCCCGACCGCGAGGAGGATCCCGCCGCCCTCGACGAGGAGGAGAAGAAGGCCCTGGAGGAGGAGCGCAAGAAGGGCGGACGCTGACCCGCCCGCCGAGCCGGCGCTACCGTCCCCCCAGGTACCCCAGCGCGCGCAGGCTCGCCTCCGTCTCCGGGTCCATGGAGGTCCGCGCGCCGGCGAGCCCGTCCCGCTCCATCCGCCGGAACTCCGCCAGCAGGAGCGCGAGCAGCGCGTCCCTCCCCCCCTCGCGCCCGTGCGCGTCCCCGATGCCCCGGTGCTGCGTCGGATCCGCGGCGAGATCGAAGTACTCCACCGCCGTCTCGCCTCCCTTCTCCGAGAGGACGAGGACCCGGTCGGCGGCGTGGATCGAGCGGGCGCGCACCGGCCCCGCCCGGACCTCCCCCGTCGTGTAGCGCGGCGCCGGCGTCGCTCCCTCCATGACCAGGACCTGGCTCCGGCCCGAGCAGGGGGCGTCGGTGGCGACGCCCGCCAGTTCCAGCAGCGTGGGCGCGACGTCCACGAGCGAGCAGCCCGCCTCGATCCGCCGGGGCTCCGCCGCCGCCGTGCCGCGGGGCGCGCGGATCAGGAGCGGCACCCGCACCAGTTCCTCGTACAGGCTCTGACCGTGGGTCCACCCCCCGTGCTCGTGGAACTCCTCCCCGTGGTCGGAGGTGACGCAGAGGACCATGGAGTCCAGGCGGCCGGCGACGCGGAGCCGATCCAGCGCGGCCCCCAGGTCCTCGTCCACGGAGGAGACCTCCCCCAGGTAGTTGGCGCGCATGGCGAGGACGTCGGCGGCCGGGAGCGCCGGCGCGCGGTCGAAGGGGAGGAGCCCGGACGTGGGCGGCGGATCCACGCGGCAGTGCCCCTTGCCGTGGGGCGGACGCGGCGTGTACGGGGCGTGGGGCTCGATGAGGTGGACGTAGGCGAACGCCGGGCGCGGGTCGGTCGCGTCCTCCAGGAACGCCACCGCGCGCCCCAGCAGATCCCGCGCACCGGCGTCGTGGCCGGGCCCGATGGCGAACGCCTCCGCCCCGGCGAAGACGGCGCGCACCTGGAGCACCGCCCGGAGGAGAAGCGTGCCCCGCATCAGCGCCGAGGGTGAGCGGGAGTGGAAGCGGTCGAACCCCTGGCCGTACCCGAAGACCGGCGAGATCCACGGGTTGTCGGAGAAGGCGGCGGTGCGCCACCCCGCCGCGCGGAAGACCTCGGCGAGCGTCGCGGCGCCCCGCGGGAGCGCGGCGTCCGGTTCCAGCGCACCGTGCTCCGGCGGGTAGAGCCCCGTGAGGAGGCTGGCGGTGGAGGGCTTCGTCCACGAGGAGGGCGCGCGGCAGGCGAGGAACACGGAGGACTCCGCCGCCAGGGCGTCGAGCCGCGGCGTGGCCGCCGCCCCGGGCGCCGCGGAGAACCCGACGGCGTCCGCGCGCAGCGTGTCCACCACGACGAGCAGCACCGGGGGGCGCCGCCCCTCGCCCGGTCGCACGACCACCGGCGGCGGGCCGTCCCCGCGGTCATCGAGGATCGCGAGCCCGAGGGAGGCGAGCACGCAACCCGCCGCCACCAGGGCCACCGGCTTCCGTCGCGGGACGCCGGCGGCGCGGAACCGGCCCGCCAGGCCCTGCCACAGGAGCGCGGCGACGATCAGCAGGCCCCCGTCTGCCGCCAGCGAGACGGGGTCCAGGAACGAGGGCAGGAACCAGTAGTTCGCCGCCAGCCCGACCCCGAGGGCCGCCGCCCCGGCCAGGATCCCGGCGCGGGCCGCGGGGGCGGAGAGGACCAGCGCCGCCGGGAGCGCCGCGACGCCGAGGATCCCGGCGTAGACGCCCACCGCCGCCGGTGCCAGCCGCCCGGGGAGGGGACCCGCGGCGTCCACCGCCGAACGCAGCGCGTCGAGGATCCCCAGCACCGCCCCCGCGGATGCTCCCAGGAGCCCCGCGTCGAGGACGGCGCGCGCGCGGCCCGGCGGCGGGGAGGGAGCGTCGGGAGTGTCCATTGCCCGATTCTAAGTGGTCGCGCTACTCTGACCCCGTGCCGTCGCCCCGTCCCCTCCTCTGGACCTGCGCACTCCTCGCCTCCGCCTGCGGCGGCGGAGACGCCCCCCCCGCCGCGACTCCGCCCGCGCAACCCGCGCCGACGGCTCCCCCGCCCCCGCCTGTGGATCCCGCGGAGGAGGCGCGCCGGGCGGCGTACGCCCGCGCCCTGGCGGCCGCCCGCGAGGCCCTCGCGTCGGGACGCACGGAGGAGGCGGTGTCGCTGGCGAAGGAGGCCGCCGCGCTCCCCGGCGCCGACGGCGCCGCCGCCATCGTGCTCGCCGCCGCGGAGACGCGCCGCGCGGAGGCGCTGGCGGGGGACGTGAAGCGGCTCCAGGCGCGGATCTCCGCCCCCGTCGAGGAGGAGGATCCCGTGGCCCGCGCCGCCGTCCTCGAGGGCCTCGCCGCGGAGGGGTTCTCGTTCGCGGAGGCGCACCCCGACGCCGACGGCCTGGCCGCGCTGACGGCGGCGGCCCGCCACGCGAAGGACGAGGCCGCGCGCCACCGGACCTTCGTCGACGCCATGAACCGGGGCTACGCCGCCGTGGAGGCGGGCAAGACGGAGGAGGCGCTGGAGGCGGCCCGGCAGGCCTTCGACGCGCTCCCGCGCGCGGAGGCCCGCGACCTCCGCGAGCGGGCCGTCGCGAAGGGCGCGCCGGAGGGCATGGTCTACGTGCCCGAGGGCCCGGGCATCATCGGCCGCGCACGCACCGCCGTGCGGGTGAAGGGCTTCTACATGGATCGCACGGAGGTGACGTGCGCCGCGTACGCGCGGTTCCTCCTGGCCACCCGCCACGCCCCGCCCCCGGGCTGGGTGGGCGCGTCGCCGCCGGCGGGACGCCTCAACCACCCCGTCGTGAACGTGACCGGCGACGACGCGGAGGCCTTCGCGCTGTGGGCCGGGAAGCGCCTCCCCACCGACTACGAGTGGGAGAAGGCCGCCCGGGGACCGGAGGGGCGGGACTACCCCTGGGGCGATCGCTGGGACGGCACCCGGTGCCACGTGGGGAAGGGAGGCACCGTGGCCGCCGGTTCCACCGCCGGCGACCTCTCGGCGTGGGGCCTCGCCGACATGGGAGGGAACGTCTCCGAGATCACGGTCCCGGTGAAGCCCTTCCCGCCGCCCGCCCTCCCCGATCCGCCGGGCCTGGAACCGAAGTGGGCCGCCAAGGGGGGGCACTGGGGCGGCACGCTGAAGCCCGAGAGCCTCGCCCTCTTCCTCAGCGTGCGCGTCCGCCGCGGTGAACTGGGGGAGACCGTGGGGTTCCGCTGCGTGAAGGACCTGCCGAAGTAGAGCGGCCCGGAGCGTGCGTGAGCCTTAGGGCCCTGGCCGAAATTACTGCGTCACACTGAGGCCGAGCGAGGAAG
>CAZSIX010000054.1:0-20588 GCA_964607145.1 uncultured Planctomycetota bacterium | reverse complement strand
CGCCGCGTCCGCCGCGCCGCCCCCCCGCGCCGCCCCGGCGGGCGCCGCCGCCCCCGCCCCCGCGGCGGGCACCGACGAGGTCGTCGCCATCCGCGGCCTCCGCAAGCGGATCTTCGAGCGGATGGCCTACTCGAAGAGTCACGCCGCCCACTTCACCTACGTGGACGATCTGGACGTGACGGAACTGGTGGAACTGCGCACCCTCGCCAAGGAGCGCGCGCGGCTGAAGGGGGCCCGCCTCACGTACCTCCCCTTCGTGATGAAGGCGCTGGTCGCCGCGTTCCGGCAGTTCCCGACCCTCAACGCCACCGTGGACGAGGCGGCGGGCACGTACACGGTCCGCGGTTCGTACAACTTCGGCGTCGCCGTGGACACCGACGCGGGGCTCATCGTCCCCGTCGTGCGCGACGTGGACCGGCGCTCGCTGGTGGAACTGGCGCTGGAACTGGATCGTCTCGCCGGCGACGCCCGCAACGGGCGGTCGCGGCTGGAGGACCTCCAGGGCGGCACGTTCACCATCACCAACGCCGGCAACATCGGCGGCCTCTTCGCGACGCCCGTCATCAACCACCCCGAGGTCGCCATCCTCGGCATCCACAAGATCCAGAAGACCCCGCGCGTCGTCGGCGATCGCGTCGCCGTGCGCGACGTGATGTACCTCAGCATCTCCATCGACCACCGCATCAACGACGGCGCCCTCGGCGCCCGCTTCATGAACGCGGTGAAGGAGATGCTGGAGGATCCCAAGCGCATCCTCGTCGGGGAGCTGTAGACCCGACGATGGCGGCGCGACGGAAACGGGCGGCGGGAGCCACGCGGACGGGCGGGACGGGACGCCGGCCCGCCGGCGCCGCCGCGCCGGCTTCGGCCCCCGACCTCGGACTCCTCCGCGTCCTGCGCGACGACGGCTCCGCCGATGCGGCGGTCGCCCCGGCGCTCCCTCCGGACCGGCTGACCGCGCTCTACCGTCGCATGCTGTTCATGCGCACCTTCGACCTCAAGATGCTGGGCCTCCAGCGGCAGGGCCGGATCGCCTTCTACGGGACGAGCATCGGACAGGAGGCGGCCACCGTCGGGAGCGCGGCCTGCGCCGGGCCCGGCGACTGGGTCTTCCCCGCGCTCCGCGAGGGCGCGGCGGCGCTGCTGCGCGGGATGCCGCTCCGCACGTACATCGGGCAGCTGTACGGGAACTCCGCCGACGAGGCCATGGGCCACCAGCAGCCCATGCACTTCTCCTGGCGCGGAGGGAACCACGTCTCGCTCTCGTCCCCCATCGGCACCCAGTTCCCGCAGGCGGTCGGCGCCGCCATGGCGGCGCGCCTGCGCGGGGACCCGACGGTGGTGTTCGCCTACATCGGGGACGGCGGCACCAGCGAGGGGGATTTCCACGTCGCGATGAACTTCGCCGGCGTCTACCGCCCGCCCGTGGTCCTCATGTGCCAGAACAACCACTGGGCGATCTCCGTGCCCGTCTCGATGCAGACCGCGTCGGCCACCATCGCGGTGAAGGCCCGCGCGTACGGCATCCCCGGCGTCCGCGTGGACGGGAACGACCTCCTCGCGGTGCACGCCGCGACGCGCGCCGCCGTCGACCTCGCGCGCGCCGGGGGCGGGCCCACGTTCCTCGAGTTCGTGACCTACCGGCGCCAGGGCCACTCCTCCTCCGACGACCCCTCCCGCTACCGCGACGAGGCCGAGGTCGCCGCCTGGGAGGCGAAGGACCCGCTCGTCCGCGTGCGCTGCCACCTGGAGGGCCGCGGTCTGTGGGACGACGCCCGGGAGCGGGCCGCCGTCGCGGAGATCGAGGCCGAGATCGCCGATGCGGTCCGCGAGGCGGAGGCGGCCCCCGATCCCCCGCTGGAGTCGCTGGTGCAGCACGTCTTCGCCGAGGTGCCGGCGCCGCTGCGCGAGCAGTTGCGCGCGGCGTGGCCGTTCTTCGTGGAGGGGCAGCGCGCCGCGGGCGCGTTCCCCCTCTGAGCCTCCCGTCCCGCGCCGTCACCGGAGTCCACCATGGCCCACCACGCCTGCGACGTCGTCGTCCTCGGGGGAGGTCCCGGCGGCTACGTCGCGGCCATCCGTGCCGCGCAGCTCGGGAAGAAGGTCCTCCTGGTCGAGAAGGGGGAACTGGGCGGCGTGTGCCTCAACGTGGGCTGCATCCCGTCGAAGGCGATGATCAACGCGGGGAACGTGGTCGACCGCGCGCGCCGCGCCGAGGCCTTCGGCGTCACGTTCAGGGATCTCGCCGTGGACATGGGCCGCCTCGTGGACTGGAAGGACGGCGTCGTCAAGCGCCTGACGGGCGGCATCGCCCAGTTGCTGAAGATGAACGGCGTCGCGGTCCTGCAGGGGACCGGGGTCCTCGTGGCCCCCACGCGGCTGGAGGTGACGACCGCGGCGGGGATCGACGTCGTGGAGGCGCAGGACGTCGTCCTGGCCACGGGCTCCCGCCCCGTCGTGATCCCCGGGTTCGAGGTGGACGGGAAGCGCGTGCTGTCCTCCACGGAGGCGCTCGACCTCCGCTCCGTGCCGAAGCGCGTGTGCGTCATCGGCGGCGGGTACATCGGTCTCGAGATCGGGACCTTCCTCGCCAAGATGGGCGCCGCGGTGACCGTCGTCGAGTGGACCGACTCGCTGCTTCCCGGGCAGGACCCCGATCTCGTCAAGGTCGTCGAGCGCTCGCTGAAGAAGCGGGGCGTGAAGGTCCTCCTGTCGACGAAGGCCCTGGGATGGAAGGAGGGGAAGGACGGCGCCGAGGTGTCCGTGGAGACCCGGAAGGGCGCCGACACGGTGATCGCCGACGTGATCCTCTCCACCGTGGGCCGGCGGCCCAACGTGGAACACCTCGGCCTCGAGCGCGTGGGCGTGAAGGTCGAGAAGGGGTTCATCGCCGTCGACGACCGCTGCCGCACGTCGGTTCCCCGCGTCTACGCCATCGGCGATGTGGCGGGCCAGCCGATGCTCGCGCACAAGGCCTCCCGCGAGGGCGTCGTCGCCGCGGAGGTCATCGCCGGGCTGCCCTCGGCGCGGGACTGGCGCGCGGTGCCCGCGGTCATCTTCACGGACCCGGAGATCGCGTCCGTGGGCATGAGCGAGACCGAGGCGAAGGCGGCGGGCTACGACCCGGTCGTGGGGAAGTTCCCCTTCGCCGCGCTGGGCCGCGCCCTCGCCATCCACGAGACGGAGGGCTTCGCGAAGATCGTCTCCGACCGGAAGACCGACCTCGTCCTCGGCGTCCACGTGGTCGGTCCCGAGGCGTGCGATCTCATCTCCGAGGGAGCGCTGGCGCTGGAGGCGGGGCTCCGCGTCGAGGACATCGGCGGGACGATTCATCCCCACCCCACGCTGCCCGAGTCCATCATGGAGGCCGCGCACGCCCTGCACGGGAAGTCCGTGCACATCTTCCAGAAGTAGCGCGGCACACGGGGGTCCATGGACGAGCCGCGCCTCAAGCCGGGCCTCGCCTTCGCGCTGTCGCTGGTTCCCGGTGTGGGGCACGTCTACGCGGGGCGGATGGGCGGAGCCCTGTTCTGGCTGATGGGCGTCAGCATGGCCTACCGCGCGTCCGTCCGTCTGGGCGTCCTGACCCACCTGTTCTGCGCGTTCTCCGCCGCCGCCGCCGCCCGCCGCGCCCGCGACGAGGAGGCCCGGAGCATCGCCGGGAGACGGGAGTCCCCGGAGGAGGTGGACCGGATGCTGCGGCGCGTCGGGCGCGCCTCCCCGGACGCGGAGCAGGCGTCCGCGGCGCTCGCCGTCGCCGCCGCCATCCCCTCCGACCGCCGCACGGAACTGCCCGCCGCCTACGCGCTCCCCGTCGACGTCCTGCGGACCGCCCTGCTGCGCGGCATGGCGAGCGAGCGGTTCCTGGGCGTGCGCGAGGAACCGGACGGCACGCTGACCGGGCGCGTCCTCCTCGACGGGGGCGGGAGCCTGCCCGTGACGGCGAGCGTGGAGGTCGTCCGCGCGGCCCACGGCGCGGGGGGCGTCTCCAGCCGGGTCCGACTCACCGCGCTGCGCGCCACGGACGCGCCCGAGGAGAGGGCCGCGGCGGAGGCCCTGCTGCGCGCGGTCCTCCGCCACATCGAGGCGGAGGTCGCGGCCCGGTCCGACGCGGCGGTGCCGCCGCCACCGCCCTCCGACGCGGGGGCCGGGAGTCCCGTCACGGAGGACGTGTTCCTCGACCGCCTGGCCGAGGCGTGGGAGGCCCGGGAGCAGGGGTGGATGCCGGACGCGGAGTGGCGGGCGCGGAAGGCCCGCCTCATCGACGACCTCGTCCTCCGCGGCGGCACCCGCGTCCACGACTTCATGGCCGTCTGCAGACCCCTCCAGGAGGCCGGCGTCCTGGAAGCCGACGACCTCCGCGCCATCGAACGATCCGTCGGTCGGTAGGGCCCCGGGCGCCGCGAGAACACGGCAGGTACCCCGTGGGGCGCGCGAGCGCGTGCCCCTACTCGAGGCATTCCCCCGGCTGGAGTTCGAGGATCTCGACGCCGCGCACGCCGGCGCAGAGTTCGCGGAGTTCAGCGGGGCGACCGGTGAGCGGAGGGAACGTGCCGTAGTGCATGCCCAGCACCTTCTTCACGCCCAGGAGGCGCACCGCGTGGGACGCCTCCACGGGCCCCATGGTGTAGAGGCCGCCGATGGGCAGCAGCGCGAGATCGGGCTTGTACATCTCGCCGATGAGGCGCATGTCGCCGAACACGTTGGTGTCGCCGGCGTGGTAGAAGCGGAAGCCGTTCTCCAGCGTGACGACGAACCCCGCGGCGGCGCCGCCGTAGACGACGGCGTCCCCGTCGGTGATGCCGCAGGAGTGATCCGCGGACACCATGGTGACCTTCACGCCGGCCACCTCGACGGTGCCTCCCTTGTTCATCTCCACCGTGCCGGAGACCCCCTTCGATCGGAGCCAGCAGGCGGTCTCGTAGTTGGAGACGACGGGACAGCGGTGCTTCAGCGCCAGGGGCACGGCGTCGCCGCAGTGATCGAAGTGGCCGTGGGTCACCAGCAGCGCGTCGAGCCGCTCGAAGGTCTTGAATCGCGGCGGGCACGCCGGGTTGCCCTCCACCCACGGGTCCACGAGGAGGTGCTTCCCGCCGGGGGTCTCGACGAGGAACGTCGCGTGCCCGAGCCAGTGGAATCGCGCGCCGGCGCCCAGTCCCATCGTGCGGCCTCCTACCGTGGTCGATCGGTGACGAACGGGCGCTATTCTGGGGCAGGCGCGCGGCCCGGCGGAGGTTTCGGCGGATGGACGGATCCCGGTGGTGCAGGGTCGCTCTCGGCGTCGCGCTGGTCGCCGGCTGCGCGTCGGCGCAGGCCCCGCGGCCCGCGCCCCCCGCGGAGGCGGCGCCCCTCCGCTCGGCGCGGACCGCCGACGAGGCGGCGCTGGCGGCGGCCGGGGACCGGCTCGGGTTCCTCCAGGACCACTTCGTGGCGGTGGCGGGAGGCGCGTTCCTCGGTGGTTCCATGCTCCTGGAGGACGCCGCCCGCCTCGTCGCCGCCGCGCCGCCGCCGCTGGAGCACGCGTTCCTCTTCCGCGCCGGCGAGGAGGGGGATCGCTCCTGGAGCCTCCCCGCGCTGTATGCCGGCGCCGGCGTGGGAGGGAACGGGCTGCTCCGCGCGCTGGGCCTCTCCCTGGAGTACGACCCCGCCTCCGGAGACGTCGTCCTGCGCTCGGGCCTGCGCGCGGCGCGGTTCCGGTCCGAGGATCGCTCCTGCCGGGCCACGTTCCTCGTGGCACCGGCGTCGGGGCGGGCCCCCGCCCGCGCCATCTCCCTCGTGCTGTCGTCGGGGTTCGCGGAGACGGCGTTCCTCGCCGGGGACGACGTGGCGGCGCTGGCGCCGGAGACCTGCGAGATCCCCGGGCAGGCGACCATGGTCGAGTCCATGACGGGCCGGCGGCTCGACGGTCGCCGCGCGCTGGTGCGCGTGGAGGTGCCCGACGCGGGCGTGGCGGCGCTGGTGGACGTGATGTACGTCCCGGCGCCCGCGCGCTAGCGGATCACGCCGTGCCGCCGCCCCACGGCGGTGAACGCCTCCACGCAGCGGTCGATCTGCGCGTCCGTGTGGTCGGCGCACAACTGCACGCGGATGCGATCCTGCTTCGCCGCCACGACGGGATAGGTGAACGCGATCACGTAGATCCCCTCGGCGAGGAGGTCCCGGGCCACGGCCTGGGCACGCGGCGCGTCGTAGAGCATGACGGGGACGATGGGGTGGGACCCGGGCTTCAGGTCGAAGCCGGCCTTCTCCATGGCGGCGCGGAAGCGGGCGGCGTTCCGCTCGAGGCGGTCCCTCCGCTCCGTGGACCGCTCCAGGAGGTCCAGCGCCGCCAGCGCCGCACCCACGATGGGCGGCGGCAGGGCGTTGGAGAAGAGGTAGGGGCGGGAGCGCTGCCGGAGGAGCGACACGATGCGCCCGCGACCGCTGGTGAATCCGCCGGCGGCGCCGCCCAGCGCCTTGCCCAGCGTGCTCGTCACGATGTCCACGCGATCGCGGACGCCGAAGTGCTCCGGTGTCCCCCGCCCGGTCCGGCCGACGAACCCGGTGGCGTGGGAGTCGTCCACCATCACCATCGCGTCGTGCCGCTCCGCGAGATCGCAGATGGCCGGCAGCGGCGCCAGGTCCCCGTCCATGGAGAACACGCCGTCGGTGACGATGAGCCGGTCGCGGGCGCCGGCTGCCTCGACGAGCGCCGCCTCCAGCGCCGCCATGTCCGCGTGCGCGTAGACGTGCCGGTTCGACTTCGGCACCTTCGCCAGGCGCACGCCGTCGATGATGGAGGCGTGGTTCAACTGGTCCGCGAGGATCGCGTCCTCGGGGCCCAGCAGCGTCTCGAAGATGCCTCCGTTGGCGTCGAAGCAGGACGTGTAGAGGATGGTGTCGTCGGTGCCGAGGAAGCGGGAGATGCGGCGCTCCAGGTCCCCGTGGATGTCCTGCGTCCCGCAGATGAAGCGTACCGAGGACATGCCGTAGCCCCGCGCCTCCAGCGCGCCCCGGGCCGCCGCCAGCAGTTCCGGGTGGGAGGAGAGGCCGAGGTAGTTGTTGGCGCAGAAGTTCACGACGCGGCGCCCCCCCACCGTGATCTCGGCGCCCTGCGGGGACTCGATGACGCGCTCGTCCTTCCAGACGCCGGCGGCGCGGATCTCCTCCAGCGTCCCGTCGATGCGCTTCGCCGTGTGTTCCGGGAACATGGGACCTCCTCGCGCGTCGTCTACGCCGGGTCGCCCGCGGCGGCGGCCGGGGCGCCCGGCTTGCCGCTCCGCGGCTTCCGCTCCGGGAGCGGCGTCCCCGGGGGCGGGCCGAGGGCCGGATCGAGCCTCCGCTCCGCCGCCTCCAGGCGGAGCGCCTCCACCGCCTCCGCCAGCGGGAGCGCGCCCAGGTCGTGCCCGTCGCGCCGGCGCACGGCGACGGCGCCGGACTCCGCCTCGCGGCCGCCGATGACGAACACGTAGGGGACCTTCTGCATCGTCGCCTCGCGGATCTTGCCCCCCATCTTCCCGCTGGAGAGGTCCGCCGACGCGCGGAGACCGGCGGCGCGCAGCGCCTCCACGGCGGCGCGGCACGCGTCCGCCTGCTTCTCCTCGCTCACGGGAACGACGCGCACCTGCTCCGGTGCGAGCCAGAGGGGGAACGCGCCGGCGAAGTGCTCCACGAGCACGCCGAACATCCGCTCGAAGGAGCCGAGGATCGCGCGGTGGATGACCACCGGCCGCTGCCGCGACCCGTCCGGCGCGACGTACTCCAGGTCGAACTTCTCCGGCAGGGAGAAGTCCACCTGGATCGTGGCGAGCTGCCACTCCCGCTTGATGGAGTCGCGCACCTTGAAGTCGATCTTGGGTCCGTAGAACGCGCCGTCCCCGGGCGCCAGCCGGTGGTCGGCGCCGGAGGCCCGCAGCACCGACTCGATGGCCCCCTCCGCGCGCGCCCACATCTCGTCGGAGCCCGTGGACGACCCGGGGCGCGTGGCGAAGTAGAGCGTCACGGGATCGAACCCGAAGAGCGCGTAGACCTCGCGGACGAACTCCACCAGCGAGCGCAGTTCCGCCTCCAACTGGTCCAGCGTGCAGAAGAGGTGGGCGTCGTCCTGCGTGAAGGAGCGCACCCGCGTGAGGCCGCCCAGCACGCCGGACTTCTCGTAGCGGTGGATGAGGCCGAACTCGGCGAGGCGGAGCGGCAGTTCCCGGTACGACCGGAGCCCCTCCCGGAAGACCATGGCCGCCCCGGGGCAGTTCATGGGCTTCATCCCGAAGAGCCGTTCCTCGCTGGGCTCCAGGAAGAACATGTTCTCCCGGTAGTGGTCCATGTGGCCCGTCACCTTCCACACGGACGTGTCGAGGAGGACCGGCGTGCGCACCTCGACGTAGCCGCGGCGGTCGAGGCGCTCGCGGATCATCGACTCCAGCGCCCGGTAGCAGACCATCCCCTTCGGGAGCCAGATGGCCGTGCCCGGGGAGGCCTCCGTGAACTGGAAGAGGCCGAGTTCCCGGCCGAGGACGCGGTGGTCGCGGCGCTTCGCCTCCTCCTTGAGGCGCACGAACTCCTCCAGTTCGGCCCGGTCGAAGAAGGCCGTCGCGTAGATGCGCTGGAGCATGGGGCGCTTCTCGTCGCCGCGCCAGTAGGCGCCGGCGACGGAGAGCAGGCGGAACGCGTCCCCGACGCGGCCCGTGGACGGCAGGTGGGGTCCGCGGCAGAGGTCCGTGAATTCGCCCTGCCCGTAGAACGAGACCACGGCGTCGTCGGCGAGGCCCGCGACGATCTCCCTCTTGAAGCGGGCGCGACCGGCCGCCTCCAGCCGGGCCAGGGCGGCGGGCTTGCCGGAGGCCTCCTCGCGGGAGAGCGGGAGGTCCTCGGCGACGATGCGGGCCATCTCCTCCTGGATGCGCGGGAGGTCCTCGGGCGTGAACGCGTGGTCGATGTCGAAGTCGTAGTAGAAGCCGTCCTCGATGACGGGCCCGATGGCGAACTCCACCCGGTCCTTGCCGAACAGCCGGGCGACGGCCTGCGCCATCACGTGGGCCGCCGTGTGGCGGAGGACCTCGAGGCCCTCCTCCGTGCGCGGGAGAACGGCGCGGACGGAGCCGCCGCGGCGGAGCGGCGTGTGGAGATCGACGATCTCCCCCTCCACCACCAGCGCCAGCGCGTCGGCGGCGCCGGGGAGGCGGGCGGCGAGTTGGCGGGCGGGGGCGCCCGCGGGGAGCGAGACGGCGGAGCCGTCGGGGAGCGTGAACGGGAGTTCCATGGGAGTCGGGTCCTTGCGCATCGGGGGAGCGGCGATGGTAGCGCCCGCCGGAATCGAGGCGCCGTCAAAAGGAAGTCCGGCGCGCGGGGGGCCCCGGGAGGGGGCGCGAGGTCCGGACTACCCCCGCCGCCGGCCGGTAGTCCGGCCGGTCGCGCGGGTCGTCGTCGTCCGGGGGGCGCTCGGTGACATCCCCCTCACTCTACCCCCCGCCACCTCGACGACAACATTCCCGGAATGTTGCGTGCGAGTTCGGGGTCCGAACTCGGCGGCGACATTCCGGGAATGTCGGCGGCGCCGTCGGGGGAGAGGAACGCCTCCAGGTGGGCCCACCGGCGCTGATAGGCGGGGTCGGCCTGGAGGGCCCCGCGGTGCACGCTGAGGCGCCGCCGGATGGCGCCGGCACTCCCGCCCGTCCGCTCCGCCACCTCCCGCTGAGACAGTCCGCTCCACTTCACGAGGGCGGCCACGTCGAGGACCTCGGCCATGGAGTAGGAGGTCCGCCCGGCGCGGACGCGGCGCGCGCCGGCGTCGGGGACCGCCTCCGCCCTCGCGTGGAGGACGCGGGCGGGAGCGTGGGTCCGGAACGGGGTCGCGAAGCCGTCGGCGCGGGAGTTGTCCCCGAGGAGTCCGGACCGGACGCAGGCGGCGGCGTCCCAGAGCGGCCCGCCCCCGCGGGGCCGCGAGATCCGCTTCCCGCCGCCCCGCTCCACCCGCCAGGCGTTGTCGGCGCGGTCGAACTCTCCCCAGACGAGGGACGCGTAGGACGCCTGCCCCGCGACTCCCGGCCGCAGGCGGGCGGTCTCCCCGCGAAGCAGGCCCCGCGAGAGCCACGGCGGGGCGACCTCCGCCAGGTAGTGCCTCGCGCTCCCGTGGGCGTAGTCGGCGGGCTGCGCCGCCAGCCCCGCGGCCACCGGGTTCGCGTCGATGTAGCGCGCCACCGCCAGCAGGTCGCCCGCATCGACGACGCGGCGGCTCCAGAACCGCCCCCGGAAGAGCGGACCGTCCCTCCCCCGCGTCCGGTTGAACCAGAGCGCGAACCCCTCCTGGACCCGCTGCATCGCCGCCGAGAGCCTCCCCCGCGGACTCCCCACCAGCAGGTGGTAGTGCGTCGTGAGGACGGCATAGGCGTGCAGTTCGAGGTCCCCCGCGCGGACGACCCGGGCCACCTGCGCGAGGAACACCCTGGCGTCCGCGTCCGACTCGAAGAGCGTCCGGCGCCCGAGCCCCCGGCTGACCACGTGATGGAGGGTGCCCGGCCCGTCCTCCCTGTCGATCCTCGGCATCGGCGTCACCTCCCGATACCGTAAGGACGCCGGGGGCGTGACACCTCCCTCGAACTCGCACGCAACATTCCGGGAATGATGTCGTCGAGTCCGGCGGCCGGCCGGAGCGGAGTCCGCATGGCACGCGTGGTGGTCCTCGGAGCAGGCGGGCAGATCGGGAGCGATCTGGTTCCGGCGCTGGCGCGGCGCGGGGACGAGGTGTGGATGGTCGACCTGCGACCCCCGGAGGGCACCGCGGCGGGGCCGGCGCTGGCGGAGGCCCTGGCGGGGGATCCCGGCTGGCGCGGTCGCTGGGTCGTGGCGGACGCGGCGCGGGGACCGGCGGTGCCGGGCCTCCTCCGGGAGGTGAAGCCCGCCCAGGCCTACGTGCTGACGGCGCTCCTCAGCGCGAAGGGGGAGGCGGATCCCGGACTCTGCTGGGACGTCAACATGGGGAGCCTGCGGCTGGTCCTCGAGACCGCCGCCGCCCTCCCCGCCGCGGACCGGCCCACCATCCTCTGGCCGTCCTCCATCGCCGCCTACGGCCCCATCCCCGGCCTGCGCGGAGGCCTCCCCGAGCGGGCCCTGGACGTGACACCCACGTACCCGACCACCATGTACGGCGTGACCAAGGTGGCCGGTGAACTCCTCGGGTCGTGGTACGCGCAGAAGGGGCTCGCCGACTTCCGCTGCGTGCGCTACCCGGGCCTGCTCAACGCCACCCCCCCCGGCGGCGGCACCACGGACTTCGCCAACGAGATGTACTTCGCCGCCGCGGAGGGCCGCCGGAGCCGGGACTTCCTGCGCGCCGACACGCGCCTGCCGTTCATGTACATGCCCGACGCCGTCCGCGCGCTGCTGGAACTGGCCGCCGCCCGGCCCGCGTCCCTCTCCCGCCGCGTCTACAACATCGCCGGGCTCTCCCCCACCGCCGGGGAGATCGCCGCCAGCATCGCCGCCGAAGTGGAGCGCCGCCGCGGCGCCGCGGAGGGCCCCGGGTTCGAACCCGCCTTCGCCGTGGATCCCGTTCGCCAGGCCTACGCCGACTCCTGGCCCCGCGCCGTGGACGACGGACCGGCCCGCGCCGACTGGGGCTGGCGTCCGGAGTACGACTCCCTGGACCGCATGACGCCGGCGCTCCTCGACGAGATCGCCGCGAAGCGGCGGCCGTCTTGAACCCCCGTCGGCGCCCCCCCGCGGCCCCGGCGGGCGCCGCGCGCTCCGCCGCGGTGGCGGTCGGCCCGCCCCGCTCCCCCGCGGAGCGCCGCGCGCTGCTGGACATCCTCGGCTCGGTCTTCGGCTTCGCCGAGGGTCGCGCGGCGCCGTGGGCCCGCTCCGTCGGACACGGGAACCTCCGCGTCGTCCGCTCCGCCGCCGGGGAACTCGCCGGCGGCCTGGCCCTCCTCCCCATGGGGCAGTGGTTCGGCGGGCGCTCCGTCCCGTGCACGGGCGTCGCCGCCGTGGGTATCGCCCCGGAGCAGCGCGCCTCCGGCCTCGCGTCGACGCTGATGGCCGCCACCGTGCGCGAGATCGCCGCCGCGGGCACCGCGCTCTCGGCGCTCTATCCGGCCACGCAGCCGGTCTACCGCCGCGTGGGGTACGAGCAGGCCGGCACCATGGTCCGCCACCGCGCCGAGCCCTCCGACATGGACGCCTCGGAACGCCGGGACGGCGTCCGTCGGGCCACGGCGACCGACCTCCCTGCGATGGACCGCCTCTACGCCGAATGGGCGCGATGCCGCGACGGCCATCTCGACCGGAACGCCCACCTCCGGCGGCGCGCCTTCGGGCTGCTCTCCCCGGAGCAGGAGCGGGTGGTCGTCACGCGCGACGGGAAGGTCGTGGGGTACGCGGCGCTCGCGCGGGAGGAGGCCGAGGGCCCGGTCCACGAGATCCGGCTGGTGGACTTCGCCTTCGCCGACGGGACCGCGGGGCGGCGGCTCCTCTCCTACCTCGCGGCCCACCGCTCCATGGTGCGGCGCGTCTCCTGGACGGGCGGCGCGGCGGACGAGTTCGCCGCGCTCCTCCGCGAGCCGGACGTCGCGGTGGAACGCCTCTACCGGTGGATGCTGCGCGTGACGTGCGTCCCCGCGGCGCTGGAGGCGCGCGGCTACCCGGCGGGCCTGCGCGCCGACGTCCCGCTGGAGATCGACGACCCGCTGGTGGAGGGGAACCGGGGGCGGTGGCGGCTGCGCGTCGCCGACGGGCGCGGGCGCGCGGAGCGGGGCGGCGACGGCGCCGTCCGCCTGGACGTGAACGCGCTGGCGGCGCTCTACTCCGGGTTCCGGGCCCCCGCGGCGGCCCGCGCCGCCGGGCTCGCGGTGGAGGGTCCCGCCGACGCGCTGGCCGCCCTGGGCGCGTGCTTCGCCGGGCCCGCGCCCTCCATGCGGGAGATGTTCTGACGGACGCGCGGGCCGGCCGGCGCCGCGCGGCGGCGCCGACGGCCTACCTCCCTGCCGGGACCCCGAGGCGGTCCAGCGCCGCCAGCACGCGGTCCGCCACGGAGAACGGGTTGAGCCCGTCGTCGCGCAGGCGCACGACGCCCGCGGGGTCGACGAGGAACGTGACGCGGGTCGCCATGCCGCCCCCCTCCCCCACCACGCCGTAGCGCCAGCCCGCGGAGCCGTCGGCGTCGCTGAGCAGGGGGAAGTTCAGGGACTCGGCGCGGTGGAACTCCGCCAGCGCGGCGACGGGGTCCCGGCTCACGCCCACGACGCGCACGCCGCGCCTTGCGAACTCGCCGAGGCGATCGCGGAAGCCGCACATCTCCCCGGTGCAGCCGAACGTGCCGGCCTTCGGGTAGAACGCGATGACGGTCCAGCGGTCCGAGGGCCCCCCGCCGACCTCGACGGCGGAGCCGTCGTGCGCGTTCAGCCGGAAGCCCGGAGCCGGCGTCCCGGGAACGACCGCTTCCGCGGCCGGTACCGGCACGAAGCGGGCCGACGCGCACCCCGCGGAGGACAGCGCCAGCACCGCCAGCGCACCCGCCGCCACCACCGCCGCCCCCGTCCATCCCACGATGCCCCCCTCCCGCGGACCCGGCCGCGCTGGCCGCCATCCTCCCCCCTCCCCCGGACGCGACGGCGACATTCCCGGAATGTCGCGTGCGACTTCGCGCCTCCAACTCGCACGCAACATTCCGGGAATGATGTCGTCGCGGGGTACCTTCCCGGGATGAGCCCTTCCCGCCTGCTGCGCGTCGCCCACTCGCCCGACTCCGACGACGCGTTCATGTTCTGGGCGCTGGCGGAGGGGCGCATCGAGACGGGCGACCTGCGCTACGAGCACGTCCTGCGGGACATCGAGACGCTCAACCGCGCCGCCCGGGACGGGACGTACGAGGTCACCGCCCTCTCCATCCACGCCTACGCCCGCCTCGCCGACCGGTACGCGCTGCTGCCCCACGGCGCGTCGTTCGGCGACGGCTACGGGCCCGTCCTCGTCGCCCGCGAACCCCTCCATCGCGACGCCCTCCTCGACGTCGAGATCGCCGTGCCCGGGGAGTGGACCACGGCCGCCCTCGCGCTCCGCCTCTGGCTGCCGGGCGCGCGGACGCGGGTCCTCGACTTTGCCGCCATCCAGCCGGCGGTCCACGCCGGCGAGGTCGCCGCCGGGGTGATCATCCACGAGGGGCAGTTGACGTACGCCGACGAGGGCCTCGCGAAGGTGGTCGACTTCGGCGAGTGGTGGAAGGGGGAGACCGGCCTTCCGCTCCCCCTGGGGGGCAACGGCATCCGGAAGGACCTCCCGCCGGATCTCCGCCGCGAGGTCTCCCGCCAGTTGCGCGCCTCCATCGCCCACGGGCTGGAGCACCGGGCCGAGGGTCTCGCCCACGCGGCGCGGTACTCCCGCGGCCTCGACCCGGCGAAGACCGACCGGTTCGTGGGCATGTACGTGAACCACTGGACCCTGGACTACGGCCCCGAGGGCCGCCGCGCCGTCGCCCTGCTGCTGGAGCGCGCCCACGCCGCAGGGGCGATTCCCGCCGCCGTGACGCCCGAGTTCGTCGAGTAGCAGGAGACGTCCCCGCCCCGCCCTCTGGCGCCGGGGCCCCCGGGGAGATAGCCTCCACGCCATGGAGGGCATCTGCCAGCGGTGCGGCGAGTCCGGGACCGCGGAGTCCGCCCCCTGCGCCCGCTGCGGGAGCGTGGGAGGCCGGGACACCGGCGCGCTCCTCCCCGGTGAGGCCCCCGACCTGCCGCCCCGCTTCCGGCCGAAGCGGCTCCTCGGCCGCGGAGGGATGGGGCGCGTCTACCTCTGCGAGGACCGGGATCTCGAGGTCGACGTCGCCGTGAAACTCCTCCCCCGCGACCTCGTGGACGATCCGAAGTCCATGGAGCTCATCGAGCGCGAGGCCCGCGTCGCGGCCCGCCTGCGCGGCTGCGCCGGCATCCTGCAACTCTACGAGTTCGACCACCACGAGGGCATCGGCTACATCGTGATGGAGTTCGCCCCCGGCGGCTCGCTGCAGGCGGCCCTCGCGCGCCGCGGACCGCTCCCCGAGGGGGAGTGCCGCCGCATCGGCGCCCGCGTCGCCGACGCCCTCGCCTTCGCCCACGACCGGCGCGTGCTCCACCGGGACGTGAAGCCGGCCAACCTGCTGCTGGGCGAGGACGGAGAGGCGCGCGTGGCGGACTTCGGGCTGGCGCGCGTCCTGCTGGAGTCCTCCACGCGCTCGACCCACGGCCTCGTCGCGGGCACGCCCGTCTACCTGCCGCCGGAGGTGATCGACCGGCGCAAGCCGGACAACCGGGCCGACCTCTACTCCCTGGGCTGCGTGCTCTACGAGATCGCCGCCGGCGTCCCGGCCTTCGAGGGGACCTTCGCGGAGATCGCCATGGCCAAGGCCCGGCGCCCGGCGCGGGCCCCGGACCCCCGGGAGCGGCGCGGCACGCTGTCGGCGGAGTACGCCACCGTCGTGGCGACCCTCCTCGCGTGGGACCCCGTGGAGCGCTACGGGGACGGGCGGCAGGTGGCCGCCATCCTCCGGGGCGAGGCGGAGGCCGCGCCCCGCGGCGTCCGCACGCCGCTCCTGTCGCCGCTGCCCGTCGATCCCGCCGTTCGCGGGCTCCCGCCCCCGCCGAACCCCGTGGACGACGGGACGCCGCTCCCGGAGCGGTTCGCCGTGCACGCGGGGCGCGTCTACTGCCTCCGCGACGGCTCCGAGATGGCGCTCGTCCCCGCGGGCCCCTTCACCATGGGCTCGGACCACGGGCACGGGGACGAGGCGCCGTCGCGGGAGGTCCACCTCTCCTCGTACCTCGTCGATCGGCACGAGGTCACCGTCTGGCAGTTCTCCCGCTTCGCCCGCGAGACGCGGCGCGCCATGCCGGAGCAGCCCCCCGGAAGCAACGACCTCCACCCCGTGGTCAACGTGACCTGGGGGGAGGCCCGCGCGTACGCCGAGTGGGCGGGGAAGGCGCTGCCCACGGAGGCGCAGTGGGAGCGCGCGGCCCGGGGCACGGACGGCCGCTCGTACCCCTGGGGGAACGAGCCGCCGGGCCTGGATCGGGCCCGCGCCCGCAACCCGGAGGAGGGGCTCACCACGGTCTGCTCCTTCCCCGGGGGCCAGAGCCCGGCGGGATGCCTCGACATGGTCGGGAACGCGTGGGAGTGGGTCGCCGACTGGTACGCGCCCGACGCCTACGCCTCCTGCGCCGCCCGCGACCCCACGGGCCCGCGGGCGGGCACGTCCCGCGTCCTCCGCGGCGGCATCCTCGGACGGGGCCAGGACGAGGACCTGCGGGTCACCCGCCGCCGCCGCGTGCGGCCGGAGTCCCGCTACGCGTTCGTCGGCTTCCGCTGCGTGCGCGACCTCGCCATCCGACCCATGCGCACGCCGCCTCCGACGCCCTGAGTCGGCGACGCCGTGCCACGCGCGGCCCTCCCCCGGGAACAGGGAGGCATGGACGCACCGGATCCCGATCCTGCTCCCGACGCCGACGTCCTGCTCGGCCGCTTCCGCGGGAGCGGCGACACCGCCGCGCTGGCGGCGCTCTTCGACGCCACCGCGCCCGGGCTGTTCCGATCGGCGTGCCACCTCTCGCTGGATGCGGCCGCCGCCGAGGATGCCGTGCAGGAGACGTTCCTCGCGCTGCTGGAGGCGGTGCGCGACGGCGCGCCGATTCGCGCCGCCGGGCCGTGGCTCGGCGGGACACTGCGGAACCATGCGCTCCGGGCCCGGCGCACGGCGCGACGGGTGCCGGACCTCCGACGCCTCCCGCCCCCGCGCGCGGGGGCCGACCCCGCCGACGCGGCGGCGCGGGAGGAGGAGGAGGCGCGGCTTCGCGCCGCCCTGGACGGCCTCCCGGACCCGTACCGCGAGCCGGCGCTCCTGCGCTGGCGGCACGGACTCGAGCCCGCGGAGATCGCCCGCGTGCGCGGCGTAGCCCCGGGGACCGTGCGGTCCCTCCTCTCCCGCGCCGCGGACCGCATCCGCGCCGTTTTCGCTGGCGCCGCGCTGCCCGCGCTCGGGTTCGCGCCCGCGCGGGGATTGGGCGCGGTACGCGCCGCGGTCCTGCGGGCGGCGCGGGCTCCGCGCGACCCACCGGTCCCGGCGTCCGTCCGCCCCGCTACCGCTCCCGTGGCGGCCGCCGCCCTGTCGGGAGGTGCCCTCGTGACGAAGAAGATGATCGCTGCGGCCGTGGTCGCGGTGCTGCTGCTCGCCGCGTGGGGCGCGTGGCCTCTCGGGGATCCGGCGGCCGGGACGCGCGACGCCGGCGCGCCCAGTTCGTCGGGGGGCGGGGCGCGCGTCCCGCCGCGCCCCTCCGAGTCTTCCGCCCCCGGGGAGGAGCCCGCGGCGGCCGGCGTCGCCGCCACCGCCGCGGCGCCGCCGACCCCGACCCCCGCCGACGGGATCGTCTCGCTCCGCGTCATCGTCGCCTGGTCCGACGGAACGCCCGCGGAGGGGGTGTGGATCGTCGTGGGTCCCCGCATCGAGACCCCGATGTCGGACGTCCGCAGCGCTCCCACCGGGGCCGACGGCTGCGTCACGTTCCCGGACCTGTCGGCCGGCACCGTCTTCGTGCGCTCGGACCGGGACACCCGGGACGTGGTGGATCTCGCTCCCGGAGCGGGGACCGACCTCAGCCTCCGTCTGCCGCGGGGCGTCGACGTGGAAGGCCGCGTGCTGGACTGCGAGGATCTCCCTTTCGCCGACGCCCGCGTTCTCGTGGAAAGCCGCGGCGCCGCCCACTCCCCGCTGGCCGTCGCCCGTTCCGGTCCCGACGGGACGTTCCACATCCGGGACTTCGCCTCGTACAGCACGCTCGTCGCCCGGGCTCCCGGACGGGCCCCCTCGCCGACGGCCCTCGCCTCCGGCGCCGAGGGGGCCGTTGTCCGCGTGACGCTGCGTCTCGGCGGCGCCGGCGGGGCGCTGGCGGGAACGGTGCGCGACCCGGAGGGGGCGCCCGTGGCGCAGGCGTGGGTCCGTGTAGGCTCCCGGGACGCGCGGATGGACGAGGACGGCGCCGGCGGGTACTCCATGGCGGCGGGCCCTGCGTTCACGCGCACCGATCCCGAGGGGCGCTACCGCCTCGACGACCTTCCCGCGGGGATCCTCCCCGCGGTGGCGTGGGCGCCGGGTCTTGCGCCCGTCGGCGGGGAGGCGGCAGTGACGGCGGGGGGGGAGGCGATGCTGGACCTTCGCCTCGCGCGGGGCGGGAGCATCGCGGGAAGCGTGCGCGTCGACGGGGAGGGGCGGGCGGGAGTGAGGGTGGCGGTCGTGGCGGCCCCGCCATCCGCGCCGGCCTTCCACTGGTTCACGGGCTCCGGGGAGGGGGGCGACTACGGGCTGCGGGACCTCCCCGCGGGCACGTTCGAGATCGAGGCCAACCACCCCGGCGCGGGCCGCTGCCGGCGGCGCGTGCAGGTCGTCGCGGGCGCCGAGGCGCGCGTCGACCTCCCGCTCGACGCGGGCTCCCCGCTGCGGGTCCGTCTCGTGGACGAGGCCGGCGTGCCGTGTGCCTCGTTCCCCATCAGCGTGTCGAACCACGCCCGCCGGCGGCCCGACGACGAGCGCTTCTTCCACTGCAACGTCCGGACCGGCGCCGACGGCCGCCCGACGCTGCCGAACTGCCCCGACGACCGCGTCACCGTGACCGTCTTCGCCCCCGGGTCGTACCCGCCCCTGCCGTTCCCCCTCCTCCCTCCCGTGGAGGTCGCCCTCGACGCCGGGGACGCGACCATCACCGTCCCCCGCGGCGCCGTCCCGCGCGGCTGGATCCGCGGCACCGTCGCGACGCCGCCCGGCGCGTCCCCCGGCGCGGTGCAACTCTCCGTCCGGGATGCCCGCGCATCGTCCACCATGTTCCACCCGGACGCGGTCTCCGGCGCGTTTCGCATCGGCCCCCTCCGCGCCCTGGTGACGCTCTCCGTGCGGCTGGAAGGCCACGCCCCCCTGGAGGTCCCCTGCGACCTCCACGCCCTCGACGGCGACCTGGATCTGGGCACGCTGCGCATCGCCGCACCGTCGTTCCTCGACCTCGTCCTTCCCACGGCAGGCGAGGCGCCGGTCCGCCACCTCACGGCCACGCTCTTCGACGATCGCGGCGCCGTGCGGCGCGACCTCCT
This sequence comes from uncultured Planctomycetota bacterium, assembly GCA_964607145.1. Taxonomy (GTDB): domain Bacteria; phylum Planctomycetota; class JAJSAM01; order JAJSAM01; family JAKLKS01; genus CAZSIX01. The sequence goes on along the minus strand of CAZSIX010000054.1, from coordinate 1,520 downwards.
GAACCCCGCCGGGAACGGACCCCACCGCTGGGGCCCCCTTTCCCCCGGCCGCTTCCGCCTCGCGCTGGAATCCGGCTCCCCGCGTCCGCTGTTCGCCTCCCTTCCTGTGGAGATCGTGGAGGGCGAGACGCGCCGGATCACCGCCCCCCTCGACGCTGCGGCCCGGCGGTTCATCGTGGCGGTGGCCCCTCCCGGCACGTCCCTCCCCGAGGGCCTGTCGCTGACAGTACGCGACGGTTCCGGCGCGGCCGTGCTGCGGAGCGCGCTCGGCGAGGAGTGGAGCCGTCCCGCCGACGGCCCCTCCGGCCCCACGGGGCGCGCCACGGCGATGCTCACCCTCCCCCCGGGTTCCTACCGCGTGGAGGTCGCCTCCCCCGACGGCCCCCTCGCGGCCGCCGACATCGAGATGGTGGACCTGCGCGGCACGCCGCCCTCGACGGAGATCGTGCTGCCGTAGGCATCTGCCGCGGCTCCTTGTCCGCCCCATCGACTTCCAGTTCCCCCAGCCCGACTTGAGCCGCACTCCGCCATGCAGAGCCGCTGATTCGATCGCAGGACCCCCCCGCCAGGGTGGGATTCCCAGTCCGACAGAGTGCCATCCGCGCTCCGGGCCTCTGCCGGCGATGCAGAAGACATGGAGCGGGTAACGCGGATCCCTTGGATACCGGCATCCACTTCCGGCGCGCACCGTAGGCTCATCGCGCGCACACTATCCATCGGGTGTGGACGTAGCATCCCTGAACCTTGCGGTTGCAGGAATGCAGGGTCGTCCCGAAGGACGGAGCCCGCGGTGATTGGCTACCCGTTACTGAGACTCGCCGGGACAATCGCCGCTCGGATACACTCCACGGATGGTAGCCTCTTCCCGTCGGGAGGCAAGGGAAATGAGCGACGCTGCGGAAGTTGCGGTCGACAGGAATGGGACACGCGAGGCAATCCTCGGGCTTGACCTCGGGACGAACTCCCTCGGCTGGGCCCTGCTCGACGCCCCGGGTGGATCACCGCGCGGCATCATCGCTGCCGGCGTCCGGATCTTCGACGCGGGCACCGAGGGCGACATCGCTTCCGGCAGGGATGAGTCACGCAACGTGAAGCGGCGCCAGGCGCGATCGGCGAGGCGCATCCTCTGGCGCCGCGCTCGAAGGCTTCGGACCCTCTTTCACACCCTGCAGTCGGCTGGACTCCTGCCCGCCACACGCGGCAGCGATGCGGTGGGTCGTCACGAACTCCTCAATGACCTCGACCGGACCCTCCTCGGGCGCGTCCGCACCGGGACGGACGGCCTTCCGGCGAACGCGCGGCAGGTTGCGCACATGGTCCCCTACCTCCTCCGGGCGAAGGCCCTGGACCATCGGCTGGAGCCCGACGAACTCGGTCGCGCGCTCTACCATCTGGGACAGCGGCGCGGATTCCAGTCGAACCGCCGAGCCGGTGCGGACGCCGATGCGAAGCAGTCGGGTCCCGTTGTCAACGAACACCCAGTCCTACGCAGTTGGTGAACACCCAGTGTTACGCACCCG
>CAZSIX010000053.1:0-21764 GCA_964607145.1 uncultured Planctomycetota bacterium | reverse complement strand
CGGCGGGGGCGGGGGAGCGGGGCGGGACGGAGGCGGCGCCGGCCGCGGCGGGGGAGGCGGCGTCCGGGCGGGGCCGGACACGGGCGGGGGCGTGGGGGCGGGGCCCGGGATCTTGAGCACCGCGCTGCACGCGCCGCACCGGATCCTGGAGCCCGGGGCGAACCCCGAGATGTCCAGTTCCGTGCCGCACTTCGGACAGGCGACCGTCTTGCGGGCCATGCGGAACCCCTCCACACGGAGGGAACCGGCCCCGCGCCGTGGCCCCCCGCGCGCGAGCGGGGGATTGTACGGGCCCCCCTCCGCCGCGGCGCGCCATTCCTCCCGGTCGGCGACTACCTCGGGGACGGGCCCGGCGCCGGCGGCGGCAGGGATCGCGCCCGCGCCAGCGCGTCCGTGGCCCACTCCTCGATGAGTTCGATGCGCGCCGTGGCGGCGGTCCAGAGGATGCGGCCGTCGGCGCCCACCACGAACACCGTGGGGGTGGCCCTCACGCCCAGCGCGTCGAAGAGCGCGCCCTCGGGATCCAGCAGGACGGGGGAGGCCGTGGCGTCGGCGGCCGTGGCGGCGCCCTCCGGCGGCTCCCGGCGGCCGTCCCGCACGCGGACCAGCCGGACGGCACCCGCGGGGAACCGCGCGGGCAGCCCGTCCAGCGCCGGCGCCAGGGTCCGGCAGCCGGCGCAGGTGGAGGAGCCGAACTCCACGACCGTGACCCCGCCCTCCATCGACGGCGCGGCGCCCGCGACGGGCGGGAGGTCCGCGAGGGGGGGCATGGGGAGCCCGATGACCGTGGTCGACGGACGGAGCGGGGGATCCCGGGAAGCGGGGGCGGCGCAGGCCGCGAGGAGCGCCGCCGCCAGCGCGATCGCGGGCGCGGCCCGGGGGCCCGGCGCCCCCGGACGCGGCGCGGACCCGCCGTCAGCGTGCCGCGGCGAGGCCATGGCCCCCCTCCGTGATGCGCAGGAGCCGGTTCGGCTCCGCGGGGCCGAGCCGCTCCTCCAGCCCCGAGGGCCAGCGGATCTCGATGGAGTCGACGCGCTCCGCGGCCCCGAGCCCGAAGTGCTGGACGAGGCTCCCCTGCGAGAGGAACGCCTCGCCGATGCGGACCTCCCGCGTCTGCACGAGGTCCCCGGCGCGGACGACCACGCGGGCCCCCACGGCGTCCCGGTTGCTGCGCGTGCCCACGAGTTTCACCTCCAGCCAGTTCCGTCCCGTGGCGTCGTTGCGGAGCAGGCTCCCGCGGCGGCGGTAGTTGGAGACGAACACGTCCTGGTCCCCGTCCCGATCCATGTCGAACACGACCACCGCGCGCCCGTCCTGCAGCAGGTCGGCGCCGCGCGCGTAGGCGGCGCTGGCGAAGTCCGGCTCCGCGGCCCCGGCGAGGTCGTTCTCGTAGAGGCAGTTCCGTTCGGAGCCGTTGAGGGAGTCGGTGCCCATCTCCACGAGGACCCCGCTCCTCTCCAGTGAGCGTCGACCGACGCTCGCGAAGAGAGCCGCTCAGAGATCCCGTTTGTTCTCCCCCGTGATCATCCCGTTGGCGACGTACAGGTCGAGGTCGCCGTCGTTGTCGTGATCGAGGAACGCGCAGCCCCAGGCCCACTGGGGCGCGTCGCGGATGTCGTAGCGATCGGAGACGTCGGCGAACGTCCCGTCCCCCTCGTTGTGGTAGAGCGCGCTGCCGCGCGTCATGGTGCAGAGCACGTCCAGGATGAACGGGCGGAAGAGGACCACCTGCCACCACGCGGCGGGGAACGGGTAGTCGGGGTGGAAGAACATCCACGCCGAACTGCTGTACATGTCGGACACGAAGAGGTCCATGCGGCCGTCGTTGTCGTAGTCCCCCCACGTGCAGCCCATCCCGGAGCCCCGGTTCTCCACCCCCGCGGCGCGGGCCACCTCCTCGAAGGTCCCGTCGCCCCGGTTGCGATGGAGGAAGTTGAAGCCGAAGTCGTTGGCCACGTAGATGTCCGTCCACCCGTCCCCGTCGTAGTCGGTGCAGCAGGCGGCGAACCCCCAGCCCGTGAGGTCCACGCCGGCCTCGCGGGAGACGTCCCGGAACCGGAGGCCCCCCTCGTTCCGCAGCAGCCGGTCGGGGGTCCCGTTCATGGCCTCGTGGGAGGGGGAGGGGACCGCGTCCACGATGTCGCCGCCCCCCACGAGGAACACGTCCAGCAGGCCGTCCCGGTCGTAGTCGAGGAGGCACACGGACGTGTTGAACGGGTTGGGCTCCATGCCCGACTCCCCGGTGACGTCGGTGAACGTGCCGTCGCCGTCGTTGCGGAAGAGCCGGTTGGGCTCCAGGAGGTTCACCACCAGCAGATCCCCGTCGCCGTCGTTGTCGAAGTCCCCGAACGCGGCGCTCTGCCCGATGGCCTCCGTCCCCGCGAGGCCCGCCCGCGCGGTCACGTCCTCGAACCGTCCGTCGCCGAGGTTGCGGTAGAGCCGGTCCGCCCGCCCGTTCACGAGGTAGAGGTCCTCCAGCCCGTCGCCGTCGTAGTCCCCGCAGGCGGCGCCGTTCCAGCGGGGGATGTCGGGGAGGATCTCGCCGCGGAGTTCGAGGCCCGTGGAGTCGGGGACCATGGTGAGCCCCGCCGCCAGGGTCACGTCGGTGAACGTGCGGCCGCTGCGGTCGATGGTCCGGGTCCGGTCCACGGTCTCGTCCACGATGGTGGGGGAGCCCTCCCCCTCGTAGCGGACCACCATGGTCGAGTCCTCGACGACCACCAGCGGCCCCGACACGCCCCTGCCGGTGAGCGTCGTGCGCACCGCCATGGTGACGAGTCCCGGTCCGGGGACGCCGAAGGTCGCCGGCGGCCGGATGGAGACGATGCCCGACTCCACGTCCCGGAACCGGGCCATGAGTTCCCGCTTGTGGCGGACGAGCGGGAGATCGTCCACGGTCCCGCCGGGGGGCGGCGTCAGCGTGTAGAAGGCGAGCACCTTCCGGAAGTCGTCCGTCAGCCACGCATCCCGCATGCGCCGGTGGACGTGGACGTCGAGGGCGCCCACGGGGCCGCGCAGCGCCGCCTCCCACGCGTCGGAGGTCGTCCCGGCGCCGGGCGCCGCGCAGGACGCGGCGAGCAGCGCGACGGCGACGGAGACGGGCGCCGCGACCCGCCGCGATCGACCCTCCCCGCCCGTGGTGGACACGGGGGGAGCATACGGAGCGGCGGGGTCCCGGGGCAAGCCGCTTCTCTTCCCGGGCGAGCGGGTCGGGGCCCCCTCCGCCTCGCGGCTTTCGTTCCCCTCCGCCCCCGACGGCGCTACCATCCCCCCGCTCGTCACGACCTCCGGTGGGGGTATAGCTCAGCTGGGAGAGCGCCTGGTTCGCAATCAGGAGGTCAAGGGTTCAAATCCCTTTACCTCCACCACGACGAGCCCCGTCGTCCTGTGGCCCGCGGCGGTGAGGGTTGATGGTTCGCGGTCTCCACCCGGAGGTAGGCTGGAGAAGACCCCCGGAGGCCGCCCATGAAGTTCCTCGTGACCCTCGACAAGGATGAGGACGGCGTGTTCGTCGTCGAGTGTCCCTCCATTCCCGGGTGCCTGAGCCAGGGCAAGACCGAGCGCGAGGCGATCCGGAACATCAAGGAGGCCATCCGGCTCTGCCTCGACGTCCGCGCCGAGCGCGGCATGCCCCTCACGGTCGCCACCCGGGAGGTGGAGGTCGTCGTCCGCTGAGCCGGCAGCCAGTCCCCGGCGGGCGCCAGGTGGTCCGCGCGTTCGAGCGGCTCGGCTGGGATGTCGCCAGGCAGCGCGGGAGCCACATCGTCCTCGTCAGGGCCGGGCAGATGGCGACGCTCAGCGTGCCCGATCATGGCGAGGTCGCTCAGGGCACGCTCCGGGGTTGCTCCGCCGGGCGGGGGTCACGCCCGATGAGTTCCGTCGCGCCGTTCCGTAGGTCTTGCGGCCCCTGAGGGGCGAGGGAGGCCGAGGACGGGACCCCGATCCGCGGGCGCGGCAGGGATCGGCCTGTGCGGGTCCCGGGTGGCCCTCCGCCGGTGACGACGCCTGGCGCCCGCGACCGCCCCCCTCCCTCCGCCGACGGAATCCCGTTTCCGGGATCCCGTGGCGCGTCTTCCGGTGGCCTCCCCTGTATGGTGGGAGGCCTGCATGCCGCCGGACCAGGACGCCGTGACCGCCGCGCTCGTGCTCAGGGCCCGGGAGGGCGACCGCGAGGCCTATGACCGCCTCTTCGAGAGGGCGGCGCCGCGGGCGTTGCAGTTCGTGCGCCTCCGGCTCGGGGCGGCCCTCCGGGGCCGGGTCGAGGAGGTGGACGTCCTCCAGGACGCGTATCTCGACGCCCACGCCGCCTTCCCGCGGTTCCGGTTCCAGGGACCGGGCTCCTTCTCGCGCTGGCTCTGCCGGATCATCGAGAACCGCATCCGCGGCCTCGCCGACTTCCACGGCGCGGCGAAGCGCCGCCCCCCCGGCGGCGACGTGCGCATCTCCCAGGTGGTCGAGCGGGCCTGCTCCCCGGCGCCGGGCCCTTCCACGGCGGCCGACGGGAACGACCGGCAGCGGAGGCTGGCGGGCGCCCTCCTGGCGCTGCCGGAGGACCAGCGCGAGGTCCTCCTCCTCCGGTTCTTCCAGGACCGGAGCGTGGACGACATCGCCCACCTGACCGGCCAGAGCCCCTCCTCCGTGCGCAGGGTGGTGGGCCGTGCGACGGCGCGCCTCGGCGCCCTGCTCTCCGAGGGCGGCAGGGACGGGCCATGACCGCCCCCGCCGGAGGGACGCCGCGGGAGCGGAGCGAGGTCCTCTTCCTCCTGCAGGAGGAGGTCCGGAGGCTGGTCCTCGAGGGCTTCGTCGTGGACGCGGAGGCGCTGGCGGCGCGCCTCGGGGTGCAGGTCGCCGACGTGGAGCGGTGTGTCGAGGCGGTGCAGGCCCTGGGCACGTCCGCGGACACCCGCGACGCCGCGGCCGCCCCGGGCGGGGGACCGCCTGCGAGAGGCAGCCCGGGCGGATCCCGTGGCGGGCGCCCGCTGGATGACGTTCATCCCCGGCGGGGGCTTCACGGGTGCGCCCGGCTGGATCCTCGGCGGCGGACTCCTCGCCGTCTTCGCCGTCGCCCTGATCCTGGCGGCCCGTCCCCGTCTCCCCCTGCAGGCGAGACTCCGCCCCACCGCGCTGGCCCTCTCGCTGGCGCCGCTCCTCCCGTACGTGCGAATCGAGATTGCCGGTACGACCCTTCCTCTCATCCGTCCCGCGGTCCTCGCGGCGGCGATCCTCTCCTGGGCGTTCCTGGCCGGCCTGCCGGCTCCCGTTCGGCGCCACAGGTACTTCGTCCGCGCCACGTTCGCCGTCTCCTTCCTGCTTCTCGTGGTCGGTCTCCACCCCCGAGAAGGGGATTCCCCCTTGCAGGAGGTGAGGTGGGGGCTCCTGGAGATCATGTTCTTCGGGTCGGGGTCCATGGGGATGGGCTACATGGCCGTGCTGGTCTTCCACGGGACGGGTCCCGACGGCGTCATGGACCCGATCTTCGATCCCTCCCGGGGCCGGTGGGCCGCCTTCCTCGCCCGTTCCATCGTGTCCCGGGAGAAGTGGAACGCGGCGCTGGAGAAGCGCCGCCGGTCCCAGCGTGGGTCCTTCCTGCCGTGGTTCCGGAGGGAGGCGGAACGGTCCGTGGAGGTGCGGCGGAGGACCTGGGGAGATCTCCTCGTCGAAGTGCCGTCCACCTTCCTGCAGTTCCCCTGCTGGGCGGCCCCCGTGGCGTTCAGCCTCGCCTCCTTCGGGAGCCCGTGGCTTTCCGGAGCCAGGTACCTCTGCGCCGCCATGCTCGCGTTCCCCGTCGTCCTCATCCTGGCCACCGCCGACCGACGGGGGACGGCGCCGTCGGTCCGGGAACGGATCCTGGGAGCGCTGCGGCGCCGCGGCGCCGCGTAGGCGGACCCGGCCGACGCCGTCGTCGCGCCGGGGGCCGATCCCGCCGCAACGGGTCCCGGTGCGGCGGCGAGTTCCGTCCACCGGTCCCGACGCGGATCCGGCCGGCGGCGCCGCCCCGCGGGGAGCGCACCTCCGGTTAGGATGCACGGATTGAAGGCCGGGGGAGGTCGCGCCGCGATGACCCATCGGGATGCCGTGGACCGGTTCGTCGCCGAGATGCGGGCGAAGGGCTGCGGTCCGTGGACCTCGGCCCCGCTCCTCCTCCGGCCGGTCCGGGCCCGCGGCTAGCCGGTGCCGACCCCCCGGCTGCCGTCCGTCGGGTCGACGGCGCTCCTCGCGGGCTTCCTCTTCGCCGTCCTGTGGGGCACGACCATGTGGCTGTGGAGATGGCGCGGGGAGACCCACTCGTCGCCCGTCGCGGCCGTGATCGCCAGCGCCTTCGGAGGAGCGGTCTACGGACTCGCGATGGCATGGTTCCTCGCCCGCAAGCGGGGCCGGCCCCGCGCGGCGGGCCGGACCGGACAGCCACGCGATCACATCCCTTGAGGGCGTACCCGCTGTTCCTCCTCGTCGCGGCGTGCGCGTCGGTGCCCCCGCGCGCCGCGGCGCCGCCGGTCCCGGAGGGCCCGGCCACGCTCGTCGGAACGGTCCGCACGGCGGAGGGGGACGAGCCCGTCGCCGACGCGCGCATCGAGACGCGGAACGGGCCGCCCCGCACCGCGACGACCGGCCCCGACGGCTCCTTCAGGCTGGACGACCTCGCCCCCGGCGTCGCGGAGTTCCGGATCCGCTCCGCCGCCCGCGCGACGGCGGACGCCCGCGTCCGCCTCTCCCCGGGCGGGGAGACCCGCCACGACTTCTTCGTCCTGCCGGGGACCACGCTGGAGGGCCGCGTGCTCCTCCGCGGCGGAGCGCCCGTGCCGGGGGCGGTGGTGCAGGAGGTGGACGGGCTGAAGGCGGCCGTCGCCGGTCCCGAGGGGTCCTTCGTCCTCCGGGGTCTCGGGGGGGAGCCGCTGGAGGACGCCCGCCTGACGGTGCGCCTCCCCGGAGGGCAGCCGCTCGCGGCGTCCGTCGACATCCCCCCGGGCTTCCCGCTGATTCGCGAGGATCTCGTCTTCCAGGAGCCATGGACCGTGACCGGGCGCATCCTCCGCGCGGAGGAGCCCGTGGCGGGGGCCCGCGTGACGACCCGCGGCGAGTGGCTCGCATACCCCCGGATGCTCCCCGGCGCGACCACCGGGGAGGACGGGGTCTTCGTGCTCCAGGAGTCCCGCTGGACGGGGAGCACGGACGTCTTCGCCTGGATAGAGGGGCTCGGCGTGGCGGTGGCACGGGGCGTGTCCAACGCGCCCGGGAGGGTGGTCTCCGTGGACCTCCGGCTGCCGGGCACGCGGGTCGTCCCCGGGAGGGTGACCGACCGGGAGGGGCGCGGGGCGGCGGGGGCCCGGGTCGTCGCCTCCTGGTACCTGGACCCTCCCTGTCCCTACTTCCCCTGTCCGGACGTGACCGCCGTCGCCGACGGGGAGGGCCGCTTCGTCCTCGCGCTGCAGCCCGGCACCTGGCGGATCGAGGTCGCTGGAGCCGGGTTCGTCCCGCGCACCGTGGACGGTGTCGAAGTGCCCGCGGAGGGGGCCCCGCCCCCGCTGGAGGTCTCCCTGGAGAGGGGCGGGACCGTCGGGGGCCGCGTCGTGGACGACGAGGGCCGGCCCGTCGAAGGGGCCGCTGTGGGGGGGTCCCGGACCGGCCCCGACGGGAGGTTCCTCCTCGGCGGCGTCTCCCCCTCGAGCAGTCTCTTCGATGTGGACCGTGCCGGCTTCATCGGTCCGGTCGTGGTCGCGTTCCCGCCGGGGACCGCCGTGGCGGACGTCGTCCTCGATCGGGCAGCCGCCGTGAGCGGTACCGTCCTCCTCCCCGACGGGAGGTCGCCGGCCCGGACCTTCCGCGTCCGGGTGTGGCCGGAGGGGGGCGACGGGGACGTGGTCAGGGCGTACCCGGGGTCCTGGGGCCACCACGCTTCCCCGAGCCCCGGGACCTTCGTCAGCGCGGACTTCAGCGGGGAGCACGGCGGGTTCGAGGTGGAGGGACTCGCCCGGGGCCCCGTCGCGCTGGAGGCGGAGTCGGGCGACCTCCGATCCCGGCTCCTCCGGAACGTGGTCCTGGAGCCCGGTCGGAGGGTGGAGGGGCTGCGCCTCGTCCTCGGGTCCTCTCCCCGGATCACGGGGAGCCTGCGGACCCCGGAGGGAGAGCCGGTGGGGGGCGAGCGGGTCGATCTGAAGACGGGAGGCCGACACGCGGGATCGGACGGCTGGAGTCCGGGTCATCCCTTCCGGAGCGCATGGACGGACGCGGAGGGTCGCTTCGAGTTCCGCTGCGTCGGCGAGGGCCCCTATCTCCTCGACGGCTACTCGCCGCGGATGCGCCACTACCGGTGGTCCCGGTTCGTGGAAGTCCCCGCGGCGGGCGACGCGCGCGCGGACATCGTCGTCCCGACGGGAGGGCGCCTGGCCTTCGAGGCCGTGGATCCCGCCGGCCGCCGGATCGGCGGGGCGCGGCTCGTGTTCCTCGACGAGGAGGGGGAGCCGGCGCCGCTGGAGTACCTCGGGGGCGACGGGCGGCAGGAACTCCCCGTCCTCGGGACGGACGAGGACGGCGCGCCCGGCCACGTCGCGCGCGCCTGTCCCGGTCCCCTCCGCGCCCGCGCCTCCGCCGCCGGCTTCCTCGACGAGGAGGTCCGCTTCGAGGTCAAGGAGGGGGAGGAGACCGCCCTCCGCGTGGTCCTGCGGCCGCGGTAGACGGCGGCGGCGGGCCGGGGTGGGGGCGGGGGGGCGGTAGCGGGTTGCGGAAGGGGAACGCCCTTTCGCCGCGCGTGCGCCTCGAAGAGATCCTTCGCGAGCCCGCTCCGGCGGAGGATGGACTGGAGGGTCCCGACGCGGATCTCCGCGTCGGCCCGGAGCCGCAACGCGGTACGTCTGCGGAGGGAGGCGCGGTGCCGGACGCGGGTCCTGGCGCCCCGCTCGCAACCCACCTGCGGAACACTTTCACCCTCCGCCCTCGGGAGGGACGGGGGCGCGGGAACCGTCGCCACCGCCTCGACCGGCGTGGAGAAGGGGCCCGGGCAGGGTGCCGGCGGCCCGGAGGGCCCGGTGGAGGTCGCAGGCCTTCTGGGCGTTGAGCCAGAACTCCGGCGACGTGCGGAGGGCGGCGCCGAGCTTGAGAGCCATCTCCGCCGTCACGGCCGAGCGCCCGTTGACGATGCGGTTGACGACCTTCACATCGCAGCCGAGGTGGTCGGCGAGCCTCTTCTGGGTCATGCGAAGGGGGACGAGGAACTCGTGGTGGAGGATCTCACCGGGGGTGGTCGGCGGTCGCTTGCGCGGGGTCAGGGTCGCGGTCCCTTCAATGGTCGTCGACGATGTCCACCGCGGCCGGCCCCGAGGCCGTCCACCGGAAGACGATCCGCCGCTGGTCGTCGACGCGGATGCTGTGGAGTCCCCGGAGGTCGCCCCGGAGCGCATCGAGCCGGTTCCCCGGCGGCGAGGCCAGGTCCGTCAGCCGGTCCGCGTAGTCGACCATGTCGAGTTTCCTCGCGACGATCCGGGAGGCGTTCGCCGAGCCGGCCCGCCGCGGAACGCGGCCGTCGCGGAAGAACACCTCCACGGCCGGGTCGGCGAAGTCCTGAATCGCCACGCGGCGGGGTATACCGCGTCGCGGTATGCCCCATCGAGGGGCCCGCCACCGCGGGGGTCTCCAGGTCCCGGCGCCCGGTCCGGCGTCCCCCGCGGCCGCCGCCGCGCCCCCCCGGTGGTAGACTCCCCCCGGCGCGACGGGGGCGCCGCGGAGGGCATCGGCATGCGGGGACTCCTCGCGGTCGGGTTCGGCGTGGCGGCGGTGGCGGCGGCGGTGACGGGGGCGGCGGCGGGGGTGAGCGTCGAGACGGGGCCCGGATTGAAGGCGAAGGGCTCCATCAACCCCGACGGCGACACCGACGCCTTCGTCCTCGACGGGGTGAAGGGGACGACGCTCTCCCTCAAGGTGAAGGCCAGCGGGAAATCGACGCTGGACCCGGAACTGCGGGTCGTCGGACCCTCCGGCGAAGTGGACCCGGGAGGGGCCCTGGTGGACGCCGGGTCGACGGTCGCCCTGCAGCGCTTCGTGCTCCCGGCATCCTCCCGGCAGTGGCGATTCACGGTGACCGGAACCGGTGTCGGCGACTACTCCCTGTCGCTGAAGGCGAAGGCCCCGTCGAAGGCCGGCGACACCATCCTGCTCCCGGCGGCGGGGAGCGCCGAGTTCGAGTTCTCCGCGCCCGCCGGCAGCCTCCTCCAGATCTCCGTGAAGCCCGATCGCGGCTCCGCCGCGGTCCCGCGGCTCGGCATCCTCGACGGCGGCGGGGACGTCGTGGACCTCTCCGGCGAGGGGAAGGTGGGGCCGACGACGCAGGTCGTCTCCGTCCCCGTGCCGGGGACCGGAGGGGACTGCGTGCTCACCGTGATGGACGGTGGCGACGCGGGGGGCGGCGCGGTGATCTCCGTCCGCATCAAGGCGCCACGGTCGAAGACGGAGAAGGTGGACGCCCGCGGCGTCGCCCTCGGCGCCCCCGGCGGCGGCGAGACGTACGTGTCGAAGACCATCGGGGCCGCCGGCGGGGACATCGCCTCCGGCGGCGGAGGGTTCCTGCTCGAGGTCCCCGCCGACGCGCTGGCGAACGACGTCCGCATCGCCATGGTCTCCGCGCCGCCCCCGACGCCCCCGTCCGCCAACGACCAGGCCGCGGGGCCGGCCATCGACCTGCGGCCGTCGGGGCTCCAGTTCTCCGCTCCCGCGACGCTGACCCTGCCGTGGGACCCTGCACTCCTCCCGGGGAACGCCGACGCCTCCGACATCCGCGTGCTCGTGGTGGAGGGGAACGGCTCCACGCTGGAACTGACCCCCACCTCGGTGGACTCCGACGCGAACACGCTGACGCTCCCCATCTCCGGGTTCTCCGTCTGCATCCCCGTGGTGGAGTCGGGAGTTCCCAGGCTGGGCCTGTCGCCCGGAGGGGACGAGTACTGGAGCCTCTCCCTCGAATTCGAGGTGGCGGCGGACCCTGGGGCACGGGACAGCCGCGCCCGCGAGATGCTCCTGGACGTCGGTGAACTCTCGTTCTTCCCCGACGCGACGGTGCAGTTCTCGTCCTCGGCACGCCGCATCTCGTGGCGCAACGACGCGTCCCCGGGCGGGATCTCCCACGGCCTCGAGAGCACCATCGGGAACTTCGACTCCTCCGCCACGTGGCGGTACGGCTCCGACGGCCGCACCATCGAGATCATCGAGGGGGACGGCGGGCCGGTGCTCGCGGTGAGCCGGGACGGGTCGGTGATGGTCGCCTGGGAGGACAACCATGGCGACGAGGCGGAGTGGTTCATGCTCCTGCGCAAGCCGGCGCAGCCGCTCACGGCGGCCGACCTGAAGGGGACCTGGACCTTCGGCGGGCTGGAACTGGGCGCCTCCGTGTTCGGCTCCGACTCGCCCGCCACCATGGACGTGCGGCGGGAGTTCGGGACGGTCACCTTCGACGGGAACACGGGCATGAAGGTGACGCAGTCGGAGCGGCAGATCAACGCCAACGGCGGGAACGGATCCCTCGGCGAGTCGACGGAGGGGGGCTCCCTGTCGGCGACCTTCGAGATCCAGGCCGACGGGACCGTGCTCCTCCGGATCCCGCCGGAGCACGGGGACGACGAGGGGGACGTGCTCCGCCTCTACCCCGGGCGCAACGGGGACGTGATGTTCCTCACCGACGACGGGCCCTGCGGCCCGTGCATCTTCGCCGCGGTCCTGGTCCGGCAGTCGTCGGGCCACTCCACCGCGTCACTGGACGGGGACTTCGTCGGCTCCACCCTGGGCGTGGATCTCGACTCCTACGCGCCGGACGGCGGAGGCGGCTTCGACCAGTTCGCGGGGGATCCCCACTTCGCGATCCTGCGCTTCGGGGTCCCCTTCTCCGGGGGAAGCACCGCCCCTCTCTCGGGGACCGAGTCCAGCCTGGCGCGGGAGCCCAACGACGACGACGGGACGCCGGACGGCATCCGCTCCGTGCGGGTGCCGTTCTCCACGACGCTGGGGCTCGCCGTCGACGCGAAGGGAGGGGTGACGATGTCGCCCACCGGGCAGCCGTCCCTGCTCCGCGGGGCCGTCTCCCCGGACGGGATGGTCGTGTTCTTCGTGAGCAATCCCTCCGTCGCCGGCGCGGAGTACGTGATGGGACTCATGGTGAAGGCGCCGCCGCTGCGGCTGCCGTAGGCGCGACGGAGGTCGGGACCGGGGGCGCGCCGCCGGCGGGCCCGGGGTATCATCCCGGTGCGGCCCCGCCGGACCGGGGTGGCGAGGAGGGGATGTGGGTCAGCCGGCGGCGCGCATGACGGACATGATCATCCAGACGATTCCCCACTGCCACGCACCCATCCACCCGCCGGCGCCGGTGCCGACGCCGGTGCCGCACCCGGGACTCCCGCTGACCCTCATCAAGGGCCAGCCCACGGTCCTCATCGGCGGCATGCCGTCGGCGCGCGTGACGGACATGTCCACGCCCTGCATGCTCCCCGGCTGCGTGCCCGCGGGGCCGGGGATGATCATGAAGGGGTCCATGACGGTCATCATCGGCGGCATGCCCGCCGGCCGCGTGGGGGACATGACGTCCCACGTCTCGTGCGTCGCGCCCATCCCGTCGCCCACGGGGATGGTCATGCCCCCGGGCTGCCCCACGGTCCTCATCGGGGGCTAGGCCGGCCCCGTGCGGCTCGACGCCCCGGAGACCTTCCGCTTCGTCTGCCCCGTGTGCCGCGTGCGCCTCGGCGCGGAGCAGGGCGTGGGCCTCGGCGCGGCGTGGCGGCAGAAGGGGGACGACGTCCTCGAGGGGGTCCTCCACTGCTCCGCGTCGGAGTGCCGCATGGAGTACCCCGTGGTGGACGGGATCCCGCTGCTCCTGCCGGACCTCCGCGCCTGGGTCGCGGAGAACGGGGGCGCGCTCCTCGCGCGGAGCGACCTCACGGCCCCGCTGGAGTCCGTCCTCGGGGATTGCGCGGGGCCGGCGTCGGCGGTGGAGGCGGGCCGCCAGATGATCTCCCACTACGGCTTCGGGCACTGGGGGGATCGCGTGGCGGGCACGGAGCCGGGGGATGCCGCCGCCGGCGCCCCCGCGCGCTTCGTGGAGCGGGGGCTCGCCATGCTCGGGGACTCCCTCCCGCCGGGACCGGCGCTGGACGCGGGATGCGGGGCGGGTCGGGCGACGGCGGAGACGGCGGCGCGCACGGGGCGGCCCGCCATGGGCGTCGATCGCAACTTCCCCTTCCTCCGGCTGGCCCGGGCGGCGGCGAGGGGGGAGGCGGCCCCGTTCCCCCTCCGCCGCACGGGGCTCGTCTACGACCGCGTGGAAGTTCGTCCGGCGACGCCCCCGGCGGGCGGTCCCGTGGAGTTCGCCGTCGCGGACGCCACGGACCCGCCCTTCGCGTCGGGCACCTTCGCGCTGGCGCTGAGCCTGCAGGTGCTGGACTGCGTGGCGGACCCGCGCGGGCACCTCGCGGGGATGGCGCGCGTGCTCGCCCCCGGCGGGGGCGCGCTCTTCGCGACGCCCTTCGACTGGTCCCCCGGCGCGACCCCGGTGGAGGGCTGGATCGGCGGCCACTCCCAGAGGGGGCCGGGCGGGGGGCGCGGGGAGCCGGTGCTCCGCGCCCTCCTCACGCCGGGCGCGCATCCGGCCTCCGTGGAGGGTTTCCGGATGGTGGCCGAGGACGGTGGCGTCCAATGGGAGATCCGCCTGCACGATCGGGCGCGCATGCGGTACGTGGCGCACATGGTGGCGGCGCGCCGGGCGGGAACGACGGCGGCGGAGGAGGGCCCATGAGGGAGCGCGCGGCGTGGTGGACGGCGGGGGTGATCGCGGGCGGGCTCGTGGCTCCCGCGGTGGCGGCGGCGGAGGGGGCGGGCGCCGCCGATCTCAAGGCGGCGGCCGCCGCGGCGAAGGACGGGAAGCGCGCGGAGGCGGCGGCGCTCTACGGCCGGGCCATCGCGGCGATGCAGCGGATCGGGGATCCGGTGGCGGAGCAGGACGCGGTGGAGGGGCTGGTCCGGCTCCGACGGGGGCGGGACGACCGCCCGGTCCTCGCCGCCGCGATGGACGAACTGAACCCGACGCGCCTCGGCGCCCTCGTCTCCGCCCCGCTGCTGGCGGGGGAGATCCTCCTGGACGCCGCGCTGAAGGGGGACGACGCCCACGTGAAGGACGCGACGGCGGTCATCGAGGCCGCCGCGAAGGGCGGCAAGTCCGGGGCGTGGATCGCCGCCCTCTCCCGGCTCGCCGCCGGCATGCGGGAGGCCCGGGGCGGGGACGCGGCGAAGGCGGCGGATCACCTCGAGGCGGCGCGGCGCGCCGGCAACGGCGAGGGGTGGACCGACCTGGCGGTGCTGGCGGGGGCGGAACTGCTGGCGGTCCGCCTGGCGGCGGGGGACGCGGAGCGGGCGCTGGCGGAGATGAAGGAGATGTCCGCCGCGGTGCCCCCGGACGGGGAGACCCGGCACCTCAACCTCCTCACGAAACTCCTCGGCGAACGCTTCAAGGGGGCCCCCGAGGCGGTGCGCAAGGTGCTGGAGGACCGCTTCTACTCGGAATCGGCCAAGGGGGTTCCAGGGGCCCCGGGCGCGCCCGGTGGCGACGGCCGTGATTTGGGCGGGCCGGCCCGATCTCCTCTCGGCGACGCGCTCCGCTCCCACCCGAAGTCGAAGCCGCTGGCCACGGCCACGCGCGGGGACGCGGGGTTCGAGGTGGGACTGGCCTGGAGCCCGAAGGTCCGCGGGAAGGTGGACCCGCCGCGGGGAACCGCGCATTTCGATCGGGACGGACTCACCCTGGCCTTCGCCGAGGGCTCCGTGGCGCTCCGCAGGATGGATCCCACGGGAAGGGAGGGCGAACGCGGCGCCGACGGCGAGCCGAACGCGTTCCGCGCCTTCCACCCCCTCGCCCGCGGGGAGACCTGGAACCTCTTCCGGGACGGCACGGTCACCATCACGTCGAAGTAGCCCCCCGATGCCGTCCGGCGGGGGAGGGCCGCTGTAGAATCCCGCCGCGCGGGACGGGGTCCGCGGGGAGGTGGCCATGCGAATCCTGACGGTCGTGGCGGCGGCGGTCCTCGCGGTGGCGGTCCCCTCGGGGGCGACGCACCTGGAGAGCCGCACCTGGGACTGCTCCAGCGTGGAGAAGGTCTCCGTGACGGGGCTCGGCAAGCGCACCGACACCATCTCCGGGATGACCATCTCCACGGACGCCCTTCTGAACTACACGCTCGTGCATCCCGACGCGGGGACCTATACCGGCGCGCTGGCGGAGAAGGGCCCGACGAAGTTCGTCGCCACTCCCTCGGCGTCCAGCCTGGAGGACTTCGAGGCCTACCTCGTCGACGTGGCCGAGTCGGAGTTCGGCATCGCCGACGTGAACGTGCAGTCCTTCGTCTGGAAGATCGCCGGGAAGGTCGACGGCGACGGCGGCCTCGCGGTGAAGGCGAAGGCCACGGCGAAGGGGACGGGCGTCGTGAGCGGCCGCACCCGCAAGGGCAAGGTCAACTGGAAGGCGAAGGTCACCGGCGTCCAGGAGTAGTCGGGGCCTCCGAGCCGCGCGGCCGGCGTCACCGCGCGCCGCCGCCCAGCCGGACCGGCGCCAGGGTCCGTATCCGCGGCGTCTCCTCGCCCTCGACGATCTCCACGAGCCGCTCCGCGGGGAGGTCGCGGAAGGTCTGCGTCAGCCCGGTGGCGGGCCAGTAGACCTCGAGCCTGTCCACCTGCGCCGCCTTCCCCAGGCCGAGGTGCTGGCGGAGGGGGTTGCAGCCGAAGGACCCGCCGCTCCCCACGGTGCGGTGGATCGTGCGCGGCGCGCCGCCCTCCGTGAACGTGGCGCGCAGTCGGGCGCCGATGGCGGAGCGGTTGGACCGGCGGCCCTCGAGGCGCACCGCCAGCCATCGGTTCCCGAACCCGGGGTTCTCGTAGAGGACGTCGTGGAACCGGTCCCCGGCGTAGGCGCCGCCCATCTCCTCGAAGACGTCGAGATCCCCGTCGTGGTCGAAGTCGGCGAAGGCCACGGCGTGCCCCTTCTGCAGGTGACCGAAGCCGCCGGGGAGCGTCACGTCGGCGAAGGTCCGACCGTCCCGGTTGCGGAACATGAGGTTGGGCATGATGTCGCGCATCCCGGTGTTGCCCGTGCCGAGGTAGAAGTCGAGGCGGCCGTCGTTGTCGAGATCGCCGAAGTTGCTCCCCATGGGGGAGGACGGCCGGGCCAGTCCCGCGGCGGCGGCGACATCGCGGAAGCCGCCGTTCCCGTCCCCCCGGTAGAGGCGGGGCACGGGAGCGGCGCAGGGCTTCCCCAGGGCGTGGGCCGCCAGGTCCGCGGGGGACGCCGGGAAGCCGGAGACGAACAGGTCCAGCACGCCGTCGTCGTCGAAGTCCCAGAACCAGCAGGGGAAGGAGCGATCGGGCCCCGTCACCCCGAGGCGCGGCGCGACGTCCTCGAAGGTCCCGTCGCCCCGGTTCCGGTAGAGGCGGTTCGCCCCGCCCAGGTTCGACACGTAGAGATCGGGGAAGCGGTCGCCGTCGTAGTCCCCCCACGCCACTCCCTTGGTGAAGCCCCCGTTGAGTACGCCCGCCGGCCCCGCCACGTCCACGAAGGTCCCGTCCCCCTGGTTGCGGAAGAGGGAGCACGGGGCGTCGAGGCCCCGCGCCGTCTCGTTCCCCACGTAGAGATCGAGATCGCCGTCGTTGTCGTAGTCCGCCCAGCCCGCCGTCTGGGTGGGGAGGTGGACCTTCCCGAGGCCCGCCTCGAAGGTGCGATCCGTGAACCGGAGGTCGCCGTCGTTGCGGAGCAGCGAGTTCGGATGCATGCCCGAGGCGGCGTTCCACGCGCCGCGCAGCACCAGCACGTCCACGCGCCCGTCGCCGTCGTAGTCCCCCTGCACCATGTTCAGCCCGCCGAGGATCCCCTCGAGCCCGGCCTCGCGGGAGCACTCGACGAAGGTCCCGTCCCCCTCGTTGCGGAAGAGCCGCAGGGGCCCCGCGGTGTCGTAGTCGGAGACCATGAGATCGATGTCCCCGTCGCCGTCGAGGTCGTCGGCGACGGCGCCACCGCTCAGCCCGAAGGTGTCGAGCCCCAGTTTCCCGGCCACGTTGGGGAAGCGGGGGAAGGACTCCTCCCCCGGCGTCGGCGCGAAGGCCGAGGGGGGGATGCGCCACGGCTCCGGGACGCCGTCGGGGTACTCCCCCAGCGTCATGCACGCCACGTTGTAGAGCCAGAGCGCCTGGAGGTAGGTGGGCGAGGACGCGTGGGTGGACTCCAGCAGTTCGCGGAAGAGCGGCAGCGCGTTCTCCGATCCCTCCCGCCGCGTGTGCAGCGCGGCGCCGCGGAGCGGGAGGATGCAGGACTCGGGGGAGTTGCGCGCGCAGCAGTTCTCCGTCTCGCCGAGGCGCATCCACGCGGCGCCGTAGCGGTAGAGGAACTCCGGCCGCCAGCCGCCGGGCAGTTCGCCCCGCGCCGCGGGGAGCAGCGCGTAGGCCTCCCGGAAGTGCTCCAGCCCCTCCCGCTCGCGCCCGAGCAGGACCTCCGCCTCCGCCAGCGGCGCGAGCGCCTGGAAGCGGCGCGCGGCGGAGGCGTCCGCGGGAAGGGCGGCGAGATCCCGGAGCAGGCCGCGGACCCGCCCCTCGCCGACGTACTCGTTCTCCTCGACGCTCCGGGCTCGGATCTCCGCGAGGAGCGCCACCATGCGGGCGTGGCCCGTGGTCGGCGGAACGGCCGGCGCGGGCGCGGCGGCCGGGCCGGTGGCCGGATCCGCCGTCGGGGCGCCGTCGCCGCAGCCACCGGCGCCCAGAACGAGGAGCAGGGCCAGGGCGGCCACCGGTCGCCTCCGACTCGCGCGCGCCGGCGCCGCGCCGCCCGTCACGGCGCGATGCGGAGCGCGCGGCGGACGGTGGCCACCAGCCCGTCCGCGGTGAACGGCTTCGGAAGGAACGGGATCCGGTGGGCCTGGAGGTCCGCCGCCAGGTGCGGGTCGTCGGAGTACCCGGAGCAGAGGATGACCGGCAGGTCGGGCCGCTCCGCGCGGAGGCGCTCGATCACGTCCCGTCCGGTCAGTCCGGGCATGACCATGTCCGTCACGACCAGGTCGAGGGAGGGTGCGGCCGCGGCGGCGGCGAGCGCGGAGAGCCCGTCCGCCGCGGTGATCACGCGGAAGCCGGCTCCGCGCAGCGCCTCCTCGGCCACGGCCCGCACCTGCGGGTGATCGTCGACGAGGAGGATCACCCGCCCGGCCGCCGTGGCCGCGGCGGCGAGGGCGGGCGGGGGAGTGCGCGCCGGGACGGGAGTCGCGGTGCCGCCGCCGTCCGAAGCGGGCAGCCGGACGAGGACCGTCGTCCCCGCGCCCTCCGCGCTCTCGATGGAAATGCTCCCGCCGTGGCGCTCGATGATCCCCTGGCAGAGCGCGAGGCCGAGCCCGCTCCCCCGCGAGGGACCCTTGGTGGAGAAGAACGGCTCGAACGCCTGGGCCAGGACCTCCCGCGACATGCCGGGTCCGTCGTCGCGGACCGTCAGCAGGACGGAGCGCGCCTCGCCGACGACGGAGCCCGGCGCGCGGTCCGTCCCCGTGGCGACGGTGACGGTGCCGCCGTCCACCATGGCCTCCCGCGCGTTGGCCACGAGGTTCCTGAGCACCTGCTCCAGGTGGCCGCGATCGATGCGCACGATGCAGGGCTCCGTGGGCTCCGTCACCTCCAGCGCGATCCCCTCGCCCACGGCCTCCGCGAGCGCGGGGCGCAGGCGGCGCACGACGTCCCCCACGTCGAGGCGTTCGCAGCGGACCATGTCCCGCCGCGCGTAGGCGAGGAGGCGCCGCGTGAGCGTCGCGCCGCGCTCCGCCGCTTCGCCGACCTGCCGCAGGAACGCGGTGCGCGAGGCCTCGGGCGTGGCGGGGTCCTCCGCCAGCTGGGAGAACCCGAGAATGGCCGTGAGGATGTTGTTGAAGTCGTGGGCGATGCCGCCGGCGAGCCGCCCCACGATCTCCATCCGCTGCGCGCGCGCGAGGGCGTCCTGGAGTCGCCGCTGCTCGGTCACGTCCTGCGTCGTCCCGATCATCCGGAAGGGCGCGCCCGTCACCGGGTCCCGGAGGATCTCCGCCCGCTCGTGGACGATGCGCTGCGTGCCGTCGGGGAGGACGACGCGGTGCTCGATGCTGTACACGGTCCCCGTGTCCAGCGCGCGGCGCACGGCCTCCACGACGGCGGCACGATCGTCCTCGTGGACCCGCGAGAAGAACAGTTCATTGGAGACCTCCACGGATCCGGGCTCGAAGCCGAACACGCGGAAGCACTCGTCGGACCACCGCAGCGGATTGGCGTTGAGATCGGCGATGCCGAGGTCCAGTTCCCAGGAACCCACGGCGGCGATCCTCTGCGAGGCCACCAGGTGCATCCGGCTGGCGTCGAGACGGGCGGTCTCCTCCTCCAGCGCGCGTCGCGTCTCCCGCTCCCTCCGCGCGATGGCGCGCAGCGCCTCGCCGCGCCGCGCGAGCCGCCGCTGGTAGAGCCGCTCCGTCGTCTGGTCGAGGAACGCGAACACGACGTGCGCCGGCTCCTCGCCGACGTCCTGCAGCGGGAACGCCGTGCAGGACACCGCCACGGGCCGGGCGTCGGGCGCGGGGTCGGATCGGACCTCGTGCGGATCGAACCAGAACGTGGGCGCGGAGACGGTCTCCCCGCGGAGCGCCTGGCGGAGGAGGTCCGCCATGCCGTGTCCCCCGCCGGTCCGCGAGCCCAGCAGCCGGTATCCCGGGGGCGGATCGACGCCCATGAGCCGGCGGAAACTGTCGTTGGTGAGGACGCACCGGCCCTCGGCGTCGTAGACCTGGTAGGCGACGGGCGAGCGCTGGAAGATCCCCGCGAGGAACGAAAGCGGGTCGTCGACGGCCGCCAGTTTCCGGCCGAACTCGTCCATCGCCGGGTACGCCATGGCACCCTTCCGGCGGTCCGCGCGGGGCGTTGCCCGCCTGCCCGGGGACCGCAAGCCCGTGATGCTCCCAGAGCGGGCGGCGGGCCGCAAGGGGTCCCCGACGCCGCGGTCACGCGCGACGCGCGGGGAAACGACCCCCCGGGGGGCGGTATACTCCGGCCCCCATGGGCGACCTGGACGCGACCGCACGCGACCTCCGCGCGTTCCTCGCGAAGGAGGTGTTCCTCGGTCGAACGCCCGAGTCCATCGGCCTCGACGACGACCTCGTCTCCATGGGACTGGACTCGCTGGCCGTGCTGCGGCTGGTCCTCCACCTGGAGGAGCGCTACGGGATGGACGTGGCCGGCGACGACGTCCTCGGAGAGGGGCTCTCCACGCTCCGGGCCCTGGCGGAGCGCTGCGCGTCCGGCGGTGACTGACCGCGGGAGCGGAGCGCCGCCGCGCGTGCGCGCGCTGACGGGTGCAGACGCCTTCGCGCGCGTCCTGGATCGGGAGGTCCGCCGCGGGGGACTGGCGGGGTTCGTCTCCTACGCGCTGCTCACGCTGGACCGGCGGCCCGACGTGGACGCCCTCCGCGCCGCCGTCGCGGCGGACACGCCCCTCGGCCGGGGGCTGCGCGCCCGCCTCCGGCGACCGTTCCCGCTCCTGCCCCCCCGGTGGCTCGTGGACGGGCGGGCGCCGCCGCCGCGGGTGGAACTCCTGGACGCGCCACCCCCGGGAGCGGACCCGTGGATGGGGCTGGCGGCGGCGCCGCTCCGACCGGATCGCGGCGAGAACCTGCGCCTCACCGTGTTCCCCGCGGGGGACGGCTCCTGGCGCGTCGGCTACCTGTTCCACCACCTCCTGATGGACGCGCGGGGGGCGGAGCGCGCGCTGGGGGCGCTGGGCCGCGGCGGCGGCCCCGCCCGCTGGGCGGGGCGGCGCACCCTCCTGGGCGCGGCGCCCTTCCGGCGCATCGCGACCCTCGCGCGGGAGCAGGTGAAGGCCATGGAGTCGGTGGCGGCACGGCCGCTGCACGTGTGCGGCGACGGGTCCGCCCCGCCGTCGGGCCCGTGCGCCGGGGGGTCGGTCCTGCTGGACGGCGCGGCCACCGCCGAGGCCGTGGCCGCCGGTCGCCGCGCCGCCGGGTACGCCATGGAGGGGGTGTGGTACCTCGCCACCCTCCTCGCCGCGGACCGGGAGACCGACCCGCGGCCGGCGCGGCCCGGCTCCGCCTACGTCGTCCCCGTGCCCGCGAGCCTCGATCGCAAGGGGGAGGGGGAGCGGGTCTTCGGGAACCACGTGGTGTTCCACTTCCTTGCCGTGCCCGTGGAGGAGGCGGTCGACCCGGCGGCGTCGGCGCGGTCCCTGCGCGACGCGCTCCTGCAGCGGCTCCGCGACGGGAGCGATCTCCGGAGCGAGGCGCAGATGGAGTTCTGCCGCCTGCTCCCGGCGCCGCTCTACGCGTGGACCGCGAGGGACGTCCTGGGCGGCGCCCTGGGCAGCGTGTTCTTCACCAATCCCGGTCCCGTGGCGCCCGCGCTGGAGACCTTCCTCGGTGCGACGGTGACGGACCTCCGGCACTTCCCCGTGCCCACGCCGCTCCCGGGGCTCTGCGGCGCCACGTGGACCTTCCGCGGCCGGCTGGGTCTGTCGGTCACGTCCGTCCCCGGTCGCGTGGACGGAGGCCGGGCGGCGGCGCTCCTCGCCCGGTGGGCGGAGCGGGTGCGGGGGAGACCGTGAGCGGGGGCGTGCTGGCGGCGGCCCTCGCCCGCGTGGCCGCGGGGGGCGCGGCGCCGGCGGTCCGGGACGGCGGCGGCGTGGCGTCCGCGTCGGAACTGCGCTCGCTGGCGGCGGGCGTCGCCGGGGGGCTCCGGGCGGCGGGAGC
>CAZSIX010000052.1:0-23600 GCA_964607145.1 uncultured Planctomycetota bacterium | reverse complement strand
CCCCGCCCCGTGGCCCGCCAGGGCGCCGGCGAGGAGTCCCGGCCCGCCGCGGGTCGCGGGCACGGCGCCCGATGGCCCCGCGGGGCCCGCGGCCCTCCGCACCAGGTCCCCGCCGATCCACGCGGTGGCGGCCCACAGCACCACGAGGGCCGCGGTGGCATCGCCGGAGACGGCACGAAGGACGGCGACCCCCGCCAGCGGCCGCGCCGCGCCGGCGGCGAGCCGCGCCGCCTCCTCGCCGGCGGCGGTCCCCGGCGCGGCACCGGGGTGCCCGACCCCCACGCAGAGTCCGGCCAGCAGGAGGCCCCCCGCCACGGCGAGCCCGGCGGCGATGGGCGGACGCAGCGCGCCTACTCGGGAACCGGGATGCGGCGGGTCTCCGCACGGAGGCGGTCCCCGTCGGCGACGGTCCAGGACACGGTCCAGGCGGAGTCGCGCAGCAGGTCGTCGAGGAGCGCCTCCACCCGCCGCCACCCGGCGACGTGGGCCTCCACCACCGCCTCCGGCGGCGGCGCCTCCCGGAAGGCGCCGAGGCTGAGGGCGAGCCCCGCGGGAGCCAGGGGTTCGAGGTAGGCGTGGATGCAGTCCGCGATCCCGCTCCCTCGCACCGCCGTGAGCGTGGCCACCTCCGCGGGGATCGCGCCGGCGGGGATCTCCCGCGCCCATCGATCGAGGAGGCCACCGGTCCCCTCCCCGGCGACCTGCCGGAGGAGATGCTCCCCGAACACGTAGTGCACCGTCGCTCCCCGGCGGACGACCCCCAGCGCGAGCGTGCGGATGGGGCCGCGCCGCCCCTCCGGCAGGAGGAGCGTCAGGGTCGCCTGCGGGAACTCCTTCTCCATGGATCGCCGGAACTCCGCCCCCACGGGGTACTCCCGCAGGCCGCGGGCGTAGTCGCGGTGGCGGCGCGGGAAGGGGACCTCCTCGATCTGCCCCGCCACCCATTTCAGCACGGCGCTGGCGGCCTCGAAGGCCTCGCCGGCGTCGGCGTAGGTCGCCCAGAAGGTGGCCCCGGGAATGCGGTCCAGCATTCCCTGGAGGTCGAGCCGCCCGTCCTGCGGCACCGGGAGGGAGGGCGGCGCGGTCCCGGCCACGCCGCACTCGCCGTCCACGGATCCGATGGCCGCGCTCACGAAGCGCAGCGCAAGCGGGCCCGGCTCCTCGGCGCGCACGTCGTCGAGCAGGGAGTCCATCCGCTCCCGCCCTCCGGGCAGGGCGGCGACGAAGGCGTCGTGCAGGTCCTCCAGCACCGTGCGGAGCGGCACGCGCGTGGCGGAGACGAAGGCCGTCCCCGGCGGCAGCGCCGCGAGCCCCTCGACGCGAGCGTTGCGTTCGGTGCCGACTCCCAGCGCCTCCCTGCGGGCGGGGTCCAGCAGCGTGACCGCCGCCGCGGGACGTGCCTCGTCGAGGAGCGACCAGCTCACCTCCGCCCGCACCGGCTGGCTCCAGACCACCGCGCGATCGACGACGGCGAGGAGGGCGTGCATCAGGTCGCGGCCCTCCTCGTCGAGGCCGGACGTGGAGGCCACGCTTTCCGCGAACCCGCGCAGCGCTCCGGCGTAGCCGCGCGCGACCTCCGCGGGCCGGACGTAGGCCACTCTCCACGCCCCCGGCTCGACGGCGGCGACGGCCTCGGTGTAGAGAGGATCCGTGTCGAGCGGCGGCGCGTTCCCGCCGGAGGCGAGGGACCGGAGTTCGCCCTGGATCTCCGCTCCGAGGCAGAGGTACAGCCGCCCCCCGGCGGCGATCATCCCGGGGGCGATGTCCCCCCACGCGGCGAGGAGTTCGTCGGCGGTCCGGCGCGGGAGGCCCGCCGCCGCGAGGGCGCGCCCCACGTCCAGCCGCCAGCAGAGCGCGCCCGCCGCGTGGTCGCGGACGATGGCGCCGTCGGTCCGATCGGCGGCCGCCTCGGCGGCGCCGGCGATGAAGAACAGCGTGAGGGGATCGATCCCCGCCGCCACGGCCCACTGCTCCCTCGCCGTCGTCCCGCCGTAGACCTTCGCGAAGAACGCCGACGCGCTCATCCGCCCGAGGACCGCCGCGTCGATCTGCGATCCGAACAGTTCCGCGAGGAGGTCGAGGTCCCGGGGAAGCCGCGTGAGGGTGTCGCGGGAGGGCACACGCTGCGGCGGCAGCGCATCGCCGAGAATCCCCTCGAGGCGCGCCGTGTCGCGGAACAGCGTGTCGATCTCCCGCCAGATGGCCTTCCCGCGGAACCGTTCCACCGCCGGCCCCCACGCGCGGCGCTGCTCCTCCGCGGTCACCGTGCGGATGAGCGTGGCCTGCGACAGCCCCGCCGGGAGGACCCTGCCCCACGCGGCGGTCTCCGGCGAGGCGACGGGGAAGGAGGATCGCAGTTCCAGGTCCGCGCCGCTGGAGGGGCGGAGAGCGGCGATGGTGATGGAGGGGTCCTTCGGCGACAGCACGAACGCGCCGCGCAGCGCGTCGTCCACGAGGGAGAGGGACGGGTGCCAGCGCGCGAACTGCTGGTCCCGCCGCACGTGCAGCGCCAGCACGACGCGGTCCCACGCGGAGCCGGCGACCGCCCGGAACCCCGGATCCCCGGACAGCGAGGGCTCCGCGGGGTCGGTGCCCGGGGCGGCGCCCTCCGCCGGCGGGTGCCTGCGGAAGTCGAGGCGCGCCAGGGCCGCGTCCAGCGCAGGCAGCGCGTCGGAGACGAACAGGAATCCGCCCCCGATGCCGTAGTAGAGGCGATCCAGGAATCCCGGCTGCTCCGTGAACACGGGGTATCCGCGGAGATCCGGCGGGGCGTGGCGGACGACGGCGCCGCCGGCGCCGCCGCCCAGCGTCTGCTCCAGGAGCGCCTGCGCGCCCTCGTCGGGGAGGCGGACCACGGCCAGCATGGACGGTCGCGCACCCTCCGTTCCCGACGGCACGAGCCCGAACGCCGTGTGGCGGCCGTACACACGGAAGAAGTCCGCCCCCGTGGGGCGATAGCCCAGGCGCCGCTCCGCCGCGTCCATGGACCGCTGGAACTCGTCCACGGATGCGCGCAGGGGCGCGGACTCCGGGAGCACCCTCTCCCTCCACGCGCGCTCCGCGAGGGAGTGCATGGCCGTGCCCTCGAAGCGGCGCCACGCGCGCTCCGCCGCGGCGTGCGCCTCGTCGATGCCGTGCACGGCTGCGAAGAGCAGCGTGTCCGGCGGATAGAGATCCGGGGCGGCGACATCCACCGGGACGACGACGCGATCCACCGCCTCCTGCGCGGAGCGGAGGAGGGCGACGGCGACGCCCCCGGCGGCGGCGGCCAGCACGACGAGCGCGAGTCCGAGACGCCTCCCCATGGGTCCCTCCCGCCGGCCCCCATCCCACCGGCCCGCGCCACGCTACTCCTCCCGGACCGGGGACGCAAGGGCGGGGGCGGTGTTCCTTGCCCGCCCTCCGCCCCCCGCGCAGGATGCGCCGCCGTCGCCCCGCGCAGTCCCGCCTGGAGATTCCCGTGGAACGCCTTCCCCTTCCGTTGCTGGCCGCCGGCGGCGAACTCGACCCCCTGGTCCGGGACATCGGCCTCTGCCTCCTCGTGGCCGCCGTCCTCACCGTCCTCTGCGCCCGCCTCCGCGTGCCCACCATCGCGGCCCTGCTCGGCGCCGGACTGTTCCTCGGCCCCAACGGCGCGGGCGTCGTCACCGACAACCACAACATCCAGACCATCGCCAGCCTCGGTCTCGTCCTCCTCCTCTTCCTCATCGGCCTCGAGATCGACCTGCGGAAACTCGCCGGCAGCGGGCGCCCGCTGATCCTGACGGGCCTCCTCCAGTTCCCCCTGTGCGTGCTGTTCGGCTGGGGCGTGACGCGGGCGCTCGGCGCCGCCGGGTGGGCGGGCGTCGGCGGTACGTACGTGCCGGTCTACGTCGGCCTGACGGTGGCGGCGTCCTCCACGCTGCTGGTCGTGAAACTGCTCCAGGAGCGCGGCCAGATGGACACCGTCGTGGGACGCGTGGCCATCGGGGTCCTCATCTTCCAGGACATCTGGGCCGTGGTCGTGCTGGCGGTGCAGCCCAACTTCGCCGACCCGCGCCTCGGCGTCGTGGGCGGGACGTTCCTCGGGATCGTGATCCTGACGCTGCTCGCCGTCGCGGGGGCGCGGTGGGTCCTCCCCACGGCGTTCCGCTGGATCGCCCCCATGCCCGAGGCGATGCTCGTGGCCGCCGTGGGGTGGTGCTTCGCCGTGGGCTTCCTGGGGAGATCCCTCGGGGACATCGCCCACGGCGTGGGCGTCGACCTGCCGCTCTCGGTCTCGCTGGAGATGGGCGCGCTCATCGCGGGCGCCAGCATCGCGTCGCTCCCCTACAGCGGACAGCTCGTGTCGAAGGTCGGCGTGGTCCACGACTTCTTCATCACGCTGTTCTTCGTCGCGCTCGGCATGCAGATCCCCCGCCCCGACGGCTGGGGACCCATCGTGCTGGCGGTGTTCCTCGCGGCCACCTGCATCGCCGCGCGCTACCTCATCTTCTTCCCGCTCTTCGCGTGGACCGGCCTCGATCGCCGCGCGGCGTTCGTCACGTCGACGCGGCTCGCGCAGGTCTCCGAGTTCTGCCTCGTCATCGCGTACCTCGGCATGGTGGCGGGCCACGTGGATCGGGACGTCGTGAGCGCGGTGATCTTCGCGTTCGTGATCACGGCGCTGTCGCTCCCGTTCCTCTTCGACCGCGGGGATGCGTGGCACGACCGCCTCGGGCCGCTGCTGGATGCCCTCCGGTTCCGCCGCCCCGACCCGGCCGCCCACCATGAGGACGAGGAGCGGGGCGCCGAGGTCGTGATGCTCGGCATCCACCGCGCGGGGGCCTCGCTGCTCTACGAGATCGAGCGCCACCACCCGGAGATCCGGGACCGCGTGCTCGTCGTGGACTTCAACGTCGCGCTGCACGAGGAGATCGCCCGCCGCGGTTTCCGCGTCCGCTACGGCGACTTCTCCAGCGCCGAGATGCTCCACCACGCGGGGGTCGCGGAGGCGCGCGTCGTCGTCTGCACCATCCCCGACGACATGCTGAAGGGCACGTCGAACCTCCGCCTGGTGCGCCTGCTGCGGACGCTCAACCGGGACAACTGCATCATCGTCAACGCCGTGACCCTCGCGTCCGTGGAGGAGCTCTACAGCGCCGGCGCCGACTACGTCCTCGTCCCCCGCGTGGAGACCGCCCGCCGCCTGTTCGCGGCGCTCCGCTCCGCCCTCTCCGGGGACCTGGATTCGTGGCGCCGGGAGCAGCGGGACGAGCAGGGCGTCACGCCGGACCGGAACGAGGTCCTGCCGTAGCGCGACGGGCTCCCGCCTACAATCGCCGGGAACCATGGCCGCCGGCACCGGGATGTACGCGGAACTCGTCGAGCGCGGGCGATCCGCGTTCCGCATCGGCCTGGCCGCCTACCTCATGGGTGCGCTCCTCTACTACGCCGTGGGCCTCGCCACGGGGATGAACGCCCGCTGGGGCCGCAGCGCCGGGGACCTGGACGACGACCTCTGGCCCGTGCAGAAGTGCCTCTACGCCGCGGGGATCACGTTCACGACCGTGGGCTTCACGGATCTGCTGGGCACGGACCGCGTGCGCATCCTGGAGGACCCCGCCACGGGGGCGATCTACGCGGAGAACTCCGCCGCGGGCATCGTCCCCGCGCCGGGAGGGGAGCCGCCCGCGGATCCCGACTCCCTGCGGGTCCTGGCGGACTACTCCATCTGGACCACCCTCACGACGGTGCTCCTCTGCTTCGTCGGCATGGGCGTGTTCGTCTACGTCATCGGCGCCATCACCGCGTTCTTCACGGAGGGGGCCTACCGCGAACTGCGCGAGGTCCGGCGCGCGCTCCGCGTCGCGGGCCACCTGCGCGACCACGTCGTGGTCTGCGGCGCCGGCGCCACGGGATTCCACGTCGCCGCGCGGCTGGAGTCCTCGGGCACCGCGCTCATCGTGGTGGACGACGACGAGGAGGCCCTCGCCCACCTCCGGCGCCGCTACCCGGCGATCCCCTGCCTCCGCGCCGACCCCACCGAGGTGGACGCGCTCGAGACCGCCGGGGTCGCGCGCTGCACGACCGTCATCGCCGCGCTGGAGGACGACAACGACAACCTCGTCACCCTCGTGACGGCGCGTGAACTGCGGGCCGACGTGCGCCTCCTCGCGCAGGCCTTCGACACCGCGCGGGTCGACCGCCTCCGCCACATCGGCGCCGAGACGGTGATCGTCCCGCCCCGGCTGGGCGGGATGCGGATCGCCAGCGAGGCCGTCCGCCCCACCGTCGTGGAGATGCTGGACGAGTTCCTCGGCCACGAACGGGAGCGCAGCGGCGTGCGGTTCTGGGGAGTCGCCGTCCCCGAGGGCTCGCCCGTGCACGGCCTGAGCCTCGGCGCGGCCCGCTTCTTCGAGGAGACCGGCGTCCGCGTGCTCGCCGTCCGCAACCCGGGGGAGAAGTCCTTCGTCTACAACCCCCTGCCCGAAACCCCGCTCGCCGTCGGCGCCACGGTGGGCTTCATCGGGGACGACGGCGCGGCGGACGCGGTGCGACGGCTGCTGGCGCGGGCGCCCGGCCGCGGGGCGGAGGGGGGCGCGGCGTGAGCGGGACGGCACCGGAGCGGGTCGCGTACGTCGTCTGCGGACTCGGCGCGACGGGCCGCACCGTCGCGGGGGAACTCCTCTCCACCGGTCGCGCCGTCGTGGCCGTGGAGCGGGACGCGTCGATCGCCGCGCGCGCCCGCGCGGAGCTCCCCGCCGCGACCGTGATCGAGGGGGACGCCACCGACGGCGCCACGCTGGATCGGGCCGGGGTCCGCGACGCGCGCGGCCTCGTCACCACGCTCGCCGACGACAAGCTGAACCTGGTGATCACGGTCACCGCGCTGGACCTGAACCGGTCCCTCCGCGTCGTCGTGCGCGGGCTCGCCGAGGAGCACTGGGAGCGCCTTCGCCGGGAGGGCGCTCGCGTCGTATCGCCCAACCACATCGTCGGGCGGCGCCTCGCGGCGACGGCCTCCCACCCGGAGGCGGCCACCTTCCTCGACGAGATGCTCGCGGCGCCCGCCGACCGCCCCATCCGGTTCGAGTCCGTGGAAGTGCTCCCCGGGAGCGAGGCCGACGGCCGCACCATCCGCGAGGTGGACATCCGGGGCCGCACGGGCCTGGCCGTGGTCGCGCTCCGCCGGGGGGACGGAGGGCCCTTCCACTACAATCCCGCCACGGACACGCGCCTCGCCGCGGGCCACCGCATCGTGGTCATCGGGGACTGGCGGCAGGTGGACGCGCTCGCGGCCATTGCCGGGAGGTGGGAGTGAACGCGGCCTGCGCCTCGCTGACGCTCGCCCTCGCGCTCGCCGCGGCGGGGTCGCCGCCCGCCGCCGGGGGAGAGCCGCCGTTCCCCGCGGGGTACTCGGAGCAGACTCTCGAGGGGCTGCGCTGCGCCGTCGTCATGCCGGAGACCTTCGACGCGGAGAAGGAGCGCTCGCTGGTCGTGATCCTCCACGGACTCGGCGGGACCGAGTCCGGCATGGCCCGGTCGCTGGAGCCGCTGGCGAAGGAGGAGTTCGTCGTCCTCGCCCCCAAGTCGAAGGGACAGGGCTGGGAGAAGTCCGACCTCGACGCGGTCCGCCGCATCGTCGCCGACCTGAAGAAGCGCCTGCGCATCGGGGAGGGCCGGCTCCACGGCGCCGGGTTCTCCAACGGCGGGTGGAACCTCGCGGAGGTGGCCTTCGACGGCGACCTGCGCTTCGCCTCCGCCTGCTGGATCGCCGCCGGCTACAAGGGGGGCAAGCCGCCGGATCACGCGAAGAAGGGGATGGGCGTGCTGGCCCTCGCCGGCGCCACCGACGGCAACCGGCCCGCGGCGGAGGCCACGCCCGGCCTCCTCGAGGGGAAGGTGCGATCGGCGGAGGTCCGCATCGAGCCGGGCATCGGGCACGAGTGGCCGCGCGGGCAGATGGACTACTACTTCTGGTGGCTGGGCGTGCAGGAGGGGCGCTTCGTCCCCGGCGTGACCCGCGCCTTCGCCTGGCACGCCGACGAGGCCGCCGCCCGCGCCGCCATGGCCGAGGGGAGGATCGGGGGATTCACCTACTGGTACGCCGGGTCGGAGGGGGAGGACGAGCGGGCCCGGACGTTCCAGAACGAGACCCTCCAGGATCCGCTGGTGCGCCGGTTCGGGGCGCAGGCGGCGGCATGGAAGCGGGATCGGGACACCGACGGGGCCGCCTTCGCCGAGGCGAAACTGAAGGAGACCCCGGCGGTGGTCGTCCACGACGCGAAGGGGGCCGTGGTGAAGACGCTCCAGGGGAAGATCTCCGCCGCCGCGCTGGGGACGGCGCTGCGCGCCGTGGCCCGCGACAAGTCCCTCCCGAAATGACCCCCTCCCCCGCGCCGCGCCGCGCCCTCGCCGCGCTCCTCATCGCCGCGCTGGGGGCGACCGCCGCCATGGCGCCGGTCGCCTCCGCCGGCGAGCCGTCGGAGGCGGAGCGGAAGGCGTGCATGGAACTGGCCGACGACCTCGTGGAGTACGCGGCCACGTGCGCCGGCCTCCGGGCCCGGAGCGAGGGTCTGCGCGCCCTCGAGGAGGCGCGGGGGCTCAACCACCTCGCCCTCGGCATCCCCGCCGCGGAGCGCGCGCTGGAGGCGGTGACCGCGGAGGACCCCGAGTCCGCGGGCCTGGAGAAGCGGCGGAAGGCCCTGGCGCCCGCCGTCGCCAGGGCCTACGACCGCCTCGCCGCCCTGCCGCGGGACGCGAAGACCGACGGCGCGCGCACGGCGGGGTTCCTCGCCGGCTCGCTCCGCTGGGAGCCCACGGACACGCGCCGCCGGAAGGCGCTGGCCGCCGTGGAGGACGAGATGGACAGCGGGCGGCTGGAGGGCGGCGGCGCCCTGCTGTCGGCGATCAAGGCGGCGGACGGGGACGGTGAGGGCAAGGGGAAGTACGACGCCTTCGAGGTGGCGCTGGGCCAGAAGGATCGCCTCGTCCTCGGCTCCACGGCGACGCCGCTGCTGGCGCTCGTGTCGCTGCCGAAGGGCTGGACGAAGGGGAAGCG
This sequence comes from uncultured Planctomycetota bacterium, assembly GCA_964607145.1. GTDB lineage: Bacteria > Planctomycetota > JAJSAM01 > JAJSAM01 > JAKLKS01 > CAZSIX01. Next base: position 14,578 of record CAZSIX010000052.1, on the reverse strand, counting down.
CTACCCCGTCCTCGTCTGCGTCGAGGGGGCCGGCTGCGACTTCCGCGGGCAGTTCGCCGGATTCGCCACCGCCCGCGGATCCCGTCCGCTCATCGTGGTCACGCCGCTCTCGCTCAGCAACACGAACGCGCTGGAGCCGGCGAAGTACCCCGCCTACCCGAAGGCGCTCCTCGACAACTGGAACGGGAACCGCATCGACTTCGACGGCCCGGGACTGCTCGCCATCCTGGACGACCTGGGCGCGCGCTTCGGCGCCGAGCCCCGGGTGTTCACCACGGGCTTCTCCGGCGGAGGGAACCTCTCCTACTGGCTCCTGCTGCGCCACCCGGAGCGCGTCCGCGGTGCCGCCCCGGCCTGCGCGAACTTCTCCGGCCACGGACTCGACGGGGCGCCCGGCGCGGGGGACGGCGGCGGGCCGCCGGTCCACCTCCTCACGGGCGAGAAGGACCCCCACCGGGTCTTCACCTTCGGCAACAAGGACATTCCCGGCATCGAGCCGCAGACCGACGCGGTGGAACGCGAACTGAAGCGGCTCGGGTACGGCCGCGTGCGGAGGACCATGGTCCCCGGGGCCGGCCACTCGCCGCTCCGGAAGGAGGTCCTCGACTTCGTCGACGAGGTGCTCGCCGGGAAGTAGTCCCCCTACCGCGACGCCGGGGCCGACCCCTTGAACGGCTCCAGCCGCTCGACGAAGAGCCCCTCGCGCACCTCCCACGCGGGGAGTTCGCGGGCCCACGGGTCGTCGTCCCCCGCGTTCAGCGACACGCGCACGTCGCGCAGCGTCATGGGCAGGCCCGTGAACTCGCCGGGCCGATCGTGCAGCGCGAGGTGGATGTGGGGGGCGCCGGACGCGCCCGAGTTGCCCACCCGCCCCACCAGCGTCCCCGCGGCGACGTTGTCGCCCTTCGTGACGGGCACGCTCCCCTCCCGCAGGTGCTCGAAGTAGAGGCGGAGACCGTCGGCGAACCCGATCACCACCTGGTTGGACCGCGTCCCGCGGGACAGGCCGGCCCGCGGCTCCGACGGCTCGTGGTCCGCCTCGTCGGCGTGGGCCAGCACGATGCGGCCCCCCTCGGGTGCGCGGACGGGGCGATCCCACGCGAGGAAGTCCTCCTTGCGCCTGCCGTCGGTGCCCGGCGAGGACGTCAGCGTCCCGTCCACGATGGCGAGGTCGTAGGCCCAGTGATCGGCGTGGCTCCAGAGGCCGAACCCCCCCTGGCGCACGAACCAGCGGCCGTCCAGGGGGAGCGGGAGCGGCCGGCGGTGCTCCCCCTCCGCGGGGGCGGCCCCGTCGAGGGGGAAGTCCCCGTCCCGCAGGCGGTACGCCGCCACCGCGGGACCGAGGTCGAGGGTCGCGCCCGCCGCGTCCACGGACCGGGGCTGCACGCGGACCCACGGGCGGCGCTCGCCGCGGAGGAACCCCTCCCCCGCCCCGGCGGGCATCCACGAGGTGATGACGAGGAGCGGGATGCGGACCTCCACGACGCGGCCGACCTTCGTCTCGACCAGGGTCGTGGCGCGCACGAGGGCCGCCGCCCGCTCCGGGAGGACGCGCACCTGGGCCGCGCCGCCGGGCGCGAGGCGGATCTCGGCATCCCGGGCGGCAAGACCGAGGAAGTCCACGTCGAGGACGAACGCGCCCTCGGCGCCGTCGGGGGCCGAGGCGGTGCGGAGGAGCACGACGACGTCCGTCTCCCGCACCGCCAGCGCGACGCCCAAGATGTCCCGCGCGCCGCCCGCCGCCGTGTCCCCCTTCGGGTCCGCGGCCACGGGGAAGCCGTCCCAGTCGTCGTCCTTCCCGTCCACGCGGAGCCGGTGCGCCGGCTCGCGGAGGCGCGCGATGAGCCGGCGGACGGGCCCGTCGGGATCCGCGCCCGGGGCCCCCTCCTCCGCGGTGGCGGCGCGCGACGCCCCCACCGCCAGCGTCAGCGCCGCGGCGAGCGTCACGGCCCGCCGCGGCGACCTCCCGGTTCGCTCGATCCTCACCCCTCCATCATGTACGCGCCGCGCCGTCGCCGCTCCCATTGCGGAGGATGGTGGTGAGCAGCGCCACGTGCCGCTCGAACGCCCGGCGGCCGCGGGCGGTGAGCGCGCAGAGCGTGCGCGGCCGCCGGCCCGCGTACCCCTTGTCCACGCGCACGTATCCCGCCTCCTCCAGGGAGCGGAGGTGCATGCCCAGGTTTCCCTGCGTGAGGCGGAGCACGCCCTTCAACTCCGGGAACGTGGCCTCCCCCCGCTCCAGGAGCGCGGCGACGATGCCCAGGCGGACCTGCGAGAGCAGGACGCCGTCGAACTCAGGCGTCCCGGTCGCCATCGGCCTCCGCCGCCGCGAGCCTCCGCACGCGCCGCTCCGCGATGACCCCGGGCACGCCGAGCCCCAGTCCCATGGCGGGGCCGAGGATGATGCCGTTCCAGTCGGGGAACGCGAGGGACGCCACGGCGGCGAGGAAGATGGCGCCCCCGCACCACAGGTACTCCCGCGAGTAGACCACGCCGACGCCGGCGGCCATGACGGCGTACGCGAACCCCCAGACCGTCGGCACGAGGGGCCCGTCGATGATCCCCGCCGGGGGACCGACGGCGCTCAGGAGCGCCGCGGCGCCCAGCGAGAGCCGGACGATCTGCACCACCTGCCGCGACACCGGGGTGTCTCCCGCCCCGGCGAGGCGGGGCCGGCGGGCGAGGCGGAACTCCAGGGCGGCGCTCAGGACGGCCCCGAGGAGGAGGGCCCCGGCGCCCACGGCGATCATCGCCCCGTGGCGTCCTTGCCACTGCAGGACGTTCGCCAGCGGGTACCAGGCGAGCACGATGGCGCCCCACAGGACGAAGTGGAACGCGTGGGGATCGACGCGGCGACGGGTGCGCTCCATCACCTCGCGGACGTGGCGGAGGTCGGCGGCGGCGGCGGCGGATTCCATGTTCACTCCCCCAGGGTGCCCAGCGTCTTGCGGATGGTCTCGTCGTCGGGATGGCGGCGGGACCCCGCCTCCAGCGCCTCCCGGGCCTTCGCCTTGTTCCCCTGGCGCAGGTAGAGCGTCGCGAGGTTCGTGTAGACCTGCGCCTGCTTCGCCTCCGGCGCCAGTTCCCCCTCCTGCAGGCGGCGGACCGCCTCGAATCCGGAGATGGCGTCCGCGGTCTTGTTCAGGAACTCCGGGTAGCGGCTGTACGAGGTCGCCAGCGCGTTGCGCGCGTCCCAGTGCTTGTCGTCCAGCGCGATGATGGCCGTCCACTCCCCTTCCGCCTTCGCGGCCCAGGTCCCCATCTCGGGACCCGGCGGGACGGTGAACAGCTTCGTCACGTAGCCCACGGAGAGTTCCATCCGCGCGTCGATGTCCTTGGGGTCGGCGGCCACCGCCGCCTCGAGTTCGGCGAGGAGGTTGTCCGCGAAGCCCGGCGACTTCACGAGCTTCCAGAACCGCTCCTGCTCCTCGGCGGTGGCGTTTCCGTCGCCCATGGTCTTCTCGACGAGTTCCTCCCACTCCCGCCGGAGCGCCGGGTCGAGCCGGCCCTTCGCCGCGACCGGGGGCTTCGCACCGGCGCCCGCCTGCGACCCCGCGGCCGGCGCCGCCGCCGCGGCGGCGAGGGAGGCCTCCGCCGCCTCCACTCGGGACGACAGGCCGGCGGCGGCGCTGCGCGCCTCCGCCAGTGCCCCCCGGAGCGTCTCGACCTCCTTCTCCAGCGACTGGAGCCGCTCCGGGAGATCCCCCGCCGGCTCGGGGCGCGCGTTGAGCGACGCCTCCACGCGGCGCGCGTTCTCCTGCGCCGCCATCGCCGCCCAGGCCCCGTAGCCTCCCACCGCGAGCGCCACCGCCGCCAGCGCCACCGCCGCCTTCGCCATGCCGCCTCCCTCCGGGGTCGGACCCCGCGCCATCGCCGTTCCCGACCGGGGTCTGACCCCGGCCTCACCCCGGGGTCTGACCCCGGTGCCACCCGGGGGTCTGACCCCGGCCTCACCCGGGGGTCTGACCCCGGTTCCGGGTGATTGGTCTGCAATATAGACCAGTCTGTGTCGCCACCAAGTTTCCCGCGGGGACGCCGGCCCGGACGGGCGGCCCCGGGGATTCCTCCCGGCCCGCCGCGCGCGGCGGTTCCCCTTCCCCGGTGCCCCGCCCCCTCCCCGCGGACCCGCGCCGGATCCTCCTGGTCCGCCTCTCGTCCCTGGGGGACGTGGTGGGCGCGATGCCGCTGGCGCTGGGTCTCGCGCGACGGTTCCCCCGCGCCGACCTCCGCTGGGCCGTGGAGCCGGACGCGGCCCCGCTGCTCTCCTGGCACGGGAGCGGCGCCGCTCCCGTGGAAGTGCCGCGGCGTGGCGGCCTGACGACCCGCGGGAGGACGGTGGCCACCCTCCGCTCCCTCATGCCCGACCTCGTCGTGGACGCCCAGGGGAACACCAAGAGCGGGACCGTGGCCCGCCTCGCCGCCCGGGGCGCGCCCATCCTCGGGTTCGACCGGTCGGAGGTGCGGGAGTGGTCCAACGCGTCGCTCACGACGCATCGCGCGCCGCCCTCGGGGGAGACCCACGTGGTGCTGCGGAACCTGGCGCTCCTGCGCGCCCTGGGCGGCGAGGCGCCGCGGGATCCCCCGGAGTACGGCCTGCGCGCCACGGAGGACGAGGAGGGGGCCGCCACCGCCGCGCTGCGGGGGGCCGGCGTGCCCGAGGGGGCCCCGGTGGCGCTGCTCCACCCCGGCCGCCTCCGCGACGTGCGCGCCTGGACCGTGGGAGGTCTCGTCGCCCTCGCCGAGGCGCTCCACGCGCGGGGCCGGACCGTCGTCCTGGAGGGCCCCGATCGGGACCGCCACCCCGCCCACCGCGCGACCCTGGCCGCGCTCGTCGAACGGGGGGTCGCCCGGGACCTGGGTGGGGACCTGCCGCTGCGGACGCTCGTGGGCCTCGTGTCGCTCCTCGCGCGACGGCGGCGCGCCACGGGACTTCCCCACCTCGCCGTCGCGCCGGACACCCTGCTCCCGCATCTCTGCGCCGCGCTGGACCTCCCCGTTGTGCTGCTGGCCGGCCCGCAGGACCCCGCCCGCACCGGTCCCCTGGGCCGCCGCACCGCCGCCGTCACCGCGTGGGAGGGCCTCCCGTGCGCGCCGTGCCTCCGGCGATCCTGCGACTACGAGGTGGACCGCGCGTGCATGGACCGCATCACCGTTGCGGCGGTGGTGGGGGCGGTGGAGGGGCTGGCGGAGTAGTGCTACTCCCGGTACGGCCGCAGCAGCATCGTGCCCAGCACGAACGCCGTCACCCCCGCCGCCAGCAGCGTGAGTTCGGTGGTCATGCCCTGGCCGTGCACGGTGCCGAACCAGAGACCGAGCGGGAGGAGGACGAGCCCCGTGGCCTGGAGGAATCGCCCCGCCAGGAAGCCGAACCCCCGGTTCGCCGGCGCCCCCACCGCCCCGGGCTAGACCCGCGCCCCCTCCGGCAGCAGGCCGCGGTCCGCCAGCGCGCGGGCCATGGCGGCCCCCATGTCCGCGGGGGAGACCGCCACCGCCGCGCCGGCGGCGCGGAGCGCCTCCTGCTTCGCCGCCGCGGTGCCCTTGCCGCCGCTGATGAGCGCGCCGGCGTGGCCCATGCGCCGACCGGGAGGGGCCGTGGCCCCGGCGATGAACGCGGCCACGGGCTTCGTGCCGTGGGCGCGGATCCACTCCGCCGCCTCCTCTTCCGCGGTGCCGCCGATCTCGCCGATGAGGATGACCCCGTCGGTGGCGTCGTCCTCCTCGAAGAGCCGCAGCGCGTCCACGAACGACGTCCCGTTCACGGGATCGCCGCCGAGACCGATGCAGGTGGACTGCCCGATCCCCCGCGAGGTGAGTTGCCAGACGCTCTCGTAGGTCAGCGTGCCGCTCCGCGAGACGACGCCCACGCGGCCGGGACGATGGATGTATCCCGGCATGATCCCCAGCTTCGCCTCGCCCGGCGTGATGACGCCGGGGCAGTTGGGCCCGACGAGGCGCACGCCGTGGGCCCGCACCGTCTCCATCGCCCGCATCATGTCCAGCGTGGGGATCCCCTCGGTGATGCAGATGACGAGGGAGACGCCGGACGCGGCGGCCTCCTCGATGGCGTCCCCGGCGAAGGGCGGCGGGACGAAGATGAGCGCGCAGTTGGCGCCTTCGGCGGCCACGGACTCGGCGACGGAGTCGAAGACGGGGAGTCGATCCTCCCAGCGCGTGCCCCCCTTGCCGGGGACGGCGCCGGCGACGACCTTCGTCCCGTACTCCAGGCACTGCCGCGCGTGGAAGGTGCCGGCGCTGCCCGTCAGCCCCTGCACGACGACGCGGGTGTCCTTCCCGACGAGAACCGCCATCGCTAGCCCGCCTTCCCGGCCGCCGCGACGACCTTCGCCGCCGCATCGGCCATGTCCGAGGCCGCCGTCACGGCGAGCCCCGAGTTCGCGAGGATCTCCCGCCCCCGGTCCACGTTCGTGCCCTCGAGGCGCACCACCAGCGGGACGCGGAGGCCGATCTCCTTCGCCGCCCCCACGACGCCGTCGGCGATGACGTCGCACTTCATGATCCCGCCGAAGATGTTGACGAGGATGGCCTTCACCTTCGGGTCCTCGAGGATGATGCGGAACGCCTCCGTCACGCGCTCCAGCGTCGCGCCGCCGCCCACATCGAGGAAGTTCGCCGGTTCCCCTCCGTGGTGCTTGATGATGTCCATGGTGGACATGGCGAGCCCGGCGCCGTTGACGAGGCAGCCGATGTTCCCGTCCAGCGCCACGTAGGAGAGTTCGTGCTCCGCCGCGCGCCGCTCCGCGGGATTCTCCTCGTGCGGGTCGCGCAGCGCCTCGATGTCGGCGTGGCGGTAGAGCGCGTTGTCGTCGAACGTGATCTTCGCGTCCAGCGCCAGCACCTTCCCGTCGCCCGTGAGCACCAGCGGGTTGATCTCCGCCAGCGACGCGTCCGTCTCGAGGTAGGCGCGGCAGAGGGCCTGGAGGAACTGCACGCCGCTGCGCGCCGCGGCGCCGGAGAGTCCCAGCCCCTTCGCGAGGCGGCGGGCGCGGAAGCCGAGCAGGCCCCGCGTCGGATGGAGCGGCTCGCGGAGGATGGCCTCCGGCCGGGTGCGGGCCAGTTCCTCGATCTCGACGCCGCCCTCGGCGCAGGCCATGGCCACCGGGAGCCCCAGCGCGCGGTCGAGGACGACGCCCACGTACATCTCGCGGCGGATGTCGGTGCCCTCCTCGATGAGGAGGCGACGCACCTTCTGCCCCGAGGGTCCCGTCTGGTGGGTGACGAGGTTCATGCCCAGGATGCGGGAGGCGAGTTCCCTCGCCTCCGCCGGGGACTTCGCGATCTTCACGCCCCCGCCCTTGCCGCGCCCGCCGGCGTGGATCTGCGCCTTCACGGCCACCACCGCGGTGCCCAGTTCGCGGGCCGCCTTCTCCGCGTCGTCGACGGACTCGACGGGGACCCCGCGCGGCACCGCCACGCCGTAGCGCGCCAGCACCTGCTTCGCCTGGTACTCGTGGATCTTCACCGACGCCCTCCCTTCGCAACCGGCCGCCCCGCCGGTGCGCGCGCGGCATCCTAGCAGCCCCGTCGGCGGATCGCGGAGGGAGGCCCGGCCGGCCTTGCGCCGGACGGGACGGGCACACTAGGATTCGCCGGCATGGACCCCGGGGGGGCGGATCGCGAGGAGATCCGCGCCGCCATCGAGCGCCTGGTGCGGTCGGACCAGCGCGAGGGGCGGTTGCGGCCCGTCACCGCGTACCGGAAGCTCTTCCCCGGATTCGGCGACGTCGTGGACGAGGAGTACGAGCGTCTCGCCCGCCCCGAGGCGACGCTCGATTCGCCGCGGCCGCCGTCGTCGCCGGACATGCTCACCGTGCGCGGCGACGCGCCCGCGGTCCCCGATGCGTCCCCCGTCGCGCCCCCGCACCGGGCCGGCCTGGAGCGCATCGGTCCCTACACCCTCGTTCGCGAGGTCGGCCGCGGCGGCATGGGGGTGGTCTACCTCGCGGAGGACTCCCGGCTCCACCGGTCCGTCGCTCTCAAGGTGCTGGCCCCGGTGTACGCGTCCTCCCGCGATCTGCACACGCGGTTCCAGCGCGAGGCCGCCATCGCCGCGCGCCTCGACCACCCCGGCATCTGCTCCGTGTTCGAGGCCGGCGAGGGGGACGGCATCCCCTTCATCGCCATGCGCTTCGTGCACGGGGACACGCTGGAGCAGTGGATCCAGGCGGCCCGGGGGGCGGCGGGGATGGATGTGCGCGGTCCCGTCCGACCCACCAGCCTCCCGGCGGCGCCGGGCGCCCCGCCACCGGCTCCGCTCCCGAAGGCATCCCCCGACGGGAAGGTGTCCACGGGGGCCGGGACGCGGGAGGAGATCGTCCGCCTGGTCCACCTCGTGGAGAAGGCGTGCCGCGCCCTCCACTGCGCCCACGAGGCCGGCCTCATCCACCGGGACATCAAGCCCGGGAACATCATGGTGACCCGCGAGGGAGAGCCCGTCATCCTCGACTTCGGCCTCGCGCGGGACGAGGACGGCACCGGCGCCTCCATCACGCAGACCGGGGCCCTCATGGGCACGCCGGCCTACATGAGCCCGGAGCAGATCGCGGCCCAGCGCATCCGCCTGGATCGGCGCACCGACATCTACTCCATGGGGGTCGCGCTCTACGAGGCGCTCACCCTGCGATTGCCGTTCACCGCGTCGTCGCGGGACTCGCTGTACCAGCGCATCCTCGTGTCGGATCCGGAGAACCTCCGCAAGCTCAACCCGGCCATCCCCCCGGACCTCAAGGTCGTCATCGACAAGTCCATGGAGAAGGACCGGGAGCGGCGCTATCCGACGGCGCTCGAGTTCGCGGAGGATCTCCGCCGCGTACGCGAGATGGAACCCATCCGCGCGCGTCCGGCGGGCCTGGCGACCCGCATGCACAAGTGGGTCCAGCGGAACCCCGGCGTGGCGATCCCGGCGCTGGGAGCCGCGGCGATGGCGGTGGTGCTGCCGCCGCTGGCGTTCGCGCTGGTGCAGAAGGCGCGGGAGGCGGCGCGCCTGGAACTCCTCGATCGGCCGGCGATGTCGCGCACGACCTCGGGCCGCGCCGAGGTGGGCCTCGCGGAGCGCCATCTCGGCAGCGCGATGACGCTCCGCCGCACGGGCAACACCGAGCAGGCGCGGGAGAAGTGCCGGACCGTCCTCGAGATCACGCTCGACGTGCCCGAGGCGGCGGATCTCCGCGCCATGGCGGAGCAGATGCTGCGGGAGATGGGCGAGTAGCATGTCCCCCGTGCATCCCGCCCGTCGCGCCGCGGAGCCCGCGGCCCCGGCTCCGCAGGCGTCCGCCCCCGAGGCCGTGGATCGGCTGCTCCGGCGGGCCCTGGAACTGGGCGCCAGCGATGTCCACGTGGACCCGGAAGAGGACCGGCTCCGCGTGCGGGCCCGCGTGGACGGCGTCCTCCGCCCCCTCGACGACCTGCCGGCCGCTCTCGGGCCCACGTTCATCGGCCGGTTGAAGTCCCTGGCCGACCTCCTCGTCTACCGCACCGACCTCCCGCAGGAGGGACGCATCCCGGCGGACCGGTCGGTCACGGGGGGCGAGGTACGGGTGGCGGTCTTCCCCGTGCTCGGGGGAGAGCGGGCCGCCCTGCGACTGGACGCGCGCGGGGAGGGAGGACCGGCGCTGGGTCGGCTCGGGCTCGACCCGCGGGTCCTCGACGAGGTGACAGCGGCCCTGGCCCAGCCGTCGGGCACGCTCTTCCTGACGGGGCCCAGCGGGAGCGGCAAGACGACGACGCTGCACGCCTGCCTCCGCCACCTGCTGGAGCGGCCCGCGCCCCCGAGCATCGTCGCCATCGAGGACCCCGTGGAGCGTCGCATCCCCGGCGTCGCGCAGGCGCAGGTCAACGTCGCCGCGGGGCTGACCTTCGCCCGGGCCCTGCGTTCCGCGCTGCGGCAGGACCCGGAGGTTCTCCTCGTGGGCGAGATCCGCGATCGCGAGACGGCCGGGATCGCCCTGGAGGCGGGCCTCACGGGGCACCTCGTCCTCTCCACCGTGCACGCCGGGACGGCGCCGGGCGTGTTCGCGCGCCTGCTGGACATGGGAGTGGAACCCTTCGTCCTCACCACGGCGGTGCGCGGCGTCCTCGGCCAGCGCCTCCTCCGTCGCGCCGGCGGCGGGCGGCGGCTGCTGGCGGAGTGGCTGCCCATGTCGGCGCCGCTCCGCTCCGCGATCCTCGCCCGCGGCGACGAGATCGCCCTGCGGGAGGTCGCCGCCGCGTCCGGGTTCCGGTCGCTGCGGGAGGAGGCCCGCGCTCTCGTCACGCGCCGCGAGACGACGGAGGAGGAGGTGGCCCGCGTGCTGGGGACGGAACCGGAGCAGCCATCGCACGACGAAGGAGCCCGCGCGTGACCGACGCCTACCAGCTGGCGCTGTTCCACAGGACGCTGGCGGACCTCTGCCGCGCCGAGGTCCCCCTCGGCCGCGCCTTCCGGATCATGGAGGGGGACCTGCGGAGGGGGCGCCTGCGGGAGGCCGCCGCCGCCATGGCGGCGGACGTGGAAGCGGGCACGCCGCTCGCCGAGGCCTACCGGAAGCGGGGGGACGACTTCCCCGCCCTCTACGGGGCGCTGGTGGAGGCGGGCGCCGCCGCCGGCGATCTCCCCGGCACGCTGGAGGAGATCGCCCGCATCGCCAGCGTCAAGGCGGAGGCCACGGCGCGCATCCGCCGGATCCTCGCGTACCCCCTCCTCGTGGCCGTCTTCGGCGCGGGAGTCTTCTGGTTCCTCTACGTGTTCGTCATCCCCCCCTTCGCCGCGATCTTCGCGCAGATCACCGACAGATCCGGCAACGTCCTGGCACTCCCCGGGATCACGCGCCTCGTCTTCGCGCTCCCGGCCATGATTCCCCTGACGCTCGGCATCGTCGCGGCCGTCGTGCTGGCGATCTCGTATCTCCGCGATCCCGTGGAGGGGATGCGGGCCCCCGTGGGGATCTGGATGCGGCTGCCGCTGCTGGGACCCCTGCGCGTGAACGCCGCCCTGGCGACCATGGCGGCCACGCTGGCGGCCCTCCTCCGCCGGGGCCTCCCGCTGGACCGGGCGCTGGACCTCGTGGCGGCGGCGGCGGACGGCCCCCTCGTCCGCAACGCGGCCACCGCCATGGCCCGCGGGGCCCGGGAGGGATCGAGCCTCACCGACGCCGCCCGCGAGTCGGGACTGCTGCCCCCCTCCATGGTCTGGATGCTGGGGACGGCGGAGAAGCAGGGGTACTCGGAGCGGGCCCTGGACGAGATCGCCGGCATCTGCCGCGACCGCGTGACGCGGGAGATGGACACCTACACGACCATCCTCGGCCCCCTCATGGAACTCGTCCTGGGCCTGTTCGTGGGGACCGTCGTCCTCGCCATCTTCTATCCCATCTTCCGACTGCAATCGGCCCTCATGTGAGCCGCCCGTGAACGCCCGTTACCGGATCTGCTTCAACACCCTGCGCGTGCTGCTGGGGCTCGGGTGGGTCTTCTTCGTCCTGGCGGCGTTCCTGGACCCGCGCAAGGAGTCGCAGCGCACCGAGATCGCACTGGCCCTCTCCCTGTTCGCGCTCGGCGCCCTGCTCGCCGTGGGCGCCATGGAGCGGTTCATCGCCGCGCCCTACGAGATGGAGTTCCGGCGCTACCTCCTCCGGGTGCTCGCCCTGGGGGCCCGCAGGGGGATCTCCACGGGCCATGCCCTCCTCGCCCTGGCGGACGACCTGTCGGGACCGCCGCGGCGGGCGGTGTTCACCATCCTCGGCGCCCTGGACGAGGGACTGCCGCTGAGCGAGGGGCTGGCCCGGGCCGGGGTGCGCTACGCGTCCCCCCACGTGGTGGAGGCCGTGCGGGTGGCGGAGCGGACGGGAGGCCTTCCGGAGACCCTCGAAGCGTGCCTCGAGGAGAGCCTCGGCGAGAGGAGCCGGCGGCTGCAGATCGGTCTCGCGGCGCTCTACCCCATCGCGCTCTTCTGGATCTTCCTGTTCATCGGGTCGGCGGTCATGCCCCAGTACGGCGCGATCTTCAGTCAGGTCACGGACGAGTCGGGGAGTCCCCTGTCGCTCCCCATGGCGACCCGCGTGGCCGTCGAACTCGCCTTCGTCCTGGGAGAGATCGTGCTCCCCGCGGGCCTTCTGTCGACGCTGTTCCTGCTGCCGTTCGCGTTCCCCGCGGTGCGGCGCCGGTTCCGCTGGGCGCTCGACCCGCTGGCGCTCCGCGTCCCCGTGTTCGGCCCCTGGCTCCTGCTCCGCGCCGGGGAGCGGGTGTGCCGTCCGCTGGCCTACGCCGTGCGCGCCGGCCTCCCCCTGGAGGAGGCGCTCCTCCAGGCCGGCGCCGCGAGCCACCACACCCTCGTCCTCCACTCCGCCGAACGGGCCGCGGACGCCGTCCGGGCGGGAGCGCCGGCGGATCGCGCGCTGCTGGAACTCCGCCTGCCGCTCTTCGTCCGGACGCGTGCCGCCGCCGCCGCCGCGGCCGGCAACGCGGAGGGGCTCGCCCGGGCGCTCGAGGCGCTGGCGGCGGAGTGCCAGTGGCGCCGCCACCGGCTGGCGGACGACTTCGCGAAGTCCCTGTACCCGATCACCTCGCTGGTCGGGGGCGCGCTCGTCGCACTGTTCGCATTCGGCGTCTTCAGCGCCATCACCGGGCTCCAGGGAGCGCTGATCCCGTGACGCCGTCCCGATCCGACCGCGCCGGCGAGGGGGGCTGGTCCTACGCGGAGGTCGTCATCGGCCTGTCCGTCCTGCTCGTGCTGCTGGGGTCGCTCTACGCCGCCGGCAGCCGCGGATTCCACGCCGTGGCGGAGTCCCGCGAGGAGACGGCGGCCGGCCGCGTGGCGGCGGCGCGCCTCGAGGCGCTGCTCTCGGGGCGTGCGGCCGCGGTGCCCGGGGGCCGGAGGGTGGACCCGGATCCTTCCGCCGCCGTCGCGCTGCCCGGCGTTCGCGTCGACGAGGAGGTGATCGCGGCGGAACCGGGGCTGCTGTCCGTGGAGGTGCGCGTGCGGTGGTCCGGCGCCGGCGGAGTCGAGCGCCAGTACCGCCTGACCACCCTCGTTGCCGCCGGAGGGGGACGATGAGCCGCGCGGAGCGGGGCTACACCCTCCTCGAACTGATGATCGTGGTGGGCATCCTCGCCTTCCTCGGCGGGGTGATCACGACCACCGTGTTCCACGCGCGGCGGACCACGGACCTCCTGGAGGCGGCGTCCGCCGACGACCTCGCCATGCGGCGCACCCTGGGGATCCTCGAGCGGGACCTCCGCGAGTCGACCGCGGTGGCCACGGACGCCGCCGGCGTCGTGCGCATCGAGACGGCGCGCGGGGTCCGGACCTGGTCCCTCGCGGGCGCCGAGGTCCGGCGCACGGCGGACGGGGTCCCGGTGGTCCTCGCCCGGAACGTGGCGGCGTTCGCGGTCGCCGAGGCGGAGGGGTGGCTGCGGGCGACCCTCGCCTTCCGCGATCGCGTGCCCGGTGGCCGGGCCCCCGCTCCCGTCACCTCCATCGTCGCCCGCCGCGCCTCCGGGGGGCCCCGATGACCACGCAGGGGACGCGCCGCGAGGAGGGAGGGTTCATCGTGACGGTCCTCGTCCTCTTCGTCCTTCTCGCGGTGACCATGGCCGTCTCCGCCCGCGGGACCTTCCACGCGCTGCTCCGCGATCGCCCGCGCGCCAAAGCGGACACGGCGGCGCTCTACGCGGCGCAGGGGGGCGTGGAGAAGGCGCGGGTCGCCCTGGCGGGGGACCCGTCCTGGACGGGCGGCGGGATTGCGGTGGCGCGGGCCACGGCGGCCGTGGCGGTGCGCCCCGTGGCCGGCGAACCGGCGCTGCGGGAGATCGTCTCCGTCGGCACCGACCCCGGAGGCGGGTCCGACTCGACCCGGGCGCGCCGCCGCATCGCCGCCGTGGTCCGCCTCGGCGGGGCGCTCCCGACGGTCATCTCGTGGCGGGAGGACTAGTCTCTCCCGTTCCCCGGCACCACCGCGCCTACCGCCCCTCGATGCGCTTCCTCCAGCGGCCCACCGCCGCCGCCCGCTCCTCCTCGGAGGCGAGGGGGTCGAACTCGAGGTCGACGCCCTCCATGGCGCGGAGCGCCTCCAGGGCGGCCTCGCGCACGTAGGGGCTGGGGGCGTCCAGCGCGTCGACGAGGCCGGGGAGCGCCTCGCGGATGTCCAGCCGGGCGCAGAGGCGGGCCGCCTCCCCTCTCACCTCGGGACGATCGTCGCCGAGGCCCTTCACCGCCGCCTCGCGGGCGGCGGCTCCGGAACCGCGCCGCAGCCGCACCAGCGCCGAGAGGCGCGTCCCCGGATTGAGGTCCGCCATCCGCGCGAGGCAGGCCTCCTCCTCGGCCACGGTGAGCGGTCCCGCGGCGGGCGGGCCCTCCCGCGCCGGGGCGCCCGACGCCGCTTCGCGCGCCTCGCGCTCCATGCGGAGCGCTTCCGCCACCTCCTCCAGATCGATGCCCAGCCGCTCGACGGCCCGACCGAGGGAAGCCGCCACCGTGGAGAGTCCGGCCACCTCGCGCCGCAACCCCTCCAGGTCCCGCGCCAGCGCCTCGGCGCGCGCCGTCGCGGCGACGGCGGCGGCGGTGGCCTCCGCGGCGGCGGCGCGG
>CAZSIX010000051.1:0-24095 GCA_964607145.1 uncultured Planctomycetota bacterium | reverse complement strand
CTGCGACGAAGACCCCGCGGGAGCCGGTCGCCTGGAACGCCTCCCGGATGCCACGGAGGAGGACCTCCGTCTGGCTGAGGACCTTCCCGTCACGAACGACGTCGAGGCATTCCCTCTCCGTGGCGGACGGCTTGGGCAGGTCGGAGAGGTCGCCGTAGACGTACACCCGGCCCTTCGGCGGCAGAGCCCCGCTGCCGAGCCGCCGCTGCGCCGACTTCACCTCCTCGATGGCCACCGTCGGACTGTTGAAAGGGCGTAGGGCGCGTCCCTCGCGTGTGTTCAGTGGTGGCCCGAACTACGGGCCAAGGGCGCGGGCGACGTCGGAAGCGTCGGGCCCCAGACATCGCAGCAGCCCTAGGAAAACGGCCCGGAACAGGTCGCGCTGCGGCGGCCTCACCCCCAGGCTCAGCCACCACGGCAACGGCTCCAGACGGCTGCGCAACTGACCGATCGACGGATTGGCGGCAGGCACGAGGCTCCTCCCGGGAAGGTGCGGCGGGGCCACCCCCTCCATCGGCCGAGGGGCCCCCTTGGCTCCCTCCCCGGCTTCATCGCTGGATCCGTCGAACTCCAGAGGGAGGGTGCATGACCGTTCCTGCGGTCTCCGTCCGCCGGGTGACCCGTGACGGTCACGCGGCCTGGGGAAGGGGGCCGGCGCGTGCGGCGCGGCCCGGGGGCCGGCGGTCGAAGAAGGAGGTGGCGCGGTCATCCTGCGAGAGGTAGGCGGCTCGGCTCTGGAGGAGGGCCTCGAGCCTCGTTTTCGTCCAGAACTTCTCCGTGCCCTTGACCCGGTGGTTGAACTGCTTGATGAGGGACTCGACGGCCGCGGAGGACACGGGCAGTCCCTGGCGGCGGTAGAGGGGGTAGTCCATGCGGCCGGCGTTGGCGCGGACGCAGGCGAGCACACGGGCGAGTGCGGAGCGGGGGTCATCCCTGGGCGCGTCGAGAGGTGCGGGGCCCAGGCGCCTCTGGTGGTGCTTGACGGTGGCGAGGACCTCTTCGACCTCTCCGGCCCAGGCGGCGCGCAGGAGTTTCTCGTAGAGCGTCCAGGCGCGACGCGGGGAACCGGCGAAGGCGGCCCGCGCGGCGCCGTAGAGGTGGCCGAGGAGGTGGACGAAGTCCAGCACCTGGAGCCACCCGGGGAAGTGCGTGTCTCCCAGGGGGCCGATCCAGTTGCCGCCGTCGCCGAGGATCGCCCGGACCGGGGCGTCGTATAAGCCGCGGCGCAGCGCCTCGGCGGCCACGAGATAGCCGAAGCGCTCGGAGTCCTCCAGGGTGGCGACGGCGGTGCGGACGAGGACGCGCGGCCGCTCGGGAGAGTGCTCCTGCGGGAGGGCAGCAGGAGCCGGCGGGCCCAGGGGCTCCGCGGCGGGGGGCGCGGGCAGGCCTCGCACGCGGTCGACCTCCGCCACGAGGCGGGCGACCGCCGGGGGGTCGAGGAAGGCCGCCGGCGGCTCGGGGCAGGGATCCCGGTCGGAGGCGGCGGCGGTGTAGGAGTTGAGACACGCGACCTTGGTGTCCGCCCAGCGCGCCTGGCGCACTCCCGGGGCGCCATCGTCCTCCCGCATCTGCGCCTTGCCCGCGTCCACGTGGATGGCGACGACCCGGGGAGGCTCCTTGTGCCGGGGCCGGGACTTCAGGTGGCGGAACTGCTCGACCTCGCGGTCCCGCTCCCTCTGCCGCTCCGCCCCCAGCCGCTCCGTGACGCGCTGGGTGTGCTTGGCGGAGATGGGGACCTCGGCCAGGAGCCTCAGCGCCTCGGCGGCCTGCCGGAAACTCGGCGCGTTGGCGCCGGCGTACTCGATCTTCTGGAGCACGGCGGGGCTGTAGCCCTCCGCCCCCAGACGCAGCTCAGCGTCGAGGGGGGAAAAGCGCCCGCCGGCACACCCCGCAGGTGCGCTCGGGCCGGGCGAAGGAGACCGCTCCGCGCCGCGCCACCACCGACCGCTCCGGGGGCTCCCCGTCCCCCTCCTTCTCCAGGGTCGGACGACCGCACTTCCCGCAGGCGTACACCGCCACCGGCCGCGCCAGCTCGTCCTCGCGCAGGTGCAACTCCATCAGCGCCTGCGACAGCGCGTCCCCACCCTCGCAGGCGCAGTCCTCCCTCTCCTTGAAGGTCCGCAGGCCCGGCTGGCGCTCCGGGTCGAACATCCGGCGGAACTGCGTCCGCGCCAGATCCAGGAACTCCTCCTCCTTCGCCTTCCGCTCCGCTTCCGTCAGTCGTCGCAGCATCCCTGTGTCCCCCGGGGCCCCGCGGGGCCCCCGCCCTCCCCTGAGGACGAAGCCCCCGCCTCCGGATCCATCGACTGGCGAGGGCGACAAGAACGGTCATGCACCCCCAGTGGGATCTCCGCTTGACGAACATCAAGGTTGCGGTTACGCTGCCAACTGCTCGCGTGTCCAACATGAGCACGAAGGAGGCGAGGGTCCATGAGCGGTGAGCGGAACAAAGGGCTGCTGGGGTATCTCCTGGCGACCGAGAGGGGGGGATAGCCCGTGGCAATCCCGAATTCAACCACGGTTGGCAACCTCACTAGATGCAAGACGTACCCGGGGTTCTTCCCCGGTGGGTATTGCGACCAGTTCATTCGGAAGATCCCGTTTGAGGCCGTGGACTCCTACGGTCCCACGCTCAACATCAATCGCGCCACGCTCGGAGCCACAACAAGCTACGCCCCAGGAGGGGCCCCGTCCGGAAGCGCGTCCTCGAGCGCCACGGCCTCATTCACGTTCCAGCGTATCGGCGGAACGGCTGAAATCGACACTGCAGACCGAGACTCGTCGCCCGAGGCCCAGCGCGTCCTCGTACAGATGAAGCGAGTCTCCCTCATCAGGCAACTAGCATCCCAGGTCATCGTCGGCGACGGGACTGCGAGTCAGTTGTCAGGGATTCGAGTGCTGACCGACGCCGCGCAAGCAATCGTGCCGGTGGGAGGAGCAGGGACGGCGCCAGTATTGGACGACTACCATAGGGTCCTTTCGATGGTGTGCGCGAGCGACGGTACTACCGGCGCTGGTGCGGATGCCCTCGTCGTCCACCCTCGCACGAGGCGACAGATTCTCGCACTGCTCGATGCGGCGGGCGGGCCGACCTTCCACATGGACGAGGCACTCGGCGTGTCGGTGCTGCACCTCGGTGGCGTACCAGTCTATCTTTCGCAGAACATGCTGGTTACGGAGGACGTCACCGGAGCGCCAACTGGGGGGGTGCTCACGTCTGCGTACGCAGTCAAGTTGACTGGGCCCACAGGCATCCGAGTCCTGCACCAAGGGGGAGACCCATCCGACTACGGACTCGTCTCTGATGATGTTCCAGTCCAGCTTGCCACGGCCGTAGAGGGAGCGACCGTGCGCGGATATTACGCGCTGCTATTGCCTGAGTTGGGGAGCATCGCGCGCCTCTACGGAATCGACATCACCGCGTTCGCATGATTAGAAACGCACTCATGAGGGACCCGAAATGGCCAAGCGCTCCTCAGGCTCCCAGCCCGTCGGTCGGA
Source organism: uncultured Planctomycetota bacterium (assembly GCA_964607145.1). Classification (GTDB taxonomy): domain Bacteria; phylum Planctomycetota; class JAJSAM01; order JAJSAM01; family JAKLKS01; genus CAZSIX01. The sequence continues at coordinate 20,595 of CAZSIX010000051.1, read as the reverse complement.
GACCAGATGAGCCCTGATGAGATCGCACGGGACTGGCTCCCCACCGAGACCGACCAAAGCCGCCGAGCGACGCTACCGTACCTTCGGCGGCCGCGCGCGCGTTCAGGCATGATCGCGTCTGACAACCGCGAGCGGTTCGAAGTGCGTCGGAAGAGTGGGCGAGTGACGCAGAATCCACTGCGCATCCGAGTACATCCTTTCGGCGCGCCACGCGGCAGCGCCCCACTCTGGGAGACCCCTTCAGATTGGCTTCATCTTGGGAAACTCGGAGTGCCGCTTCCCCAGGCCCCGTCGGGACCCCTCATTCTACGGCGGTCTGGGGGAAGCCAGCACCAGGTGGAGGCGACATCATGACCAGCCCGCCGCCGCGGACGATCTGTGCAGCAGGGTCAGTGGCGAATCGGTGCGACTCCTCAGGATGTGGGTGCGGCGGCGGGCCGCCTGTGCGCGCTGCCACGACGCAATCCGCGCGCCGCGTCGTCGCAGGATCACAATCCAGGATCAATGCTGGGCGAGAGTCTCGAGTCAAATCAGCCTCGCGCTCGGTGCGCTCCGGAGCAACGCGGGGGAATCGCTACCGTTTCCGCGGTGAGGCGGAAACAGGCCTCGGACATACACATGGATTCGACCGTCTCTCACGCTCACGTGTTTTCGGACGTGGCGACGCCTATTCCCCCCCATCCACTTCGGCCAGAAGGAGCCCTGCTCCTGGCGCTAGGCCAGCGCCGGGCGAGGTCGGAGGTGGTGGCAGCTCCGGCTCGACGATCGGGCGGCCCGTCGTCGCAGACGATGTTGCGATTCCGGCCCTGCCACCGATCGATGGCGCCTACCGACTCGTTGTCCCTGGGTTTTGGCGAAGGTGGCGCCTCCCAGATGGAGTCAGTCTGCCAGTGTACCCAAGTCTTGGGGATGCTATTGACGCGAGCGCCAATGGCGATGTGATTCTTGTGCATGACGGTACATATTCCAGTGCGAGGGATCGCAATCTCAAATTCGGCGGCCGCAGGCTCACGATCCGCAGTTTGAATGGCCGAGACCGTGTGATCATGGACCTCGGTGGCGGGAATGGCACGCGGGCGTTTGTATTCGACGGGGCGGAGACACCGGAGACGGCGGCGCTTGTGGGGATCACCATTAGAAACGGCAACCATGGCGAAGGCGGCGCAATCCTGTGCAAGGGCGCCCCAACATCTCTGAAGGGGAGCCCTCTCATTGACGCATGCGCGTTTCTCGATTGCCGCGCAAGCGAATCCGGGGGGGCTGTCTCCTGTCGTGGCAATAGTGTTCCGGTAATCCGGGGGTGTCTGTTCGCAGGAAACCGTTCGGGACGCAACGGCGGCGCGATTGCGTACTCAGGTTGGGCCAGATTGACGCGGTCAGGCAAAGATCCCGCACTGGCGGACGACGATGACCTTACACCATTCGCCGACCGCGTCTTCGGATCTCAGGAGGGGGGCGACCCCTGCACGTATCCCGAGCTGGGCGTCAGGCCGCGAGTGCAGGACTGCGAAGTCCGCGGAAATCTGGCTGAGAGGTCGGGAGGCGGCATCTGGGCGGGAGAAGGTGGTCGCGCCCTGATCGAGAGGACGACCATCTCCGGTAACGTTGCGGGCGAAGCGGGGGGCGGCGTCGCATGCGTGGACTCTCCTGGTAGTATTCTCGCCGACGCCGAAGTGACCTCCAACTTCGCTGGCGCCGGGGGGGGGGGGCTGTGGCTGTTTGAGGGTGTGGTGCGCATTGCCAATTCAGTGATTGCGCACAACATCACGAGTCACGACGGGGGCGGCGTGTGGTACCGCGCGCTCAATCCCGCTGCAATGGCTCCGAACTACTTGGAGAGGCCAATTCAAGTCCCTAGCGCGACAATCGCATCCTGCACGATACGGGACAATGTCGCGGGTGCGGTTGGCGTGGGTGGCGGCGTGTACATCGAGTCGGCCGCGCGCGGGCCGATAACGGGCGGGAGCGGCGGCACCGCTGTGTCACACTGTTTCATCGCGGGGAATCGGGCAGGACGTGGTGGCGGGGTGTTTGTCAGCCGGACAGTGGCGCACATCTGGAATTGCGTGTTCCAGAACAACGTGGCGCAGATCGGAGACGGGGGAGCGATTGCGGGTCTGCAGTCGTCGATCGGCGCGGTGTTTTGTACGATCGTCGAGAATCAGGCAGTGCGGGCGGGCGGCGGCGTGTATATGAACGGCGGAGGTTTGGTCTTGAACAGCACCATCGTGTTCTGGAACAGCGTGCTTCTCGGCAGTCCGGATTCAGTCCGTCTCATCGAGCACGTTTTCTTGGAGGGTGGGGCAGTTCGCGACTTCAGATACTGCTGCATCCCACTGGTTCAGTCGCTCGACGGAGTTGTTACGAGTGATCCACAGCTCAATACAAGCGCCCGAAACGGGCTGCGTTATGTCCTCAATTCGGACTCCCCCTGTCGCGACCGCGGCATGCCCACCCTCCAAGCATTCACGGCGGTCTGCCTCCCGCAGAGTCCTGCCCCCGATATCGCGCATTGCGCCACGAATCGTCGAGGGTCGTCGCCTTTTCTTCCGTGGCCGTTGGACATCGACGGGCAGTGTCGCCGAGTCGCTAAGGATCCGAGCACAGGTGGCGTACAGGCCGCCGATGTGGGTGCCTATGAGGTGCAGTGAGTCTTGGAAAGCGGGGATTGGGGGCACCGGTGTCGTGCCGTGCTCTCGCCTTGCGAGATTGAACTTCTGCAGCGATTCGTCGACTTCGCGACTCAATAATGACGCGGCGGGGGCCTCGCTAGCAGCTGGCTGGATCCTGGCAGTCCTCGGGGCGATGGCAATGGGTGGTGGTGTTATCGCGGCCTCGCCTACGGCTCGGGATGTCGAGTTCTTGCGGATTACCAACCTACGGGTGAGCCGGCGGCCGTGGCTGGAGCCACAGGACAGGGACTTTGCGTGGGCGGAGGGCGTGAGTAGTGACGGCCGGTACGTAGCGTTCAGCTCGGCGTCGACGCGGGTGAGGCGGGGAGACACGTTCCCGCACCAGCAGGTCTACGTGCGCGACGTCTGGCGGCGTCGCACGAGGCGGGTATCCGTTGGACTTCGTGGACGACCGAGCGATGATCGCGCCAGATTTGGGGGGATGTCTGGCGACGGCCGAGTCGTTGTGTTTGCATCGCGCGCGTCCAACCTTGTGGACGGAGACGAGAATGGCGTGGACGACGTGTTCTGTCATGACCAGAAGTCCAGACTCACTTGGAGGATTTCGGAGTCGGAGTCGGGCGTGGACAGCAATCGCGGGGCGGGGCTGGGAGAACAGAGGTGCATCTCCAGCGACGGTCGGCGTGTCGCATTTCAGTCCTTGTCCACCAACTTGGTTGTGGCGGACGGCCCGGAGGACTACGCACAGGTGTATCTCGCGGACATCGGGTCGGGGGTGTTGGACCTCATCTCGCGATCGCTTGATGGTGGCAGGCCCGACGGTTGGAGCGACTGCGCGAGCATTTCGGCGAACGGCCGTTTCGTGACATACGTCTCCGCGGCGAGCAACATCGTCGAGGGCGACGACAACGGTCTTCCCGACGTCTTCGTGTGGGATGCTACGACCAGAGAGACCAGGCGAATCCCAGTGGTCTTGGGCGTGGAGGGCGGTGGTGGGTCGCCGTACAATCCGACGATCGACGACGGGGGTTCGTGCGTCGCGTTCTCGTACACGCACGATGAGTTGGTGTCGGGGCAGGAGTCGTTGGTTCCGCATGCGTATGTTTACGAGGTGGCAGCAGGGGAAGCGCGAGTGCTCTTGGGGCCACACAGCGAGCCGATACCCTGCGGGTACGTGTGCGTTTCCGCTGACGGCAATGAGGTTGTCTACAGCAGCAGCGCCGACGGGCTCGTTCCGGGAGATGACAACGGCATGCAAGATGTGTTTGTCTTGACCTTGGACTCGGGCGAGACACGAGTTCTGTCCGTCGACGAGAACGGCCTGAAAGGCAATGGTCACAGCTTCCTTGGGGGGAGCCCACTCTCGCCTGACGGTGAGTGGTGTGTATTCGCGTCGGCGGCGACGAACTGGAATCGGCGCGATCGCAATTTTCAGGGCACGGACGTCTTTCGCGTGCGGGTCCGATGATCGCGTACGGCGGGGTAGGGCATCGGACACTTGCCGTAGAGCGCAGGTAGGCGACGGGCGGCTGTCTCGGGGTGAGGATCGCCCCGCGTGCAGCGGGACTTCCGGACCGGGAGGCGCCGGGCCGATCGGGCAGTCGGGATTCGCGGTCGCCCGCGGCGCACGTGGCTTGGTGGCACGCCGCCTCCGTGCGCGGAGCGGATCGCGGCGGCGGCGTCGCGGCCGCGCGAGGGGGCCGGCCGGGGCGCGGTTCGGGGCGCCGCCGGCGGGGGGTACCATGCGCGGGTCCACGGGAGGTGCGCGGCGATGAAGGGTCCGGGCGGCGATGGGGCGGGCGGGGGACGGGTGCTGCTGTTCGCGGGCGACGCCGACCAGCGGGGGGCGCTGGCCGACGGGCTGCGCGCGCGGAACGTGGCGGTGGAGGCGGTGGCGGACACGGCGGCGGCGCTGCAGCGGCTCCGCGACGGGGACCACCTGGTGGCGTTCGCCACGCTCCCCGAGTCCGAGGGCATGGGGGCCGCCTTCGTCCGCGAGGCGCGGGCGGCGCGGCCGGGGACGCCGGTGGTCCTCATCGCGGGGCGGGAGCGGGCCGCGGAGGCCATCGACGGCATCCGGCACGGCGCGTGGAACTACCTCGTGGAGCCCGTGGGGCCGGAGCACCTGCTCTACCTGGTGCGCCGGGCCGTGGACGCGAGGGCCGGCGGCGGGGCGGCGGGCGCCGACCCCGGGCGAGTGCCGGCGGAGGTGGAACTCCGGTGGATGCTCAAGAGCCAGTTCCACGCGGCACTGGCGATGCTGCGGGACGCCGTCGAGCGCTGCCCCGACGCCCTCTGGGACGACCCGCGGTTCAGGAACCGCACCTGGCAGATCGCGTACCACGCCCTCTTCTTCGCGCGCTACTACGGCGGCGGGGACGAGACGTTCGACGACTTCTGGGAGGGCCACCGGCGCGAGACCCAGAACCCCGACGGAATCGGCGGGGAGCCGCGCCCGGGCAGCCCCCTTCCGTTCCTGCCGGAGCGCTACACCCAGGCCGAGGTCCTGGCCGCGTGCGATCACTGCATCGCCGGCATCGACGCCGCCGTGGACGCCCTCGACCTCCCGGCGGCGCAGTGCGGGTTCCCCTGGTACCCCATGGGGAAACTGGAGCACCAGATGGTCAACCTGCGCCACGTCCAGCACCACGTCGGGCAACTCTCGGAGCGCCTCCGCCAGGAGGTGGACCTGGGCGTGCGCTGGGTGGGGATGCGGCGGAAGTAGGAGGCGGGCGCAGCGCCCCTCCCGCCGCGGGCAGGCCGGCCGCACCCTAACAATCAGCGAAAAGTTCGTGCCTTTCGCCTTCCGTTAGGGTATGCTCTCCCGTGTCGACGTCCACGAGGAGGGCCGGTCATGACCAGCGAGGCGTTCTCCGGGGGCGAGAGTCTCTGGCGCCTGTTCCGGGAAGAGGCGGTGATCGCCGCGGGCCTCATCGCGGTGCTCGGGCTCGCCATTGTCCTGTGAGCCGCCGGCGGCGGGGCCCGTTCCGGCCCGACCCCCCGACGCACCTCCCCGGTGCCGCCGGGCCCTCCGCCGCCGGACGGCTCCACGGGATCCCCACCGCGCCGGGCCCGTCCCGGCGCGACCGATAAAGGTGGTGACCATGGCCTACACGCGCAAGCAGCGGGATCTCCTCGTGTTCGTGGCGGACTACCAGTCCCGCCACGGCGTCTCCCCCACGCTGGAAGAGATCGGCGAGCACTTCGGCATCAGCCGGGTGACCGCGTTCCAGCACCTCCAGGCGCTGGAGCGGCGGGGGGCCATCTCCCGCCGGCCCCGGGAGGCGCGGGCGCTGGAGATCCTCGACCCCGAGTTCCTGCCCCCCCGCGGCCTCCCCCTCCTGGGCACCATCGCCGCGGGCAGTCCCATCGAGGCCATCGAGGCGCCGGAGCCGTTCTCCGCGGAGGACTTCTTCCCCACGCAGGGGGACTACTACCTCCTGCGCGTACGGGGGGACTCGATGATCGAGGACCACATCGAGGACGGCGACCTCGTGCTCGTGGAGCGCCGGGCGGACGCGCGGGACGGCGACACGGTGGTCGCCATCCTCGAGGGCGAGGCCGGGGAAGAGGCGACCCTCAAGCGCTTCTACCGCGAGCCCGGCGGCTTCCGCCTGGAACCGCGGAACTCCCGCCTCCGGCCCATCCGCACCCGGGCCGTCGAGGTCCGGGGCATCGTGCGCGGCGTCATGCGGCGGTACTAGCCGGCGCGGAGGCCGCCCCAGCGCGCCGACGTCGTCGGCGCGCCGATCCCGGTGCGCCGCCGTAGGATGCCCCGCCATGATGGGCAGTCCATGGCGCGTGGGGTTCCTCGTCGTCGCGGCGGCGACGGTCGCGGCGTGCGCCGGCCTCCCGCCGGGCACCCCCTACGAGGAACCCCCGGCGGAGGTGCTCCGGCTGGCCCGCAGGTCGGAGGTGCTGCTCCAGCAGGAGCGCATCGACGAGGCCCTGGCGGCGGCTCGCGCGGCCGTGGAGGCCGCCCCCCGGGCCGCGGAGGCGCAGCGGGCGCTGCAGGCGGCGCGGCTCGCGCTGGGGGAGGATCGGGGGGTCCGGGAGGAGGCGGCGCGGGCCGCCGCGGCGCACCCCGGGGACGCCCTCGCCCTCTACCTCCTGGCGCGCGTGGAGGAGGACGGGGACCGGGCGGAGGCGCTCCTCCGCCGGGCCGTGGCCGCCGATCCCTCCCTCCTGTGGGCCCGCCTCGCCCTCTGCCAGGTCCTCCTCCGCTCGGGCCGTCTGAAGGGCGCCGCGGCGCAACTGAAGGAGGCGGAGTCCTCGGCCCCGGGTCACCCGTGGCCGGCTCTCGTGGGCGCCGCCCTGGCGCGGGAGCGGGAGGAGCCGGACTCCACGCTGCTTCTCCTTCGCGAGGCCGCCGCCCGGGACCCCGCGCGACCGGCCTCCCTGGAGGCGCTGGCGGCGCGGCTCGCGGAGGTCCCCGGCGGCGTCCCGGAGGCGCGGGCGGCCCTGGCGGCGGCCTTCGCGCTGGCGCCGGGGGACCGCTCCCTGGCCCGGTCCTGGCGCCGCGCCCTCGAGGAGGACCCCTCCCCGCAGGAACTGCGCGCGGCCATCGAGTCGGTGGACCGGGCGGCGGGAGAGGGCGAGGACGCCACGGGACCGGCACGCCACCTGCGCGGCGCCGCCCTCCTCCGGGCGGGGGAGTGGGCGGCGGCCCTCCCCGACCTCCGCGCAGCGCTGGAGGACGGCGGTGACCGGACCGCCGCCCTGGAGGATCTGCGGCTCGCGCTCTTCGAGGGGGGGCGGTACACGGAGGCCGTGGCCCTGGACGCGGCGGAGACCCCCGCCGCCCTCGCCGGGATGGCCGCCGGGGCCATGGACCTGCCGCGGGCGCGGGTCGCCATGGCGGCGGAGGCGGCGGTGGCGCGCCCGGGCGACCCCGACGCCCTCGGGGCGCTCGTCGCCGCGGCGCGGTCCGTGGGCTGGCTCCGCGAGGCGGCGGTGGCGGCCACCCGCCGCGCCGCGCTGGCGCCGGGGGACGGGGCTGCCGGGGAGGACGTCCGGGAGACGGCCGCCGTCCTCCGGTTCCTCCGCCGCTTCCGCGACTCCTGGCGGGAGACCTACTTCTCGTACGCCGGAGGGAGCCACGGGGAGGGGGTGGACGCGGCCCTGGCGGCGCTGCGCGCGCTCTCCCTGGAGGCGCTGGGCGTGGACCTCTCCGACGGCGTCGCCCGGCGCTCCTACGGACTCCTCGGCGAGATGGCGGACACGGTCCGCGCCACCGGCACCTGCGGCGACTGGTTCCGGGGGCACGGCCTCGCGCTGGTGGTGGGGCGGGCCCTCGGCGGCCCCGTGGAGGCGCGGCTGCTGCGCGTGGTGGCCCGCGCGCCGGAGCGGGAGTACGTCCTCCTGGGCCGGCGGTTCCCGGCCACGGTCGTGGTGGGGGAGGGCCTCCTCGTGCCGTCCTTCCGGGAGTCCGGCGGCATGGTCCTCGGCGGCTTCACCGCCGGGGACCTGGTGTTCGTGGATCTGGAAGGGGTGGGCCGCTGGGCGGGCGCGGCCACCCGCATCGCCCGCGACGACGGGGCGCGCCGCCGCCTCCTCGCGGTGGAGCCGGTGTTCTCCGGGGACGAGGCCGCCACGGATCTGCGGTGGCCGGGCCTCCTCCCGGAGCGGATGGCCGCACGGCACGTCCCCTGGCGGGATCGGGCCCGCGCGGTGGAGGACTTCCTGGACGCGGCGCGGGTCCATGAACTGGCCCACGCGGCGCAGGCCCACCGCTTCCTGCCCGTGCTGTCCCACCCGCTGGCCGGCCTGGGGCTCCTGCTGCGCGGGGGGCTCTCCGGGGACGGGGTGGCGGCGCTGCTGGAGGGGGACGCGGAACTGACCGCCCTGGCCACCGCCGTGGAGCCCCGGGCGGCGCTCTCCACGCTGGTCTCGTTCCTCCCCGCGCGCCGCGGCTCCTCGCCCCACGCGCGGGGCTACCACGGGGCCATGGCGGACCTGCTGGAGGCGCTCCTGGAGGAGGGCCTCCCCGCGGACGTCGCGCCCGGGGAGAACCTCGCCCGGGCGCTGGACCGCGTGGATCCGCAGGCGATCCGGAGGGCCGCGCACCGCGCCTGCCAGCGGCGGGGCGTGGTGGGGGAACCGTGAGCGGGCCCCGGGGTGGGAGCGCGCGGCCGGCCCGCCCGCCCGCGGGCGCCGCCTACTTCGGGACCGCCGTCGTCCCCGCCAGCGCCGCCGCCCGCAGGGCCTCGATCTCCGCCCGCGCCTTGGGGGCCGCCGCGGAGAGGACCTCCAGCGTCCCGTCGGCCTTCATGGCGAAGGTGTCCTCGATGCGGACGCCGAAGCCCTTCTCCGGGAGGTAGGCGCCGGGCTCGATGACGAAGACGACGCCGGGCGCGAGGGGGGCGTCGCCGCCGGGGGGGTCGTGGACGTTGAGCCCCACCCAGTGGCAGGGGCCGTGCCGCCAGGCGGCGCCCAGCCCCGCGTCGTCGAGGACCTTGCGGCAGGCGGCGGTGATCTCCTTGAACGTGGCCCCCGGCTTCGCCGCCGCGATGCCCGCCTCCTGGGCCCGGAGCACGGCGTCGTAGACCCGGGCCTGCTCCTCCGTGAAGCGGTCCCCCACGGGCCACGTGCGGGTGACGTCGCAGGCGTAGCCGAGGAACTCGCCGCCGGCGTCCATGAGCACGAGGTCCCCGTCCTCGAGGATCCTCCGGTTGCGGCCGTAGTGGAGGATGCACGCGTTGGGACCGGACGCGACGATGGAGTCGTAGGCCTGCCGCCGGCAGCCGGCGGCGCGGCAGCGCTCCTCCAGGGCCGCCTGTACCTCGTACTCCGCCGCCCCGGCCCGGGTGACGGTCATGGCGGCGACGAATCCCGCGGCCGTCGCCTCCGCCGCGCGCCGGATGCGCGCCACCTCCTCCGCGGACTTGACGAGGCGGAGCGGGCCCGTGAGCGCCCCCAGGTCCCGGACCTTCGCCCCGGCGGCCTCGATCACCGCCGTGAGCCGTTCCCGCGCGGCGAGCCCGCTGGCCCCCGCGGGGAAGTGGACCGGGGCCCCGCGTCGGAGGAGGCGGCGCAGCGCCTCGTCGGCGCCGCCGACGTCGCCGGTGCCCTCGATCCCCGTGGCCGCCACCGCCTCCTCGCCGGGGAACAGGCGGGGCCCGATCCAGCCCTCGGCGCGCACGTTCCGCGGGGGCAGCAGGAGGATCTCCTCGTGGGTGTCCCGCGGCCGCCGTGGGCCCCGGAGCAGGAGCAGCCCGCCGGGCTCGTCCACTCCCGTCAGCCAGAGGTAGTCCTCCTCCTGGCGGGGGGCGTAGAGCCCCGCCCCTGCGCCGGAGGCGGCGGGCACGACGGCGACCCCCTCCGCGCCGAGGACGGCGGCCAGCGCCGCCCGTCGCGCCCGGTGCTCGGCCCGGAGGTCCACCCCGGTGAGGGACTCGGGCGCCTCGCCGGCGCGGGCAGGGAGGCCCGGAAGCAGGCATGCAAGGACCGCCAGGGCCACGGGGAGACCGGCGGAGCGCGCCCTGGAGGTCATGGCGCGAGTCTACCCCGGCCCCGCCCCCGCCAGCGCCCGGAGCATGGCGTCGCCGTCCTCCGCCGCGAGGAGCGCGGCGCGCGTCTCCTCCCGCTTCAGGCGGAGGGTGACGGACGCGAGGATCTGGAGGTAGCGGGACTGCCGGTTCTCCGGCCCCGCGATGAGGACGACGAGGTGGACCGGCTTCCCGTCGAGGGCCTGGAACTCGATGCCCGCGCGGGAGCGCCCGAGGACGAGGACGAAGTCGTGGACGGAGGCGATCTTCGCGTGCGGCACGGCGATGCCGAGGCCGATGCCCGTGGACATCACCGCCTCCCGCGCGTGGAGGGCCCGCCGGAGCGCCTCCGCGTCCGCGACCTCCGGCGTGGCGGCCAGGACCGCCGCCATCTCGTCGAGGCAGGCGGCGCGATCCCGCGCGCGGAGCGCCGGCAGCACCCTCCCGGGGGAGAGGTAGGCGGCGATGTCGATCATGGGCCGTCAGTCCTCCATGGGAACGACGCGCACCGCGCGCGGGTGGCCGTCCCCGTCGGCGTCCACGGCGGCGACGAGGAGGACGCGCGGCGCCGCGGCGAGGCCCTTCCGCGCGAGGAACGCCTCGACGGCGGTGGCGAAGCGCCGCCTCTTCCGCCCGTCCACGCCCTCCTCCGGGGTGCCGCCCCCGCGGCCGCTGCGGGTCTTGACCTCCACGAAGCCGAGGACGCCGCCCCGCTCCATGATCAGGTCGATCTCCCCGCGGCCGACGCGGACGTTGCGATCGAGGAGCGTCCAGCCCGCGCGGCGGAGCGCCGCCGCGGCGGCCTCCTCTCCCGCGGCGCCGAGCGGAGAGGAGGGAGGCGGGGACACTACACCTCGGCGTCCGGGGCGCCGCCGCGACCGGGGAGGACGCCGAAGCGCTCCTCGACCTTGGTGGCCTTTCCGACCCGATCGCGCAGGTAGTAGAGCTTCGCGCGCCGCACCCGGCCGAGGCGCTTCACCTCGACGTGGGCGATGCGGGGGGAGTGGAGGGGGAAGGTCCGCTCGACTCCCTCGCCGGCGACGATGCGGCGCACCGTGAACGTCTCGCGGTGGCCGGCGCCCTGGCGCCCGATGACCGTGCCGTTGAACACCTGCACGCGCTCCTTCTCCTCGATGCCGCCGGACTTCCCCGACTTCTCGGTGACTTCGCGGATGCGCACGCCCACGTCCACGGTGTCGCCGACATTGAAGGGGGGGAGGTCCTTCCGCAGGAACTCCGCGTCCACGTCCATCAGCCGCCTCATGGTCCGTCCTCCTTGCTCTCTCCGGGTCCGCCCGCGGGCGGACCGGGTGCGTCACCGCCGGCCCCGGCCCCGCCGGCCTCGTCGCCGCGGCGGTCCCGGGTCCTGTCCTCGGCCCGGGCGCGTCGCCATTCCCGGATCCGTCTGTGATCCCCGGAGAGTAGCACCCCGGGCACGGGCAGGCCGCGGAACTCCGGGGGCCTGGTGTACTGGGGGTACTCCAGCAGCCCCCCCTCGAAGGACTCCTCCACGACGGAGGTCTCGTCCCCGAGGACCCCGGGAAGGAGCCGCACCACCGCCTCCACCACCGCCAGGGCCGCCGCCTCGCCGCCGCTCAGGACGAAGTCCCCGAGGGAGAGTTCCTCCGCGGCGAGGACCTCCACGACCCGCTGGTCGATGCCCTCGTAGCGGCCGCAGACGAGGATCAGGTGGTCCAGCGCGGCGTACTCCCGGGCCACGGACTGCCGGAAGGTGCGGCCCGCCGGGGTGAGGACCACCACGCGGCCGGGCCCGCGGTCGCGCAGGATCCCCTCTACCGTCAGCACCAGGGGCTCCGGCTTCATGACCATGCCGGGACCCCCGCCGTAGGGGCGGTCGTCCACGGTGCGATGGCGATCCGTGGTGGCGTCGCGGGGGTCGTGGAGGAGCAGGTCCAGGGCCCCCCGGTCCCGCGCGATCCCGAGCATGCTCTCCTCCAGGAACGGGCGGACCGCCTCCGGGAAGATGGTCACGATGTCCACGCGCATCCCGGGGAGACTAAGGACGGCGCCGGAAAGCGCCGCCGGAATCGACCCGCGTCCGCGCCCCGCGTCCGGGGGGGGACGGCGGCCGCTACAATCCCCGCGTGTTCACCGGAATCGTCCTGGCCGTGGGGATCGTGAAGGAGGCCTCCCGTGCGGGGGAGGGCCGCCGGCTCCGCGTCCGCCTGCGGACCGTCGCCGCCGGGGCCCGGGCGGGGGACTCCATCGCCGTGGCCGGGACCTGCCTCACGCTGGCGGAGGAACCCGCCGACGGCGTGGGCACGTTCGACCTCGTCCGGGAGACGCTGGAGCGCACGACGCTGGGAGCCGCGGCGAGCGGTACGCCGGTGAACCTGGAGCCGGCGCTGCGGGTCGGGGACCGGATGGGGGGCCACTTCGTGCAGGGGCACGTGGACGGCGTCGGCACCGTCCGGTCGCTCCGGGAGTCGCCCGGCGCGACGCTGCTCACCGTCGGCTGTCCCGCCGACGTGGCGGCGAACCTCATCGAGAAGGGCTCCGTCGCCGTGGACGGCGTTGCGCTCACCGTGGTGGCCGTGGACCGCGAGTCGTTCAGCGTGGCGCTCGTGCCCCACACGCTCGCCGTCACGACCCTCGGATCCCTCCGGACCGGCAGCCGCGTGAACCTGGAGGCCGACTACTTCGGCAAGTGGGTGAGGCGCATCCTCTCCGAGGGGCCCGTCAGAACGTGTTGAACAGGAAGCCGGTGAACGTGAGGATGGGCGCGTTCTCGCGGGCCTCCTCGGCGCCCCGGCGGATGGAGCGCAGGGCGCCGCGCAGATCGTCGTAGAGGGCGTCGTCCGCCAGGACCTTCCCCAGCGTGCCCTTGCCCGCCCGCACGTCGGCCACGATGGTGTGGAGGTCCCGCAGCGCGTCCGCGGCGTCGTTGCCGAGTTTCTCGTCGTAGAGCAGGCGGCCCAGGAGCCCCCGACCCTCCTTCACGTGGCCCGTGATCTCCCGCAGGTCCTTCGCCACGGCGGAGAAGTCCGCGTGGAGCGTCTCGTCCCGGAAGAACCGGCCCGCGCTGCCCTCGCCCCGCTCCAGCCGGTCGGCCACGGAGCGGAGGTCCGCCAGCGTGGCGCCGAGATTGTCCGCCATGGTGCGGTCGTGCAGCAGCCGGCCCAGGACGCCGTCCCCCTTCTCCACGCCGTCGAGAATCCGGTCCACGCGTGCGAGCGTGCCGTCGAGGCGCACGTACAGCCCGTCCTCGCGGAGGAGGCGGCCCATGGTGCCCTTGCCCTCGCGGAGTTCCGCGGTGAGCGTGCGGAGATCCGCCGTGAACGCGTCGATGTTCGCCATCACCGTGGCGGAGCGCGCCCCCATGTCGTCGAGGACCTTCTTCGCCGAGTCGAGAACGGCCTCCAGTTTCGGTCCCACCGCGGACACCGTGTCCCCCACCGCTCCCAGGGGATCGGGGCGCGCCGCCCACACCCGATCCCGCAGCGCCGGCAGGGATCCCGGCGCCGCCGCCCGCCCCGTCTCGATGGCGACGACGGAGCCCCCCAGGGCGGACTTGGATCGGACCGTCACGACGGCGTCCTCGCGGAGGTCCAGGGAGCCGAGATCCGTGCGCAGGTCGGCGGCGACCGCCACGGAGGCGTCGGGCTGCACCTCGATGGAGGTCACGGTTCCCGAGGGGACGCCGTTGATCCACACCTCCGCCCCCGGTGCGAGGCCCTCCACGGCGGTGAACCGGAACGTCTCGCGCGCCGAACTGCCCACGCGGACCCCGGCCAGCGTCACCGTGATGAACCCGAGGATGACGAGCAGGGCGAAGAAGACGATCCCGACGACGAACTCGCGACCGTGGTTCCTCATGGTGTTCCCTCCGGCAGCGCGTCGAGGAAGCGGCGCACCCGCGGGTCCCCGGAGGCACGCACCTCCGCCGGCGGGGCGCAGACGATGATCGTCCCCCCGTGGAGCATCGCCACGCGATCCGCGATGCGCCAGGTGGAGTCCAGGTCATGGGAGATCACCACCGTGGTGAGGCCGAGGCGATCCCGCGTGGCGACGATGAGCCGATCGATGGTGGCCGTTGTGATGGGATCGAGCCCGGTGGTGGGCTCGTCGTAGAGCAGCGCGGAGGGCTCCTGGGCGAGGGCGCGGGCGAGGGCGACGCGCTTGCGCATCCCGCCGGAGAGTTCGTCGGGCATGAGATCGGCGGCATCCGCCAGATCCACCACGGCCAGCGCCGCGCGCACCCGCTCCGGGACCTCGCCGGCGGGGCAGAGCCGGTTCTCCACCAGCGGGAGCGCGACGTTCTCGGCGGCGGTCATCCAGTTCAGCAGCGCCCCCGACTGGAACAGGTAGCCGATGCGGCGCCGCAGCCTGCGCAGGTCCCGCTCGTCCAGCGACAGCAGGTCCTGCCGGAAGACGGTGACCCGCCCGGCGTCGGGCCGCACGAGACCGCAGAGGGTCTTCAGCGTGAGGCTCTTGCCTCCGCCGGACCGTCCCAGGATGACGAGGATCTCCCCCTTGCGCACCTCCAGGTCGAGGCCCTGGAGGACCTTCTTCGCGCCGAAGGCCTTGCACACGCCCTCGAGGCGCAGCACGACGCGGGGTCCGTTCTCCGCGGGGCCGGGCTCCATCAGATGCCCCCGTAGAACGCCCGCGTCAGGTAGTAGCCGAGGATCAGGATGAGCACGATGGAGGACACCACGGCGTTGCGCACCGCCCGCCCGACGCCCAGCGCGCCCCCCGTGGCCCGCAACCCGTGCGCGCATCCCACGGTGCCGATGAGGATGCCGAACACGAAGGCCTTGGCGAGCCCCGAGTAGACGTCCAGCGGCAGGACCCAGAGGACGAACTCACCGCCCAGGGTCTCCTGCGCCCCGCGGAAGTAGACGCCGTAGGAGACGCCCAGCGTGGTGCGCGCCACCAGCGCTCCTCCCAGCGTGCCGCAGACGTTGGTCAGGATGCTGAGGGCGAAGCACATGAGGCCGAGGGAGAGGACGCGCGGCACCACGAGGAACCGCACCGGGTCGATGGCCATCATGTCGAGGGCGTCGAGTTCCTCGCTGACGCGCATGGTGCCCAGTTCGGCGGCGCACGCGGCGCCGGCGGTGGCCGTCAGGATGATCCCCGTGATGAAGGGGCCCATCTCGCGGAAGAGGGAGGCGGCGACCACGCGGCCGACGGTGTCCTGGCCGCCGAAGTCGCGCAGTTCGATGCCCGTCTGGAACGAGAGGATCATGCCCGTGAACACCGCCACGAGCATCACCACGGGGATGGCCTGGATCCCCTGCCGGTACATCTGTTCCAGGAGGCGCCCCAGTTCCCGCGCCGGCTGCTGCGGGTTGACGGCCCGCCGGACGACCCGCCAGAGCAGGTCGAGGGCGTGCCCCGCCCCGAGCACCATGTCGAGGGTCTGCCGTCCCGCCGCCTCCACCAGTCGCCTCATGGCGTCCCCCCGCCCGGGAAGGGGATCCTGAGGAACCAGAGCAGCCGGAGCGTCGAACTTCCCGACCGGTCCGCGTCCACGCCGACGAGCCCCTCCACCGCGCGCCACGACACGGACCCCGCCGGGGACCCGCCGACGGCGAACAGCCCGGGGATCCGGAAGCGCCAGCCCGCGGGGCCCGCGCGGTGGCGCACGAGCGAGAACAGGGCGTCCGTCGCGGTGGAGCCGTCCGCGGCCCGGCGCCGCCGCAGGAGTTCCCAGAACACGCCCCAGTTCGCCTCCAGCTCCGGCCAGCGCACGAAGGGCAGCGGCGCCAGCGCCGACCACTCGAGGCTCCCGTCCGCGCGCTCCGTGCCCGAGACCAGCGGCCAGAACCGCCACGCGATCTCCTCCGGCGGGCCGTCCACGGGGCCGCGCTCGACGCGGAGCCAGAACGGGTTCACGTAGGTCGATGCGGTGCGGCGCGCGCCGCGCACGTCGTCGAAGGCCATGTGGACCGGCCAGAGCAGGAACCGGCTGCTCCCCTCGGGCCCGCGGGACCGACCCCAGAACGGCCAGAACCAGAGGAGGCTCGATTCGACGGATCCACCCTCGCCGCGCACTTCCCGCGTGCGGAAGAACGGGAAGGGGAGGTCCCGCGCCGTGGCGCGCGGACCGTCCGCCCACTGGAAGAAGGGCCAGAGCACGGTCCACGCGCCGGAGGCCCCCGACGCCGACGCCTCGTGGCCCACCAGCGGCCACACCAGCCAGCGGCTCCGGGGGTCGGGATCGGAGAGGCCCTCGTCGCCCCAGTGGACGAAGGGCCACAGGAGGGCGCGGCGCCGGTACGCGCCGTGCTGATCCGATCGGGACCAGAAGGGCAGGACCCGGAAGGCGCTCCGGCCGCCCCCCTCGCCGGAATGGATCAGCGGCCAGAGGAGGTGCGTTCCCCGGTAGTCCCCGTTCCGCGTGCGCAGGTACGCGGGGAACAGGACGAAGGTCCCCTCGTCGAGGAGGAACTTCTGCTTCACGGTCCCGCCGAGGGGGAAGAGGAGGAAGTACCCCCCCTGCCCGGGCTCGGATCCCCACCAGAGGAGGGGAGCCACCGCCGTGTCCGTGTCCCGCCCCTCCCCCGAGCCGAGCGCGTCGTGCCACAGGAAGGGGAACAGGACGAGGGAACGGGCCTCCTCCTCCCGGGTGTCGCGGTAGAGCGGGTACAGCACCTCCAGCCGCTGCGCCCGGTCCGTGGTGACGTTCCGGAAGAGCGGGCGGACGCCGGAGGTGCGCTCGCCGGCCCGCGCCTCGCCGTGCCCGAAGGGCCAGAGCACGTCCCACGTCCAGGGCCCCTCCGGCACGGGCTGCTCGCGCTCCGCCGCCGGCAGCGCGTGCACGGGCTCGCGGCCGGCGCCGAACGCGCAGCCCGCGGCGGCTACGAGGGCGGCGAGGCCGGCCAGTCGGAGGGAGGGGGAGGGGGGCACGGGATCCGGAGGATCATACGGATCCTCCGGTCCGCGCTCCCGGCGCAATCCCGCCCCGGCGGCGGTCGGATACGATGGCCCCATGAGCGTGTCCGCGCGGATCCTCCCCGTCCTGGCGCTGCTGGTCGGCCTGGCGATCCCGGCGGCGCCCGCCCTCGCCGGGGACGACGCGCTGGAGGCCGCCGCGCGCGCCGTGGCGGCGGCCCGCGGGGAGAAGGACCCGGGCGCGCTCGCCGACGCCCTCTATGCGCTCCGCGATCACGACGGCGCGGCGGCGGTCCGGGTCCTCGTCGCCCTGGGCCTCCGGCCGGACGCCCACGCGCTGGTCCAGGAGGCGGCGCTGGACGCGCTGCGGTCCTTCCGATCGGACGCCGCCGCGAAGGAACTGCTCGAGGCCCTGGACGGCGCGCGGGGGGAGAGGCGCCTCCTCCTCCTGGAGGGGGCGGGGCTGCTCCCCCACGGGGACGCCGTCGCCCCGCTCGTCGTGGCCACCGCATCGAAGGACCCGAGGGAGAGGACCGTGGCGGTGGCGGGGCTGGGCGCGCGGAAGGACCGCACCGCGGCCCTCCGCAAGGCGCTGGAGGAGGCGGCCCGGGACCCCGATCCCCGGGTCCGCTCGGCGGCCCTCACGGGACTGGGGAAGGGGGACGTCTCCGGGGGCCTTCCCCTGCTCCACGCGCTGCTCCGCGAGGAGGGCCGTCTCTTCGGCGACGCGTGGTTCGCGCTGCGGCGCGTGTCCGGCCAGTCCCTCGCCCCCGTCGCCGAGCGGTGGGCCGACTGGTGGCGCACCCTGCCCGGGGAGGAGGAGTTCCGCTTCGACGCGCCTCCCCCCGAGGCGCCGCGTCCCACGGTCCGCATGGCCGGCCTCGTCTCCTGGTCGAAGCGCGTGGTCTTCGTGCTCGACGTCTCCGAGGGCATGCGGGACGAGCCGGGATACGACGCGGCGGAGATCACGCCACGCGAGGTCGTGGAGGCGGGCGGGGACGCGCTGGAGCAGTGGAAGGCGGTCCGCTCCCGCCTCGATCACGCGGCGGCCACGCTCCGGCTGGCGCTGGAGGGGCTCCCGCGGGACGCGCACTTCGACGTCGTGTTCGGAGCCGAGTCGGTGAACGCGCTCTTCCGCCGGCTGGAGCCGGCCACGCCGGAGAACGTGTCGCGCGCCGTCTCGCGCCTCCGGACGCTGAGCGGACGCGGGCGGCAGGACCTCCTCGGGTGCCTGCGCCAGGCGATGGCGGCGCCGTCCACGGACCCGCTGTCGGAGGAGGCGCGGACGGAGGGCGCCGACACGGTGGTCTACGTGGGCAGCGCGCTGCCGACCTACGGCGCGGAGACGGACCCCCGACGCGTGGCCACGACGTTCCGGCGCTGGAACAGCCTCCGGCAGGTGGTGTTCCTCGGCGTGGGGGTCGGCAACCACGGCGGGGACCTGCTCTCGGACCTGGCCTCCACGGAGCCCCGCGGGGCGAAGTCGGCGATCCCGTAGGATCCCGCGCCCGCGGGCCGGGGGGACCGATACGATGGCCCCTCGCCCGGGAGGACTCCATGGCACGGCTCTTCAGCGGCATCCAGCCCACGCAGGACGCGCACATCGGCAACCTGCTGGGGGCCATCCGGAACTGGGTCGATCTCCAGTCCCGGCACGAGTGCATCTTCTGCATCGTCGACCTGCACGCCCTGACGGTCGCCCACGATCCCGCGGAGATGCCCCCCCGCGTCCTGAACCTGGCGGCGGTCCTCATGGCCTGCGGCGTCGACCCGGCGCGATGCACGCTCTTCGTCCAGTCGGCGGTGCCGGAGCACACGGAACTGACCTGGCTGCTGGCCTGCCAGACGGGGCTCGGCGCGCTGGAGCGCATGACGCAGTTCAAGGACAAGTCGGAGCAGAACGTGAAGGACGTGAACGCGGGGCTGCTCTTCTACCCCGTGCTCATGGCCGCGGACATCCTCGCCTACCGCGCGCAGGTCGTCCCCGTGGGGGAGGACCAGGTGCAGCACCTGGAACTGGCCCGCGAGATCGTCCGGCGGTTCAACGGCCGCTTCGGGGAGACCTTTCCCGAGCCCGAGGGCATCGTCCCCGAGGGGGGCGCCCGCCGCGTCAAGGGGCTGGACGGGAACGCCAAGATGTCCAAGTCCCGCGGGAACGCCGTCTCCCTGGTCGAGGAACCGGCGTCCATCCGGGAGCGCGTGGGGAAGGCGTTCACCGACCCCGCGCGGCTGCGCCGCAACGACCCGGGCCGCCCGGAGATCTGCAACGTGTTCTCGCTGCACGGGTTCTTCACGCCGGCGGAGCGCGTGGCGGCCATCGAGCGGGACTGCCGCAGCGCGGCGCTGGGGTGCCGCGAGTGCAAGGGGGAACTGGCGGAGGCCATCGTGGGGGCCCTCACTCCCATCCGGGAGCGGTACGCCGCGCTCCGCGCGGACGAGGGGGCCTTGCGGGCCACCCTCGCCGACGGGGCGGCGCGGGCGCGGTCCATGGCCCGGGAGACGCTGACCCTGGCCAGGGAGCGGATGGGCCTCACCGAGGGGGGCCGGGCTCCATGACGGCCGTCGCGGGGCGCGCGCTGGCGACGGCGGCGGTGGCCGCCCTCGCGGTGACCGGGTGCGTCTCCGAGACCGTGTCCGGGGGCGGCTCGTTCGACGCGTCCGCGGATGCCGCCGGGCGCGCCCGTTCCGGCTGGAGCAGCGAGCGGGGGGGCGCCCCGACCCCCCCGGAGCCGGCGGCGACCACGGGGGCCACCGGCCCGGCGACGGAGGACGGCGGGGACCCCTCGTTCATCGGGCTCGAGCGCCCCGATCCGTCCAGCATCGTGAAGGTCCCCGTCCAGAACGTCGCACCGGTGGACGCCTTCTTCGACGGGGAGGGGTTCCTCCTCGGCGAGACCATCGAGATCGACTGCTCCTACGAGCCCTTCATGGCGCGGATGGTGGCGCTGGCGGCGGCCAACGAGGGCGGCAAGTACGTCGTGCGGACGGACGCGCGGGAGGGCTCCCTGCACGTGGTCACGCTGCGGAGCACCGTGGGCGGGACGCGCCAGTCGGGCCTCGTGCCGCGCGCCTCCTTCGCACCGCAGAACGAGATCCCGAAGGACCCCGTCACGGGGGAGATCCGGGTCCGGCCCGTGTTCGAGTTCGTCGCCGCCGAATCCATCGTGGTGCGCCTCCACCTGGTCCCCGACCCCGACCGCCCCATCTGGTTCCGGGCCCGCGTCACCGGTTCCCCCCAGCGGGCGGGGGACACCGTCGCCCCCGTGGCCACGTACATGAACCCCGGGACGCGCCGGCGCGCCCGCGGCCCGACGCTGGGGCTCGGCATGGAGGTCCGCCGGACCGCGGAGGGGCGGTGGTCCACGCGGATCGACGAACCCGCGGACGCGGAGCCTCCGGGCCGGCGATGACCCGTCCCCCCGAGGGCGGCGGCCGCGGCTGCCCGCGCTGCGGCGCCGCCGAGGCGGAGGTCCCCGTCGGCGGGGACGCGTACTGCGTGCCGTGCGCGGCCGCGGTGCGCCGCAACCGGACGCGGCTCGCGGTCCCCGTCGCCGCCCTCGTCCTGGTGGCCGTCGGGGTGGTGATCGCCGTGCCGCCGCCGTGGCGGGCGTCGG